>NZ_JBITJH010000001.1:0-590610 GCF_044459745.1 Micromonospora sp. NPDC050187
ATCTGCGCCCGCTCCGCGGACGACAACCGTCTCCCTGGCATGAACCCTCATCCTCACGAGAATCCACCCCGTTGCAACAACCACTTGAACCCAAGCCGCCCGGAGACCCCCGGTTCGGCGAAACCGAGGCGGGCAGGTCGCTCACCTGATGGGACCGGGTGACGAAGGACTCGGGCCCGGGACGACCAGACGACACCGACGGCCCACGCCCGGGTGGTCGGCGGCCGTCCTCGTGGCCGGCTCCCGAACCGCCGTCCCCGGATGAACAGAGGACGACCAGGGGTGACCTCTGGTGCTCCTCGTGCCGGGACCGCACGGTTGGTCGAGAGTCGCCCGATGCCCGACTGGTGTGTGAGGGCCCTCACCCCGGTCCCTGGGACGGCTGCGGTGGCCAGCGGCCTACCATCGCGGGTAGGTGTTCCCGGCACCCGCAAGCCACTGCGGTAGGTGGTCCCGGGCACCCGCACGGCCCATGGCCCCGGTCAAGCACAGGGCGCAGCGCGGCGTCCGTCGACGCCGCCGACCCGCTCTGACGATATCTACGAGGACCGATGAATCCTGTCGTACTGATCGCCGAAGAACTCGCTCCCGCCGCCATCGAGGTGCTCGCCCACGACTTCGACGTACGCCACGTCGACGGCACCGACCGTCCGGCGCTGCTCTCCGCCCTCGCCGAGGCCGACGCGGTGATCGTGCGCAGTGCCACCCAGATCGACGCGGAGGCCGTCGCCGCCGCGCCCCGTCTCAAGGTGGTCGCCCGGGCGGGCGTCGGGCTGGACAACGTCGAGGTGCCCGCCGCCACCGCCCGGGGCGTGATGGTGGTCAACGCGCCCACCTCGAACATCGTCTCCGCCGCCGAGCAGGCCGTCGCGCTGCTGCTCGCCGTGGCGCGCAACACCGCCAGCGCCAGCGCCGCGCTCAAGGCGGGGGAGTGGAAGCGGTCCAAGTACACCGGCGTCGAGATCCAGGGCAAGACCGTCGGCGTGGTCGGCCTCGGCCGGATCGGCGTGCTGTTCGCGTCCCGCATCGCCGCCTTCGGCACCCGGCTGATCGCGTACGACCCCTACATCCAGCCGGCCCGCGCGGCCCAGCTCGGAGTCCGCCTGGTCGGGCTGGAGGAGCTGCTGCGGGAGAGCGACTTCATCTCGATCCACCTGCCGAAGACCCCCGAGACGGTCGGCCTGATCGGCGAGAAGGAACTGGCGATCGTCAAGCCGGGCGTGCGGATCGTCAACGCGGCCCGGGGCGGCCTGGTCGACGAGCAGGCGCTCGCCGACGCCATCGCCGAGGGCCGGGTCGCCGGTGCCGGCGTCGACGTGTACGCCAAGGAGCCCTGCACCTCCTCGCCGCTGTTCGCCTTCGACAACGTGGTGGCCACCCCGCACCTGGGCGCCTCCACCCACGAGGCGCAGGACAAGGCCGGTCTCGCCGTGGCGAAGAGCGTCAAGCTGGCCCTCCAGGGCGAGTTCGTGCCGGACGCGGTGAACGTCCAGGCCGGCGGTGTGGTCGCCGAGGACGTCCGGCCGCTGCTGCCGTTGGCCGAGAAGCTCGGCCGGGCCTTCACCGCCGTGGCCGGCGGGGTGGCCGCCAGTGTCACCGTCGAGGTGCGCGGCGAGATCGCCAACCACGACGTGTCGGTGCTCAAGCTCGCCGCGACCAAGGGGCTGTTCAGCTCGGTCGTCGAGGAGCAGGTCACCTACGTCAACGCTCCGCACCTCGCCGCCGAGCGCGGCGTCGAGGTCACCCTGACCAGCCACCCCGAGGCGGACCAGCCGAGCCTGGTCTCCGTCCGGGGCGCGCTGCCCGACGGTCGTACGGTCAGCGTCTCGGGCACCGTCGTCACCAGCGGCGGGCGGGACGTCATCAAGCTGACCGAGGTCGACGGCTTCGACGTGGAGATCGGCGCGGAGGGCATCCTGCTCTTCCTCCGCTACGTCGACCGTCCCGGCGTGGTCGGCACCGTCGGCACGCTGCTCGGCGAGGCCGGCATCAACATCGCGGCCATGCAGGTGGCCCGTCGCGAGGCCGGTGGCGAGACGCTGATGACGCTCACCGTCGACCAGGCCCTCGGCGCGGATCTGCTCACCTCCGCCGCCGATTCGATCGGCGCGACGGCCGCCTCCGCCGCCGACCTGCGCGACGAGTAGTTCTCCGTCCCCGCACGGCGCAGGGGCCCGGCCAGCACTGGCCGGGCCCCTGCTCGCTGTCGGGCTCGCGCTCGTCGTCCGGGCCGCCGCCGGGGCGTCCCCCGGCCCCGGGAGGTTCCGGGTTCGCGGCGTCTGCCGGCCGGGCGGACCGTGCTCGGTGACCGGTCCTAGCGGGCGCGGGCGGCGGAGTGGTGGGCGGCGGAGTGGTGGGCGGGGGAGGTCGCGTGGTGGGCGGGGGAGAGGGTGGCCGCCGGTGGCGGGTAGACGGAACCGTCCTGGGGGTCGAAGAGCATCAGGCCGTTCTCGGCGGCGAACCGTTCGATGTCCAGGAGCACCTGGTCCTCGCAGGTCGGGTAGAGGTTCATCGCCACGTGGTCGGCGGCGGCGTGCAACGGCGTCACCTCCCACGGCGATCCCGGCCCGGGACGGTCCGGGTAGCTGGCGGTGATCGCCCGGTAGAAGGCGACCACCCTGGGGTCGGGGTAGCTCTCGACGTGCTGTCCCTGTCGACACCGCTGCACGGCCGCCCGCACGTCCGCGGGGGAGGCCCCTTCCGGTAGGGCCCACACGCTCAGATCGAAACTCACGGCGGACAGCGTGCCATCCGGTCGACCCGCCTCGTCACCGGACCCCGTGGACCGTCCGGAGGGGAACCCGCAGCGTCATACCGGGACAGTCGGCTGTGGAGACCCTTGCGGCGGCACACGACGGTTCGCTAGCGTATCCGTGCGGTTACTGACCGAACTCACGGTGTCGACCCGTCTTCGGGTGGCGGTGTCCGGCGTCCGGCCGGTCGGTTCCGCACCCCTCGGATGTGCGAGCCACGCGCACTCGTCGCTGACGGCTCCCACGGTCGTTGCCGCGACCGTGGGAGCCGATCGCGGTCGTCCCCACTCTCCGCCGGTCCGCACCTCTGTGGCGCATGACCACCGGCCACTGCGGACGATGCCCTGTGCCCTGCCGTCGGCGACGTCGCCCACCGGTCGAGCAGGTGCCCCGTCGAGCGGTGCCCCGTCGCAGCTGAGCCAGCAGCCGGTCCGAAGCGGTCGCCGGTGGTTCAGCGCCGATGGGCGAAGAGCGGCCGGTAGCTGGAGCCGTCGGCGAACCAGACCAGTCCCGCCGGGCCGGCGGCGTAGAGGGCGGTGGCGTACGCGTCGGCGACGGCCAGGTCCGGCCCCACCACGGTGGCGGCGGTCATCTGGCGGGCCGGTTCCCCGGTGTGCGGGTCCACCACGTGGTCACGCCGCCCGCTGACCCCGGAGGTGCCGATCGCGCCGGCTGTCATCTCCAGCACCAACGGAGCGCGGTCGCCGTCCGGGTGGTGCACGGCGACCCGCCACGGCCCGCCGTGCGGGGCATGGCCCCGGACGACCAGGTCCGCGCCGGCGACCACGGCGTAGTCGTGCACCCCGGCGGCCCGCAGCCGGGCGGCGGCCCGTTCCACCGCCCACCCGCCGAGCAGGCCGCCCGGGTCGAAACCGCCGGGCACCGCCCAGGCGTCGAACCAGCCGTCGGTGGCCGCCCGCATCGCGGCGCAGCGGTCGACCAGGTCGGTCAGGGGGGCGTACGACTCGGGGCTGATCTCCCCTCGGCGCAGCCGGGAGACGAGGCTCTGCGGCCGGCCGGGGCCGTAGGTCAGGTCGATGGCGCGCAGTTCGGCGACGGCGTCGCGCAACGCGTCGCCGACCCCGCGTCGTCCGAGCCACTCGGGGGCGTTCAGGACGAGGGTGTACTCGGCGGTGGAGGTGCGCACGGTGTGCGTGACGGTGAGTCGGTCGGTGGCGACCCCACCCCAGCGGTCGAGCAGGCCGCGACCGCCGAGCCGCAGGTCGGGACGGCGGCTGACGTGGGCGGGCTGGTCCACCCACCGGCTCCGGGTCTGTTCCTCGATCCGCATGTGCCTGCTCCCTCCGGATGGTGCCGCCTCGTCGCCGACCCTCCGTCACAGGCCCCCGTGACCCGCGCGAATCTCACCCTACGGTGCCGAGTTGACCGGACAATGAATGTCACCTGGAAAGCTGCTGTGCATTCCATATCCCATATCGTGAGCGGAACGTACCGGGAGGCGGGACAGCGTCGTAACGTACGAGTTCAACGGTGAGCTGAGGAGTGGAACGTGGCGCGGATCGCGGTGGTGGCCGGGGACGGGATCGGACCCGAGGTGGTCGCGCAGGCCCGTAAGGTCATCGACGCCGTCCTTCCCGGCGTGGCGGCCACCGAGTACGACCTCGGCGCCGCCCGCTACCACCGCACCGGCGAGGTGCTGCCGGACTCGGTCCTGACCGAGCTGGCCGGGCACGACGCGATCCTGCTCGGCGCGGTCGGCGACCCGACCGTCCCGCCGGGCGTGCTGGAGCGCGGCCTGCTGCTCAAGCTCCGTTTCGCCTTCGACCAGTACGTCAACCTCCGCCCGTCCCGGCTCTGGCCGGGGGTGACCGGGCCGCTCGCCACCGTCAAGCCGGGCGAGGTCGACCTGGTGGTGGTCCGGGAGGGCACCGAGGGGCTCTACGCCGGCGCGGGCGGCTCACTGCACCGGGACACCCCCGCCGAGGTGGCCACCGAGGAGAGCCTGAACACCCGGCACGGCGTGGAGCGGGTGATCCGGGACGCCTTCGCCCGGGCCGCCCGCCGCGAGCGGCGCAAGGTGACCCTGGTGCACAAGACCAACGTGCTCACCCACGCCGGGTCCCTCTGGGCCCGTGCCTTCGCGGCGGTCGCCGCCGAGCACCCCGACGTGACCACCGAGTACCAGCACGTCGACGCCGCCGCGATGTTCCTGGTCACCCAGCCGCAGCGGTACGACGTGGTGGTCACCGACAACCTCTTCGGTGACATCCTGACCGACATCGCCGCCGCCGTCACCGGCGGCATCGGGCTGGCCGCCAGCGGCTGCATCAACCCCGAGGGGCGCTACCCCTCGATGTTCGAGCCGGTGCACGGCTCGGCCCCGGACATCGCCGGCAAGGGGCTCGCCGACCCGGTGGCCGCCGTGCTCTCCGCCGCGCTGCTGCTGGAGCAGCTCGGCCACCCCGACGCCGCCAACCGGGTGACCGAGGCGGTCGCCAACGAACTGGCGAACCGGGCACCGGGCGTACCGCTGCGCACCGACGAGGTCGGCGACCGCCTGGCCGAGTACGCCGCCGGCTGACCGCTCGCTCAGCCCGCCACCCGGACGATCTGACGTCACGGTACGTAGCGCCGACCCGTTGGCCGGCCCTCCCATGCGACGGCCGTTCGGGGTAAGTTCCACAGCACCAGTCCATCGGCGTGCGCTCCGGCATGCCGTGCCGTCCCAGGGAGGTCAGCGCGATGAGCGGTGGTGACAAGCTCGAATTCGAGATCCGTCGGAACCCCGCGCCCGTATCCGCCGCCGACCGGGCCGCCCTGCTGGTCGACCCCGGGTTCGGCCGGGTCTTCACCGACCACATGGTCACCATCCGCTATGCGGAGGACAAGGGCTGGTACGACGCCCGCGTCGAGGCCCGCGCCCCGATACCGATGGACCCGGCCAGCGCGGTGCTGCACTACGCGCAGGAGATCTTCGAGGGGCTCAAGGCGTACCGCACCGTCGACGGCGGGGTGACGCTCTTCCGGCCGGAGGCCAACGCCGACCGGTTCGTCACCTCGGCCGAGCGGCTGGCCATGCCCCCGCTGCCACCGGAGGCGTTCCTCGACTCGCTGCACCGGCTGATCGAGATCGACCGGGAATGGATCCCGTCCGATGCGGACGGCAGCCTCTACCTGCGACCGTTCATGTTCGCCAGCGAGGTCTTCCTCGGGGTCCGGCCGGCCCGGGAGTACCTCTACGTCCTGATCGCTGCCCCGGTCGGGGCGTACTTCGCCGGCGGGGTCAAGCCGGTCAAGGTCTGGATCTCCCCGGACTACACCCGGGCGGCGCCGGGTGGCACCGGCGCGGCGAAGTGCGGTGGGAACTACGCGGCCTCGCTGGCCGCCCAGGCCGAGGCGATCGAGCACGGCTGCGAGCAGGTGGTCTTCCTGGACGCGGTGGAGCGGCGCTTCGTCGACGAGCTGGGCGGCATGAACGTCTTCTTCGTCTACGACGACGGCACCCTGGTCACCCCGCCGCTGACCGGCACCATACTGCCGGGCATCACCCGGGAGTCCGTGCTGGTCCTGGCCGCCGAGGCCGGCCTGACCGTGCAGGAGCGTCCGGTCAGTTTCGCCGACTGGCAGGCCGACGCCGAGAGCGGGCGGCTGCGCGAGGTCTTCGCCTGCGGCACCGCTGCGGTGATCACGCCGATCGGGCACGTCCGCTTCCCCGATGGCGAGTTCGCCATCGGGGCGGGGGAACCCGGTCGGGTCACCATGGGCGTGCGTCAGCAGCTCGTCGACCTTCAGCGGGGCGTCGCCGCCGACCCGTACGGCTGGGTCCGTCAGGTGCTCTGACCCGCCGGGCGCGGCCCCGCCGCCAGTGCATCCCGGGTGTGATGTCCGATATCGGACTCACCCCCGGGATGTCGCTGTTTCAGCCGGTAGCGACTCTGATGACGGTGCGTTACGGGCGTGCCGGACTACCGGCCGTCATCCATGTTGACCTATCTTGCAGACGCAGAACCGTTTGCGTCATAGGGAGTCAGCATGTCGGCACTTCTCGGTCCCCGCGTGAGCCACCTCCGGTCCTGGGCGGGCCCCCGGTGGCGGCTCCACCCGGCGGGTCACTCCAGCAGGTGAGCCCGGAGCGCGTCGAACTGCGCGTCGGTCAGTCCGGCGTGGCGGAGGTACCCCTCGACCGAGCCGTGTCGTCGGCGCAGCTCGTCGAGGAAGAGCGGCATCGCCTCGGCCGGTGAGGCGAGGAACGGCGCGGGCGGGTCCGCCGCCTCGGGCATGCTGGCCGCGAGCCAGGCGCTGAACCGGGCCGACGCCTCGGTGCTCAACGCGTAGTCGGCGGCGATGTCCGCGTCGCTCACCCCGAGCACCGACAGGGTCAGCGCACAGACGATGCCGGTGCGGTCCTTGCCGGCCACGCAGTGCACCACCACCGGGGCGTTGTCGGCGTCGGCGATCAGTCCGACCGCCTCGCCCAGCCCGGCCGCGCCGGTGGTGGCCAGCTCCACGTACCGGTCGACCAGGAAGCCGGCCAGGCTGGTCGCCGGGTCGTACATCTGCTCGGCCCAGGACCGGTGTTCCGGGTGGATGTTGCGGTAGGTGAGACCGTCGTACGCCGGCACCCGGCCGTCGCGGGTCACCTCGAACGGCCGCCGCAGATCGATCACCGTCCGGACGCCGAGCGCGGCGAACGCCGCCCGGTCGGTCTCGTCGACGCGGTGCAGGGAGTCGGAGCGGTAGAGCCGCTCCCACCGTACGGTGCGTCCGTCGTGGCCCCGGTAGCCGCCGACATCGCGGAAGTTGAACATCGCAGAGAAGGGGATCCGTCGACTCGCCTGAGGGGTGTCCACCCCGACACGGTAACGGCCGGCGGGGCGGAACCCCACCGGCCGTCACGTCGTGGTCACCTACCGGGCGGTGCCCGGTGGCACGGGCGCGTACGTGTCGTCGTAGTAGCCGCCCAGCCGGTCCCGGAATGCCGGGTCGGTGTCGGTCTCGTCGTACTCCGGAGCGGCCCGGACCTGGTCGCGGGTCCGGTCGACGAACACCGTACGGACGTCGTGGTCGACATGGTTGACCGTGCCGGCCGGGAGCATCACCTTCCGGCCGAAGATCCAGTGGCCGGTGTCCACCACCAGGTAACTGGCGTTGACGTCGTGGCTCGCCTTGTCGATCTTCCCGATCGACCCGTCGGTCGCCTCGACCTTGTAGCCGGTCAGGTCGGCGTCGGTGACCCCGGCCTCGTCCCGGTAGCGCCAGGGGTCGAAGGCCCCGGCGGGCGCGCCGCCCGCGAAGCCGCCCTGCCCGTCGTCGGTCACGGGCTTCGGCGAGGCATGCGCCGCACCCGGATCGAGCCTGTCCATTCCGCCGCCCTCCTGCCTCGACTGCGTCGTATCGGGGATGCTGTCCCGTCAGGGCTCTTCGTACCCCCTGGTCGCGGTCGCACACCTGAACGCGACCGGCGACGTGCCGGCCCGCACGCCGGGCGCAAGAGGCGCGGGTGGGCGGGCGCGTCCCGTGAACGCCGCGACCGGCGACGTGCCGGCCCGCACCGCCCGCACTGGGCTCGCACCGGCTCGCACCGGCTCGCACCGGGCGCAACGGGCGCGGGTCGGGTGGGGCGCTTCCCGGTGGCGGGAGCCGGTGGAAACGACGCGACCGGGGCCGTCCGTCGGTCGGACGGCCCCGGTCGGAGTGCCGGGGGACGGGTGGACGTCAGCCCAGCGCGGCCTCGGCGTCGAGCGCCACCGCGGCGGCGTGCACCACGGCGGCGATCCGTAGCCCCTCGTGCACCTGCTCCCGGGTGAACCCGGCTCCGCGCAGGGTCTTCTCGTGCGACTCCAGGCACACCCCGCACCCGGTGATCGCCGAGACCGCCAGGCACCAGAGTTCGAAGTCGCCCTTGTCCACCCCGGGCCTCGCGATGATCTGCATCCGCAGCCGGGCCGGGATCGAGCCGTACGACTCGTCACCGATCAGGTGCTTGGACCGGTAGTAGATGTTGTTCATCGCCATGATGGTGGCCGCGCCCTTGGCCGCCTCGACCGCCTCCGGCTTGAGGTGGTCGGTCGCCTCGGCCGCGATCTCGCGCAGCACCACCGGGTTCCGGGCGGCCACCGCGCAGGCCAGCGCGGTGCCCCAGGCCTGGACCGGGCTCAGGGTCGAGGTGCCGACGGTCGACCCGAGGTTGAGCTTGATGTCCTTGGCGTACTCCGGCAGAGCCGCCTTGATCGCGTCGAGGCCCATCGGTCAGACCCCGGCCATCAGCTTGGTGGCGTCCAGGGTGTCGCCGCCCTTGTTCCAGTTGCACGGGCACAGCTCGTCGGTCTGGAGGGCGTCGAGCACCCGCAGCACCTCGGAGACGTTCCGGCCGACCGAGCCGGCGGTGACCATGGCGAACTGGATCTCGTTGTTCGGGTCGACGATGAAGGTGGCGCGCTGGGCCACGCCGTCCTCGCCGAGCACGCCGCAGGCCTCGGTCAGCTCGCGCTTGATGTCGCTGAGCATCGGGAAGGGCAGCTCCCGCAGGTCCGGGTGGTCCTTGCGCCAGGCGTAGTGGACGAACTCGTTGTCGATGGAGACGCCGAGGACCTGGGCGTCGCGGTCGGCGAACTCGCCGTTCAGCCGGCCGAACTCGGCGATCTCGGTGGGGCAGATGAACGTGAAGTCCTTCGGCCAGAAGAAGACGACCCGCCACTGGCCCTGGTACGACTTGTGGTGGATCGTCTCGAACGCCTTGTCCGCGTCGAGGGAGACGCAGGCGGTGAGTTCGTACTCCGGGAAGCTGTCACCGACGGTGAGCACAGGTCCTCCTTGACGAGTGGCACGGGGCCGTAACTGGACTGGTTCCAGATATTGCCCCAGCCCCGTGACGGGCAGGTGGCGGCCGGGTTACTTGTGAAGTCGATCACCGATTAGGCGTTCCGACCACGCGTCTGGCCGGCCACTTGCCCACGCAACCCTCCGCCACCGGCTGTCCCGCGATGTGGATTTTTCCTCCCAGATTTGAGTTGCGGGTGGCAGAGTACGGAACGTGACCAGCACCGCCCTGATTATTGGCACCTAGCGCGCCGGCAACCCTCCGCCGAGCGCGCAGACCTCCCGCACCCCGCGGGGGGTCTTTTTGTTGGTTCCAGAAAGGTCTCCCCATGACGTACCAGGTCTACGACACGACGTTGCGCGACGGTGCCCAGCGCGAGGGAATCAGCTACTCCGTGGTCGACAAGCTCGCCGTGGCCCGGCTGCTCGACGAGTTCGGCGTCGGCTTCATCGAGGGCGGCTGGCCGGGCGCGGTGCCCAAGGACACCGAGTTCTTCCGCCGGGCCCGTACCGAACTCGACCTGCGCCACGCGCTGCTGGTCGCGTTCGGTGCCACCCGCCGGGCCGGTCTGGCGGTCGCCGACGACCCGCAGGTGCGCGCGCTGCTCGACGCCGAGACCCCGGCGATCGCGCTGGTCGCCAAGGCGGACCTGCGGCACGTCGAACGGGCGCTGCGGACCACCCCGGCGGAGAACCTGGCGATGATCCGGGACACGGTGGCCCACCTGGTCGCCGAGGGACGCCGGGTCTTCGTCGACGGGGAGCACTTCTTCGACGGCTACCGCGCGGACCCGGCGTACGGGGCGGCGGTGGTGGAGACCGCGCTCGACGCCGGGGCCGAGGTGATGGTGCTCTGCGACACCAACGGCGGCATGCTGCCCTCCCAGGTGACCGCGGCCATCGCCGACCTGACCGCCCGCACCGGCGTGGGCCCGGAGCGGCTCGGCATCCACTGCCAGAACGACACCGCCTGCGCGGTCGCCAACACCGTCGCCGCCGTCGAAGCCGGGGTCCGCCACTTCCAGGGCACCGCCAACGGCTACGGCGAACGCCCCGGCAACGCCGACCTCTTCGCCGTCGTCGCCAACCTCCAGCTCAAGCTCGGGATCCCGGTCCTACCGGACGGGTGCCTCGAGCAGATGGTGCGCGTCTCGCACGCCATCGCCGAGATCGCCAACATCGCCCCCGACACCCACCAGGCATACGTCGGGGCCGCGGCCTTCGCCCACAAGGCGGGGCTGCACGCGAGCGCGATCAAGGTGGATCCGCTGCTCTACAACCACGTGGACCCCGCCGTGGTGGGGAACGACATGCGGATCCTGGTCACCGAGATGGCCGGCCGGGCCAGCATCGAACTCAAGAGCCGCGAGCTCGGGCTCGACCTGGCCGGCCGTCCGGAGACCCTGTCCCGGGTCACCAACCGGGTCAAGGAACTGGAGGCCGGCGGCTGGTCGTTCGAGGCTGCGGACGCCTCCTTCGAGCTGCTGGTCCGTGCCGAACTGCCCGACCGCGTCCCGGCGAAGCCGTTCACCCTGGAGTCGTACCGGGTGATCGTCGAGCACCGGGAGGACGGCGCGGTGGTCTCCGAGGCGACCGTGAAGATCCGGGTACGCGGGGAGCGGGTGATCGCCACCGCCGAGGGGAACGGCCCGGTCAACGCCCTGGACGAGGCGTTGCGAGCCGGGCTGGCCCGGCACTACCCGGAGCTGCGCGACTTCGGGCTGGCCGACTACAAGGTCCGCATCCTGGAGGGGAGCCAGGGCACCGGCGCGGTCACCCGGGTGCTGGTGGAGACCGCAGGCTCCGGTCGGGACTGGACCACCGTCGGCGTACACCCCAACGTCGTCGAGGCGAGCTGGCACGCCCTGGTCGACGCCCTCACCTACGGCCTCGACCGCGCCCACGTCTGACCCGCTCCTCCGTGGTAGGCCGCAGTACGCCGGGCGCACCGGTGCGCTGGGGTGGGGTGGTAGGAGGGGTCCCCTGCACGACAAAACGCGGTAACAGGGGACCCCTCCTACCACCCTCCACCCTCAGCCTCGGCCGGTGCCTGCCTCAGCGGGTGCTCCGGTTCAGGCGGTGCGGCTCGGCAGGCGGAGTTCGGCCAGGACGGTGCGGTGGTCGCTGCCCGGCAGCGCGCGCACCGTGACCGCGTGGACCGCGATCCGCCGGTCGACCAGCACGTGGTCGATGGTGACCGGCGGGATCGGGTCGCCGTCGTACGGTCCCCAGGTGCCGGTCAGCCCGGCCCCGACCGCGTCCGCCGCGTCGACGTAGCCGGTGGCGAGCAGGTCCCGCAGGAGCGTGTGGTCGAGGGTCGCGTTGAAGTCCCCGGCGAGGACGGACAACTGCCCGTCCGGGGTCGCCGGGGGCTGGGCCGCGAGGTCGGTCCGCCAGTCCGGCACCACCGACGGGGAGTGCGGGGCGGCCGGGTGCGCCGACTCGACCCGTACCGGGGGTGCGCCGGGCACGGCGAGGGTGCCGTACGCCTGGCTGAAGCCGAAGCCGACGTTGCGCCGGATCCCGACCGCCGTGAGTGGGAAGCGCGCGTAGAGCCCGGAGCCCGTGGTGCCCACCTCGGGGTTGAGCTGCCGGTACGGCAGCAGCCCGGCCAGGCCGAGCCGGTCGAGTTCGGCCTGTGCGTCGGGGGTGAACTCCTGCACCGCCAGCACGTCCACGTCCCCGGTCCGGACCAGGTCGACCAGCCGCCCGGTGTCGCCCGCGCCGGCCAGCAGGTTGGCGGTGAGTACCCGCAGTGTCGGCCCGTCGGTGGCCGGCTGGTCGGTGGGCAGGGCGCGGGGCGTGACCACGGCCACCAGGGCCAGCGCGGTGAGGGCCGCGACCAGAGCGGGGCCGCGCCGCCGCAGGGCGAGTGCCAGCACCAGGGGCAGCAGGGTCCAGCCCGCCACGTACGGCGTGAAGGCCACCGCCTGCACCAGCGCGCCCCGTTCCAGGCCGGGTAGGCGGACGGCCGCGAAGGCCAGCCCCGGCGCGATGGCGAGCCAGCAGAGCACGGTGCCGTGGCGTCGCGCCCCGGTCGTCGGTCGTTCCTCGGCGCGTACGGTCACCCCGACACGCTAGCCGCCCCGGGTTCCCGCCCGGCCGCCGCATGCTTCCGTGAACGATTCTTTCATTTCTTGGCGGCGACCCGCGGGTTGGCCGGAAAAGTCTCGAAAGCCATGATCAAGCGTTGACTCTACGCTTTTCCCGATGCTACTTTCCTGTGTGGTTGTAGCCGGCACTCTCCGTAGTTTTACCAGTTCAGAGCTCACGCGGATCCGAGAAATCTTGCTCGGACGGGATTGTTCGACGCTATTCTTCCCGGTCTGTTGATTTGGTAACAATCCATTCCGTAAATTGCGGAACGGTTCTACTCGCCTCGCTCGAAGCAAGGGAGACCTGTCATGGCCAGAATGTTCTCACGTAAGGCGGTCGCGGTGACCTTCGCCGTGTTGGGGCTGACCCTCGCCGGAGGGGGGATCGCCGCCGCCCAGCCGACCGAGAGCAACGGCACCCAGCCGGTGGCTCAGCAGGGCCAGCAGCAGCCGCCGCTGACGCCGGAGTCGACCCGGAAGGCGCGGGAGGCGCTGAAGGAGGACGCGGGCACCCTTGCCACCACCGTCTCCTTCGCCGTCGTCGCGTCGAACGGCGCCCTGGCCCGGGGGCAGGACGCCGTCGCGGTGATCAAGTACGGCGCCGGGCAGTACGAGGTCATCTTCAACCGGGTGGTCTCCCGTGGCGCCTACGTGGCCACCATCGGCGACGCCAGCGACTGCTGCGTCCCGGGCGGCGGTGAAGTCTCGGTGGCGCCCCGACTGAGCACTCCGAACGCGGTCTTCGTCCAGACCCGCAACTACAACGGCACCGCCGCCGACCGGCCCTTCCACCTGCACGTGGCGGGCTGACCCGGGCGGGACGTCGGGTGGTCGGGAAACCGGCCACCCGGCCGGCGTCGGCCTCCGCACGCCACGGGGGCCGACGCCGTCGGCTGTCGGGACGGGGTCTCGGCCGACGAAAGGCGTCCCGTTACAGGGGAAAAAGGCAGGTTAGCGGCTGAAATTCCGACGTTTGTCGTGGTAGCGCCCCGGGAAGCAAGCACCGTGACGGACATCTCGGACACCTTGGCCAGCGTGCCCACCCCGGACGAACCCGCCGCGCCCGGCGTCGATCTGGACCAGATCCTCCACGAGGTCAAACGTGTGATCGTCGGGCAGGACCGACTCGTCGAGCGCCTGCTCACCGCACTCGTGGCGGACGGACACTGCCTGCTCGAAGGCGTGCCGGGGGTGGCCAAGACCCTGGCCGCGCAGACCCTCGCCACCGTGGTCGGCGGCACCTTCTCCCGGATCCAGTTCACGCCCGACCTGGTCCCCTCGGACATCGTCGGCACCCGGATCTACCGGGCCTCCCAGGAGACCTTCGACGTCGAACTCGGCCCCATCATGGCCAACCTCGTCCTCGCCGACGAGATCAACCGAGCACCGGCCAAGGTGCAGTCGGCGCTGCTGGAGGCGATGGCCGAACGACAAGTCTCCATCGGCGGACGCAGCTTCGGCGTACCCGAACCGTTCCTGGTGCTCGCCACCCAGAACCCGATCGAGTCCGAGGGCGTGTATCCGCTGCCCGAGGCGCAGCGGGACCGCTTCCTCATGAAGGTGGTCGTCGACTACCCGGACGACGCCGACGAACTGGCCATCCTCTACCGGATGAGCACCGACCGGCCGCGTCCGGGCCGGGTGCTCGACCCACGCCGGCTGCGCGCCCTCCAGACCCGGGCCCGGGACGTCTTCGTGCACCACGCCCTCGCCGAGTACGTCGTCCGGCTCATCCTCGCCACCCGCGACCCAGGGCGCTTCGGCCTGCCCGGGCTCGCCCCCATGCTCGCCTACGGCGCGAGTCCCCGCGCGACCCTCGGCCTGGTCGCCGCCGCCCGCGCGCAGGCCCTGCTCCGCGGTCGTGGATACGTCCTCCCCGAGGACGTCCGGGAACTGGCGGTGGACGTGCTCGCCCACCGGCTGGTGCTCTCCTTCGACGCGGTCGCCGACGGGGTGTCCGCCGAGGCGCTGGTCCACCGGCTCGTCGAGGCCGTACCCCCGCCCCGGATCGCCCCCGACCACCGACCGGTCGCTCCCGACCTGGCGGCGGCATGAGCGGGTTCCGCCGCCCCCCGAATCGGGTGGCTTCCCCGCAGCGCGACCCGGGGCTGACCGAACTGACCCCGGACCAGCGACTACGCCGGCTGGAACTGACCGTCACCCGCCGGCTGGACGGGCTGCTGCACGGCCAGCACCGGGGCCTGCTCCCCGGGCCGGGCAGCGAGGCCGCCGGCAGCCGGGAGTACCGGCCCGGCGAGGACGAGGTACGCCGGATGGACTGGGCGGTCACCGCCCGCACCGCCGTGCCGCACGTACGGCAGGTCGACGCCGACCGGGAACTGACCACCTGGCTGCTGGTGGACGCCAGTCCGAGCATGGAGTTCGGCACCGCCGACCTGGACAAGCGGGAACTGGCGGTGGCCGCCGTCGCGGCGGTCGGATTCCTCACCGCCGGTGCCGGTAACCGGCTCGGCGCCCAGGTGCTCACCCGTGACGGGGTGCGCCGGTTCCCCGCCCGGTGCGGCCGCCAGCACCTGGTCAACCTGCTCCGGGCCCTGCTCACCGCCCCGCGCGGCGACCGGACCGCCGCCGGTGCGCCGACGGACGCCATGGCGGACGCCGCATCGTCGCTGGCCGGGGCGCTGTCCTCGGTGCACCGCCTCGCGTCCCGCCGGGGGCTGGTCGTGGTGGTCTCCGACTTCCTCGACACCCTTCCCGACGACCCGCAGGCCGAGGCCGGGTGGGAACCGCAGCTGCGTCGGCTCGCCGCCCGGCACCAGGTGCTCGCCGTCGAGGTGACCGACCCGCGCGAACTGGAGCTTCCGGACGTCGGACTGGTCACCCTGGTCGACCCGGAGACCGGACGGCGCCGCGAGGTGTGGACGGGCGATCCGGTGCTGCGGGCCCGCTTCGCCCAGGCGGCGGCGGCCCAACGGGAACAGGTACGTCAGGCGCTGCGCCGGAGCGGGGCGACGCACCTGGCGCTCCGCACCGACCGGGACTGGGGCGCGGACATCGTCCGGCACGTGCACGCCCAGCGTCGCCTGGCCCTCGTCCCGGGCGGTCGCGGCGTCCCGACCGGGGGAGGTGGCACGTGATCTGGCAGTCCCCGGTCCGGCTCTGGCTGCTGCTCGGTGTGCTCGCGCTGCTCGTGGCGTACGTGCTGGCCCAGCGCCGGCACAGCCGCTACGCCGTACGGTTCACCAACCTGCGCCTGCTCGACCGGGTCGCGCCGCAGCGGCCGACCTGGCGGCGGCACCTGCCGGCCGGACTCTTCCTGGCCATGCTGGCGCTGTTGGTGGTCGGGTTCGCCCGGCCGACCGACGAGGTCCGGGTGCCTCGGGAGCGGGCCACCGTGATGGTGGCGGTGGACGTCTCCACCTCGATGCTCGCCGCCGACGTCGCCCCGGACCGGTTGACCGCCGCGAAGCAGGCGGCCCGGCGCTTCGTCGACGGCCTGCCCGAGGAGTTCAACGTCGGGCTGGTCGCCTTCGCCGGCAGCGCCGCCGTGCTGGTCCCGCCGAGCACCGACCGGGAGGCGCTGCACGAGGGGATCGAACGGCTGGTCGAGGGGGCCACCGGGGTCCAGGGCACCGCGATCGGCGAGGCGATCAACACCTCCCTCGGCGCGGTCCGGGCGCTGGACGGCCAAGCGGCGACGGATCCGCCGCCGGCCCGGATCATCCTCCTCTCCGACGGGGCGAACACCTCGGGCAAGGACCCGATCGAGGCGGCCGGGGACGCGGTGTCGGCGAAGGTGCCGGTGCACACCATCTCGTTCGGCACCCCGAGTGGGTTCGTGGACCGGGGCGGGCGGCCGATCCAGGTGCCGGTCGACGGGCAGACCCTGCGCGCGGTCGCCGAGGAGACCGGCGGCGGCTTCCACGAGGCGAGTACGAGCGACGAGCTGCGCGCCGTCTACGAGGACATCGGCACCTCGGTCGGGTACCGGACGGTGCGGCAGGACGTGTCGGCCCGCTTCATCGGGCTCGGTCTGATCCTCGCCATGGGGGCGGCGGCCGGCTCGATGCGGTGGTTCTCGCGCCTGCCCTGACCGGGCGCCGATTCGACGGCTGGCGTCGTCGTCGGGCGGGACGACAGCGACGGAGATGGCGCCTTCCGGGCGGACCAGAGGGCAGCAGTGGACTTCACGTGAGGAGCGGACGTATGGCGGTGCAGACCGGACTCGGCGAGCCGCGCGGACCCTGGTTCGTCTCACCCGAACTGGATCCGGACGGGCGTCCTCCCAGTGCCGTACCCGAGACCGGGCCGCGCCCCGGTCCGCACGGCCCGGGGCGACTCCTCGTCGCCGCGGCGGCGGTGGTGGCCCTCTCCACCGCCTCCGGAGCGGTGGCCGGCGGTTGGGTGGCCAACCTGGACGAACTGACCGACCCGCCGGCGGCCACGGCCGCGCCGGTACCGGCGGAACTGGTCACCGCCGCCGAGCGGACCGTGCCGGGGGTGGTGTCGGTACTGGCCGGCAACGGCCGGGGCCGGGGTGCGACCGGTTCCGGATTCGCGGTGGACGACCAGCAGCACATCGTCACCAACGACCACATCCTGGCCCGGGGCGGCGGGACGGTGGCCGTGGAACTGCCCGACGGCCGTCGCGTTCCGGCCCAGGTGGTCGGCCGGGAGCCGCACAGCGACCTGGCGGTGCTGCGGGTGCCGGCGTCCGCCGGGCTGGCCCCGCTGCCACTGGCGAAACCGGGCTCGACCCGGGTCGGCGAGCCGGTGCTGGCCGTCGGCTCCCCGCTCGGCCTCTCCGGCACCGTGACCGCCGGCATCGTCAGCGCTCTGGACCGTGAGGTACGGCTCGGCGACAACCGGCACACGGCGGTGCAGACCGATGCGTCGATCAATCCCGGGAACTCCGGCGGGCCGCTGGTGAACGCTCGGGGCGAGGTGGTCGGGGTGAACACCGCGATCGCCACCATCGACGGCAACGGTTCGATCGGCATCGGTTTCGCCATTCCGATCGACCAGGTCCAGCAGACCGCCGACACGATCATCGGCCGGGGCGGCTGACCGTAGCCGGCCGGGCCGGGCCGAATCGGCAGGCGTGCCCGCCGCGCCGACGACTAGCCTCGGGACATGGACGACGGACTGCGGGTGACGGACCGACTGGTGGTGCCCGGCGCGGAGCTGCGGGAGCGGTTCTCCCGGTCGTCCGGGCCGGGCGGTCAGGGCGTCAACACCACCGACTCGCGGGTCGAGCTGAGTTTCGACCTCGCCGCCTCCCCGAGCCTCCCGCCGCACCTGCGCGAGCGGGCCCTCCAGCGGCTCGCCGGCCGGTTGGTCGACGGGGTCCTGACCGTGGCCGCCAGCGAACACCGGGCGCAACTGGCCAACCGCGAGGCGGCCCGGGAACGGTTGGCCGCGCTGCTGCGCGAGGCGGTCGCCGCTCCGCCGCCGCCCCGCCGACCGACCCGCCCGTCCCGAGCGGCGAAACAGCGTCGCCTGGACGAGAAGAAGCGGCGCTCGCAGGTCAAACGCAACCGTCGGGCGGACGGCGACTGACCGGGGAGAATCCGGTTGGCCGGCGGGACGGCGACGGCGAGGATCGGTTGGTGCACACCGATCCGACGTCCGCCGCGCGCGACCACGTCCCCCACTTCGCCGACAAGCCCACGCTGGCCGGGGACCGGGTGCTACTGCGCCCCTTCCTCGCCGACGACCTGCCCGCGTTGCGGACGGCACTGGCCGACCCGGAGGTGATCCGGCTGACCGGCAGCGCCGGCGTCGAGCACGACGAGGAGCATCTGCGCCGGTGGTACGCCAGCCGCAACGCGCAGACCGACCGGCTCGACCTGGCGGTGGTGGACCGCGCGACCGGCGCGTGTGTCGGCGAGGTGGTGCTGAACCAGTGGGACGCGCACAACCGCAGCTGCAACCTCCGAATCCTGATCGATGCCGCCGGGCGTGACCGTGGCCTCGGCACCGAGGCGGTGCGCCTCGTCGTCGGCCACGGCTTCGAGCGTCTCGGCCTGCACCGGATATCGCTGGAGGTCTACCACCTCAATCCCCGGGCCCGCCGGGTCTACGAGAAGGTCGGCTTCGTCGCCGAGGGCGTGCTGCGGGACGCGTTGCGGGACGGCAACCGCTGGGTGGACGCGACCGTCATGTCCATCCTGGCTCCCGAGTGGGCGGTGCACCGGGGACACCCCGAGCGCTGACGAAGCCGCAACCACCCGGGAGCGAGCTCCTGAGAGCGGGCATGTTGAGCGCGGGACAGCTTTCTGGTGGAATCCTTCCGGGAGCACCAGGGCCGTCACCGTACGTTCACGTCACGTGACAGGAGTCCCTCCACCATGCCCCGAAGGCCATTCCTTCCTGCTCTGCTCGCGGCTCTCGTAGCCGTCCCGCTCATCCTGCTGCTCGGCCTGGTCGCCGGGTCGCCCGCCCGTCCGGCCGTCGCCGCGTCACCGGTGCGCGTCATGCCGCTCGGCGACTCGATCACCGGCTCGCCCGGCTGTTGGCGGGCCATCCTCTGGAACCGCCTCCAGTCCACCGGCCACACCGACGTGGACTTCGTCGGCACCCTCGGCCCGCAGGGCTGCGGCCAGCCGCACGACGGCGACAACGAGGGTCACGGCGGCTATCTGGTGACCAACGTCGCCAACCAGAACCTGCTGCCCGGCTGGCTCGCCGCCACCCGCCCCGACATCGTGCTGATGCACTTCGGCACCAACGACGTGTGGAGTAACATCCCGCCGGCGACCATCCTGGCCGCGTACTCCACGTTGGTGGACCAGATGCGGGAGAGCAACCCGGGGATGCGGGTGCTGGTCGCGAAAATCATCCCGATGGCTCCGTCCACCTGCGCCGAGTGCGGGCAGCGGGCGGTGGCCCTCAACGCCGCGATCGACGGCTGGGCGGCGGGGAAGACCACGGCGCGGTCTCCGATTGTGGTGGTCGACCAGTGGACGGGCTTCAGCACCGTCACCGACACCTACGACGGGGTGCATCCCAACGCGGCCGGCGATCAGAAGATGTCCGACCGCTGGTACCCGGCGCTGGCCGCTGCCCTCTCCGACGTCACCCCCGGCCCGTCCGCTACCCCGACCGCGACGCCGACGGGCACCCCGACCGGCACGCCGCCTCCGACCCCGACCGTTACCCCGACCTCGGGCACCGGGTGCACCGCGGGCTACCGGATCGTCGGGCAGTGGCAGGGCGGTTTCCAGGGCGAGGTGACGGTCCGCAACACCGGTTCCGCCGCCACCAGGGGCTGGACGGTGACCTTCACCCTTCCCGACGGCCAGCGGATCAACCAGGTGTGGAACGCCGAGCTGACCCAGACCGGCGCGACGGTGACCGCCCGGAACGTGGGCTGGAACGGCGCTCTCGCTCCCGGCGCCGAGGCGACCTTCGGCTTCCTGGGCGGTGCCACCGGCACTCCGGCCGCACCTGCGGTTACCTGCACGGCGTCCTGAGCGCACCGGGCCCCGCCACCCGGCGGGGCCCTCCCGTGCCCGGTCCGGCTCCCGTGCCCGGCTGGCGCGTCCTCCGGGCACGCGGCGGGCTGCCCGCTCAGCTCAGGGCGGCGAGCAGGCGGGCGCGGAGCACGGTGGCACGTTCGGCGAAGCCACGCTGGGCGGCGACGTACTCGGCCCGGCCCTCCGCCGTCTCGACCCGCACCGGCGGGTATCCGAGGGCGGCCAGATCGTACGGGCTGGCCCGCATGTCCAGGGTCCGGATCTCACGGGCCAGCGCGAAACAGTCCGCGACGAGTTCGGCGGGCACCAGCGGGGAGAGTTTGTACGCCCACTTGTAGAGGTCCATGTTGGCGTGCAGGCAGCCCGGCTGTTCCAGGTCGTGCTGGCTCTCCCGGGTCGGGGTGAGCACGTTCAGCGGCCGGGCCGGCGCGGTGAAGAACCGGTACGCGTCGAAGTGGCTGCACCGTACGCCCCGCTCGTCGACGACCGCGGCGGTGTGCTCCGGACCGAGCCGCAGGGGCCAGAGATCGTGGCGTACCTCGTTCTGGGGCTGCCGGTAGACCATCGCCCACTCGTGCATCCCGAAGCAGCCGAGGTGCGCCGGTCGCCCGGCCGTCGCGACCAGCAGGTCCCGGATCCAGTCGAGGGAACCGGCGCGGCGGGCGCGTACCGCGTCATTGTCGAGGGTGATCCCGCCGGCGGTGGCGCGGTAGTCCGGGCCGAACTCCGCCGGGTCGGCGTCCCGCAGTTCCACCCCGGCCCCGGGATGCCAGCGGCGCAGCTGGGCCGGGCGGTACGAGTAGTAGGTGAAGAGGAAGTCCTCCACCGGGTGCCGCACGCCGTCGCGCCGCCGGGCCAGGTGCGGGGCCAGCCAGGCGTCGACCCGCTCCTCGTGTGCCCGGCGACGGGCCCGCCAGGTCGGCGCGTCGAGCACGGTGGCGAGGGCAGCGGTCACGGACCCCAGGGTACGACCGCCGCCCCGCGTCGCCGTCAGGGCACGTCCACCCGCACCCCGGCGGAGAACACCCCGCTGCGCAGTTCCACCTGTCTCGGCGGCTCCGGTCCGCCGACCGTGAAGACCAGCGGCACCACCATCCGCTGGTCGGCCGCCACGGGTTCGGCGAAGACGTCCCGTCCCTGGTTGGCGGCCCGGGTTGCCGGCTCGTCGGCGTTGACCCACCGGCCGTCCGGCAGGTACGCCCGCTGGAGTTCCCCGTGCCAGACCTGCTGCTGCGGGGTGAGGTTGCGCACCCCGACCGTCGCCTGGCAGCGTCGGCGGTCCGACGCCGGGTCGCAGGCCATCCGGTAGACGGTGAACTCGAACGCCGCCTCCCGCAGGGGCACCCCGAGCGCGCCGGCACGTCCCTGCCCGGTCCACGCGCCGCTGGTGGGCGCCGCACCGGTGTCGATCGCGGCGACCCGCGTGGTGGCGGTCCAGGCCGCCGCGCCGACCACCCCCACCAGGACCGCCAGGGCCACCCCGACCACCAGCCAGACCGGCGGCCGGCGGCGGCGGTACGCGGGCGACGGCACCGCCGCGCGCGGGTACACCGTGCCCCGGCCGTCGGGGCGGCCGGCGCCGTCAGGGATGGCACCGGAGCGTCCGGTCGTCGCGTCGGTCGACCGGCGGCGTCGGCGCAGCAGCCACCAGCCGGTACCGGCCAGCACCGGCAGCAGGGCCGCTCCCGCCGCCAGCGCGGTGGTGGGGCGCTGCCAGAGCGGCGTCGACTCGGCCCCGGACCCCGGATCAGCGGCCTGCTGCCAGGTCGCCGTCGCGCAGTCGTACGGCCGGTTGCCGGCCCCGTCGAAGGCGCAGGCCGGGGCGGTCAGCGGCCGGTCTGCGGCGGCGGTCAGCGCGGTGTTCAGGGTCGTGGTGCTGCGGGCCGGCAGGGTGAGCCGCCAGGTGACCTCGGCCGAGCCGGCCCGGCCGGCGGCCCGGGTCGTCCGCCCCCCGGCGGTGACCGTGGCCGCCGACGCGCCGGGCGGCAGTTCCTGGCGGACCGTGGTGTCGACCGGGGCGTTGCCGTCGTTGCGTACCTCGATCCGGTAGGCCGGGGCCGGCGTACCGGCGGGGGCGACGCGGACCCGGACCACCGGCGGTGCCCCCCGGTCCGCTCCGTGGCGCGTGCTCCGCTCGCCGGCGGTGGACCCGGTGCCGGGGGTGGCCCGGGTGCCGGGTCCGGTGGCCGGGCCCGTCGGCCGCGCCGCCGCCGGGGCAGGGATGGCCGACGGCGCGCCCGGCTGCCGGGCCTGTGCCCCGGCCACCGGCCCCGCCGCCGGGGCCGGCGGACCGGCCGTGGACGGGGGAGCCAGCTCCGCGAGCGCCGTACGGGCCGGTGGTGACGTAGGTGTGACCACGGGTGTCACCGCCGCACGCGGCGGGTCGGGTGTCGGCAGCGCCGGCAGCGCGGTGAGGACACCGAGGCAGTGGACGACCACCGCGAGGGTCCGGTGGGGCCGTGTCGATGCAGGCATACGAACCACCTCCCGGGCCGACGCTAGGGGGATGGCCGTCCCGCCCGGATGGAAAGTGCCGAAGCCGGCCCGTCCGACCAGCGGCGCCGGTACGCTGCGCCGCCCGTGGCGAGGTGCCCGTGGCCTGGGCGGCAGGGCTAGATTGGCGGTGTGCGTATCGCTCGTTTCGCTCATGCCAAGGGAATGTCGTTCGGTGCCGTCGAGGGGGAGCCGGGGGCGGGACCGCAGGGTCTCACCATCGCCGAGATCGAGGGGCACCCGTTCGGGCAGATCCAGTTCAGCGGTGCCCGGTGGGCTCTGTCGGACGTCCGCCTGCTCTCGCCGATCCTGCCCAGCAAGGTGGTCTGCGTCGGTCGCAACTACGCCGACCACGCCGCCGAGCACGGCAGCGAGGTGCCGAAGGAGCCGCTGCTCTTCCTCAAACCCTCCACCAGCGTCATCGGTCCGCGTGACGCGATCCGGCTGCCGATCTTCTCCCGGCAGGTCGAGCACGAGGCGGAGTTGGCCGTGGTGATCGGGCCGCCCGGTGCCCGGCGTGCCGACCGGGCCGCCGCCGAGCGGGCCATCTTCGGCTACACCTGCGCCAACGACGTGACCGCCCGTGACCTGCAACGCAACGACGGGCAGTGGACCAGGGCCAAGGGCTTCGACTCGTTCTGTCCGCTCGGGCCCTGGATCACCACCGGGCTGGACGTCGGTGACCTGGAGGTCCGCTGTGAGGTCGGTCGCGACCCGGAGGAGATGGAGGTCCGTCAGCTGGGCCGGACCAAGGACATGGTCTTCGACGTGCCGTCCCTGGTGTCGTACGTCTCGCACGTGATGACGCTGCTGCCCGGGGACGTCGTGCTGACCGGCACTCCGGCCGGGGTTAGTCCGCTCCTGGACGGGGATACCGTCACGGTACGTATCGACGGGATCGGGGAACTCTCGAACCCGGTGGTCTCGCTCTGATGACCGGTGTGGAGGGTGAAGCCGCAGCTCAGTCGCGGTTTCGGTAACCCGATTTGGCCTGTCGGCACCGGTGGAGTAAAGTTTCTCCCCGGTGCCGGAAGGTGCCGATCCGGTGCCGCAAGGCACCAATGGGGTATGGGGTAATTGGCAGCCCGACTGATTCTGGTTCAGTTAGTCTAGGTTCGAGTCCTGGTACCCCAGCGCAACCGAGGTTCGAGAGAGCCTCGGACGCTGGATTCTTGCGGAGTTCGCCTCCCGCCTCCACACGGAGACGGGAATTCGATCTCTGTTAGAGTGCAGCATCGCCGCCCGCGAGGGTGGTGGTGCACGAGAAGTTCTGGCCCCGTCGTCTAGCGGCCCAGGACGCCGCCCTCTCAAGGCGGTAGCGCCGGTTCGAATCCGGTCGGGGCTACAGCGTCACCGGTCCGTCCCGTGTCAGTCAACGGGGCGGGCTGTTTCGCTTCTGCCGGGTCTACCCGGTCCCACCCGGTCGACACCCGGCCCGGGGGACATGGTTAGACTACGGCGGCACCGCCCGGCAGGGTGGTGAAGCAGGAAAAGTCTTGGCCCCGTCGTCTAGCGGCCCAGGACGCCGCCCTCTCAAGGCGGTAGCGCCGGTTCGAATCCGGTCGGGGCTACCAACCAACGCGGCCCGGTCCACCATCACAGGTGGCCCGGGCCGCGCCCGTATCTCCCCCTCCACGCCTTGTCCGCGCCTTGTCCGCGTTGATCAAGAGGTTTGCGTCACGGAGCGGGTGATCCGGTGACGCAAACCTCTTGATCAACGCCTCGGGGTGGGCGGGATGGGGTGGGGGTCAGAGGCCGGAGAGGCGTTGGCCGGCTCTCACCACGGCCATGGCGTGGCGTTCGCCGGGGCGGCGGCCGAGGCGTTCGATCGGTCCGGAGATGCTGATTGCGGCGATCACCCGCCCGGTGCGGTCGCGGATCGGAGCCGAGACGCTCGCCACACCCGCCTCCCGTTCCGCGACACTCTGCGCCCAGCCGCGTCGGCGTACCTCGGCGAGGGTGCGGCCGGTGAACTTCGACCGGGGCAGGAGTGGCATCACCGCCTCCGGTGGCTCCCAGGCGAGCAGGATCTGGGCCGCCGAGCCGGCGGTCATCGGCAGGACCGAGCCGACCGGCACGGTGTCCCGCAGGCCGCTGGCCCGCTCGGCAGCGGCCACGCAGACCCGCTCGTCGGCCCGCCTGAGGTAGAGCTGGGCGCTCTCCCCGGTGGCGTCGCGCAGGGCGGCCAGCAGCGGCTCCGCCGCGGTCAGCAGCACGTCCGGCGCGGCGTTGGCCAGCTCACCGAGGCGTGGACCGGGCCGCCACCGCCCCTGTGTGTCCCGGACGAGCATCCGGTGGATCTCCAGCGCCTGCGCGAGCCGATGGGCCGTGGCCCTCGGCAGCTTGGTGCGATCAACGAGTTCGGCCAGG
Source organism: Micromonospora sp. NPDC050187 (assembly GCF_044459745.1). NCBI lineage: Bacteria > Bacillati > Actinomycetota > Actinomycetes > Micromonosporales > Micromonosporaceae > Micromonospora > Micromonospora sp. NPDC050187. The sequence continues at coordinate 24,931 of NZ_JBITJH010000001.1, forward strand.
CTGGCGCCGTCGACACAGGCGGCCAGGATGACCACCGCCTTGTCGAGAACGCCGACACCGCTCATACTGTGTCCCACAAGCCGAAATTTACCTCCCAGAATTTAGGATGTCCAGATGGTGGGAGTCACTCCGAAGCCAAAGACCTTGGCCGAGAAGGTCTGGGACGCGCACGTCGTGCGATCCGCCGAGGGCGAGCCCGACCTGCTCTACATCGACCTGCATCTGCTGCACGAGGTCACCAGCCCGCAGGCGTTCGACGGCCTCCGTCTGGCCGGACGCCCGGTGCGGCGGACCGATCTGACCATCGCGACCGAGGACCACAACACCCCGACCGGGTACGCCGATCCGGCGTTCCGCCAGCGCCGGGGTGACCTGCTCACGATCGCCGACCCGACCTCCCGCACCCAGATCGAGACGTTGCGCCGCAACTGCGCCGAGTTCGGCGTCCGGCTGCACCCGCTGGGTGACGAGAACCAGGGCATCGTCCACGTCATCGGTCCCCAGCTCGGCCTGACCCAGCCCGGCATGACGATCGTCTGCGGCGACTCGCACACCGCCACCCACGGTGCGTTCGGGGCGCTGGCCTTCGGCATCGGCACCAGTGAGGTCGAACACGTCCTGGCCACCCAGACGCTGCCGCAGGCCCGCCCGAAGACCATGGCGGTGAACGTCACCGGCCAGCTCGGCCCCGGGGTGACCGCCAAGGACCTGGTGCTCGCGCTGATCACGCAGGTCGGCACCGGCGGTGGTCGCGGCCACATCGTGGAGTACCGGGGGGAGGCGATCCGGTCGCTGTCCATGGAGGGACGGATGACCATCGCCAACATGTCCATCGAGTGGGGCGCGAAGGCCGGCATGATCGCCCCCGACGAGACGACCTTCGCGTACCTCGAGGGGCGGCCGAACGCGCCGCAGGGAGCCGACTGGGACGCCGCGGTGGCGTACTGGCGGACGCTCCCCACCGACGAGGGGGCCGTCTTCGACGCCGAGGTCACCCTGGACGCCTCCCGGGTGACGCCGTTCGTCACCTGGGGTACCAACCCGGGCCAGGGTGCGCCTCTGGCCGAGCGGGTGCCCGACCCGGACGAGTTCGACCACGAGGCCGAGCGGACCGCCGCCCGCCGCGCGCTGGAGTACATGGACCTGCGTCCCGGTACGCCGCTGCGCGACCTCGCCGTGGACGTGGTCTTCGTCGGCTCCTGCACCAACGGCCGGCTGGAGGACCTCCGCGCGGCGGCCGACGTGCTGCGTGACCGGCGGGTCGCCGACGGGGTACGGATGCTGGTGGTGCCCGGCTCCGCCGCGGTCCGCCAGGCCGCCGAGGCGGAGGGACTGCACAAGGTCTTCACCGACGCCGGGGCGGAGTGGCGCTTCGCCGGCTGTTCCATGTGTCTGGGCATGAACCCGGACACCCTCTCGCCGGGGCAGCGGTCCGCCTCCACCTCCAACCGCAACTTCGAGGGCCGGCAGGGCCGGGGTGGGCGTACGCATCTGGTGTCGCCCCCGGTCGCCGCCGCCACCGCCGTGGTCGGCCGGCTGGCCGCGCCGGCCGATCTGTGAAGGGATGACTGGGACGATGGACAGGTTCACCACGCACACCGGCACCGCCGTGCCATTGCGGCGCTCCAATGTGGACACGGATCAGATCATTCCCGCGGTGTACCTCAAGCGGGTGACCCGGACCGGTTTCGCCGACGGCCTCTTCAGTGCGTGGCGGGAGGACCCGGGATTCGTGCTGAACGATTCCTCGTATTCCGGGGCATCGATTCTCGTCGCTGGTCCCGAGTTCGGCACCGGGTCATCCCGCGAGCACGCGGTGTGGGCGCTCCGGGACTGGGGCTTCCGGGCGGTGATCTCGCCCCGCTTCGGTGACATCTTCCGTGGCAACGTGTTGAAGGAGGGACTCCTCCCGGTCGAGCTGGAATTGAAGACGGTCGAAGAGTTGTGGGATCGGCTCGACGCCGACCCGACCACCCGGGTCACCGTCGACCTGGCGGCGCGTGAGGTCCGGGTCGGGGCGGACACCTGGTCCTTCCCCATGGACGACTTCAGCCGTTGGCGGCTCATGGAAGGCTTGGACGACATTGGACTGACCCTCCGCCACGAGTCGGAGATCAGTGCCTACGAGGCCCGTCGGTTGCCGTTCCTGCCTGTCCTGAGCTAGCCGGAAGGTCCACCCGCGCCTTGGGTTTTCGCCCCCGTCGGTCCACCGGCGGGGGCGAATCCGTTACGACACAAGGGCTTTTTTCCACCGAATGTTTGTGTCCAGGCAGCAGAGGGCATACCGTGCGCGCAGAATGGCTCGCGTCGAGTCAGTTGCACAATCGGGAGGAAGTCGTGAACAAGGCCGAGCTCATCGAGGCGCTCGCCGCTCGCCTGGGGGACAGGAAGTCGGCGACTGCGGCGCTCGACGCGGTCCTCGCTGAGGTCCAGGCGGCGGTGGCGAAGGGCGAGAAGGTGTCCATCACCGGTTTCGGAGCGTTCGAGAAGCGCGTACGCGCCGCCCGAACAGCCCGTAACCCTCGCACCGGAGAGGCGGTGAAGGTCAAGAAGACATCCGTGCCGACCTTCCGTCCGGGCGCCGGGTTCAAGGAGATGGTGGCCAGCGGCAAGGCGCCGAAGGCCACCACCGCCGCGAAGAAGACCACGACCGCTGCGAAGACGACGGCGGCGGCGAAGGCGACCGGGACCAAGGCGACCGGGGCGGCGAAGGCGACCGGCGCCAAGGCCACCGGGGCCAAGGCGACCACGGCCAAGGCGACCGGCGCCAAGGCGACCACGGCCAAGGCGGCCGGAACGAAGGCCACCGGGGCGAAGGCGACCGGCACGAAGAAGGCCACCGCCGGGGCCAAGGCTGCCCCGGCGACGGCCACCAAGGCCGCGACGAAGGCGACCACCAAGGCCGCCGGCACCAAGGCCACCGCCACCAAGGCGGCCGGCGCGAAGGCCGCGCCGGCGAAGAAGAGCGCCACCACCAAGGCCACGGCGGCGAAGAAGACGACCACGGCCACGAAGACGGCCGCCGCGAAGAAGGCCGGCACCACGACGGCCAAGAGCACGGCGGCGAAGAGCACGGCGGCGAAGAAGGCGCCGGCCCGTAAGGCCCCGGCGAAGAAGACCGCCACCCGCTGATCCCGCACCGGCCGAGGGCGTCCACCGTCGAGGTGGGCGCCCTTCGTCGTTCCCTGCCCGGGAGACCGGCCCCGGCCGGCGACCGCCCGGGTCGGGTCGACCGGCGAACAACCGGGTCGGGTCGACCGACGAACAACCGGGGCCGGTCGGCCGGCGACCGCTCGGGGCCGGTTCGGCCAACGAATGCTCGGGGCCGGGTCGGGGCTCAGAGACGGTCGGGCGGGAGCAGTCCGTCGGCGGTGAACGCCAGCAGCCAGCCGGCACCCTTGGCGGTGGCGAAGTCGTCCGACCGGCCGGTCAGCCGCTCCAGGGCCGGCGGGATCACCTTGCCCTGGCTGCACACCACGACCGGCCCGCCTTCGGTGGCCAGCGCGGTCAGCCGGGCCGCGGCGGCCAGGGCGCGCTCCACCGGCTGCTGCCCCGGCTCCGGCTCGTCCAGGTCGCGGTTCACCTCGATCGGCAGGTCCAGCAACTCGGCCAGCGGGCCGAGGGTCTGCACGCAGCGCCGGGGCGAGGCGGAGACGAGGCGTGCCGGGCGGATCGCGGCCACCAGCCGGGCGAGCGTCCGCGCCTGCGTCCAACCGGTGGCGTCCAGCGGCCGGGCGGTGTCCGGTCCGGACCAGGTGCCCCGGGTACCGGCCTGCGCGTGCCGGACCAGCGCCACCGTCCCGGTCACCGGTGGCAGGGTCGCGAACGCGCGCAGGACCTCGGCGTCGTGCGGGTAGCTCACCAGTTCCAGCGCCGCCGCCAGCGGCAGCCAACGCACCTCGTCGACCTCGGTGCCCGCCTGGAAACCCCCGTCCGCCCCCGCCCGCAGCGACCAGTAGTCGACCACCTTGGGGCGGCCCTCGCTGCGGTACGAGACGCTCGGCAGGCGGACCTGCGGCACTCCCTGGACGTCGGTCTCCTCGGCGACCTCGCGGAGTGCGGCGAGCAACGGGTGTTCCCCCGGCTCCAGTTTGCCCTTCGGCAGCGACCAGTCCCCGTACCGGGGCCGGTGCACCAGGCAGACCTCCACCCCGCCGTCGGTGGCGGGACGCCACGCCACCCCGCCTGCCGCCCGGATCACGCTCACCGCAGCCAGCCCTTCCGGCGGCGTACCGCCCGACGCCAGGTGTCCGGGAAGTCGGCGCGGGCCCGGCGGACGTCGGCCCGTTCGCGCTCGGCCAGCCGACCGGCGGTCACCGCCAGGGTCGGGTCGTCGGGGTGCGCCAGGGCCAGCGCCGTCCAGGTGTCGGCGGCCACCGCGGCGTCCTGGTGCGCGCCGAGCAGCGTCTGGCTCTCCCGGACCGCCCGGGCGAGTTTCGCCGCACCCGCACCCAGCACCGGGGCGACCGCCTCCAGCGCGTAGCGGGCCCGCTTGGCCGCCTTGCGGACGTCGTGCCACTGCTCGTCCGGCCCGAGCGGGTCCAGCGCGGGCACGCCGCCGTGCCGGTCGGTGCCGTGCGCCAACCTGCGCCACGGCTTCCGGACCAGTCGGGGCAGCGCCTTCGCCGCCGGTGCGTCCGCCTTGCCCGTCAGGCGGGGGGCGCGGTCCGCCGCCACCAGGGACTCCACCAGGGCGAGGTAGCGGGGCGAGCGCAGCGCATCGGCCACGGCGGTGGCGGCCTGCCGCTGCCGGGCGGCGAGCGTGGCGTCCAGCCGGTCCACCGCGTCCGCGTCGAGCGGGCTGACCGGGTCGGCTCCGGCGGTACGCCGCAGCCGGTCGCGGAGCACCTCGACGTCCCGGGCCTCGCCGAGCACCCCGGCGAGCCAACGCAGCTCGTCGGCGAGCGGATCCGCCCAGGTGGCGTCGAGCAGCGGAGCGAAGGTGCGCAGGTCGCTGCGGAGCCGTCGGGTGCCGACCCGCATCTTCCGGACCGCCTCGACGTCGCCGGCCTCCTCGCCGAGGCGGACCAGCGGGTCGTAGCGGAGGATGCGGCGCACGCCGCGCCGGATCGCCGCGGTGACCACGTCACCGGCGGTCGGCTCCGCCGGCAGGTCGCCGGGGGCCACCAGATCCGGTGCCTGCCGCGCGGCGGCGCCGAGCGCCTTCACGTGCTTGGGGACGAACTCGGCCAGCCGGGCGCCCGCCGTGGTGAGCAGCGCGTCCACCCGGTCGAGCAGGTCGGTGTCCGCGCTGCCGCGTTCGACCTCCACCTCGCGGAAGCTCAGGTCGACGGTGCCGGTCGAGCCCTCGGCGGCCAGCGAGGTCACCGCGTCCTCGACCACCTCGGCGAGCAGTTCGCCGTCGGCGTCGCGCAGTCGACGAATGTCCCGGACCGTGCTGATCAGGGCGACCGCAGCCAGCGGCGCACCCCGGTGGTGCACGGTGACCAGCTCGGCCAGCTCCGTCGGCACGGTGTCGGCCGACCCCGGACGGGAGATCTCGTGCCGGGCCCCGGGGGAGCCGGTGGGCAGTTTCACCGTCCAGGGCGGCTGGTCGCCCTCCCGGTGCCGCAACGAGACCCCGGCCCGGGCCAGTCGCAGGTCGGCGGTGTCGAAATAGGTGGCGACCAGGGTCACCGGTGCCGGACTGTCGACCCGTCCTCCCGAGGGCAGGGCGGGGGACAGGTCCGGCAGCCGGAAGGCGGCCGGCACCGCGTACTTGCGCTCCTGTTCGACCATCGCCCCAGACTATGTCGGCCGCCGGGTCAACCGGCGGTGCCACCGACCCGGCGCAACAGCAGCTCCTGAAGGTGCTGCGCCGGCGCGTCCGGGGTGCTCTCCCGGCGGCTCCAGGTGCCGTCGGCGGCCAACTCGAACGCGTCCACCTCGGGACTCATCGCGGCGGTCAGCACGTGGTCCAGCTCGGCGCGGGCGACCGGATCGCTCACCTGGACCAGCGCCTCGACCCGGCGGTCCAGGTTGCGGTGCATCAGGTCGGCCGAGCCCATCCAGAACTCCGCCGCGCCGTCGTTGCCGAACCGGAAGATCCGGGAGTGCTCCAGGAACCGGCCGAGGATCGACCGGACCCGGATGTTCTCCGACAGCCCCGGCACGCCCGGACGTAGCGTGCACATGCCCCGGATGACCAGGTCCACGTGCACCCCGGCCCGGGACGCCCGGTAGAGCGCGTCGGTGACCTCCTCGTCCACCAGGGAGTTCACCTTGATCTGCACCAGTCCGGGCGCACCGAGCCGGGTGTGCGCGATCTCCCGGTCGATCCGCTCGATGAGGCCCCGCCGGATGCCCTGCGGGGCGACCAGCAACCGCCGGTAGGTGGTCTGCCGGCTGTAGCCGGTGAGCACGTTGAACAGGTCGGTCAGGTCCGCGCCGATCTCCGGGTCGGCGGTGAGCACGCCGAAGTCCTCGTAGAGCCGGGCGGTCTTCGGGTGGTAGTTGCCGGTGCCGATGTGGCAGTAGCGGCGGATCTGGTTGCCCTCCTGCCGGACCACCAGAGAGGTCTTGCAGTGCGTCTTCAGACCCACCAGGCCGTAGACGACGTGGCAGCCGGCCCGTTCCAGGGTGCGGGCCCAGCCGATGTTCGCCACCTCGTCGAAGCGGGCCTTCAGCTCGACCAGCACCACCACCTGCTTGCCGGCCTCCGCGGCGTCGACCAGCGCGTCGACGATGGGCGAGTCGCCGCTGGTGCGGTAGAGGGTCTGCTTGATGGCCAGCACGTTCGGGTCGGCGGCGGCCTGCTCGACGAAGCGCTGCACGCTGGTCGCGAAGGAGTGGTACGGGTGGTGCACCAACACGTCCCCGTCCCGCAGGGTGGCGAAGACGCTGCGGGGCACCTCTCCCTCGGTGAGCCGGGGGTGGGTGGCCGGGACGAACGGCGGGTCCTTCAGGTCGGGGCGGTCCGCCTCGCCGTAGAGCTGCCAGAGCGCCGAGAGATCCAGCAGGCCCCGCACGCGCAGCACGTCGGTGGCGTCCATGTCCAGTTCCCGGACGAGCAGCTCCAGCATGTGGTCGGAGATGGAGGCGGCCACCTCAAGGCGCACCGGCGGGCCGAACCGCCGGCGGGCCAGCTCCCGCTCCAGGGCCTGGAGCAGGTCCTCGTCGCGGTCCTCGTCGACCTCCAGCTCCGCGTTACGGGTGACCCGGAAGAGGTGGCACTCGACCACCTCCATGCCGGAGAAGAGCTGCCCCAGGTGCACCGAGATCAGCTCCTCGACCGGCAGGAACCGCACCCCGGGCAGGTCCCGGCAGACCCGGACGAACCGGGGGACGTTGTTCGGCACCTTGACCCGGGCGAACAGTTCTGTCCCGCCGTGCGGGTCGCGGACCGTCACTGCCAGGTTGAGCGACCGCCCCGAGATGTACGGGAACGGGTGCGCCGGGTCCACGGCCAGCGGGGTCAGCACCGGGAAGATCTGCTCGCGGAAGTAGGTACGCAGCCGTTCCCGCTCCGGGTCGCCGAGGTCGGACCAGTCCAGCAGGTGGATGTCCTCGGCGGCCAGCCTCGGCCGGACGTCGTCGACGAAGCAGGTGGCGTGCCGGGCGACGAGGCCGGCGCCCTTCTCCGCGATCAGGTCGAGCTGGGTCCGCAGCGGCATCCGGTCGCCGCCGCGGACCGGCAGGCCGGCCTGGAGACGTCGCTTCAGCCCGGCGACCCGGACCATGTAGAACTCGTCGAGGTTACTGGCGAAGATGGCCAGGAACTTCGCCCGCTCCAGCAGCGGGGTGCGCGGGTCCTCGGCCAGGGTGAGCACCCGGGCGTTGAAGTCGAGCCAGGAGAGCTCCCGGTTGAGGAAGCGGTCCTCGGGCAGCGGCTCCCGCACCGGCCCGCCTCCGGTGGGGTCGGGGGCGTCCGGCCCCGCGTCGGTCGGGACGTCCGCGTCGGCCGGCGCGACCCGGCCCGGGTCGGCGACCTCCTCCACCCCGGCGGAGGCGGCGCCCCCGGCACCCTGTTCCGGCTGGCCGTCGTTGATCCGGCCGTCGACGTCGCTGGCGGTCGTCCCGTCCCCGCCACCCCGGGTGGCGCCGGACCGCGTGGGGGCGGCGTCGGTGGTGCCCGCCGGCGTGCTGTCGGCCGTCCCGGTGGCAGTCGGGCCGGACGGCTCGGGGGTACGGCGCGGGCGGACCGGTCGGCGGCGCGGAGGGGTGCTCACCTCGCCATCATGACCCGACGAGGGTGAACGCGAAATGAACTTGCGCAGGCCAGGTCAGTCCATGGTCGGCAAGGTCACCCTGACGATCTCGCCGGCGGCGTCCCGTTCGACGCGGACCCGTTGGCCGAGGCGGAGCAGGCGCAGCCCGGAGGCGTCGAAGGCGGGGGCCGGGAAGGACAGCTCGGTGCCGTCGTCGAGGAGCAGCGTCCCGGTGCGTGTCGTGCCGTCGAAGGTGGCCACCGTGCCCTGCATGCCCCGCACCGTACACCCGCGCGGGTCAGCCTGGGGCGGCGGCCGGGCAGCGGGCGGCGGCCAGTGCGGCCGTGTGCGGGCCCAGCCCGAGCCGGGCGGCGTCCGCCAGGTCGGCCGGGGTGTCCACGTCCCGGCGCAGGCTCGGCCAGCCGCCGGCCAGGGGGAGCGCCCCGCTGGCGGCGTGCGCGGCGGCCGAGCCCGCCCCGAAACGCGGGTCCAGCGGTACGCCGGCCGGCGCGGCGAGCAGCACGGTGCCGTCGCCCGGGGCGTCGGCGACGAAGTGGCGTACCTCCGGAGCGTCGGCGGTGGACCGCAGCGCCGCACCCAGGTCGGCCGGGAGCAGGGCGGGCAGGTCGGCGGTGAGCCCGGCCACCGGACCGTCGGCGGCCTCCGCGCCGTGCCGCAGCGCGGCGTTGAGCCCGGCGTCCGGGGCGTCCGGCAGCACCCGGGCGCCCGCCGCGCGGACCGCCGTGGCGACCCGGGGGTCGTCGGTCACCACCAGCAGGACGGCCACCGCGTCGCAGGCGAGCACCGCGCGGACCGTGTCCAGCGCGAGGGCCAGGGCCAGGGACTCGTGCGGTACGCCCGGCAGCGCGCCGCGTAGTCTGCTCTTCGCCACGTCAAGGCGCTTCACCGGTACCACCACGGTCCAGCTCGGCTCGCTCACGGCCTCATCCTGCCCCAGCCGGGGGCGGCACCCTCGCTGGCCCCGTCCGGGAGGAGCAGGCATGATTTCGCTGCGGGCGTCACCGGTGGACGCGGTCGCGGGCGGGCGGAACGAGGAGGCAGGGTGGCACGGCGCAGGCTGGGATTCTGGCAGTGGTTCGCCGTGGTGGTCGTCAAGCCCGTGATGACCGTCTGGACCCGCCGCACCTGGACCGGCATGGAGCACATCCCGCGCGACGGTGGGGTGATCATCGTCCCCAACCACCTCTCGTACGCCGACCCGCTGGTCTCCGCGCACTTCGTCTACGACGCCGGCCGGTGGCCGCGCTTTCTCGGCAAGGCCAGCGTCTTCCGGGTGCCGGTGGTGGGGTCGATCCTGCGCCGCTGCCGCCAGATCCCGGTCGAGCGGGGCACCGTGGACGCGGCCCGATCCCTCGACGCCCTGGTCGCCGCGCTCGACGAGGGCGGCGCGGTGGTCGTCTACCCGGAGGGCACGCTCACCCGGGAGCCGGACCTGTGGCCGATGCGCGGCAAGACCGGCGCGGCCCGGCTCGCCCTGGCCACCGGAGCGCCGGTGGTCCCGGTGGCGATGTGGGGGCCGGAGCGGATCATCGACCCCCGGCGGAACCGGGTCAGCCTGCGCCCGCGTATCCCGGTCACGGTGGCCGCCGGACCGCCGGTCGACCTGGACCGTTGGACGGACGCGCCACCGACGAAAGCGACGCTGGAAGAGATGACCGACGAGATCATGCTCGGGATCCGCGATCTGCTTGCCGAGATCCGGGGTGGCACACCCCCACCGCTGTGGGAGCGGCCGGGACGGCCGGGTGCCTTCGAGGCGAGCCGGGACGGCGTCGAGCGACCCGGGGGTGGCGCGTGAGCGCGCGGCGGGATCCGGATGCGATGAGCGGGCACGTGGCGGTGCTCGGGGCCGGGTCCTGGGGTACGGCGTTCGCCAAGATCCTCGCCGACGCGGGCCGGGAGGTGGCGATCTGGGCGCGGCGGCGACCCGTCGCCGAGGAGATCCGGCTCCGGGGGCGGAACCCGGAGTACCTGCCCGACCTGCACCTGCCGGAGCGGGTGACGGCCACCGCGGACGCGGTCGAGGCCGTCTCCGGGGCCGAGGTGGTGGTGCTGGCGGTGCCGTCCCAGACGCTGCGCGGCAATCTCGCCGAGTGGGCCGGCCACCTGGAGCCGGACGCCACGCTGGTCTCCCTGATGAAGGGGATCGAGCTGGGCACCACCAAGCGGATGAGCGAGGTGATCGTGGAGACCGCCAAGGTGGCGGCGGACCGGGTGGTGGTGGTCTCCGGCCCGAACCTGGCCCCCGAGATCGCCGCCGGTCAGCCGGCCGCCACCGTGGTCGCCTGCACCGACGTCAGGCGGGCCACGCTGGTGCAGCGTTCGGTCACCACGTCGTACTTCCGGCCGTACACCAACGACGACGTGATCGGCTGCGAGCTGGGCGGTGCGGTCAAGAACGTGATCGCCCTGTCGTACGGCATGGCCACCGCGATGGGCTTCGGGGACAACACCCGCGCCATGCTGATCACCCGGGGGCTGGCCGAGACCGCCCGGCTGGGCGTGGCGCTCGGCGCGGACCCGCTGACCTTCGCCGGGCTGGCCGGCATGGGCGACCTGGTCGGCACCTGCTCGTCGCCGCTGTCACGCAACCGCACCTTCGGTGAGCACCTGGGCCGGGGGGAGACCCTGGAACAGGCGCAGGTGGCCACCCGGCAGACCGCCGAGGGGGTCAAGAGCTGCCTGGCGATCCGCGACCTGGCCCGCGCGCACGGGGTGGAGATGCCCATCACCGAGCAGGTCGAACGGGTCTGCCACGAGGGTGTCGACCCGCGCCTGGCGGTGCGGGCCCTGATGAGCCGGACGACGAAACCGGAGTAGGACGGGGGCGGACGTGGGGGAGCGGACGAGCGGGACACCGGCGGACTGGGCCGACGGCACCCGGTGTGTGCACGCCGGGCTGCCCGAACCGGCCCCCGGCCAGCCGTTCCTCCCCGGCCCGGTCTTCGCCGCGCCGTACCACCTCGACCCGTGGCAGGGGCCGGCGGCCAGCCCGAACGGCTACGGCCGACCCGACAACCCGACCCGTCGGCTGCTGGAGGCGGCGATCGGCGAGCTGGAGGGGGGCGACTGCCGGGTCTTCGCCAGCGGACAGGCCGCGATCACCGGGCTGCTGCTGGCCGTGCTGCGTTCCGGGGACACCGTCCTGCTCCCCGCCGACGGGTACTTCCCGGTCCGCTCGTTCGCCACGCAGACCCTGGCCGGGACGGGGGTGGACGTCCGCTTCGTGCCGACCGCCGGACCGTACCCGGCGCTGGACGGCGTACGCCTGGTGCTGGTGGAGACCCCGGCCAACCCCGGCCTGGACGTCTGCGACATCGCCGCGCTGGCGGAGCGGGCGCACGCGGCCGGGGCGCTGCTCGCGGTGGACAACACCACGGCGACCCCGCTCGGCCAGCGTCCGCTGGACCTCGGCGCGGACCTGGTGGTCGCCTCCGGCACCAAGGCCCTGACCGGCCACTCGGACCTGCTCCTCGGCTACGTCGCCAGCCGGTCGGCGCACCTGCTGGAGACGGTGACCACCTGGCGCACCACCACCGGCGCGGTGCCCGGCGCGTTCGACGCCTGGCTGGCCCACCGCTCGCTGGCCACCCTGGACCTGCGGCTGGCCCGACAGTCGGCGAACGCCGAGGCGGTGGCCAGGCTGCTCGTCGGCCGTCCCGACGTGACCGGGGTGCGCTGGCCGGGGCTGCCCGACGACCCGGCCCACCCGGTGGCGTCGGTCCAGATGCGCCGGCTGCCGGGGATCGTCTCGTTCGACCTCGGCGACGCCGAGCGGGTTGCCCGGTTCGTGACGGCGTCCCGGCTGGTCACCGCCGCCACCTCGTTCGGCGGGCTGCACACCACCGCCGACCGCCGGGCCCAGTGGGGCGACGACACCGCGCCGGGCTTCGTCCGGCTCTCCTGCGGGGTGGAGGACACCGCCGACCTGGTGGCCGACCTCACCGCCGCCCTGGACGCCGTGCGCCCGGAGTGACCGCCCCACCATGGCATCGTCCACCTGCGACCGTCCCGCCATCGTCCGTCGGCTCCGCGCCGCCGGTTGTGTCTTCGCCGAGGACGAGGCGGACCTGCTCATCGCCGCCGCCGACTCACCCGCCGCGCTGGCGGCCCTCGTCGACCGTCGGGTGGCCGGCGATCCCCTGGAACACCTGCTCGGCTGGGCCGAGTTCGGTGGCCAGCGGGTGTCCGTCGCCCCGGGGGTGTTCGTGCCCCGGCGACGTACCGCGTTGCTGGCCACCGCCGCCGAGGCGGTGGCCGGGCCGGAACCGGCGGTGGTGGAACTCTGCTGCGGCTCCGGGGCGGTCTCGCTGCTGCTGGCGCGGCGGCTGCGGCCCCGCTGGCAGGCCGCCGCCGACGTCGATCCGGTCGCCGTCGGATGCGCCCGGCGCAACCTGGCCGGGCTGGGCGTGCCGGTGTACGAGGGCGACCTGTTCGACCCGCTGCCGACCCACTGGCGGGGCCGGCTGGACCTGATCGTGGCCAATGCGCCGTACGTGCCGACGGCGGCGGTGGAGTTGATGCCGCCCGAGGCCCGCCTGTACGAGCCGACCGTGGCGCTGGACGGCGGATCGGACGGGCTCGCCGTGCTGCGCCGGCTGGCCGGGGACGCGGTACGTTGGCTCGCCCCGGGCGGGCACCTGGTGGTGGAGGTCGGTGAGAGCCAGGTCGACGCACTCTGCGCGGAACTGGCCCGGTGTGGCCTGGTGCCCACGGTCACCCGTTCGGCGGAACTCGACGCGACCGCGGTGACCGCGCGCCTACGGTGTCCGCAGGGGCCCCTTCCTACAGCATAGGCACGGGAGGGTGCCCCTGCAGACACCCGGCGTCAGACCACCGGTGGGGCGGGCGGGGCGTCGGCGAAGGCGGTCCAGGCGGCTGGGGGGAAGAGGAGCGCGGGCCCGGCCGGGTCCTTGGAGTCGCGCACCGCGACGGTGTCCCTGGAGTCGCGCACCGCGACGGTGTCCGGGACGACCGCCATCTCCACGCAGGCGCCCTCGTCTCCACTGTGGCTGCTCTTGCGCCACCGGGCCGTGGCCAGCGCCGGGTGGGTCGTCGGTGTCATCGTTACCGTCCCTTCAGGAGTCGGACGAGCTGGTCGCGGCTCGCCGCCGGGCTGAGCGCGACGCTTCGCAGGTGATCCATGATCTTGGTGCAGGTACGCAGGTCACCGGGGCGGTCGAGGACCATCTGACCGGCCACCGTCTCCACCGAGGCGATGATCGGGTCCTCCGGGTCGGGGAACTCCAGAATGTGCAGGGAACCCCGGGTGCCCCGGTGGTAGCCGGCGGCCAGCGGGATGACCTGGACCGTGATGTTGGGCAGCTCGATCATCTTGACCAGGTGGTCGAGTTGTGCGGCCATAACCGCCTGGTCACCGACCGGGCGGAGCAGCGCCCCCTCGTCGAGGATCGCGTCGAAGATGGGCGGTTCCGGTCCGGTCAACCGTTGCTGCCGGTCCAGCCGGGCCTTGACCCGCTGCTCGACCCCCTCGTCGGTGAGCGTGTGCGGGCCGCCCCGCATCACCGCCCGGATGTAGTCGGCGGTCTGGAGCAGGCCCGGCACCACCGACGGCTCGAAGTTGGCGATGGCGCTCGCCTCGGCCTCCAGGGCGATGAAGTCGATGGTCCGTTTGTCGAGGACGTACGAGTAGGAAACCCACCAGCCGGGTTTGCGGGCGTCCTTGGCCAGCGCGACGGCGGCGTCGATGTCCTCGGCGCCGACGCCGTAGAGCGTGAGCAGCGCCCGGACGGTGGCCGGACTGATCAGCGTCTGGGCGTTCTCGTAGCGGGACAGGGTGCTGCGGGTGCTGTTGATCTCGTCTGCGGCGGCCTCGAGGGTCAGGCCGGCCGCCTCCCGGTGACTGCGCAGCGCGATGCCGAGCCGACGGGCCCGGGCGGTCTTCGGTGCCATGCCTCGATCGTCGCACAGATCTATGGGAATGCGTGCATGAGAGAGGGATGCATGAGAGTTGCATTCACGCTGTTCGAGGTGTCAGGCTGTAGCGGAGTCCTCACCGCCGGTGGTCGTGGCGACGGTGGTGGTGAGTGACGGAGGGGAAATGAGACGCGTGGTGGTCGGGTTCCTACTCCCCCACCCGACCACCACGTGTCTCCCACCACGGCGCACCGGAAGGGGATCAGATGACCACCGGTTGCTGGCCTCGGGTGTCGCGTTGCCGCTGGTGCGCGTGCCCGGTGCTACGGGACAACGAGGGCACGTGGATCCACGCCAACCTTGCGTACGTCTGCCGGGACTCCTCCGGTGGCCTCGCCGCCACCACGGCGGAGCCCGAGGAGGTGCGCCGTGCGTCCTGACCCCGGGCGTCCGCGACGTCCCTGCCGGCCCGGGCAGGGGAGCGCGCGACGCGCGGGAAACGACCGGACGACGGGAGCGGCCGTCCGGTACGGCGTGCCGCGCCACGCGAGGGGTGGCGTGGCGCGGCACGCGCCGTACGACGCGGGTGGGCCGGCGGCACCCGGCGGGTCGCCGGGTCCGGCCCGGGACGCACGGGGCCCCGGGTATAGCGGCGGTGATCCCCGGTGACCCGGTTCCTGGTCGTGCTCACCGACGTCCGCCCGCTCGACGGCACGGTCCGTAACGAGCGGACCATGCCGGAGCGGCGACGACAGGTGGTCAGCGCGAGCAGCCGGGCTGCCGCCGACCGGATCGCGGGCGCCTTCATGGCGCTCGGCATGGTCCGCGCCGGCCGGCAGCGGGTCAAGGTGATCGCCGTCGGACGTCGCTACGGTGGCTGCTGATCCGCCCACGGCGTGCCCCGGCCGTCGGAGCACCCGACTCAGAGCAGCCGGCGCCGCTTGAGGTAGGCGACCAGGTCGTCGTAGACGCCGCCCTCGTTGGCGAACATGGCGACGTTGCGGGCGGTGGCGAGCCACGGACGCGTCGAGGGCCGGACCTCCTTCAGCGCCCGGTCGAGGTCGCCCTGACCGATCATCCGCACCTCGCCCCGGCGTACCGAGTCGGCCATCGCGAACTCGGCGGCGGTCTCGCAGAGGTGCGCCAGGTCCGCGCCGGAGAAGTCCTCGGTCGCGGCCACCACCTTCCGCAGGTCGATTCCGGCGATCGGCCGGTCCCGCAGGTGGTATTCCAGGATGGCCCGGCGGGCCTCCGCGTCCGGCGGCAGCACCAGCACCATCCGGTCCAGCCGCCCCGGCCGGCGCAGCGCCGCGTCCACGTCCCACGGAGTGTTGGTGGCGGCCAGCACGAAGACGCCCTCGTTGTTGCCCTCCATGCCGTCCAGCTCGGCCAGCAGCTGGTTGCCGACCGTCCGCATGGAGCTGGAGGTGACCTTGGACCGTTTGTGCCCCAGCGCGTCCACCTCGTCGAGGAAGAGCACACAGGGCGCGTTGCGTCGGGCCGCCTGGAACAGCTCGTGCAGGTTCCGCTCCGAGTTGCCCATCCACATGTCCAGCACGTCCACGATCGACAGCGAGAGGAACCTCGCCCCCATCTCCCCGGCGACCGCGCGGGCCAGGAACGTCTTGCCGCAGCCGGGCGGGCCGTAGAGCATGAGGCCACCGCGCAGGCTCTTGCCGTACATCCGGCGCAGCTCCGGGTTGCGCAGCGGGCCGAGGAAGGCCAGCTCCAGCCGCTCCTTCACCGCCTCCATGCCACCGACGTCGGCCAGCCGCACCGTCGAGGTCTCCACGTCGTACGCCCGGTCCGCGTCGCCGGTCACCGGCTCCGGTTCGTCCCCGGACCGGACGAAACGGGGCGGCACGACGTCCGCCAGCTCCCGCTCGTACGCGGCGAGCGGATCGCCCGGGAAGTCCGGGGAATCCGCGGACCCGGTCGGTGCCGGGGTGCCGCCTCCGGCCGGGGCGGGGGATACGCCCAGCGCGCGCTGCATCAGGGCCTGCGCCACGGTGCTGCCCGGGTCGCGGGTCAGCGCCTGCCCGAGGTGCGCGATCGCCTCCCCGTTGCGTCCGGCGTCGAGCAGCAGCCCGGCCAGGTGCAGGCGCAACGGCAGGTCCTCCGGACGGGCGTCGACGGCGGCGGTGAGACTGGCGATCAACGGGTCGGCATCGGTCACCAGGGCAGGGTAGTGCCCGCCGCCGCGCCGCTGCGTCCTCGCCGGGGCGACCACGCACCGTATAGGCTGCGCTGACCGATTGCGGAGACGGTGGCGGCCGGTCCGGGTATCGGCACCGGCGTGCCGCCACGCACAGTAAGGTCGACCAGGCGAGCGCCGTCAGCGGCCTCGCGGGCCACCGCAGTCGCCGAACCGGAGAGAAGCCAGTGACCACCCCAGGCAAGACCCGCGTCGCCGTCGTCTTCGGTGGCCGTAGCCCCGAACACGGTATCTCCTGCGTGAGCGCGGGGAGCGTGCTCGGCGCGCTGGACCCGGACGAGTTCGACGTGGTGCCGGTTGGGATCACCCGCGCCGGGCAGTGGGTGCTGGCCGATGGGGACCCATCCCGCCTGGCGATCGCCGACCGCCGGTTGCCGGAGATCACCACGGCCACCGGCGTGGAGGTGGTGCTCCGGGCCGACCCGACCAGCGGCGGCCTGATGGTGCTCGACCCGACCGAGGGACCCCGGGCGCTCGCCGGGGTGGACGTGGTCTTCCCGGTGCTGCACGGCGCGTACGGGGAGGACGGCACCATCCAGGGCATGCTGGAGATGGCAGGCATCCCGTACGTCGGGGCGAACGTCTTCGCCTCCGCCGCCGCGATGGACAAGGAGTTCACCAAGAAGCTCTGTGCCGTCGAGGGCATCCCGGTCGGCCCGTACGCGGTGCTGCGCAGCGGCGCGACCCTCACCGAGGAGGAGAAGGAGCGCCTCGGCCTGCCGGTCTTCGTCAAGCCCTCCCGGGCCGGCTCGTCCTTCGGCATCAGCAAGGTCACCGACTGGGCCCAGCTCGACGCGGCCATCGCCACAGCCCGTCAGATCGACTCGAAGGTGCTGGTCGAGGCGGCGGTCGTCGGTCGGGAGATCGAGTGCGGCGTGCTGGAGGGGGAGGCCGGCGGCGCACCCGAGGCGTCCGTCCTGGCCGAGGTACGGGTCGTCGGCGACCACGACTTCTACGACTTCGAGGCGAAGTACATCGACGCCGACGAGGTCTGCGAGTACGACGTCCCGGCCGGGCTGCCCGAGCAGGTCACCCGGCGGGTGCGCGAGTACGCCACCCGCGCCTTCACCGCCCTGGACTGTGCCGGCCTGGCCAGGGTCGACTTCTTCGTCACCCCGGAGCTGGACGTCTACCTCAACGAGGTGAACACCATGCCGGGCTTCACCCCGTCGTCGATGTTCCCCCGGATGTGGGCGGCCTCCGGGCTGGAGTACCCGAAGCTGGTGAACCGGCTCATCCGCACCGCGCTGCGGCGCGGCTGAACGTTCCCGGCGGGCGGCTAACCGTTCCCGGCGGGCGGCGGAGCGTTCCCGGCGGGCGGCTGAGCGTTCCCGGCGGGCGGGCCGGGGCGGACGATCCCGCTGCGGCGGTGGCCCCGGTCGGGGAACCACTGCCGCAACGGGGACGACTCAGCCCCGGCAGCCGGACGGGACGGGGCCGGCGCTGAGGATGGACTCGACGATCGCCGTCGAGATCGGGCTCACCCACTGCAACGGCTGCTCGTACGTCTTCGGCACCGTCACCCGGACCGCGGCCTCCCGGTCGACCGTGGTGAGCACGGTGGCGTCGCCCTGCTCGCTGGCGTGCCAGCAGACCTGCTCGATCACCCAGACCGTGTCGGTCAGGGGAATGGTCGGCTCGGGAACGCCGCAGGACACGGTGAGCGCCGGGTCGCCGTACGCCGCGTTCTGCTCGGGTCCGGCGGTGACCGGCCGCTGCGGCAGCTCCCGGACGGTCGAGGGGAGCTTCGACAGCAGTGCGCGGCAGACCGTCGCGGGGCGTTCCGCCAGCGGCTGGGCGGCCATCTCCACCGGGACGGTGGACTTCGGCCCGAGCGCCTGCACGCTCTCGCTCGGGCTCGGCGCGGCAGCCTCGTCCGGCGAGAGCGCGTTGAAGGTGAAACCGGCCACAGCCACGGTGACCGGCAGGGCGACCAGCGCGGCGACCAGGGCCGCTGTCCGGGTCGACCGGTCCCAGCCGCCGCGCCGCTTCACCGGACCGCCGGCCGGCTCCGCGCCGGTTTTCGCCGGGCCGGGCCGGTCCGCGTCAGTGTTCGCCGGGCCGCTCGGCTCCGCGCCGGTGGCCGCCGTGGTCTCCTCGGGGCCGGTGGGGGGAGTCTTCTCGTCGTCCACTTACAGTCGCACCACCGAACAGGTCAGGGTGCGGGTGATGCCGGGCACCATCTGCACCTTGCTGACAATCAGTTTGCCGAGCTCGTCGACGTTGTTCGCCTCGGTGAGCACCACCACGTCGTACGGCCCGGTGACGGCGTCGACCCGTACCACGCCGGCAAGATCCGCGATCACACCGGCCACGTCACGTGCCCGGCCGACCTCGGTCTGGATGAGGATGTACGCCTGAACCACGACTCGACCTCCGTCCGTCGCCACCAGGGGCGGCCCGAGGAGTGAAACTACCCTACCCACCAGGTCCGACCCCGATCGGTGGTCAAGGAGAAGCGGTGAGCGAGCGCAGCGGCGTGGAGCGTAAGAACGGTGACGCCGACAACGACAGGAGCGTCGTGGGCAGCGGAGAGTTCCAGCTGATCGACCGGGTAACCGCCCGGCTGTCGTACGGGGCGGCCTGTCTGCTCGGCCCGGGCGACGACGCGGCAGTGGTGGCGGCCCCGGACGGCCGGGTGGTCGCCTCCACCGACGTGCTGGTGGAGGGGCGGCACTTCCGGCGGGACTGGTCCAGCGCGGTGGACGTCGGACACCGTGCGGCGGCGGCGAACCTCGCCGACATCGCGGCCATGGGCGCGAGCCCGACCGCCCTGCTGGTCGCCCTCTGCGTCCCGCCGGACCTCGATGTGACCTGGGCGGAGGGGCTCGCCGACGGGCTGGCCGCCGAGGCCGCCCGGGTGGGCGCGGGAGTGGTCGGCGGTGACATGTCCGCCAGCCCGACACTGACCGTCGCGGTGACCGCCCTCGGCGACCTGGGGGGCCGGGCCCCGGTGCTCCGCTCCGGTGCCCGCCCCGGCGACGTGGTCGCCCTGGCCGGGCGGATCGGGTACGCGGCGGCCGGCTACACCGTGCTGTCCCGGGGCTTCCGGACGCCGAAGCTGCTGGTCGAGGCGTACCGGCGGCCGGAGGTGCCCTACCCGGCCGGCCCGTACGCCGCCCGTCTCGGCGCGACCGCCATGATCGACGTCTCGGACGGGCTGGTGGCCGACATCGGGCACGTGGCTCGGGCCAGCGGGGTCGCCGTCGACGTCCGGCGCGACGCGTTCGAGGTGCCCCGGCAGATGGCCGACGCCGCCCAGGCGCTCGGCGTCGACCCGTACCGCTGGATCCTCGGCGGCGGCGACGATCATGCCCTGGCCGCGACCTTCCCGCCAGCGGTGGCGCTGCCCCCGCCGTGGCGGGCGATCGGCCGGGTGGCCGAGGGGAGCGGGGTGACCGTGGACGGCCAGCCCTGGGACGGCCCGGCCGGCTGGGACCACTTCCGCTGACCGGTGCTCCCAGCCCCTCCAGGTGTCTGCAGGGGACCCCTGCTACCGCATTTTGAGGAGCAGGGGTCCCCTGCAAACACCCGGGCCGGCTCGACGCGCCCACGACCGTGCGCCGACCGGCCCGGCGGGCAGTGACGTACGACAGGTCCGGGCCGGCCGGCCCCGATCTGGGCCGGCACCGGTCGTACCCTGCGGGGGTGAGCGACATCGAGATCCGCGTGCTGCGCTTCGACTCCGAGGTGGCGCAGCGACTGGTCCGGGCGGCCCTGGCCGACCTGGGCGCCCGGTACGGCGGCAGCGGCGACGAGACCCCGGTCGACGCGGCCGAGTTCGAGCCGCCGGACGGCGCGTTTCTCGTGGCCTACCGGGACGGGGAGCCGGTCGGCTGCGGGGGCTGGCGCAGCCACGGCGGCACCGGTGAGGTGGCGGAGGTGAAGCGGATGTACACCGCGCCGGCGGCCCGGGGCAGGGGAGTGGCCCGGGCGGTGCTGACGGCGGTGGAGCGTTCGGCACGGGACCTGGGCCGCAAGCGGATCGTCCTGGAGTGCGGGGACCGGCAGCCCGAGGCGATCGCCATGTACGAGGCGGCCGGCTACGAGCGGATCGCCAACTTCGGCTACTACCGGGACGCGCCCGGCTGCGTCTCCTTCGGCCGGACCCTCTGACGGCCGATCACGCCTCTGACGGCCGGCCGCGCCCTGCGCCGGTCAGCCGCGCCCTGGGGCGGGCGGCTCTGTCGGCCGGGCGACCGGGCCGTTCCGAGGGCGTGTGGACCGTGTCGTCGGGGTCAGGCCACCGCGAGACGGATCAGCCCGACGGCGCGCCGCGCGGCGTGTGCCGCCTCGGTCGGGTCGGCACCCCAGACCAGCACGTGACCGCAGCGCTGCCGGGAGGAGACCACCTCGGCCACCTGGTCGCCGACTGCCACGTCCAGACGCAGGTCGAGCAGACCGGGCACCCGGTGGGCCTGACGGACGTCCCGGATCGCGGTGACCGTGCCGGGCGGGGCGATCAGGAACTCCACTGCCGCCGCCGCGACCGCGCGGGCCGGCAGCGCCGGGCGTTCCCCGAGGAGCACCCGCAGGTACGCCTCGACGAACGACGCCTCGTACGCCACCGCGATCAGCGCGGCGATCAGGTCGCCGGGAAGCCGGGCGGCGCACTCCACCAGGGTCGGCACCCCGTTCGCGAGGATCCACTCGCTGTGCAGCACGCCGGTGCGGAACCCGGCCGCCCGGGCCAGCTGGCCGGCGACGTCGAGCAGGGCGCGGCACTGGGCCCCGGGCAGCCCGGACGGGACGGTGTGTCCGGTCTCCACCGGGTGCCGGCCGGGCAGCACCCGCTTGTCGGTGACGTTGCCGAAGATCACCTCGCCCTCGACCACCAGCAGTTCGACGCTGTGCTCCGAACCGGTCAGCGCCGCCTCGACCAGCACCTCGGTGGGCACCCCGGCTTCCTCCTCGGAGCCGGGCGGGTCGACGGTGGCCGCCCAGGCGGCGGCCACGGCGTCCGGGTCGTCGAGGAACTGCACCCCCAGGCTGCCGGCGCGCCGGGTCGGCTTGAGCACGCACCGTCCGCCCACCCGCCGGACGAAAGCCGCCGCCTCGGCCGACGTCCGGACCAGCGCGTACGCCGGGTTGGGCAGGCCGTGGCCGGCGGCGAGCCGGCGCAGGCGGTGTTTGTCGGTGAAGGTCTCGGCGGCGGCCACCCCGGCACCCGGCAGGCCGAGCCGTTCGGCCAGCCGTGCGGCGGCGGTGACCGCGTACTCCACGCCGGGCATGACCAGCCGGGCGGTGGCGAGCGCCGGCTGGGCCGCCAGCAGCGCGTCGACGTCGAGGGCGTCCCGTTGGTACGCCGCCGGCACCACCCGGGAGACGAACGGCATCCCGGCCAGCTCCCGGTGCAGGTCACGACGACGGATCAGCTCGGGATCCTCGACGATCACGGCACTGCCGGCGGGGAGCAGTTCACCCAGCACCCCGAGCACGCCCGGCGGCACCCCGACGATGATCATCTCGTCTCGGGTGAGGTTCAGCGCCACGGGTCGGCCCTCCGGGGTGGTTCGATACGCGGGGAGGTCGGCCCCGCGCGGGCGGGCGCTGTCTCGCGTCGATCAAGAGGTTGGCGTCACCGGGAGGTCGGAAACTGACGCCAAGCTCTTGATCGATGCGCGCTGCGGGGAGAGCGCGGTGGGGGAGGAGCGTGGTGGGCGTACACGACAGTGCCGGCGGACCACGGGGGTCCGCCGGCAGTGACGACGGTGGGGCGCGGTGTTACCGCGTCAGGCGCGGGTGACCTTGCCGGCCTTGATGCACGAGGTGCAGACCTTGAGCTTCTTGGTGTTGCCGCCACCGGCCGGGGTACGCACCGACTGGATGTTCGGGTTCCAGCGGCGGTTGGTCCGCCGGTGCGAGTGGGACACGTTGTGGCCGAAGCCCGGCCCCTTGCCACAGACGTCGCACACGCTAGCCACGGGATACTCCTGGGATTTGTTCGTTCACGAGGGTCGCCGGCAGGTGCTGCCCGGGCAACCTGGTCAGGTTACCCGATGCCCCCGCAGACCAGCCAACCGGCTCCCGGCGGGACCCCCGGGCGGTCCCGTACGGCTCCCGCTCCGCCGGCCGGGACGACTCCCGACCGGACCGCCGGGAACGACTCCCGGCCCTTCGACGCGGCGGTCGACCGACGGTGATGTCCGGCGGCTGTCGGTGCCCGCCAGTAGGCTTTCCGCCGTGCTGGAGACCCTGGACGCCGCCGCGGTGCGCCGCTGGTGCGCCACCGGGCTCGCGGCGTTGCGACGCCACCAGGGCGAGATCGACGACCTGAACGTCTACCCGGTGCCCGACGGCGACACCGGCACCAACCTGGTGCTCACCCTCACCTCCGCCCAGCATGCCCTGGGGATGGACCTCGACACCTCACCGGAGGGCGGAGCCACCCCGCACGGTCACGCGTTGCGGCTGGTGGCGCGGGGGGCGTTGCTGGGTGCCCGGGGCAACTCCGGCGTGATCCTCTCGCAGATCCTGCGCGGCCTGGCCGACACCCTCGCCCCCGTCCCGGTGGTCCGGGGCCGGGCCCTGGCCGAGGCGCTGCGGGACGCGTCCGCCGCTGCCCGGGGCGCGGTCGCCCACCCCGTCGAGGGGACGTTGCTCACCGTGGTGGCCGCCGCGGCCCAAGGGGCGACGGAGGCCGACAGCGACGACCTCCCTGTGGTGGCCCGGGCGGCGGCCGGCGCGGCGAGTCGGGCGCTGGCGCGCACTCCGGAGCAGTTGCCGGCGCTGGCCCGCGCCGGCGTGGTCGACGCCGGTGGGCGCGGCCTCTGCCTGCTGCTGGACGCCCTGGTCGAGGTGGTCACCGGGGAGGCGCCCGACCGCCCGGCACCGGAGCGTCGTCCGGTCCGTCCGCCGTCCACCGCCGCCCGCGAGACCGGCTCCGACGCGTACGCCTACGAGGTGCAGTTCCTGCTCGACGCCGAGCCGGCGGCGGTGGCCCGGATGCGTGCCACCCTCGACGCGCTCGGCGACTCGCTGGTGGTGGTTGGCGACGACCCGCCGCCGGGGGAGCCCGGCACCTGGAACGTCCACGTCCACGTCAACGACGTCGGCGCGGCGGTCGAGGCCGGGGTGGAGGCCGGGCGGCCGTACCGGATCTCGGTGACCCGCTTCGCCGACCAGCCGGCGCCGGCCCCGCCGCCCGTCCCGGACGGTGCGGCCCGGGCGGCCGTGGTGGTCGCCCCCGGCGCGGGCATCGCCGCGGTCGTCTCCCGGGAGGGCGCGGCCGTGGTCCCCGCCAATCCGTCGATCGGGGAACTGCTCGACGCGGTCCGGGCCACCGGCGCGGCCCGGGTGGTGGTGCTGCCGAACGACCCCGCCACGGCGGCGGTGGCGGGGGAGGTGGTGCGCCAGGCCCACGGGTTCGGGGTGAAGGTGAGCGTGGTGCCGACCCGTTCCCCGGTGCAGGCGCTCGCCGCGCTCGCCGTCCGTGACCCGAAGCGCTCCTTCGAGGACGACGTCATCGCGATGGCCGAGGCCGCCGGGGCCTGCCGGTCCGCCGAGGTCTGCCACGCCCGCCGGGAGGCGCTCACCGTCGCCGGCCCGTGCCGTCCGGGTGACGTGCTCGCCCTGGTCGAGGGGGAGGTGCACCTGATCGGCGCCGACCTGCTCGACACCTGCACCGCGCTGCTGGACCGGATGCTCGGCGGCGGCGGGGAGCTGGTCACCCTGCTCACCGGGGCGGACGTCCCGGCCGGGCTGGTCGACGCGGTCCGGGCGCACGTCACCCGGCGTTGGCCGTTCGTCGAGGTCCAGGCGTACGCCGGGGGCCAACCGCACTATCCGCTCCTGGTGGGGGTCGAATGACCGAGTCGTCCACGGTGGACACGCCGCTGAAGAAGCTGGTCGGGGAGAAGACCGCGAAGGCCCTCGCCGGCCATCTCGACCTGCACACCGCCGGCGACCTGGTCTACCACTTCCCCCGCCGGTACGACGAGCGCGGCGAGCACACCGACATCCGCTCGCTGGACGTGGGCGAGCAGGTGACCGTCCTGGCCCAGGTGCAGCGCACGACGGTGCGCCCGATGCGGCAGCGCCGGGGCAACCTGCTGGAGGTGACCGTCGGGGACGGCTCCGGCGGCACGCTCACCCTCACCTTCTTCGGCAACCAGGCCTGGCGCGAGCGGGAGCTGCGGCCCGGCCGGTGGGGGCTGTTCGCCGGCAAGGTCACCGAGTTCCGGGGCAAGCGGCAGCTCAACGGCCCGGAGTACGTCCTGCTCGGCGAGGGGGGCGAGGGGGAGGCGGCGGCGAACGAGGAGGTCGAGGAGTTCGCCGGGGCGCTGATCCCGGTCTACCCGGCCGCGGCGGCGGTGCCCACCTGGGTGATCGCCAAGTGCGTCCGTACGGTGCTGGACACCTTCACCCCGCCGGACGACCCGCTGCCGGCCACCGTCCGCGCCACCCGCAACCTGGGCGGTCTGGACGTGGCGCTGCGGGAGATCCACCGGCCGTCCACCAAGGAGGCCCTCTACCGGGCCCGGCGGCGGCTGAAGTGGGACGAGGCGTTCGCCGTCCAGGTGACGCTGGTGCAGCGCAAGCACCGGGCCGCCGACCGGCCGGCCCGACCCCGGCCGCCGAAGCCGGACGGGCTGCTCGCCGCCTTCGACGCCGGCCTGCCGTACGAGCTGACCGGCGGCCAGCGGGACGTCGGCCGGGAGATCGCCGCCGACCTGGGCACCGCGCACCCGATGCACCGGCTGTTGCAGGGCGAGGTCGGCTCGGGCAAGACCCTCGTCGCGCTGCGGGCCATGCTCCAGGTGGTCGACGCGGGTGGCCAGGCGGCGTTGCTCGCCCCGACCGAGGTGCTCGCCGCCCAGCACCACCGGGGCATCCAGGAGTTGCTCGGCCCGCTGGCGCGCGCGGGTGAGCTGGGGGCCGCCGAGCACGCCACCCGGGTCGAGCTGGTCACCGGTTCGCTCGGCGCGGCGGCCCGCCGCCGGGCGCTCGCCGAGGTGGCCGAGGGGCGGGCCGGCATCGTGCTCGGCACCCACGCCCTGCTCTACGAGGGCGTCGACTTCGCCGACCTGGGGCTGGTGGTGGTCGACGAGCAGCACCGCTTCGGCGTCGAGCAGCGCGACGCCCTGCGGGCCAAGGCCGACCAGCCGCCGCACGTGCTGGTGATGACCGCCACTCCGATCCCCCGGACGGTCGCCATGACCGTCTACGGCGACCTGGAGGTCTCCACCCTGGCCCAGTTGCCGCGCGGTCGGTCGCCGATCGCCTCGCACGTGGTGCCGGCCGCCGAGAAGCCGGCCTACCTGGACCGGGCCTGGCGCCGACTGCGCGAGGAGGTCGCCGCCGGCCACCAGGCGTACGTGGTCTGCCCCCGGATCGGCGAGGGCGTGACCGCCGAGGAGGAGGCACCGAAGGACGACGACACCGGGCGGCGACCGCCGCTGGCGGTGACCGAGGTGGCCCCGCTGCTGGCCGAGGGACCGCTGCACGGGCTGCGGATCGGGGTGCTGCACGGGAAGCTGCCCGCCGACGAGAAGGACGCGGTGATGCGTTCCTTCGCCGACGGCGACCTGGACGTGCTGGTCGCCACGACGGTCGTCGAGGTCGGCGTGAACGTCCCCAACGCCACCGTGATGATCGTCCTGGACGCGGACCGGTTCGGCGTTTCCCAGCTGCACCAGTTGCGGGGCCGGGTCGGGCGGGGCTCGGCCGCCGGGCTCTGCCTGCTGGTCACCGAGGCGACCGAGGGCACCCCGGCCCGGGAACGGCTGGACGCCGTCGCCTCCACCACGGACGGCTTTAAGCTCGCCGAGCTGGACCTGGAACAGCGCCGGGAGGGCGACGTGCTCGGCGCGACCCAGTCCGGCCGCCGCTCGCACCTGCGGTTGCTCTCCCTGCTGCGGGACGCCGACCTGATCCGTGACGCCCGCGCCGAGGCGATCACCCTGGTCGAGGGGGACCCGGAGTTGGCCCGCCACCCCGCCCTGGCCGCCTCGGTCGCCGCGCTGGTGGACGAGGAACGGGCGGAGTACCTGGAGAAGGGCTGACCCCGGCATGTCGCGTAGCGTCTGGGCCATGGACAGGGAGCGACGGTGACCCGGATCGTGGCCGGGACGCTCGGCGGACGGCGGCTCGCTGCGCCGCCCGGCAGCGGCACCCGACCCACCTCCGACCGGGTGCGCGAGGCGCTGTTCAGCGCGGTCGAGGCGAGCCTCGACCTGACCGGGGCGCGGGTGGCCGACCTCTACGCCGGCTCCGGCGCGGTCGGGCTGGAGGCGGTCTCCCGGGGTGCGGGGCACGTGCTGCTGGTCGAGTCCGACGCGCGTGCCGCCCGGGTGGTGCGGGAGAACATCGCGCTGCTCCGGGCCGCTCCGACCGCCCGCCTGGTGACCGGGAAGGTGTCCACCGTGCTCGCCGCCGGCCCGGAGGGCGGCCCGTACGACCTGGTCTTCGCCGACCCGCCGTACGCGGTGCCGGACCGGGAGGTCACCGCGGTCCTGGCCGCGCTGGTCGGCGGCGGCTGGCTGGCCCCCGACGCCCTGGTGGTGGTCGAGCGGGCGAGCCGGTCCGGGCCGGTCGAGTGGGTGGAGGGGGTCACCGCCGAACGCAGCCGGCGTTACGGCGAGACCACTCTTTGGTACGGTCGCCGATCATGAGACGTGCGGTCTGTCCCGGCTCGTTCGACCCGGTCACCAACGGTCACCTCGACATCATCGGCCGGGCCAGCCGGCTCTTCGACGAGGTGATCGTCGGCGTGCTGGTCAACCAGTCGAAAAGTGGTCTGTTCACCGTCGACGAGCGGATCGCCATGCTGCGGGAGGTGACCGCCTCCTACGACAACGTCCGGGTGGCGTCCTTCCAGGGTCTGCTGGTCGACTTCTGTCGGGAACAGCAGGCGAGCGTCCTGGTCAAGGGGCTGCGAGCGGTCAGCGACTTCGACTACGAGCTCCAGATGGCCCAGATGAACATCGGCCTGGCCGGGGTGGAGACGCTCTTCATGCCGACCAACCCGCTCTACTCGTTCCTCTCCTCCAGCCTGGTCAAGGACGTCGCGAAGTGGGGCGGGGACGTCTCGCCGCACGTGCCCGACCTGGTCCGGGAACAGCTGCGGGCCCGGCTGACCGTCGAGCGGCGGGGCTGACCCGCCCGGCGGCGGGCGGCGCGGCGACGCGCCGGGCGGGCGGGATGGCCCGGCTCTCGCCCGTACCCCGCATCATGGTGCAGCAGGAACCCGGCCGCGGACCGCATCATGGAGGTCGGCCGACGACGACAGGAGTGAGGTACACCGGTGGACCCGCTCGACCGCATCGACGAACTGATCGCCATGGTGGAGACGGCCCGTTCCGTCCCGATGTCCCGGAACAACTGCATGGTCGACCGGGGAGAGATGATCGCCGCGCTCGACGAACTGCGCGCCGAGCTCCCCGCCGACCTGCGCCGGGCCGCGGTGCTCCTCGGCGAGCGGGACAAGATCATGGAGGCCGGTAAGCGGGAGGCCGACCGGATCATCAGTGAGGGTGAGGCCGAGCACGCCCGGCTGGTCTCGGTCAACGAGATCACCGTCTCCGCCGAGCACGAGGGCGCGCGGATCATCGCCGAGGCCCGCGCCGAGGCCCAGCGGCTGCGCGAGGAGGTCGACGACTACGTCGACACCGCGCTGGCCAACTTCGAGCAGTTCCTGACCCGGGCCCTCGCCTCGATCGAGCGTGGCCGGGACAAGATGCACGCGCTGCGTGAGATCGGCACCTTCGGGGGCGACGACTCGGAGCGCCCGCTAACCTTCTGAGCGGCACCTCAGCGGCCGGCCGGGGTGCGGCTGGCTGTCGCCCCCGGTTCGACGGTGGGGCGACGGTCCAGGTAACCTCTTGTGTCGGCCTGTCCACGGCCGGAGTCTGACTATGCCCAAGTACTCGCCATCGCACCTCGACCCCAGGTCGCCGCTGGTCCTCGACACGAGGGAGCTACCGCGCCGGCCTGGCGCTCTGCGTACGGTCAAGCGGGTGGTCCGGGCGCCGTCGGATCTCGGCGTGGAGTTGATCAGCGTGCCGGAGGGCGCGGACCTCGACCTCGATCTGAGGTTGGAGTCGGTGTCCGAGGGCGTGCTCGTCTCAGGGCGGGTCTCCGGTCCCGTCCGGGGCGAGTGCGGCCGGTGCCTCCGGGAGATCAACGAATCCATGGCCGTGACGATCCAGGAGCTGTACGCGTACGAGAACAGCACCACGGACGCCACGACCGAGGAGGACGAGGTGGGCCGGATGCAGGGCGATCTGATCGACCTGGAGCCGGCACTGCGGGACGCGGTGGTGCTCACGCTGCCGACCAACCCGCGCTGCCGGGAGGACTGCCCAGGACTGTGCCCCGAGTGCGGGGTGCATTGGGACGAGCTGCCGGCCGACCACAGTCACCAGCAGGTCGACCCGCGTTGGGCGGGCCTGTCGCAACTGACCCGTAAAGAGGAGTAAGAACCGTGGCCGTCCCGAAGCGCAAGATGTCGCGCAGCAACACCCGGTCCCGCCGGGCGAACTGGAAGGCGGCCGTGGTCGCGACCGTGGCCTGCCCGCAGTGCAAGTCGGCCAAGCTGCCGCACGCCGCCTGCTCCGTCTGCGGCACCTACAACGGCCGCCAGGTCCTCGAGGTCTGACCTGGACGCCGGGTGACGCCTCCGACCTCGGGTCGGGTGGCGCGCACGTCCAGGCGATCGCCCGGTGCGCCGGCTCCCTCCGACGCCGGTCGGGTCTTCCCGGCCGGCGTTCCGGTGGAGGAGCCGGGCACCGCGCGGATCGCCGTTGACCTCCTCGGCGGGGACCACGCACCCGCCGTCGTGGTTGACGGCGCTCTGCGGGCCCTGCGCGCCGACCCGAACCTGCATCTGCTGCTCGTCGGCCCCTCCGAGGTGGCCGGCGGGCTCGTCGACGCGCTCACCCCGGAGCAGCGCAGCCGGGTCACCGTGCGCCAGGTCCGGCACGCCGTCACCATGGCCGACCAGCCCACCCGCGCGCCCCGGGCCGTGACGACCGTCCGGGCGGCGGTCGCCGCGGTGGCCGAGGGCACGGCGGACGCGGTCGTCTCCGCCGGATCGACCGGCGCGACGGTCACCGCCGCCGCGCTCGGCCTCGGCCGCTGGCCGGACGTGCGCCGTCCGGCCCTGGTCGCCACCCTCCCGGCGGTCGCCGGTCCGGTGGTGCTGCTCGACGTGGGCGGCTCCCTGGAACCCCGGAGCACCACGCTCGCCCGGCACGCGGTGCTCGGTACGGTGTACGCCGCGGTCGCCCACACGGTCGCCGGCCCCCGGGTCGGCCTCCTCTCGGTCGGCACCGAGCCCGGCAAGGGGGACCGGCTCCGCCGGGCCGCCGACCCGCTCCTGGCCGCGCTGTCGCTGCCCTGCGACGGCCGGTACGTCGGCCTGGTCGAGGGCTACGACGTCGCGCTCGGCGGGCGTGCCGATGTGGTGGTGACCGACGGCTTCACCGGTAACGTGCTGCTCAAGGCGATCGAGGGCGCGTACGCGATGGCCGGTGGGCCGCCGGAGGGCGGTGGTGTGCCCCGGGCCGCAGCCCTGCTCGGCGTGGCCGGGACGGTGGTCGTGTGCCACGGCGCCGCGCGCGGGGAGGACATCGCCTCCGGCATCGCGCTCGCCGCCCACCTGTGGCGGCGCGACGCCACGTCCCGGGTCGCCTCCCTGCTCACCGCCGAAACTCCCGAACGCACCACGCACACCGAGGTGATCCCATGAGCAACGACAAGCGCCGCCGCGCCCCGGTGGGCCATCTGGAGGCGGCCTTCGGCGTGTCGCTGGATCCGGAGCTGCTGGAACGCGCGCTGACCCACCGCTCGTTCGCGTACGAGAACGGTGGCCTGCCCACCAACGAGCGGCTGGAGTTCCTCGGCGACTCGGTGCTCGGGGTGGTCATCACGACCGCGCTCTTCCGCAACCACCCGGACCTCCCGGAGGGGCAGCTGGCGAAGCTGCGGGCCAGCGTGGTCAACATGCGCGCGCTGGCCGAGGTGGCCCGGGGGCTGGGGCCGGAGGGCCTCGGTCAGTACCTCCTCCTCGGCAAGGGCGAGGAGGCGACCGGCGGCCGGGACAAGGCCAGCATCCTGGCGGACACCCTGGAGGCGCTGCTCGGCGCGATCTACCTCCAGTACGGCCTGGACATCGCAGCCCAGGTCATCCACCGGCTCTTCGACCCGCTGATGGCCGAGTCGGCCGGGCGGGGTGCGGCGCTGGACTGGAAGACCAGCCTCCAGGAGCTGACCGCGGCGCTCGGCCTGGGCGTGCCGGAGTACCGCATCGAGGGGACCGGCCCGGACCACCTGAAGACGTTCACCGCCTGGGTGGTGGTCGCCGGCAACCGGTACGGCGGTGCGGAGGGGCGCAGCAAGAAGGAGGCCGAGCAGCGGGCGGCCGAGTCGGCCTGGCGCACCCTCACCGACCAGGCCGAGGCCGACGCCGCCGCTTCGGAGGCCGCCGCCCGGGAGACGACCGCCCCGGAGGCCCGCACCGGGACCGCCGCGACCGGTGTGCCCGCCGCCGTCGCCGAGGTGGTCGTGGTCGACCTGCCCGACGACCGGGTCCCCGCCGACGCCACCCCCGACGGGCGCCCGGAGTCCGGCCGTGCCTGAACTGCCCGAGGTCGAGACGGTCCGGCAGGGGCTGGCCCGCTGGGTCACCGGGCGACGGGTCGACGCGGTGCAGGTGCGGCATCCTCGGGCGGTACGCCGGCACCTGCCCGGCGCGGTGCACTTCGCGGACGTGCTCACCGGCCGCACCGTCCGGGACGCCCGGCGACGCGGCAAGTACCTCTGGCTTCCGCTCGACAGTGGGGACGCGCTGGTCGGGCACCTCGGCATGTCCGGTCAGCTCCTCGTCCAACCCGCCGAGGCTCCGGACGAGCTGCACCTGCGGGTCCGGTTCACCTTCGCCGACGACGGGCCCGAGCTGCGTTTCGTCGACCAGCGCACGTTCGGCGGTCTCGCCGTCTCCGCCGGTGGGGCGGAGCTGCCCGCCGAGATCGCCCACATCGCCCGGGACCCGATGGACCCGGAGTTCTCCGACGCCGGGTTCATCAGCGCGTTGCGGCGGCGGCGTACCGAGGTGAAGCGGGCCCTGCTCGACCAGACCCTGATCTCCGGGGTCGGCAACATCTACGCCGACGAGGCGCTCTGGCGGTCCGGGCTGCACGGTGCCCGTCCCACCGACGCGTTGACCGGCCCGGCCGTGACGCGGCTGCTCGGCCACGTCCGGGACGTGCTCGGCGAGGCGATCACGGTCGGCGGCACGAGCTTCGACGCGCTGTACGTCAACGTGAACGGCGAGAGCGGCTACTTCGACCGGTCCCTGAACGTCTACGGCCGCGAGGGCGAGCCCTGCCGGCGGTGCGGTGCGCCGATCCGGCGGGAGCCGTTCATGAACCGGTCGTCGTACAGCTGCCCCCGCTGCCAGCCCCGTCCCCGTACGGCGGCGCGCGGCTGACCGGACCGCCGCGCGACGCCGTACGGGAGTGCCGCGCGACGCCCCCGGAGGCGGCAGGTCAGCCCGGGGTGCCGAAGACCTGCGTCCAGTACGGGCCGTTGCTGCGCGCCACGCCGACGCCGATCTCGGTGAACGCGCAGTTCAGGATGTTGGCGCGGTGCCCGGAGCTGTTCATCCAGGCGGACATGACCGCGGCCGGGGTCTGTTGGTTCCAGGCGACGTTCTCGCCGTAGCCGCGCCAGTCGTAGCCGACCCGGTCGAGGCGGTCGCCGACGTTGCTGCCGTCGCTGCCGGTGTGCGACATCTTCCGGTTGGCGGCCTGGTCGTCGCTGTGCCGCTGCGCGGCGGTGGTGAGCTTGGCGTCGACGCTCACCGCGCCGCAGCCGGCCTTGGCCCGCTCGGCGTTGACCAGCGCGACGACCTGGGCCTGCTCGGTGCCCCCGGTGGCCGGTGCCGCAGCGGTCGTGGCCCGGGCGGTCGGGGCCTTGCTCCGCTCGACGGTGCGCCGCGACGGGGCGGTGGTGCGGCTCGGGGCCGGCGTCGGCTTGACGCTCCGACTCGGCGAGGGGGTCGGGCTGACCGTCCGGGGGGACGGGGTGGCGCTGGCCGACGCCGAGGGGACCAGGTCGGCGCCGGGCAGGGGCGGGGCCACCGGTACGTCCTCGGCGGTCACGGTGGCGGGCGGTGCCTCGTCGGGCATGAGTACCGCGCCGATCCCGACGGCCACCACGAGCGTGGCCGCCGCGGCGGCTCCCACGACCAGGAAGGGGCGGGGGACCCGGCGACGTGACCGGTGACGGCCGTCACCGGCCGGCGCGCCGACCGCCCGACGCTGGACCGTGGCGTCCAGACCGGGTCCGGTCCGGTCCGGGTCGGTCGGCGGGACGTGGGGCCTCTCGCCGGTCCACGCGTAGCCGTCCGGTCGCTCACCGTGCCGGTGGCCGCCGTGTGGTCCGTCGTGCCAGCCGGCGGTCGGTTCCTCCGGTTCGTCTCCGAACAGGTACGACGACCGGGGCATCGGACGACCGTTGTCCCAGTGCGGTGACTCCTCCGTCGGCGGTTCGGCGCGGTCCGGGTCCATCGGGTCGGTCCAGCCGTACACTCCTGTGCCTCCACGGGTCGGGTTCACGAGCCGGGGTGACGCTACGGGGCGGGCTTGAGCAGCGGCAATGCCGCTAAGGAAGAGTTAAGGCGAAACGTGTTCGCGAGGTAACCGATTCGGAACGCTACGGAGTTACAGTGATGCGGTCCGGACATTGTCCGTCCGTGCCTGGCAGCGATCCGAGTAACGCTCGGGTTGACGTGGCGATGATCCACGGCCTGCGGGAACTTGACGAACGAGGGGTTGGCGGCCCAATATGTAGGTGTCGCCAGTCGCGCCCGGCCATGCCCGAATTTTCCTCGGCATGGTAGCCGCGAACCAGTGGGCGCGCGTTGGCCGGCCTTTCCGGCAGCGCATATCGAGGAGTCAAAATGGCGAAGGCCCTGTACGGCCACGTTGGTGCGGCGTCCGACCGGCGCCTGCTCGACGAGGTCACCCGGCTGCGTGCCAGGGTTCAGGCACTGGAGTTCGAGATCACGCGTCTGCGGGCCGAGAACGATCGGCTCGTGGCGGCGGCGTCGGAGGCGGACGACCTGCTCCGGCTGGCCGAGCCCGCGCTGACCTGATCTCCGGTCACCGGAAAACTGAATCGCAGCAGAAAGAAACCGCGCGCCGACACGTATGTGCCGGCGCGCAGCTCTGTTCACCGTCCGTCCTCCGTCCCGCCGCGAGGTGGGTCGCATGCCGGGGCCCGCCCGGCAGCGGGTTACTCTGCGGGTTGACCAGGTCCGCGCGGCCCACAACGGCACGGCAACCGAGCCCGGCGCGGCAGCCCGCGACGGCACGGCGGCCACCGGACGAGGATCGAGAAGGTGCATCTCAAGAGCCTGACGGTGAAGGGCTTCAAGTCCTTCGCCTCCACCACGACGCTCAAGCTGGAACCGGGCATCACCTGCGTGGTGGGGCCGAACGGCTCCGGTAAGTCCAACGTCGTCGACGCCATCGCCTGGGTGCTGGGCGAACAGGGCGCCAAGGCGCTGCGCGGCGGCAAGATGGAGGACGTCATCTTCGCCGGCACCGCCGGCCGGGCCCCGCTCGGCCGGGCCGAGGTGACCCTCACCATCGACAACACCGACGGTGCGCTGCCGATCGAGTACACCGAGGTCTCCATCACCCGCCGGATGTTCCGCTCCGGCGAGAGCGAGTACGAGATCAACGGCGACTCCTGCCGCCTGCTCGACATCCAGGAACTGCTCTCCGACTCCGGCATCGGCCGGGAGATGCACATCATCGTCGGCCAGGGCCGGCTCGACGGCATGCTGCACGCCAAGCCGGAGGACCGGCGGGCCTTCATCGAGGAGGC
The DNA here is from genome assembly GCF_044459745.1 of Micromonospora sp. NPDC050187. Taxonomy (NCBI): domain Bacteria; kingdom Bacillati; phylum Actinomycetota; class Actinomycetes; order Micromonosporales; family Micromonosporaceae; genus Micromonospora; species Micromonospora sp. NPDC050187. The sequence goes on from NZ_JBITJH010000001.1 coordinate 59,026, forward strand.
GGCCGGCGTCCTGAAGCACCGCAAGCGCAAGGAGAAGGCGCTGCGGAAGCTCGACGCGATGCAGACCAACCTCAACCGGCTCACCGACCTCACCGCCGAACTGCGTCGCCAGCTCAAACCGCTGGGCCGGCAGGCCGAGGTGGCCCGCCGGGCCGCCGCCATCCAGGCCAACCTGCGCGACGCCCGGCTGCGGCTGCTCGCCGACGACCTGGCCACCCTGCGCGCCACGCTCGACCGGGAGATCGCCGACGAGGCCGCCCTGCGCGAGCGCCGCGAGCAGGTCGAGGAGGAACACACCCAGGTGCAGCAGCGCCTCGGTGAGCTGGAGAGCGCCCTGGCCGAGGACGCGCCGCTGCTCGCCGCCGCCCAGGACACCTGGTACAAGCTCTCCGCGCTCTCCGAGCGGTTCCGCTCGATCGAGCAGCTCGCCCGGGAACGGCTGCGCCACCTCAGCGCCACCCCCGACGACGAGCGTCCCGGCCGCGACCCGGACCAGTTGGAGGCGGAGGCGGAGCGGGTCCGCGAGCAGGAGGAGGACCTGCGCGCGGCGCTCACCGAGGACCAGGTCCGCCTGGCCGAGGCGGTGGAGCACCGCCAGGAGCTGGAACGGCAGCTCGCCGCCGCCGAACGGGAACTGGTCGCCGCGGCGAAGGCCATCGCGGACCGGCGGGAGGGGCTGGCCCGGCTCACCGGCCAGGTCAACTCCGCCCGGGCCCGGACCACCAGCGCCGGGGAGGAGATCGAGCGGCTCGCCGCCGCCCACACCGACGCGATGACACGCGCCGAGCAGGCGCAGGGCGAGCTGGACGCGGTGGCCGAGCAGTCCACCGAGGCGGACCGGGACAACGCTGAGCTGGACGCCCGGCACGCCGAGGCGGTCGCCGCCCACGAGAAGGCGCAGGTCGGTGTCCGGGCGCTGACCGACGCCGAACGAGCGGCGGAGAAGGACGCGGCCACCTGGAAGGCCCGGGAGGAGGCGCTCGCCCTCGGCCTGCGCCGCAAGGACGGCGCGGGCGCGCTGCTCGCCCGGGCCGGCGACGTGCCCGGCCTCCTCGGCAGCCTGGCCGGGCTGCTCACCGTCGCCCCCGGTCACGAGGCGGCCCTCGCCGCCGCGCTCGGCGGGCTGGCCGACGCGGTCGCGGTCACCGGGGTCGACGAGGCGGTCGAGGCGATGCGGCTGCTCAAGATCTCCGACGCGGGCCGGGCCGGACTGCTGGTCGGCAGCCCCGCCGGCCCCGGCATGGACGCCTCCGCCGACGCGCTGCGTCCGAAGCTGCCCGACGGTGCGCGCTGGGCCCCCGATCTGGTCGAGTGCGCGGCCCAGCTCCGCCCGGCGGTGCACCGGGCGCTGCGGGACGTGGTGCTCGTCGACGACCTCACCGCCGCCGCCGAGGCGGTCGCCACCAACCCGGAGCTGCGGGCGGTCACCCCGGACGGCGACGTGGTCGGGGCGTACGCGGCGGCCGGCGGGTCGGCGAAGGCGCCCAGCTTCATCGAGGTGACCGCGGCCGTCGAGGAGGCCCGCGCGAACCGGCTCGCCGCCGAGCGGACCAGTGCCGACTTGCGCGACCAGCTGGTGGACGCGCGGGCCGAGGTGGCCGCCGCGAAGGAGGCGGTGCAGCACGCCGCCGCCGCCAAGCGGGAGGCGGAGAGCCACCGTAACGCCGCCGCCCGGCGACTGGCCGAACTCGGGGCCGCCGCCCGTAGCGCCAGGGGGGAGACCGACCGGCTCGGTGAGTCCCTGGCCCGGGCGCAGGCGGCCCGCGAACGGGACCTGGCGACCCTCGCCGAACTGGAGGAGCGGCTGCGGTTGGCCGAGGTTACCCCGATCGACGCCGAACCGTCGACGGACGAACGCGACCAGCTCGCCGCGATGGTGCCCCAGGCCCGGCAGAACGAGATGGAGGTCCGGCTCGCGGTGCGTACCGCCGAGGAGCGGGTCTCGTCGATCGCCGGCCGGGCCGACTCCCTGCGCCGGCAGGCCGGTGCCGAACGGGCCGCGCGGGAACGCGCGGCGGCCCGCCGGGCGGCGCGTACCCGGGGGGCGGCCATCGCCCGCGCGGTGGCCGGCGGTGCGCGGGAGGCGCTGACCCGGCTGACCACCTCGATCGCGGCGGCCGAGGAGCACCGCGACGCCGTGGCGCGCGAACGCGCCGCGCGGGAGGCCGAGCTCTCCGAGGTACGCGGCGCGGCCAAGCGCCTCGGCGCGGAGCTGGAGCGGCTGACCAGCCAGGTGCACCGGGACGAGGTGGCCCGCGCCGAACAGCGGCTGCGCATCGAGCAGTTGGAGGCGAAGGCCGCCGAGGACTTCGGGCTGGACGTGGCCGCCCTGATCGGCGAGTACGGCCCGGACCAGCCGGTGCCGCCTACCCAGGCGGACGTCGCCGCCGCCGAGCGGGACGGCACGCCGGTGCCCGAACCGGTCCGCTACGAGCGCCCGGTGCAGGAGAAACGGGCCGCCAAGGCGGAACGCGAACTGGCCCTGCTCGGCAAGGTCAACCCGCTCGCCCTGGAGGAGTTCGCCGCGCTGGAGGAGCGGTACAAGTTCCTCTCCGAGCAGTTGGAGGACCTCAAGGCCACCCGCCGCGACCTGCTCACCGTGGTCAAGGACGTCGACGACCGGATCCTGGAGGTCTTCGCCAGCGCGTTCGAGGACACCGCCCGGGAGTTCCAGCAGGTCTTCACGGTGCTCTTTCCCGGCGGCGAGGGGCGGCTGGTGCTCACCGAGCCGGACGACCTGCTCACCACCGGCGTGGAGGTCGAGGCCCGGCCGCCCGGCAAGAAGATCAAGCGGCTCTCGCTGCTCTCCGGTGGGGAACGCTCGCTGACCGCGGTGGCGATGCTGGTGGCGATCTTCCGGGCCCGGCCCAGCCCCTTCTACATCATGGACGAGGTCGAGGCGGCCCTCGACGACGTCAACCTGGGCCGGCTGATCACCCTGATGGCACAGTTGCGGGAGAAGAGCCAGCTGATCGTCATCACGCACCAGAAGCGGACGATGGAGGTCGCCGACGCCCTGTACGGGGTGACCATGCGCAACGGCGTGACCCAGGTGATCAGCCAACGGCTCAACCGGAACGACAGCGAGGACGAGCGGCCCGGCCGCAGCACGGATCGGCCGCTCGGCGGCAGTCCGGAGAATCAGCGGCTCGGCCGCAGCGAGGAGAATCAGTAGTGGCTCGGGAACGCGCGACGGCGCTCCTGGTGGACTTCGACGGCGTCCTGCGGCGCTGGGATCCGGCCGTGGCGGCCGGGGTGGAACAACGGTACGGGCTGACCCCCGGTGTGCTCGGCGACATCGCCATGCAGTGGGGGCGGCTCCAGCCGGTGCTGGTGGGGCAGGTCAGCCACGCCGACTGGATGACCAGCGTGGCCGACGCGCTGGCCGGCCGGGCGGTGGACGCCGAGCAGGCCCGGGCGGCGGTGGCGGAGTGGCAGGCGTACCGGGGTGAGGTGGACCCGGACGTGCTCGCCTTCGTCCGTGAGGTGCGGGCCGCCGGGATCCCGGTCGGTTTGGCCACCAACGCCACCGACCTGCTCGACGCCGACCTCGCGGCGCTCGGCCTGACCGACGAGCTGGACGCGGTGGTCAACTCCTCGGCGCTCGGGGTGCACAAGCCGGCGAAGGAGTACTTCCGGGCCGCCTGCCAGGCGCTGCGCACCCCGCCGGACCGGGTGCTCTTCGTCGACGACGACGACCGCATGATCAGCGGTGCCCGGGTGGCCGGGCTGTCGGCGTACCGGTGGAGCGGGCTGGAGGGGCTGCGGTACGTCCGGGCGGCGCTGGCGTACTGACGCAGTCCGAGTGGGGCACCGGGCCCGAGTCGTTTCCCGGCGGCTCGGGGCGTGTCGCCGCTGGGAAGGATGGCTGCCGCACAACGTCACCACCGTGATGACCCGGTCGAGCGCCCCCGGATCAGCCGGAAGACGACGCTCCTGGCATGCGGGTCCGGCCGGTGCCACTGCGGGCACCGGCCGCCGTGCCGCCCGGCGGACCCTGGTAGGTCAGTCGCCGGTGACCCCGTCGAGGCGCTCCCGGATCAGGTCGGCGTGGCCGTTGTGCCGGGCGTACTCCTCGATCATGTGCACGTACACCCAGCGCAGGTTCCGCTCCCGACCGCGCCGGTCGGTGAAGGTCTCGTCGAGGGAACGTCCCACGGCGGCGGCCCGGGCCAGCTCGACCTGCCGGTGGAAGACGGCCAGGTCGGCCTCGGCGTCGGCGTCGGACACGTCGAAGTCGGCGTCCGGGTTCGCCTCGGTGAAGTACGGGTAGTCGACCGTCTCGCCGGCGGCGTTCTCCCGGAACCACCAGGCCTCCACCTCGGCCATGTGCCGCACCAGGCCGATCAGGGTCAACCCGGACGGCTCCACGCTGGGCGTGCGGAGCTGCTCGGCGGTCAGGCCGGCGCACTTGAGCGGCAAGGTCTGCCGGTGGTAGTCGAGCCAGCCCTCCAGCATGGTGCGCTCGTCACCGACGAGGGGCTCGGGGGTACGGGTGATCTGCGGTGCTCTCCAGGTCATCCGGTCATCCTGGTCGGCCGGGGTGACAACGGGCGACCGGATTTGCCGGCGGTCAGGGCACCACCACGACCGGCCAGCGGCCGGCGCGGACCAGGCGGGTGGCGACGGAGCCGACCAGGCGGTGCCCGGCCTGCTCGGAGGCACCGACCACGACCAGGTCGGCGAGGGTCTCGTCGGCGGCGGCGGAGAGTTCGGTGTACGCGTCGCCGCGCCGGGACAGGAAGGTGACCGGCAGACCCAGGCTCTCCGCCTCGCGGCGGCACTCCGCGCGCAGGTCGGCGGCGAGGTCGTCGTGGGTGCGCTGCACCACCCCGGCCACCACGCCGTCGGCCAGCGCGGTGTAGAGGGCGGGGGAGTGGACGAAGACCACGACGAGGGCGGCACCCTGCCGCCGGGCGAGACCCGCGGCGTACGACGCGGCCCGCAGCGACGTCCGGGTGCCGTCCACGCCGACGAGCACCACCCGGGGCCCGTCCGTGCCGCGTTCGAAGGGCAGGGGCCGGGACCGGGGCCCGTACTCCTCCCGGTCCGGCGCTCCGACGCCCATGTCCCGGCCTCTCAGTTCCGCGCACCGGGGACGCGGACCACCACCGCGCCGGCCCCGGCGGCCACCGTCGACTCCCGCTCGACCTCGTCGGCCAGCGGCTCGTTGTGCCGCCGCAGCGGCACCTCCCGGATGAAGCAGACCGCGATCAGCGCGATCAGGGCGAACGGGGCGGCGACCAGGAAGATGTCCCCGGCGCCGTGGCCGTAGGCGCTCTCCACCACGGTGCGCACCGGGCCGGGCAGGGTGTGCACGTCCGGCAGGATCCCGCCGCCGACCGCGCCGCCGGTCGGGATGCCGAGCCGGGCCAGGCCGTCGGCGAGGTAGTCCTGCACCCGGTGGCCGAGCACCGCGCCGAGCGCGGAGACGCCGACCGCGCCGCCGAGGCTGCGGAAGAAGGCCACCACCGAGCTGGCCACGCCCAGCTCGTGCGTGCCCACGGTGTTCTGCACGGCCAGCACCAGGTTCTGCATGGTCATGCCCACGCCGATGCCGATGATTGCCATGTAGACGCTGAGCAGCCAGAAGTTCGTGTCGTAGCGAACCGTGCCCATCAGGGCGAAGCCGAGGGTGAGCAGGGCCGAGCCGGCGACCAGGTACCGCTTCCACCGGCCGGTCTTGGTGATGATCCGGCCGGTCAGGGTGGAGGAGACCAGCAGGCCGAGGATCATCGGCATGGTCATCAGGCCGGACATGGTCGGGCTCTGGCCCCGGCTGATCTGGAAGTACTGGCCGAGGAAGACCGACGCGCCGAACATGCCGACGCCGACCGCGACGCTGGCCACCGTCGCCAGGGTGATGGTGCGGTTGCGGAACAGCTTCGGCGGGATGACCGGCTCGGCCGCCCGGGTCTCGACCCGGATCGCCAGCGCGCCGAGCAGCAGCGCCCCGCCCACCATCGCGGCGGTCTGCCAGGAGGCCCAGGCGTACCGGTCACCGGCGAGGGAGACCCAGACCAGCAGCAACGAGACGGCGGCGGTGATCAGGGTCGCGCCCCACCAGTCGATCTTCGCCTTGCGCCGGACCACGGGCAGCTTCAGCGTCTTCTGGAGCACCACGAGGGCGGCGATCGCGAACGGCACCCCGACGTAGAAGCACCAGCGCCAGCCGAGCCAGGAGGTGTCCACGATCACGCCGCCGATGAGCGGACCGCCGATGGTGCCGACCGCCATCACCGCGCCGAGGTAGCCGCTGTACCGGCCCCGTTCCCGGGGCGAGATCATCGTTGCCATGATCACCTGCGCCAGCGCGGTGAGGCCGCCGGCCCCGATGCCCTGGACCACCCGGCAGGCGATCAGCTGCCCGGTGGACTGGGAGAGCCCGGCCAGCACCGAGCCGAGGACGTAGATCACCAGCGAGAGCTGGACCAGCGCCTTCTTGCTCATCAGGTCGGCGAGCTTGCCCCAGAGCGGGGTGGTCGCGGTGGTGGCGAGCAACGTCGAGGTGACCACCCAGGTGTACGCGGACTGCCCGCCCCGCAGCTCGGTGATGATCCGGGGCAGCGCGTTCGAGACGACGGTGGACGAGAGGATCGCGACGAACAGGCCCAGCAGCAGGCCGGAGAGGGCCTCCAGGACCTGCCGGTGGGTCATCTCGACCGGGCTCGTCCGTGGTGGCGCGGCGGCCTGGGACATGCTGACTACCTCCGGGATCGAGAAGTTGTTCGGGGCAACCGTAGCTTTGGTTGCCTCAAGCAACAACTTTCGGAGGCGGAGCCGTGTTCCCGGTGTGAGCCGGGCCTCAGCCCCGCTCGGGAGTCCAGCTCTCGTTGAACCGCCGCAGCAGCCGGGCGAACTCCGCCAGGTCCTCAGCCGGCCAGTCGTCCAGGGCGTGCTCCAGCTCGTCGATCCGGGTCCCGCGTGCCGCGTCGAAGCGACGCTGCCCCTCCTCGGTCAGGCTGAGCTGGGCGGCCCGCCGGTCCAGCGGATCCGGCTCCCGACGGACCAGCCCGAGCGCCTCCAGCCCCCGGATCTGCCGGCTGAGCGTCCCCTTGCCGACGCCGAGCCGGGTGGAGAGGTCGGTCAGCCGGGTCGACCCGCTGCGCCGCAGCCAGAGCAGGAGGCTGTAGCTGTTCGGCTCAAGGTGCGGGTGCACCTCCTTGACCAGCCCCCAGGAGACCGTCCGCCCCCGGCGCAGCAGGGTGGTCAACTCGTGCTCCACCGTCCGTAGCGGCTCCGGCAGCTGATCGTCCACGCCCACGAGGGTACGGCGCGCCGCTCAGCGCTCCCGCGTCAGCCGTCGGTACGCCACCGGGTGCAGCTTGCCGTCGCTGGTGGTGCCCTCGATGGTGACCTCGGCCTCCCGCTCCCGGTGCAGCAGGGTGCCGACCGCGTTGCCGAAGTACGGGCCGCTGAGCTTGCGCCAGCGCACCGACGAGCGGCGTACCCCGGCCGAGCGGGCCAGCGCGCGGACCACCGCCGAGGGCCCCGCCGACCAGCCCAGCCGCATCAACGGGCGCATCCCGGCCGGCACCTGGTTGTGGATCGGCGAGCAGGTGAGCTGGTGCACCGGGGTCACCATGCCGTCGCCGAAGCGCGCCCGCGCCACGTACGAGTGGTGCACGTCCCCGCCGAGCACGCTGATCGAGGCCGGTGGGGCGTACGCCGGCCCGGCCCCGACCCGGTCCCTGGGCGTGCCGGGGGAGCCGGTGCCGATCCGGGCGAAGAGCGCCCCGAGCGCGTCGAAGGAACGCTGGAAGGCGGCCCAGTGTTCCAGGTCCAGCGCCCGGCGCAGCTTCTCGGAGGCGTTGGCGACCCAGGGTCGGCGGGAGGAGGCCAGCTTCTCGTTCCACGCCTCCACGTGGTGGATGCCCGGCGGCAGCAGCCACGGCAGTGACGAGCCGACCACCAGGTGGTCGTAGACGCCGTGCGCCCGGTCGACGAACCAGGCCCACTCGCCCGGCGGGAGCATCGCCCGCTGCGCCGGATCGAGCACCCGGCTGCACCGGTTGTCCAGCATCACCAGCCGGGTCCGGCCCACGTCCAGCGCGTAGCTCCACTGGTACTGCACGGCACGCCAGCGCTCGGTGTCGTGCGCCAGGTCGGACTCGGCGTCGACCCGGTGGCCGAACTCGCGCAGCACCTCGGTGGCGTCCCCGGCGGTGACGACCTTCGCGTAGACCGGGTCGGTGGCGATCTCGTCCGGGGACAGGTTGCCCAGGTGCTGATAGACCCAGTACGAGGCGAGACCGCTGCCGATCCGCTCGGCCCACCAGGGCTGCTCGCGCATCTCGGCCCGCCATGCGGCCGAGGTGTTCCAGTCGTCGATGATCTCGTGGTCGTCGAAGATCATCACGCTGGGCACGGTGGAGAGCAGCCAGCGGATCTCCGGGTCCCGCCACGACTCCAGGTAGAGCTTGGTGTACTCGTCGAAGCTGACCACCTGGTCGGTCGGCGCGCCCGCCGGCCGTCGCCGCCGTCGGCGCAGCAGCCGGCGCACCGTGGGCGAGGTCTCGTCGGCGTAGACCTGGTCGCCGAGGAGCACCAGCAGGTCGGGCCGGTCCGGGCCGTCCGCGTCGGCCATCAGCCGCCGGGCGTACGCGTCCAGCGCGTCCGGCGGGAGTTTCCGCGCGGTGGAGTGCTGGGTGGTCTCCCGGCACGAGCCGAAGACCAGGCGGACCGGCTGGTCGCGGTCGTCGGCGGCGCGGGTGCGGATCACGCTCGGCGGGAACGGGCTGCGCGGCTCCGGCCAGGCCACCTCGTCGTCGACCAGCACCTCGTACGTCGACGTGCGGTCCGGGGTGAGCCCCTCCACCACGACCAGCGCGTAGTGGTGGTCGTACGCGGTGAAGGTGGGCGCACGGCCCTCGGCCCCGTCGGCGGTGCGGACCCGGACCACGGCGGGCGCGCTGGTCTCCACCCAGACGGTGGCCCGCGTGCCGACGACCCGTCGCAGCAACGGGCCGATGAGCAGGCGGGGACTGGGCATGGGAAACCTCCGGGGCGAGATCAGCTCACCATTTCTACCCTGTCGCCGGCTCGGACACCCACGCCTCACGCCGGGAGGTCCCGCAGCTCGACCGGGGATCGGGCGCGGTGGCTGAGCCGACGGTGGCGGCATCTGACAGGATTTCCGCATGGCGGATTACCTCGTAGTCGCACTGGTCCTGCTCGGTGTGCTGCTCCTGTCGGTCGCCGGCCTGGTCGTGCCGAAGCTGCGGCGGCGGCCGGAGCCCCGGCTGCCGGAGGCGCAGGCACCCACCCGGGTCGAGGATCGGCCCGTCGCCCCACCGGTCGAGGCGCCCACCGGGGTCGTGGTCGAGCCGCCCCTGGTGGAGGTCCCGCCGGTGGTGGAGGTGCCGCCGCTGGAGGTGCCCGAGCCGACCGCCGGGCGACTGGTCCGGCTGCGCTCCCGCCTGTCCCGCTCGCAGAACGTCTTCGGCAAGGGCCTGCTCGGCCTGCTCAGCCGGGACCACCTGGACGAGGACGCCTGGGAGGAGATCGAGGACAGCCTGATCACCGCCGACGTCGGGATCGACCCCACCCGGGAGATCGTCGACCGGCTCCGGGAGCGGACCCGGGTGCTCGGCACCCGCTCCGCCACCGAACTGCGCGCCCTGCTCGCCGCCGAGCTGGTCAACGCGCTCGACCCGACGCTGGACCGCTCGCTGCGCACCGCGCCGAAGGAGGGCACCCCGGCGGTGGTGCTGGTGGTCGGGGTCAACGGCGCGGGCAAGACCACCACCTGCGGCAAGATCGCCCGGGTGCTGGTCGCGGACGGTCGCAGCGTGCTGCTCGGCGCGGCCGACACGTTCCGGGCCGCCGCCGCCGACCAGTTGGAGACCTGGGGCGGCCGGGTCGGCGCGGAGACCGTGCGCGGGCCGGAGGCGGCCGACCCGGCCAGCGTCGCCTTCGACGCGGTGAAGCGGGGCATCGCCACCGGGGTGGACACCGTCCTGATCGACACCGCCGGCCGGCTCCAGAACAAGATCGGCCTGATGGACGAGCTGGGCAAGGTCAAGCGGGTGGTGGAGAAGCACGGCCCGATCGACGAGACGCTGCTCATCCTGGACGCCACCACCGGCCAGAACGGGCTGGAGCAGGCCCGGGTCTTCACCGAGGTGGTCAACGTCACCGGCGTGGTGCTCACCAAGCTGGACGGCACCGCCAAGGGCGGTATCGTCATCGCCGTCCAGCGCAAACTCGGCATTCCGGTCAAGCTGGTGGGGTTGGGTGAGGGCAAGGACGACCTGGCCCCCTTCGAGCCGACGCAGTTCGTCGACGCGCTGCTCGGCACCGAGCCGCTCGCCCGGGACGCGTAACCTCGGGTGACCACCGACGAACACCCTCCCACCGGGAGGAGTGAGCGCCACCAGCCGGCACCGGGCCTCGGGAGACCGTACGTGACCGCACAGGAGATCCCGCTGCACGGCGGGAACGTCAGCACCGTCGTCCGGGTGGGCGACACCGTCCGGCGCAACGCCGGACCGTGGACCCCGGCGGTGCACGCCCTCCTGCGCCACCTGGAGTACGTCGGCTTCACCGGCGCGCCCCGGGCATACGGCATGGACGAGCGCAACCGCGAGGTCCTGTCGTACCTGGAGGGGGAGTGCGGGGAGTACCCGCTCGCCCCGCACTGGGTCACCGACGAGGCGCTGGTGACGGTGGCGACCATGCTGCGGATGTTCCACGACGCCCAGTACGGCTTCGTCCCGCCGCCCGGGGCGGTCTGGCGCTCCTTCGGGCCGCCCCCGCCGGACACCGAGGTCATCTGTCACCACGACGCCGCCCCGCACAACGTGATCTGGCGGCCGGACGGCACCCTCGGGCTGATCGACTTCGACCTCGCCTCGCCCGGCGCGCGGATCTACGACGTGGCGTACGCGGCCTGGACCTGGGTGCCGATCTTCTCCGACCGGGACTCCTACACCCTCGGCTGGAAACGTCCGGACCGACCGCGCCGGCTACGTCTCTTCGCCGACGCGTACGGGCTGATCCCCCGGGACCGGCACCGGCTGATCCGTACCATCCGCAAGCGGATCGTCGACCACGTCGAGGGCATCCGCCGGATGGCCGCCGCCGGGGACCCGGCGTTCGTCCGGATCGTGCACAAGGGTCACCTCCGTCGCCCGATGCGCGACCTGCGGCTGCTCGACTACGAACGGCACGCCCTGGAGTGGGCGCTGCGCTAGTGTCCTGCGGCCGTGGTTCCCTCCCCGGTCGGGTACCCAGGCCGCTCGCCCACCTCACCCTGGGCGACGACGCCACCCGCCGGACCGCGGGACGCGGGACCCTGGCGCACGGCACGCCTGCCGCGGAGCCGGTCGCGCCATTCGAGCAGCATCGTCAGGTGGTGCTGTCCGATGTTCTCGTCCTGGGGGTAGAAGGTGACCCGCTCGGCGGCGAGCTCCTTCTCCACGTAGCAGAGGGCACCCTCGACGTCGCCGTGCCGCTCCAGCGCGTAGGCCAGGCCCACCCAGGCTCCCCGCACTTCCTGCTCCGCGGGGCGCTCCAGGGCCTTCAGGTCGGCGAGGATGTCGGTGAACACCTGAACCGCCTCGGCGGTCGCCCCGCTGTCCCTCAGGTAGTAGCCGACGAAGTGCCGGGTGCTGAGCGTGTCGCGATGGTACGGGCCGAGCACCCGGGCCCGGTCGTCGGCGAGACGCCGTGTCTCGGCGATCACCGTGGGCCAGTCGGGGGTCCTCGACGCGATGGAGATCATTTCCCAGCGGGCGGCCAGGGTGTCCGGGTGGTCCGCGCCGAGGGCCGCCGTCCGGTCGTCGACCTCGGTCCGGGCGAGGCGGACCGCGCCGGCGTGGTCGCCCTCCTCCAGCAGCCAGAACCGCAGCTTCTGCCGGGCGTCCACGGTGCCGAGGTGCCAGGGGCCGAGGGTGCGGGTCAGCAACTCGATGCCCCGTTCGGCCTCGTCCCCGGCCATCGACCTCGGCCGTGTCCAGGACCTGAACGCCCGTAGCACCCGTCGACGTCGCACCCAGGACCTCATTCCCATCTATGTAGTTTAGGGCGCGGCCTGTGGCGGGCCCTCCACCGTCAGGCGCATCGGTCCACCACACCCGCCTGGACGCGGGTTTCTTCACACGTCCGAAACAACCCGTGACCGACCGGAAACCGGGTCGGGACCGAAGGTGAAACAGCCGGGGCGGATTCTTTCGCGCATCCGGCGTACGGGCGACGCTGCCCCGGAAGCCGTGAAGGAGGGAACCTCACCTTTAGGAGGCCAGCGTGCCTGAAGCACCGACGATCGATACCGGCAACACCGCATGGTTGCTGGTGTCGACCGCGCTCGTGCTGCTCATGACGCCGGGTCTGGCGCTGTTCTACGGCGGTCTGAACCGGTCCAAGGGCGTGCTCAACATGATCATGATGAGCTTCTCGGCCATGGGGCTCGTCAGTGTCCTCTGGCTTTTCTACGGCTTCAGCATGGCCTTCGGTACCGACCAGGGCGGCGTCATCGGTGACGTCGGTCAGTACCTCGGCACCAAGACGTTCATGGCCGAGACCGACCTCTGGGGCGAGACCGGCATCCCGCTCTACGTCTTCATGGCCTTCCAGATGATGTTCGCCATCATCACGGTCGCCCTGATCAGCGGGGCCATCTCCGACCGCGCCAAGTTCTCCGGCTGGCTGCTCTTCGCCTTCGGCTGGGCCACCCTGGTCTACTTCCCGGTCGCGCACTGGGTCTGGGGCGGCGGCTTCATCGGGGCCAAGCTCGGCGCGCTGGACTTCGCCGGTGGCACGGCGGTGCACATCAACGCCGGCGCCGCCGCGCTCGCCCTGGTGCTGGTGCTCGGCCGGCGGCTCGGCTGGCCCAAGGAGGCCATGAAGCCGCACAACGTCCCGATGGTGGCGCTCGGCACCGGTCTGCTCTGGTTCGGCTGGTTCGGCTTCAACGCCGGTTCCGAGCTGACCGCCGACGCGACCACCGCGATCGCCTTCCTCAACACCCAGGTCTGCACCGCCGCCGCCGTCCTCGGCTGGCTGGTGGTGGAGAAGATCCGCGACGGCCGGCCGACCCTGGTCGGCGCGTCCTCCGGCGCCATCGCCGGCCTGGTCGCCATCACCCCGGCCTGTGCCTTCGTCGCCCCGTGGGCGGCGGTCCTGCTCGGCGTCGTCGCCGGTGCGGTCTGCGCCCTCGCCGTCGGCCTCAAGTACAAGCTCGGCTACGACGACTCCCTCGACGTGGTCGGCGTGCACTTCGTCGGTGGCTGGATCGGCTGCCTCTGGATCGGCCTCTTCGGCACCAGCTCGGTCAGCTCGCTCGTCGCCGACGAGGGCCTCTTCTACGGCGGCGGGGTCACCCAGCTCGGCGTGCAGGCCCTCAGCGCCCTGATCGTCACGGTCTACTCCTTCGTGGTGGCCTTCGCCCTCGGCTTCGTCATCCAGAAGACCATCGGCTTCCGGGTCTCCGCCGAGGCCGAGGTCAACGGCATCGACATCACCGAGCACGCGGAGAGCGGCTACGACCTCTCGCCCTCGGGCGGCAGCGCCGGTGGCGCTTTCGCGATGGCCGGCATCGGCACCCCGGCGGCGACGACGCCGTCGAAGGCAGCCGAGCCCGCACCCACCACCGGAGTCGGCGAGAAGGTCGCGGGCTAACGTTTCTGCGATGGAAGGGTTGGACATGAAGCTGGTGACCGCGGTCATCAAGCCGTATCAGCTGGACGCGGTGAAGGAGGCCCTGCACGCCCTCGGCGTGGCCGGCCTGACCGTCAGCGAGGTCCAGGGTTACGGCCGGCAGAAGGGGCACACCGAGGTCTACCGGGGTGCCGAGTACACCGTCGAGTTCCTGCCCAAGATCCGGGTCGAGGTGCTCACCGACGAGATCGACGTCGAGAAGGTCGTGGACGCCATCGTCGGCGCCGCCCGGACCGGCAAGATCGGCGACGGCAAGGTCTGGGTGACCGCCGTCGAGGAGGTCGTCCGCGTCCGTACCGGCGAGCGCGGCCTCGACGCCCTCTGATCGCCGAGCCACGATGACCCCGCCGAACGCACCGGATCCGACCGCCGCCCCCGGCGGCCCGGTTCCCGCGGTCGGCGGGGTCGTCGGCGTCGGCGAGGCCGCCCGGCGTGACCGGGCCGAGCAGCACGACCGGTGGCTGCGCACCCTGCTGCCCGAGCGGGCGGGCGTCGCGCTGGTCGCCGTCGGCGGTCTCGGTCGCCGGCAGTGCGCACCCCACGGCGACCTCGACCTGGTGCTGGTGCACACCGGCGTGCCCGGCATCGACGACCTGGCCGCCTCGATCTGGTATCCGGTCTGGGACGCCGGGGTGCGGCTGGACCACTCGGTACGCACCGTCGGCGAGGCGCTCTCGGTGGCCCTGGACGACGTCAAGGTCTCCCTGGGCCTGCTCGACGCCCGGTACGTCGCCGGGGACCGGGCCGTCGCCGACGAGCTGGTGCGCACCGCCGCCGACCAGTGGCGGCGTACCGCCGTCCGTCAGCTCCCCGCGCTGCGGGAGGTCACCGAAAGCCGCTGGCAGACCCACGGCGAGCTGGCCTTCCTGCTGGAGGGGGACCTCAAGGAGGCGGCCGGCGGGCTGCGCGACGTGGGCATCCTGCGGGCCATCGCCACCGCCGGGCTCACCGACGCGCTGCGCCCGGCGGTCCGGGCCGCCCACCTGCGGCTGCTGGACACCCGGGACGCCCTGCACCAGCAGGTCGGCCGGCGGGTCGACCGGCTGCTCGCGCAGGCACGCGCCGGAGTCGCCGCGCTGCTCGGTCTGCGTCAGCCCGCACCCGCCCCGCCCCCGGGGGCCGCCGTCGGCGACGGGGACGCCCTGCTGCGCCGGGTCGCCGGGGACGCCCGCACGGTCAGCCACGCGCTCGACGACGCCTGGCGGGCCGCCGACCGGCTGCGCGTCCGGCGACGACGGGGCGCCGACGGACGGCCGGTGCGCCGTCCGGTCGCCCGGGACGTGGTCGAGCACGACGGTGAGCTGGTGCTCGCCCGTACCGCCATCGGGGCCCGCCCCGACCCGGTTCTCTCCCTCCGGGTCGCCGCCGCCGCGGCGACCACCCGGCTGCCGATCGCCCGCGCCACCTGCGAGTGGCTCGCGGCGTACTGCCCGCCGCTGCCGTCGCCCTGGCCGGCGGAGGCCCGCGCCGCGCTGGTCACCCTGCTCGGGGCCGGTCCGGGCCTGGTCGCCGCCTGGGAGACCTGCGACCGGTACGGACTGGTCGACGCCTGGCTGCCCGAGTGGCCCCGGCTGCGCAGCCTGCCGCAGCACAACCCGGTGCACCGGTACACCGTCGACCGGCACCTGGTCCAGGCCGCCGCCGAGGCGAGCCGGTTCGCCCGCGAGGTGGACCGCCCCGACCTGCTGCTGCTCGGCGCGTTCCTGCACGACATCGGCAAGGGGCTGCCGGGCGACGGTGCCGACGGCCCCGTCGTCGCCGACCACAGCGTGCTCGGCGCACCGTTGGCCGAGGCGGTGGCGACCCGGGTCGGGCTGCCCCCGGCCGAGGTGGTGCTGATCGGCACGCTGGTCCGGCTGCACCTGCTCCTGCCGGACGTGGCCACCCGGCGGGACCTGGACGACCCGGTGACCATCACCCAGGTCGCCGAGGCGGTCGGCGACGTGGCCACCCTCGACCTGCTGCACGCCCTGGTCCGGGCGGACGCGGCGGCCACCGGACCGGGCGCCTGGTCGGACTGGAAGGGACGCCTCGTCGCCGGCCTCGTCGGCCGGGTTCGTACCGCGCTGGACACCGGTGCCCTGCCCGCACCACCCGCCCCGGATCCGGCGCTGCTGGCGGAGCCGCTGCCGGTCGTCCACCTGACCGCCGACACGGTGGCGGTGGCCGCGGCGGACCGGCGGGGCCTGCTCGCGACCGTGGCCGGCTGCCTGGCCCTGCACCGGCTGGAGGTGGTCGCCGCCGACGCCGCCACGGTCGACGGCCGGGCCCTGGTCACCTGCCGGGTCCAGCCTCGCTACGGGCTGCCGCCGGATCCGGTTGCGCTCGCCGCCGACCTGCGCCGCGCCGTGGCCGGCGACGTCTCGGTCATCCAGCGGCTGCGGGGCCGGGCCCTGGCCGCCCGCGCCGGTGGCGCCGCCCCCCGGGTGGTCTGGCACCGGGACGCCGCGACCGACGCCGTGGTGCTGGAGCTACGGGCGGCCGACGCGGCGGGACTGCTCTACCGGGTGACCAGCGCGCTGGACGCGGCCGGCGTCGAGGTGCGGGCGGCCCGCATCTCCACCCTCGGCGGGGACGTGGTGGACGCCTTCTACCTGGTCGGCACCGGCCCGGACGACGACACCCGCGCCCACCTGGAGGCCACCGTCCTCGCCGCCGTGTGAGGCGACTACGCCGGAGGTTGGTTGCGGTGCGGCTGGCTGCGCCGTGCGGTGGTGGGTGGTGGGTGGTTGCGGTGGCGGGTGGTTGCAGGGGCACCTTGTTACCGCATTTTGATGAGGAAGGGCCCCCTGCAACCACCTCGACGCGGTGCGCACGTGCCCGGCCGGAGGCGTGGCTGTCGGCGGCGGGCTACGCTAAACGTTGGTCGGACCCTGTTGCCCGGCCGGGTCGTGCCCGCCGTAACACTGACAAACGGGATGTTCGCGTGTTTGACACCTTGAGTGACCGCCTCTCCGGGATCTTCACCAAGCTCCGCGGCAAGGGTCGGCTCACCGACGCCGACATCGACGCCACCGCGCGCGAGATCCGGCTGGCGCTGCTGGAGGCCGACGTCGCGCTGCCGGTGGTCAAGGGCTTCATCGCGAACGTCAAGGAGCGGGCGCGCAGCGTCGAGGTCTCCCAGGCGCTCAACCCGGCCCAGCAGATCATCAAGATCGTCAACGAGGAGCTGATCGCCGTCCTCGGCGGCGAGGGGCGGCGGCTCCAGTTCGCCAAGCAGCCGCCGACCGTGATCATGCTGGCCGGTCTCCAGGGCTCCGGCAAGACCACCCTCGCCGGCAAGCTGGCCCGCTGGCTCAAGGCCCAGGGGCACCAGCCGCTGCTGGTCGCCGCCGACCTCCAGCGCCCCAACGCCGTCGGGCAGCTCCAGGTTCTCGGCGGTCGGGCCGGTGTCGAGGTGTACGCTCCGGAGCCCGGCAACGGCACCGGTGACCCGGTGCAGGTGGCGCGGGCCTCGATCGAGCACGCGAAGCGGGCCGCCCGGGACGTCGTCATCGTCGACACCGCCGGCCGGCTCGGTATCGACGCCGAGATGATGCAGCAGGCCGCCGACATCCGGGACGCGGTCGACCCCGACGAGGTCATCTTCGTCATCGACGCGATGGTCGGTCAGGACGCCGTCCGCACCGCCGAGGCATTCCGGGACGGCGTCGGTATCACCGGTGTCGTGCTGTCGAAGCTCGACGGCGACGCCCGGGGCGGTGCCGCGCTGTCCGTCCGGGAGGTCACCGGGCAGCCGATCCTGTTCGCCTCCACCGGCGAGAAGCTGGAGGACTTCGACGTCTTCCACCCGGACCGGATGGCCAGCCGCATCCTCGGCATGGGCGACGTCCTCACTCTGATCGAGCAGGCCGAGCAGGCCTTCGACACCGATCAGAAGGAGAAGATGACCGCCAAGCTGATGGGCGGCGAGCAGTTCACCCTGGAGGACTTCCTCGACCAGCTCATCGCGGTCCGCCGGATGGGCCCGATCGCCAACGTGCTGGCCATGATGCCCGGCATGGGGCAGATGAAGGACCAGCTCGCCGAGCTGGACGACAAGCACTTCGACCGGGTCACCGCGATCATCCGGTCGATGACCCCGGCCGAGCGCACCACCCCGAAGATCATCAACGGTTCCCGGCGGGCCCGGATCGCCAACGGTTCCGGGGTCACCGTGATGGACGTCAACCAGCTGCTCAACCGCTTCGCCGACGCGCAGAAGATGATGAAGCAGATGGGCGGCATGATGGGGCTGCCCGGCGCGGGCCGGCGCAAGGCCACCAAGAGCCCGAAGAACAAGCGCAAGGGCACCAAGGGCGGCAACCGGCCGCGTACCGGTGCCGGCGCCGGGATGCCCGGTGGCTTCCCGGGTGGCATGCCCCAGCTCCCGCCGGGGATGAACCCGAACGACCTGGGTGGGCCGGGTGGGCTGCCGCCGGGCTTCAAGCTCCCGAAGATCGACTTCAACAAGTTCGGCAAGGGCGACGGCAAGCAGGGCTGACCAGCGTGTCGACAGCTTAGGGTGATCCGATGGACGCGTAGACTGCGGCGCCCATCCTGCCCGAGCGGTCGGAGTGGACGGTCGACGACCTCGACGACCTGCCGAAGGACCTTCCGTGCGAGTTGGTCAACGAGGCGGTCACCCACACCGACGACGTCTTCGTCACCGAACGCCCGTGGAAGGTCTCGGTCGACCTGCCGGCGCTGACCGCCCGGCGGCGGGCGGTGTTGGAGCGGGGGGCCTGATCCGCGTACGACGACGTGGGGCCCGGCCTTCCGGCCGGGCCCCACTTGCCTCATCTCAGGTCAGACGCCGAGGTCCGGGCGGTTGGTCACCCGGAGGGCGTTGACGATCGGCTGGCCGTAGCCGGCGTGCGTGACGAACCGGACGTTGAGCTGCCCGTCGGTCACCTGGACGGTGTACGTGCGGTTCAACGCGGCGTAGCTGCCGACCTCACCGGCCACGTCCAGCGAGGGCAGCACCTCCTGGCCCTCCAGCAGCACGTCGAAGACGCGCTTGTCCGGCCGCTGCTGCTTGACCTCGGCGAAGTCCAGCTCGACGGTGTACCAGCCGTCGGCGAGCCCGTCGACCCGGTACTCGTACATCCCCTCGCGCTGGGTGGCGAAGCGGGCCGGGTCGTTGGTGCCGGTGATCTTCGTGCTGGTGGTCCGGCGGCTCGAGGTGCCGAGGTAACCCGCCTTGCCGGCGGAGTACGCCTGGTCGGGCGACCAGGTCTGCCCCTCGACGTCGGTCCGGCCGGCGGTGCCCCCGGCGTCGATGGCCAGCGTGTAGCTCGGCACGACCAGGGTGACCGGCAGGACGATCACCGGCTTCCGGCCGCTGGCCGAGCTGATCTGCACCTTCGCCTGGTGGTGGCTGCCGGGGGCCAGCCCGGCGGTGCGGATCGTCACCCCGACGGTGTGCCGGCCGCCGGCCGCCACGGTGGCGGTGGTGCCGGACAACTCCAGCCAGCCGAGGTCCGCCGGGAACCCGTCGGCGTCCAGTTCGGTGACCGTGACGTCGGTGCCGAGCGCCCCGGTGTTGCTCAGGGCGATCGACCGGCTGCGGGTCTGCCCGGCCGGAGCGGTGGCCGTGAGGCTGCTGGCGTTGGCGCCGATCCGGGCGGTGCGCAGCGCCGCCGACCGGGTCTCCAGCGCGCCGGCGGCCAGGGTGGTCGTGGCGTTGGAGGTCTCGTAGTTCGGCTGGGCCAGGCTCAGCTCGACCGCGCCGGCCGGGGCCTGGATCAGGTACCGGCCGCTGGCGTCCGAGGTGTCGCTGACCGTGGCGTCGCCGACCGTGGCGGTGACCGTCGCCCCGGTCAGCGGCAGCCCGTCGTTGGCGTCGGTGAGCACGCCGGAGAGGACGCCGGTGCGGGTGGTGCGGAACGCGATGGCGGTGCCGTCGGCGACCGCGCCGGTGTTGAAGGAGTAGAGGAAGCCGGCGGTGCCGTCGGCGTTCTCCAGGCCGATGGTGGCCCCGGTGCCGGTCTCGTCGCCGGTGCCGGCGATGTCCTTGTACCGGTAGACGACCGAGCCGTCCTCGCCGATCGTGGCGCTGAACGTCAGCCGCTGGCTGCGGTTGGCGTAGATCGCCACGTTGCGCCACTCCACGGTGAAGGTCCGGCGCGGGGCGCTGCCGCCGACCGTGGTGTAGATCGCCGAGTCGGTCTCGACGTAGAGGTCGTCCCAGAACGGGAAGAGGGCGAGGTTCGGGGCGACCGTGCTGGGAATCGTGGTGTTGACCCGGTTGGTGGAGGAGGTGCCGAAGCCCAGCACACCGTTGGTGCTGACCCAGGCGTCCTTGTACGACTTTCCGTACAGCGGCACCCGGAAGGGCAGGGAGATCGGCGTGGCCCGGTCGTCGCCGGTGACGTTCACCAGCTCGGTGCCGGGGGTGAAGGTGCCGCCGGCCGCGCCGCAGGCGTACCCGAAGCTGTCCACCCGGTCGGGCAGGGCGACGTCCAGGTCCGTGTCGGCGTCGACCGTCGTCGACCGGGTGACCGCGTCCGCGCACCGGTAGGCGTGCGTGAAGCGCACCTCGTAGCTGCCCTGCGGGACGGTCACCGAGTAGTTGCCCTGCTCGTCGGCGGTGGCGGTGAGCGGGGTGTTCAGCACGCTGACGGTAGCGCCCGTCGCCGGTCCGGCCGAGGTGCTCACCGTGCCGCTGAGCGTGGCCGAGGGGGCCTGCTCGACGACGACGTCCTTGCTGACCGTCTGGTTCTCGGTGACCGTCACCTGCCCGGTGGCGGTGACGTAGCCGAACTTGCTGACCGTCACGGTGTAGTCGCCGACCATGAGCCGGTCGAACCCGTACGACCCGTCGGCGGCGGTGGCACCGGTGCGGGTCATCGGGCCGGTCACGGCCACGGTGGCCCCGGCGAGCGGCGCGCCACCGGAGGTGACGTGGCCGTCCACGGTGCCGAGCGCGCCGCGCGGGGTCGCGTCGACCGCCGCGTACGCGTCGAGCCGGCCCTCACCGAAGACGTTGTTCTTCGCGACGGTGCCGCCGCAGGTGAGGGCGTCCACGTCGATGGCGGTCTGGTCCAGGATGGCCCGGGTGGCGGCGATGTCCCCGTGGATGGCGGGGGAGGCCGACCACATCAGCGCCACCGTGGCGGCGGTGTGCGGCGAGGCCATCGAGGTGCCGCTGAACGAGCCGTAGCCGGTGCGGGTGGACGAGCGGACGTTCGCACCCGGAGCGGCGATGTTCGGCTTGATCTCGCCGTTCTCGCCGGTGCCCCGGCTGGAGAAGCTGGCGATCGCGTTGTTCACGTCGAACGCGCCGGAGCTGTAGCTGATCGAGTACATGCCGGGGCTGCCCGAGGTGTTGCAGCCGGGCCCGCTGTTGCCGTTGGAGAACGCCGGGAAGATGCCGGCGGCCACCCAGGCCGAGACGGTCTCGGCGTACCACGGGTCGTAGGTGGTGTTGCCCCACGAGTTGTTGATCACGTCCGGCGCGAGGTCCGGGCGGGGGTTCGCGCCGTTGATGTCGGTCGGGGCGAGCATCCACTGCCCGGAGGCCAGCAGCGAGGTCCGCGAGCAGGAGCTGGACTCGCAGCCCTTGGCGGCGATCCACTTCGCGTTCGGGGCGACGCCGACGACGTTCTCGCCGTCCAGCCCGACCATGCTCCCCATGGTGTGGCTGCCGTGGTCGTTGTTGTCGCAGGGCTCGTCGGCGCTGCACGAGCCGGACGGGTCGAACCAGTTGTAGTTGTGGTCGTAGCTGCCGTCGGCGCTGCGGCCCCGGTAACTGGCGTTGAGGGCGGGGTGCAGGTAGTTGACACCGGTGTCGATCCCGCCGATGACGACGCCCTCGCCCCGGACGCCCAGCTCGTTCCAGACCTGCGGGGCGTTGATCCGGTCGATGTTCCACTCGATGCCGTTCACCGTCGCGAGGGTCTGGCCCGGGAGCGGCTCGGGGATGCTCACCGGGTCGTCGGCGACGATCTCCCGTACGTCGCCGTGCGTGGCCAGCTCCTCGAGGAGCTTGGCGTCGCCGGTGACCTTGATGGTGTTGACCAGCCAGAAGGGCGTGAACTCGGCCCCCCGCTTGGTCAGCAGGCTACGGAGTCCGGCCTGGCTGCGCTCGGCGTGGGCGGTCTTGGCCCGCAGCACGGCGGCGCCCTTCTCCGCCTTGGTGCGCAGCTTCGCCGTGGTGGTCAGGTCGGCCTGGCTGTCGAGGAAGACCCAGAAGGCCGACTTGCCGGTGTCGGCGATCCGCTTGGTGACCTTCTTGTCGACCTTGGCGGCCACCGCCCGCGCGGTTCCGGCCTGGTCCGGCGCGGCCGAGGCGGGGTGCCCGACGGCACCGACGGGGATGGTCAGGCCGACCGCGAGACCGAGCACTGCCACACGCCATCTTCGTGGTGACACGGTTGTGACACTCCTTTGTGAGGCGAGGAGAAGAGGCCCGGGTGCCCCGGGATCCATCGGTGCATCTTGATCCCGCGTGTCCTCTACATCAAGGCAGGCTTAAATAAATAAATCTGTCAATCGACCGTTCGTGTTGCGCTGCGTGTTTGATTCGTTACGGATGTGACAGGTGGC
Source organism: Micromonospora sp. NPDC050187 (assembly GCF_044459745.1). Classification (NCBI taxonomy): domain Bacteria; kingdom Bacillati; phylum Actinomycetota; class Actinomycetes; order Micromonosporales; family Micromonosporaceae; genus Micromonospora; species Micromonospora sp. NPDC050187. The sequence goes on from NZ_JBITJH010000001.1 coordinate 81,214, forward strand.
GGGAGGGTGGTCCGCGACCCCCGGCGCGGCGGGGAAGAATGGCTCCGACCGCCCGCTACCGGTAAGACGGAGGACGAATGGCCTGGCACGTACGCGGCGTGGTGCTCCCCGACGACGAGGAGCGCGACCTGTGGCTGGTGGGGGACCGGGTGACCTTCGAGCCGGTCGCCGGCGCGGAGACGATCGCCGACGGCGGGTGGATCCTGCCCGGCCTGGTCGACGCGCACTGTCACATCGGCATCGTCCGGGGCGGCGCGCCGGTCGGCTCGCTGGAGCAGGCGCGGGAACTGGCCATCGTCGACCGGGACGCCGGGGTGCTGGCCATCCGCGACGCCGGTTCGCCGTATCCGTACCCGGAACTCGACGACGACCCCGACCTGCCGCGACTGGCGCGCGCCGGCCGGCACATCGCCCCGCCCCGGCGCTACCTGCGGGACATCGGGGTGGAGGTGCCCGCGGCCGAGGTGGCCGCGACCGTGGCCGCGCAGGCCCGCGCCGGCAACGGTTGGGTCAAGCTGGTCGGCGACTGGATCGACCGGGGCGTCGGGGATCTCGCGCCGGCCTGGGACGCGGCGACCATGACCGCAGCGGTCGAGGCCGCGCACGCCGCCGGGGTGCGTGCCGCAGTGCACACCTTCTCCGAGGAGGCCGTGGCGATCATGGTGCGGGCCGGGGTGGACTCGGTGGAGCACGGCACCGGCCTCGGCGTCGACCTGGTCGACGAGATGGCCCGGCGCGGGACCGCCCTGGTGCCCACCATGATCAACATTCAGACCTTCGGCCGGATCGCCGACCAGGCGCGGGAGAAGTTCCCCGGATACGCCGACCACATGCTCGCCCTGCGGGACGGCTTCCCCGACGTGGTCCGGGCCGCGTACGAGGCCGGTGTGCCGATCTACGTCGGCACCGACGCGGGCGGCGGCATCGACCACGGGCTGGCCGCCGACGAGATGCTGCTGTTGCACGAGCGGGCCGGGATGTCCCCGGCGGACGTGCTCGCCGCCGCCTCCTGGGGCGGGCGGGCCTGGCTCGGCTTCGGCGGACTCACCGAGGGTGGCCCCGCCGATCTGGTCGTCTACCCCGAGGACCCGCGCCGCGACCTGCGTGTCGTGCGCGCCCCCACCCGCGTCGTCCTCCGGGGCCGCCCGCTCCGCTGAACCTGCGGAGACACGGAGTCCTCCCGGCCGGCGCTCAGGAAGCCGGCGGGGCGACCCGCCGGGCGCCCGTGACCTCGTGGCCGACCGCCGGGGTGGGCACGGCGGCCGGAATGGGAACGGCGGTCGGGGTGGTGGCGGAGAGAAGGTGGAGGGCCAGGTTCGTCAGGTGCCGCGCGGTCCGGTCGGGAGGTGCCTGCGGCAGCACGATGTGGCTGACCACCAGGCGGACGACCGCGTCGGCGGCGAAGGCCAGGGCCGCCGGGTCGGCCTCCGGCAGCCGGTGGCCGGCCCATTCCAGCAACGCGTCCGTCGCCTCGTCGAGCACCAGCTCCGCGCGGGTGGTCAGGTAGGGCAGCAGCGCGTCCGAGCCGCCGCGAGCACTGGTCAGGATCGCCTTGATCAACGGGTTCCCGGCCGCCTCGGTGAGGGTGTGCGCGATCGCCGCGTACGCCCCGGCCCGCACGTCGTCGCCGTGCCGGCGCAGCGCCGCCCGGACGTCCGCGACGAACCGGTCGACCTCGCGGCGGGCGAGCGCCTCGGCCAGCCCCGCCTTGCTGCCGAACTCGTTGTAGACGGTCTGCCGGCTCACCCCCGCCGCGTTCGCCACGCTGCCCATGCGGACGCCGTCCCAGCCGACGGCGACGGTCTGCGCGCGGGCGGCGTCGACGATCGTGTCGCGCAGCCGCTGTCGCGCGGTGTCCCGGATTCCGTCCATCCGGCCGAAGTCTACGGTCGCGCACCGGCCGGGTCGCCGCGCTCGTGCGGTACGGGGGCACGTGGTCGCAGCGGGCGCGTGGGGACGCGTCAGCCCAGCCAACGGGCCATCAACACGGTGGCGTCGTCGGTCAGCTCGTCGTTCTGGTAGTCGAGGATGGCGTGCACGAGCCGGCGGGTGGTCTCCGGGGCGGGCAGGCCGTCGGCCAGGGCCCGGACGGCGAAGTCGACCAGCCGGTCCACGCCGAACGGCTCACCGTCGGCCGAGCGTGCCTCGACGATCCCGTCGGTGTAGAGCAGCACGTCGTCGCCGGGCTGCAGGTCCTCCTCGACCACCCGTGGAGCTTGCAGATCGCCCAGGGTCATCGGCAGCGCGGTCGGTGTCGGCAGGACCCGCACCACCCTGCCGCCGCGCAGCACCAGCCCGCTCGGATGCCCGGCCGAGATCACCCGTAGCCGCCCGGTGCCCTGGTCCAGCTCGGCCAGGACCGCCGTGATCATCCCGGCCCGGTCGTGGGCCCGGACCGCCCGGTCGATGTGGTGGTACGTCTCGATCAGCGGCAGCGCGGCGCGCCGGGCGTTGCGGTACGCGGCCAGCGCGATCGAGGCGAGCACGGCGGCCCGCAGGCCGCCCTGCGAGCCGTGGCCGACCGCGTCGAGGAGCGCCAGGTGGGCCAGGTCACCGTTGACCGCGTAGTCGAAGGCGTCCCCGCCCACCTCGTAGCAGGGCTCCAGCAGTCCGCTGATCACCAGCCGTTCGGTGGCGAAGGTCAGCGGCGGGAGCTGGGCGCGCAGCAGCTCGGCGGGCAGCTGCATCGGCGCGCGTCGCCGGACCAGCTCCAGGGTGTCACCGTAGAGGCCCCGGGTGATCAGCAGCTCGGCCATCAGGGTGGCGAAGATCCGCAGATCGTCGTGGCGCGCCTCGTCGTAGCCGCCGGCACTGACCACCTCCAGCACCCCGAGTCGCTCGGCGCCGTCCAGCAGGGGAATCCAGAGCGACATCCCGTCCGGGCCGGGGACCTCGTGGTCGGCCAGCGTGCTGAACGTCCGTCCGGCGACCGTGCCCGAGATCGGCACCGGTTGGCGGGCCGGGGGGAGCGTGCCGGTGAGCGGCACCAGCCACCGCTGCTGGTGGTCGACGAGGTGGAGCAGCACCGCGTTCGCGTCCAGCAGCGGCGCGACCCGCATCACCAGCTCCGGCAGGTCCTCCGGGCGGGTACGGTGCGACGCGCGCAGCATCTGGCGCATCGCCTCGGCAAGGTCCACCGTCCGCCTTCCGTTCTCCGCGTCGCCGGCCCGGGTCGTTCGTCCGGTTTTCGGATGGCCGGGAGGCCGGCGGGCTCGGCTCGGCAGCCCGGAACGGGCTCTCTCATGATGGCAGAGCCGTCCGCCGTTCGCCCCGGACCGACGGGACCAGCCGCGTCCGGTCGCGGCCGTCGCCGGCCGGGCGCATAGGATGTCCGGTCATGGCACGCGTGCTCACTCCCCGCGCGGAGGACTTCCCCCGCTGGTACCAGGACCTGATCGCCAAGGCGAAGCTCGCCGACAACGGGCCGGTGCGGGGCACCATGGTCATCCGACCGGCCGGCTACGCCATCTGGGAACGGATGCAGTCCGAGATGGACGCCCGGATCAAGGACGCCGGCGCGGAGAACGCATACTTCCCGCTCTTCATCCCGGAGAGCTACCTCAAGCGGGAGGCCGAGCACGTCGAGGGCTTCTCGCCCGAGCTGGCGGTGGTCACCCACGGCGGCGGCAAGCAGCTCGCCGAGCCGGTGGTCGTGCGGCCGACCAGCGAGACGGTCATCGGTGAGTTCATGGCCAAGTGGGTGGACTCCTACCGGGACCTCCCGCTCCTGCTCAACCAGTGGGCCAACGTGGTCCGCTGGGAGCTGCGCCCCCGGGTCTTCCTGCGGACCAGCGAGTTCCTCTGGCAGGAGGGGCACACCGCGCACGCCACCCGCGAGGACGCCCGCGCCTACGCCCGCCGGATCCTGCACGAGGCGTACGAGGACCTGATGGTGAACGTCCTGGCCATCCCGGTGCAGGTGGGTCTGAAGACCGCCCGGGAGCGGTTCGCCGGGGCGACCGCGACCTACACCCTCGAAGGCATGATGGGCGACGGCAAGGCCCTCCAGCTCGGCACCAGCCACGAGCTGGGGCAGAACTTCGCCAAGGCGTTCGACATCACCTACTCCTCGGCCGAGGGCGGCCGGGAGCACGCCTGGACGACCTCCTGGGGCACCTCGACCCGGATGCTCGGCGGCCTGATCATGTGCCACGGCGACGACAACGGCCTGCGGGTGCCGCCGAAGCTGGCGCCGATCCAGGTGTACGTGATGGTGGTCAAGGACGGCGAGGGCGTCGGTGAGGCGGCCGGCAAGCTCCGTGACGCGCTGCGCGACGCCGGGGTCCGGGTCGCGCTCGACGACCGCACCGACACCCCGTTCGGCCGCCGGGCCGTCGACGCCGAGCTGCGCGGCTACCCGGTACGCGTCGAGGTCGGCCCCCGTGACCTGGCGGCCGGCAACGCGGTGGTGGTCCGCCGGACGGACGGCTCGAAGACCCCGGTGCCGGTGACCGACGTGCTCGACGCGGTGCTCGCCGCGCTCACCGCCGACCAGCAGGCCCTGTACGACCAGGCGCTGGCCCACCGCGAGTCCCGTACCCGCGAGGTGGCCACCCTGGCCGAGGCGATCGAGGCCGCCGGCACCGGCTGGGCCCGGGTGCCGTGGTCGGCGGTGGGTGTCGCGGGCGAGGCCGAGGCGAACGCCCAGGGCGTGACCGTGCGCTGCCTGCTGCGGGCCGACGGTTCCGTGCCCGACTCGGAGGACGAGCCCGACCTGGTCGCCATCCTCGCCCGGGCGTACTGACCTGAGGTGGTAGCAGGGGACCCCGGTTACCGCCTGGTGCGGAGCAGGGGTCCCCTACAGACGGGCAGGCGGACCGGCGAGTCGGCGGGACGGCGGGACAGCGAACGGGGGAGGCGCGGGTGCGGTTCGAGCCGGGACGACTGATCGTGCACCGGAACGTGCGGCGGGGCCGGATCGGCTGGGTCCGCCCGGCCCGGGTGGTCAGTGACGACGAGCGCGGCCTGCTGCTGTGGATCGCCCGGGACTCCCCGGTGGCCAGCGAGGTCAGCGCCGACGGCCGGGGCATGCGGACGATGCCGTTCGCCGAGTGGGTGACCTCCCCGTCGTACGGGCTGGCGGTGAGCCGCTGGAACGGCCCGCCGTTGCTGAAGTTCCTGCCCGCCGGGGCCGCCCACTCGGTCTGGTGGTTCTCCGACGACGAGGGATGTTTCGCCAACTGGTACGTGAACCTGGAGGAACCGGGCGTCCGCTGGGACGACGGTCACCTCGCCGGTGTCGACATGGTCGACCAGGACCTCGACGTGGTCGTGCGATCGGACCTGAGCTGGCAGTGGAAGGACGAGGAGGAGTTCGCCGAGCGGCTCGCCCTGCCCGAGCACTACTGGGTGGCCGACGAGGCCGCGGTCCGTGCCGAGGGGCGGCGGGTGATCGCGCTCGCCGAGGCGGGGAAGTTCCCCTTCGACGGCACCTGGTGTGACTTCACCCCACCGTCGGACTGGGTCGCGCCGTCGGCCCTGCCGCCGGGCTGGGACCGCCCGCCCGTCCGTTGACCCCGGCCGTCCGGCGGGTGTCGGCCGACCCGGTGCGAGGGATCGGCCTGGAATCTGGCAGAATGGCTGGCTGGTATCCGGCGCGTGTCCGGCGCCCTCTAACCCGGGCATGCCGCCAGTCCACCCGAGCAGTCCCCGGCCCATCCCCACTGTGCCGGTCGGCTCTCACCCCGCCGCACCGCCCGTTCGGGCCGGTGAGAATCGCAACAGGAGCGAAAACACTGTGGCCGTAAAGATCCGGCTCCTGCGGATGGGCAAGATCCGCAACCCGCAGTACCGCATCGTCGTCGCCGACTCCCGCACCAAGCGGGACGGTCGCGCGATCGAGTTCGTCGGGATCTACCAGCCGAAGGAAGACCCTTCGGTGATCGAGGTCAAGTCGGACCGGGTCCAGTACTGGCTGTCCGTCGGCGCCCAGCCGAGCGAGGCGGTGCAGCGTCTGCTGGAGCTGACCGGCGACTGGCAGAAGTTCAAGGGCCTGCCGGCCCCGCCGCCGCTGAAGGTCGCCGCGGAGCGGGTCAACCGCCAGGAGGCGTACGAGGCCGAGGCGAAGGCCGCGGCCGGTCTGACCGACGCCCCGGCCAAGCCGGCGAAGAAGGCCGAGAAGGCCGAGGCGCCGAAGGCCGAGGCGCAGGCCGGTACGGACTCCGGCGAGCAGGCCTGACGTGGCCATTCGTCCGGCCCTGGAGCACCTGGTCAAGGGGATCGTCGACCACCCGGACGACGTGCGCGTCCGGCTGGTGGACTCCCGTCGGGGGAAGCGGCTCGAAGTCCGCGTGCACCCGGAGGACCTCGGCACGGTGATCGGGCGGTCCGGCCGGACCGCCAAGGCGCTGCGCCAGGTGATCGGCTCCATCGGCGGGCGCGGAGTACGCGTCGACATCGTCGACTCGTACTGATGCTCCTCGTCATCGGCAGGATCGGTAAGCCGCACGGTGTCCGTGGTGAGGTCACCGTGGAAGTGCGGACCGACGAGCCTGAAGCGCGATTCGCCCCCGGATCGGTGTTGACCACCGAGCCGGGGGCGAGGCCCGCGAACCCGGCACCCGGTCCGGGCGTGCCCTACCAGGTGCCCGACCGGCTGACCATCGAGTCCGCCCGTTGGCACCAGGGGCGCCTGCTGGTCGTCTTCGAGGGCGTGCTCGACCGGGACGTCGCCGAGGCGCTCCGGGGCACGCTGCTCGTGGTGGACAGTGCCGGCATCGCGCCTCCGGAGGACCCGGAGGAGTTCCACGACCACCAGCTCGTCGGGCTGGCCGTGGTCACCCCGGACGGCGAACACCTGGGCGAGGTGGCCCGCATCGACCACGCGCCCGCCTCCGAGCTGCTGGTCGTGCGGCGCCCCGAGGGGCGTACCGCGCTCATCCCGTTCGTCCGGGCGATCGTGCCGGAGGTCGACCTGGCCGGCGGTCGCGTCGTCGTCGACCCGCCGGGCGGGCTGCTCGACCTGTGACGCCGGCTTCAACCGTGACATCCGCAGGAGCGACCCCCGCCATGCGCGTCGACGTCGTGTCGATCTTCCCGGAGTACCTCACCCCGCTCGACCTGTCGCTGATCGGCAGGGCCCGGGCGCGGGGGGTGCTCCGGTTGGCCGTACACGACCTGCGGACCTGGACCCACGACGTGCATCGCACGGTCGACGACACGCCGTACGGCGGCGGACCGGGCATGGTGATGCGGCCGGAGCCGTGGGGCGAGGCGCTCGACGCGCTCGCCCCGGCGCAGGCCCCGCCGCCCCGGCTGCTGGTCCCCTCCCCGGCCGGGGCCCGGTTCACCCAGGCCATGGCGCACGAGTTGGCCGCCGAGGAGCACCTCCTCTTCGCCTGCGGCCGGTACGAGGGCATCGACCAGCGGGTGCTGGAGCACGCCGCCACCCGGATGCCGGTGACCGAGGTCTCCCTCGGCGACTACGTCCTGTTCGGCGGCGAGGTGGCGGTGCTGGTGATCCTGGAGGCGGTCACCCGGCTGCTGCCCGGGGTGCTCGGCAACGCCGGCTCACTGGACGAGGAGTCGCACGCGCACGGGCTGCTGGAGGCGCCGGTCTACACCAAGCCGCCGAGCTGGCGCGACCTCGAGGTGCCGGAGGTCCTCCGCTCCGGCGACCACGGGCGGATCGCCCGCTGGCGGCGGGACGAGGCACTGCGCCGGACCGCCCAACGCCGCCCGGACATGCTCACCTCCGTCGTGGACCAGTTGGACAAGAAGGACCGGGCCGCGCTCGACCGGGCCGGGTTCCCTGCCATCCGGGAGCATGTGGCAGAGTAGAGGGGTTGCCGTATCCGCTTGCGCCGTGAGCGGCTACGAGGATCCCCGACCGGGGTCGTCTCCACCGGCCACCACCCGAGGATCAGAATCACCCGTTCGCGTGCCGAGCACCGGCGCGCCGTGAGCCTCACGAGGTTGCAGCGATGAACATCCTGGACGCCCTTGACGCCCAGTCCAAGCGGACCGACCTCCCCGACTTCCGCGCCGGTGACACCGTCAAGGTGCACGCGCGGGTCGTCGAGGGTAACCGGTCCCGTGTGCAGATCTTCCAGGGCGTGGTCATCCGCCGTCAGGGTGACGGCCTGCGGGAGACCTTCTCCGTACGCAAGATCAGCTTCGGTGTCGGCGTCGAGCGGACGTACCCGATCAACAGCCCGGCGATCGACCGCATCGAGATCGTGACCCGTGGTGACGTCCGTCGGGCCAAGCTCTACTACCTGCGTGAGCTGCGGGGCAAGAAGGCCAAGATCAAGGAGAAGCGCGAGAAGCAGCCCAGCTGATCTCGCCGCCACACCGGCCGACACGCCGGAGGCCCCCCGACCCGGGCACACTACGCTGGTCGGGCGGGCGCAGCAGTGCTGACGGATTCTCACCGCCCGTGGAGCCTCGACGAGGCTCGGCGGGCGGTCGTCGTTTGTGCTGATGCGGGGAGTGGGCGTGGTGCAGTCGGTGAACGAGGACGGCGCGGTCGACCCGTGGCGGCGCCGGCCCCGGCGGCCCCGCCGGCAGATGCCGCTCTGGCAGGAGCTGCCGCTGCTGCTGGTCGTCGCCTTCTGCCTCGCCGTGCTGATCCGGACGTTCCTGCTCCAGGCGTTCTTCATCCCGTCCGGCTCGATGGAGGACACCCTGCTGGTCGGGGACCGGGTGCTGGTCAACAAGGTCGTCTACGACGTCCGCGACCCGGTCCGGGGTGAGGTGGTGGTGTTCCGGGGCACCGACCGGTGGGCACCGCAGGTGGACGGGGTGCCGGAGCCGGGGTTCCTGGGCAAGCTCGGGCAGACCCTCGGCGACCTGGTCGGAGTGAGCCGTCCCGGCGAGAAGGACTTCATCAAGCGGGTGATCGGGACCCCCGGGGACCGGGTCGCCTGCTGCGACGCGCAGGGCCGGGTGACCGTGAACGGCGTCGCGCTCGACGAGCCGTACGTGCTGCGCGACTCGCCACTGGACCTGCCCCCCAATCCCCGCGAGTGCCGGTCCCGCCGGTTCGACGAGGTGGTCGTCCCACCCGGGCAGATCTTCGTGCTGGGCGACCACCGGCTGGTCTCGCAGGACGCCCGCTGCCAGGGGCCGGTGCCGATCGACAACGTGGTGGGCCGGGCGTTCCTGGTCGTCTGGCCGTCCTCCCGCTGGTCGTCGCTGCCGGTGCCGGAGACGTTCGCCGAGGTCGACGCCGTGGTGGCCGCGCCCGCGCCGGCCGTACCGCATCCGGTCGGCCAGGTGCTGCCGCTCGCGCCGCTGGTCGGCGTGGGCGGGGTTGTCGCGCGTTCCGGTCGATCGATGCGCGTCGGGCGACGTAGGCTCCACTCGTGATAGACGAGCAGACCGACAAGCCCCGCAGTTCCTTCTGGAAGGAGCTGCCGGTCCTCCTGGGTGTGGCGATCCTGGTCGCGGTGCTGGTCCGCGCCTTCGTGTTGCAGACCTTCTTCATCCCCTCGCCGTCGATGGAGAACACTCTCCAGATCGACGACCGGGTGCTGGTCAACAAGCTGGTCTACGACTTCCGCTCCCCGGAACGGGGCGAGGTGATCGTCTTCAAGGCGCCGACCGAGTGGAGCGGCAACCCGGACGGCGAGGACTACATCAAGCGCGTGATCGGCGTCGGGGGCGACCGGGTGGTCTGCTGTGACGAGCAGGACCGGCTCATGATCAACGGCAGGTCGCTGGACGAGCCGTACGTCTACTCCGTCGACGGCCGGCGGGACAAGCCAGCGGACCAGGAGTTCGACGTCACCATCCCGAAGGGGCGGCTCTGGGTGATGGGCGACCACCGGGCGGCCTCCGGCGACTCGCTGGAGCACTGGGAGCGGCTCCAGGACATCGACCAGTCCACCATCCCCGTCGACGACGTGGTGGGGCGGGCCTTCACCGTCTTCTGGCCGGTGAGCCGGGCCACCTGGCTCTCGGTGCCGAGCGGCTTCGAGGGCATCCCGAACCCCTGACGCCGGCCGGGTCGCCGGGACGGGGCCCAGGGTGGCCGCAGGCGGTGCGGGGCCGGTCTGGCAGGCTGGAGAGGTGACTGCCCCCACCCCCCGGCGCGCGGCGCGCGTCCTGCTGCTCGACGCGGCCGGGCGGGTTCTGCTCTTCCGGGGGATCGACCCGGCCCGTCCCGACTTCGGATACTGGTTCACCCCGGGTGGCGGTTTGGACGCCGGTGAGGAACCCGCCGTCGGCGCGGCCCGGGAGCTGGCCGAGGAGACCGGCCTCCGGCTGGCCCCCGCCGAGCTGGGACCAGCGGTGTGGCGGGAGACGGTCGAGTTCCCGTTCGACGGGGTGTGGTACCGGCAGGAGCAGGACTTCTTCCTGGTCCGGGTGCCCGCCTGGGAGGTGGACACCACGGGCTTCGACGAGGTCGAGCGGGCCAGTGTCACCGGGCACCACTGGTGGTCGCGCGACGAGCTGGCGGTCACCACCGAGCGGTACTACCCGGTGGACCTGCCGGCGCTGCTGACCCGGGTGCTGGGAGGTGAGGCGGGGTGCTGACGCCGCCGCGTACCGTCGTGCGCCGCGACGGCGGTCTCTACGCCCTCGAACGGGCACTGCAACGCCGGGGCTTCCGGCACGTCGCGGGCGCGGACGAGGCCGGCCGGGGGGCCTGTGCCGGACCGCTGGTGGCCGCCGCGGCGGTGCTGCCGGAGGGCCGACGGGGCGAGATCGACGGGCTGGCCGACTCCAAGCTGCTCACCCCGGCCAGCCGGGAACGGGTGTACGCGGAGGTGGTCGCCCGGGCCCTGGCGTACGCGGTGGTGGTGATCCCGGCCGACGAGGTCGACGCCCGTGGCCTGCACGTGTGCAACCTGGCCGCCATGCGTAGGGCGCTCGCCTCGCTCACCACCCGGCCGGAGTACGTCCTGACCGACGGCTTCCGCGTCGACGGCCTGGACGTGCCGGGGCTGGCGGTCTGGAAGGGCGACCGGGTGGCGGCGTGCGTCGCGGCGGCGAGCGTGCTCGCCAAGGTCACCCGGGACCGGATGATGGTGGAGTTGGACGCGCGGTACCCGGCGTACGGGTTCGCCGAACACAAGGGGTACATCACCACCGAGCACACCGCCGCGCTGCGGGAGCACGGGCCCTGCGCGGAGCACCGGTTCTCGTACGTCAACGTGGCGGCCGTGTCGGGCCGGGACGGGCGTCCGCCCCGCTCCCGACGCCCCGTCGTCGCCGACGGCCACGAGCCGATGGAGCGTTCAGGGCGGTCAGAGGGTACCGTCGGCGTGGCGTTGGGCGAGCAGCCTCGACCGCCGGTACCGGTGGGGGAAGATGTGGTCATGGAGGGCGGAGTGCGATGAGCGCGGAAGATCTCGAGAAGTACGAGACCGAGATGGAGCTTCAGCTCTACCGGGAGTACCGCGACATTGTCCGCCAGTTCTCCTACGTGGTGGAGACCGAGCGCCGGTTCTACCTGGCCAACCAGGTCGACCTGCACGTGCGCAACTCGGACGGCGAGGTCTACTTCGAGGTCGAGATGCACGACGCCTGGGTGTGGGACATGTATCGTCCTGCCCGGTTCGTCAAGAATGTCCGGGTGATGACGTTCAAGGACGTCAACGTCGAGGAGTTGGAGAAGCCGGACATCTCCCTCCCCGCCGACTCCGGCTTCGGCGGCTGACGCCACCCACCCGGCACGCGGGCTGACCCCGACCACCCGCCCACTGTCGTCCGCCGGCCCGTCCGGCCAGCGCCGACCAGTCGCCACCGCCGGCGCCGATCCGGTTCGCCCGGTCCACAGTGGTCGCCGTGACCGTTCCCGGCACCGCCGGTGGGCTGACGGATCCCGCTGCCGGTCAGGTCACCGGATTCCGCCGGTCAGGTCACCGGACGAACTCGAACATGGTCACCCCGGACGGCAGCGGGCGGGGTCGCCCGGTGAGGCGGTGCGCCCCGACCGCGCTGGGAATCGTCGGACCGGTGAGGGAGAGCAGCGCGAAGTCCTCCTCGGCGAACCAGTCGCAGATCGTCGGGACCAGGTCCGGCGCGCCCCGGTGCCGGGTCCAGACGACGGTGCCGCCGGTCGCGCAGAGCTGTCGGCAGTGCCGGACCACCGCTCGTACGTCGGCGTCGGTCATGTTGCCGAAGAGCCCGCAGACCAGGACGATCTCGGCGGGCACGAGATCCGCCCAGACGTCGGTGCGCGCGGCGTCGTCCCGCACCACCTCGACCCGGGTGAGCCCGGCGGCCCGGACGGCTCCGGCGGCCAGCTCGGCGTTGCGCGGGTCCAGCTCGACCAGCCGGGCCGTGACGTCGACGCGCCGCGGGTGCTCCGCCAGCACGGGGATCAGGTCCCGCCCCTGCCCGGCACAGAGGCTGACCGCCCGCACCGGTCCGGCGGGCGCCTGGTCGAGCGCCACGCGGGCCAGCCGCCGCACCTCGGTGAGCCGGTGGGAGAGCGGGGAGTCCGGGTCGTCGTAGTCGGCGTGCCAGGCGTACCAGTCGCTGTCCACCGAGCCAGCGTAGAGAGCCCGGGACCTCCGGTGCCGGGGCGGTCGGGCATAGCAGATCGTCCGCAGGCGTGGGTGCTCGTCCACAGGAGGTCGCACCGTCCACAGGTGAGCACTGCCCCGTGGCGTCGACCGGACGTGCCGGGCACGCTGCGGGGCGTGACAGACATGACGCGACGGAGGCCGGTGCGGACCCGGGCCACGCTGGTGGCCCCGATGGCGGCGTTGGCGTTGACGGTGCTCCCGGCGGCCGGACCAGTGGCCGATCCGGTCGTCCGGACCCCGGTTCCCGTGAAGCCCGTGCCGCTGCCCGATCCGGCGGGACCGGCCGCCGGATCGGTCTTCCGGTGGCCGCTGGACGCTCCGTCCCCGCCGGTTCGCGACTTCGACCCGCCGCCCCGGCCCTGGCTGCCCGGTCACCGGGGCGTCGACCTGGCCGCCCCGGCCGACGCCCGGGTCCGCTCGGCGGGCGCCGGGGTGGTGCTCTTCGCAGGCATGGTCGCCGGTCGACCCGTGGTCACCGTGGGACACACCGAGGGGCTGCGCACCACGTACGAGCCGGTGCGGCCGTCGGTGCGGGTCGGCACCCGGGTCGCCGCCGGCACCCCGCTGGGAGAGCTGTCGCCGGGGCACGCCGGATGTCCGGCACCGGCCTGCCTGCACTGGGGCCTGCGCCGGGGCGAGGAGTACCTCGATCCGCTCGCCCTGCTCGGGCCGGTCCCGGTGCGGCTGCTGCCCCTCGTCGATCCGCCCGTGCCCGGCTTCGTGGTCCCGGTCGCCCGGTCGTCCGGCGGCGTGGTCCTGGCAGCCCGTGGTCCCGGTCGTCCGGCGGGTCGGACCGGGTCAGCGCTGGGCGAGCAGGGGCGGCAGGCGTACCGCGAGGCGTTCGTACTCCTCGGCAGTGTTGTAGACCTGCCCGCAGAGGCGCAACCAGCCGCGGCCGCCCCAGGCCGCCACCGCGACCTCGGTGGCGAGCCGGTCGGCGATCCGGTCCCGCAGCGCCTGCGCCGTCTCGAAGGTGGTGGCCGTCCCGGGCGGCAGCGGGACGAGGCGCATCGCCACCCCGGGTCCGCCGGGGTCCGGCAGGTGGGTCGGTGCCACGCCGAGGGCGTCCCCGACCACCCGCTGGCCGTACGCCGCGAGGGCGGCGTTGTGCTCGCGCACCTGCTCCACGCCGAGGTTGCGCAGCGTGTAGAGCCCCGCCGGCGCGGCGAGCCAACTGGTGTAGTCCAGGGTCGCCTGCCACTCGACCCGCGCCGGGTAGCCGCTCTCCTGCTCCCAGGAGACCGTCAGGGGCTCGATCCGTTCCCGCCACGGTGGGCGTACCGCCAGCAGGGCGGTGCCGCGCGGGGCGTACCCCCACTTGTGGAGGTTGCCCACCCAGAAGTCGGCACCGATGCTCTCCACGCCGACCGGCAGCATGCCGGGCACGTGTGCGGCGTCGACCAGCACCGGCACCCCCTGCTCGCGGGCGACACCGACGACGGCCGCGACCGGGAACAGCCGGGCGGTGGCCGAGCTGATCTGGTCGACCACGAGCAACCGGGTCCGCCCCGGCCGCAGCCCCGCGCGGACGGTTTCCACGATCTCCTCGTCGGTGGCGTCGAGCGGCACCGGAAGGACCCGGGACGAGGCCCCGGTCCGCCCGCACTCCCGGTGCACCGAGAGGACGACCGCCCCGTAGCAGTGGTCGGTCGTCAGCACCTCGTCGCCGGGGCGCAGACCGAGCGACTGGAGCACCACGGCGACCCCGGTGGTGGTGTTGCCGACCAGCGCGCTGCCCTCCGGGTCGGCACCGAGGAAACCCGCGAGGTGTCGCCGGGCGTGGGCGACCCGCTCGACCAGCCCCCGGGAGAAGAACCGGTGCGGATTCGTCTCCATCTCGTCCCGTAGCCGCTGCTGGGCCCGTTGCACCGGAAGCGGGACGGCACCGAACGCGCCGTGGTTGAGGTGACTGACCGCCGGGTCGAGGGAGAACAGCATCCGGGCACCGGGCAGCGGGGCGGGAGGCTGCGGGACGGTCATCCGGTGATCGTAGCCCGCGTCCGGTCCGGGATTCGGGGTTCGTGACAGGGGCGGGGCCGGTCGGTGCGATCCGTCGACGACGCGCTGTCGCGCCGCACCGGTCGGCGTGGGCGGTGTCCGGGGCGGCCGGTCAGGCGCGGGGGTGGGCCTGCCGATAGGCCGCCCGCAGGCGTTCCACCGACACGTGCGTGTAGATCTGCGTGCTCGCCAGCGAGGAATGGCCCAGGATCTCCTGCACCGCGCGCAAGTCCGCACCACCCTCCAGCAGGTGGGTGGCAGCCGAGTGACGCAGATCGTGCGGGCTGGTGTGGGGCAGCCCGGCGGCGTCGGCGAGGCCGGTGACGATCCGGCGGGCGGTGGTGGGGTGCAGCCGTCCACCCCGTGCGCCGAGCAGCAGGGCGTCCCCGCAGCCGGGACGGGCCAGGACCGGCCGCCCCCGCCGCAGCCACTCGTCGACGGCGCGCTGCGCCGGGAGCCCGTACGGCACGGACCGTTCCCGGCCCCCCTTGCCGAGGACCCGGATCAGCCGGCGCCCGTGGTCGACGTCGCCGGTGTCCAGCCCGCACGCCTCGCTGATCCGTACCCCGGTGGCGTAGAGGACTTCCAGCAGGGCCCGGTCTCGCAGCAGCACGGCTTCCTCGTCCCGGTCGGGCCGCTGTCCGGCTTCGCCGTTGCCGTCTGGCCGATCCCCGGCCCCGTCGTCTCGGTCGGGTTGCTGTCCGGCCTGGGCGTCCTCGTCGGGCCGCTGTCCGGCCGCTCCGGCTGGCGTCTCCGCCGGCTCGGGTGCCGGGGCGGCGGGTCGTGACCGCTCCGGCGCGGGGACGGGTGCGTCCGGGGCGGCGGTGGTGGTGCCCGTCGGTGTCCGGCCGGTCCGGGTGCGACGGGCGGCGTCGAGCAGCGTGGCGGCCTGGTCGACCCGGAGCACCGTGGGCAGCTCCCGCCGGGCCCGGGGACTGGCCAACGTGGCCGCCACGTCGCTCGGCAGCAGTCCGGACCGGTGCGCCCAGGCGCTGAACGTCCGCGCCGACGCCGCGCGGCGGGCCAACGAGCTGCGCGCCGCCCCCATGGTCCGCTGCTTCGCCAGCCAGCTGCGCAGCACCGTGAGATCCACGTCGGCGGGCACACGACCGCCCATCCGGACGGTGTGGTCGAGCAGGGAGACCAGGTCGGCGACGTACGCCCGCACGGTGTGCGGCGAGCGGTCGCGCACCTGGGACAGGTGTCGGGCGAACTCGTCCACCGCGTCGCGCAGCGGCGGGGGCAGCGCCTCGTGCAGGGCACGGGTGCCGTCGTCGGCGCGGCTCACCGTCGGCCCGCCGACCGGTGCGGGACGCCAGCGACGGCGGCCATGGTGAGCCGGTCGGGGTGGACACCGCCCCGGCCGGGTTCGACCACCCGGCCACCGGGGAGCCGACGCGCCGGCCACCCCGGGATGTGGTTGTCCCCCTGCACCGGTTCAGCTTACGGTCGACAGCAGGCGGGTGGCAGCGCGGCGGACCCGCCGGCCCCGACCGTCCGGTGTCGCCGACAGCGGCGTTCCCGGTCGTGGGGCCGTCCCGGCTCGCCGGTGGCGTGGTCGTCGTGCCCGACGTCCGCTCGTCGAGGTGGGGCCGGTCCGGTACGGGGCAGGCAGACGTCGACGGGCGGAGGCGGCCGGATGGGTTTGGATGTCGTGCTCTACCGGGTGGTCCGGTCCGCCGGCCCGACCCGCCGTTGCTCCTACGTGCCGGTCGAGGTGGTGGACGACTCCGACGACGTGCTGCTGCGGCTGCTCACCCGGGCACGTGGTGGCGGACGCACGCCGCTGCTGGACCGGTTCGACCCCGCCGGGGAACTCGTCGTGAGCGCCCCCGAGGCGCCCCGGCTCATGGCCGAGCTGCGCTGTCTCGCCGAGGTGGCCGCCTCCCCGGCGGAGATGACCCGGATCCGGAGCCTGGCGGCGCTCACCCGTCGGTGCATGCGGGGCCACGACGTGGAGATCCGGTTGGAGGGGGACTGACCCGCGGCGGGATCGCGTAACCGCCGTCCCGGCGCACCACCAGGCCCAGCTCCTCGAGCAGGGAGAGCTTGCGCAGCGCCGTCCGGACGTCCAGTCCGGCCCGGGCGGCGAGCAGGTCCGGGCCCACCACACCCCGCCGGGGCAGGGACTCCCGCAGCAGTGTCGCCTCGTCGTCGAGCAGGTCGCCGGGGCGGTGCGGCCCCCGGGCCGGGGGAGCGAGGTCGACACCGATCCGCCCGACCTCCTCCAGCACGTGCGGCACACCGGTGACCACCCGGGCCGTCTCGTACTCGCGCAGCACCTCGTGCGCCCCCACCGACATGGCCGAGGTGACCGGGCCGGGCACCACCATCGCCGGACGGCCGAGAGCGAACGCCCGCCGCATGGTCTGCGCGGCCCCGCTGCGGGCCGACGCCTCCACCAGCACACTGCCCCGGGTGGCCCCGGCGATGACCCGGTTGCGGATCAGGAACCGGGGACGCAGCGGCTCGGCACCCGGCATCCACTCGCTGACCAGCAGGCCGGTCTCGGCGATCCGGTCGAAGAGGGCGCTGTTGCCCATCGGGTAGGGCCGGTCCACCCCGCAGGCGAGCACCGCCACCGTCACGCCTCCGGCGTTCAGCGCTCCCCGGTGCGCGGCGGCGTCGATGCCGAACGCCCCACCGGAGACCACCGTCCACTCCCGGTCGGCGAGCCCGTAGCCGAGTTCGGTGGCCACGTGGACCCCGTACGAGGTGGCGGCCCGCGCACCCACGACCGCCACCGCCCGCTCCAGCACCTCGTCGAGCGGCCACCCGCCGCGTACCCAGAAACACAGCGGCGGGGCCGTCTCGGTGTCCACCCACCGGGTGGCACCGGGCAGCACCAGCCGGTTCAGGTCATCGACCCGGTCCGGCCACTCGGCGTCGGCCGGGGTGACCAGGCGCGCCCCCATCCGCTCGGTGCGTGCCAGGGCCTCCGCCGACACCGCCCGGGGATCGGCGGATCCGGCCCGCGCGGCCACGGCGCGACGCAGTCGATCCTCCGGTGCGCCCCCGTCGAGCAGCAGGTCGAGCGTGGCGACCGGACCGAGTTCGGCGACCAGGCGGTGCACCGCCCAGGTGCCCGGCTCGGCGAGCCAGGTCAGCGCGATCCGGGCCAGCCGGTCGGAGTGGTCGTGGTCGGTCATGCCTCTTCTCCCGTCCGGAGGCCGATCGCCTCCCACACGTCGTCCCGGTCCGGACGGGCCCGGCCGTCCAGGTCGGCGATGCTCCAGGCCAGCCGGATGATCCGGTCGAAGCCCCGGGCCGAGAGCGACCCGCTGTCCAGCCGTCGGCGCAGCTCGGCGGTGTCCCCGGTGGGCAGCCGGAACGGCGGGCGGCGCAACACCGGACCGGGCAGCTCCGCGTTGAGGCGGTGACCGATCGACGCCCACCGGTCGGCCGCCGCCGAACGGGCCGCCGCCACCCGGGCCGCCACCACCGCCGACGGCTCGCCCACCTCGCCTGTCCCCATCAGTTGGGCGGCGCGCAGCGGCGGCACCGTCACCTGGACGTCGATCCGGTCCCGAAGTGGGCCGGAGAGGCGGCCGAGGTAGCGACGGCGGGCCAGCGGGCTGCACTCGCAGGCGGTGTCCCCCACCGGCCGGGCGCACGGGCAGGGGTTGGCCGCCAGCACCAACTGGATCCGCGCCGGATACTCGGCGGCGCCCCGGGCCCGGGCGAGCTGGACGCGTCCGTCCTCCAAGGGCTGCCGCAGGGCCTCCAGCGCGCCGCGGCTGAACTCCGGGGCCTCGTCGAGGAAGAGGACCCCTCGGTGCGCCAGCGAGACCGCGCCGGGCCGGGCCAGTCCCGGACCGCCCCCGACCAGCGCCGGCACGGTCGCGGTGTGGTGCGGGGCCTGGAACGGCGGGCGGCGCAGCAGCTCGCCGCCGGGCGGCAGCAGACCGGCGATCGAGTGCAGCGCCGTGACCTCCAGGGCGGCCTCGTCGTCCAGCGGCGGCAGGATCGACGGGAGCCGCTCGGCGAGCATGGTCTTGCCCGTACCGGGTGGCCCGAGCAACGCCAGGTGGTGGCCACCGGCAGCGGTCACCTCCAGCGCCCGACGGGCGTATCCCTGCCCGGCCACGTCGGCCAGGTCCGGGCCGGCCACGGTCGCGGTCGCGGCGGCGGACGGCGGTTCGATCAGCGGGGTGCCGTCCCGGACGAAGGCCACCAGCCGGTGCAGGCTGTCGGCCGCGCGGACCCGTACCCCGGGAATCACCGCCGCCTCGGCGGCGTTCCGCACCGGCACGATCGCCCGGGTCACGCCGGCGCGGGCCGCCGCGGCGACCATCGGCAGGACGCCCCGGACCGGCCGCACCGCCCCGTCGAGCCCCAACTCGCCGAGGAGCACCACCCCCTCCAGGGGCAGCAGCGGAAGTTGACCGGCGCTGCCGAGCAGGGCCGCCGCGATGGCCAGATCGAAGGCCGAACCGTATTTCGGCAGGGTGGCCGGCAGCAGGTTGAGGGTGATCCGGCGGTTGGGCCAGTTCTCGCCGGAGTTGACTATCGCCGCCCGGACCCGGTCCCGGGCCTCGTGCAGGGCGGTGTCGGGCAGTCCGCTGATCGCGAGGGCGGGCAGTCCCGGCGCCAGGTCGGCTTCCACCTCCACCAGGTGCCCGGTCATCCCGACCAGGCCGACGCAGAGCACCCTGGCGTAGCTCATCGGCGGCCACCCATCTCAGAACGCCCCCTTGAGATGCTCGACGCGGGCGGCCCCGGCGACGGACAGGTGCACCGACAGCACGTCGAAGCGCAGGTCGTCCGCGTGCGTCCCGGTCTCGGTCAGCCACCGCACGGCGAGCCCCCGCAACCGGCGGGCCTTCGCCGGGACGACGGCCTCGGCGGGGCTGCCGAAGCTGCCGTCGCGGCGGGTCTTGACCTCGCAGAAAGCGAGGACGTCGCCGTCCCAGGCGATGATGTCGATCTCGCCTTCCGGGCACCGCCAGTTGCGGGCGACCGGGCGCAGCCCCGCCCCGATCAGGTGTCGGACGGCGCACCGTTCGCCGTACGCGCCGACCGCCTGGCTTCGTCTCGTCATGCCGGCACGGTGCCCCGGACAGGTCCGTCCGCGCAGCTCCGGACGCCCCACCTGTGGACGACGAAGGTGGTTGTGGACAGCCGGACGATCATGCCCCTGCCATGCTATGGCTGGCCGGTCGCCGGGCCGGGCGTCTATCCCGTCAATCTGTACTCCGAGTGACGAGCAGGGTAGGTAAAGGTGATCTCGGAGCGGCGAATGGCGCGGGATGGCCCGTGTCACATACCGTGCCGGTCGTGGACGGACGACGGAGCTTTCCCGAAGATCAGGAGTCGCGCTGGTACTCCGGTGACCGTGGCTACGGCGAGTCCGAGTGGCATGCCGGTGGCGACGATCGCTACCGGGGTGACGACTTGCGGACGCCTGAGCAGCGCGGTGACACCGGTGAGCGACGGTACGGCGACCTGACCGATCCCCCGACCGGCCGGTACGCCGAGCCGGGCCGGTACCACGAGGACGACCCACTGGGGGTGGAGCGTCCGGATGCGGAGAGTTACCGTGCGTCCCGTTCCCGGCGCGCCGAGTCCACCGCCGGTGGAGTCACCGGGAGTGACCTACGAGGCGAGCGCACGTCCCGCCGGTCCCGCGAGGCGCGATCCGCCGGGGACGAGCTGGCCTTCCGGGAGGACGTCGACTCCTTCCGCGACGACTCCTTCCGAGACGATCCCGAGACACCGGATCGGGTACGAATCCCGGACCCCATGCGGCAGTCCCCGTTCGGCGGCTACCCGGTCGTCGAACCGTCCCGTACCGGTGAGGTGGGTCGGGTCACCGAGCCGGGCCGGCCGGTCGACGCCGGCCGGAGCGTGGATTCGGATCGGAACGTCGAAGCCGGACGCGGGATCGACCTCGACCGCCGGGGTGCCGACCTCGACCGGGGTCCCGACCCGGACCGTCGCGGAGTCGACCTGGACCGTGGCGTGGACGCCGGTCGAGGCGTCGACCTGGACCGTGGCGACACTGCTCGGGGCGTCGACCTGGGTCGTGGCGATACCGCTCGGGGCGTCGACCTGGGTCGTGGCGATACCGCTCGGGGCGTCGACCTGGGTCGTGGCGATATTGGTCGTGCCGCCGACCTCGACCGTGGTGTCGACGTGGGCCCGGTCACCGAGCCACCGCACCCGCTGGAGATGCCGACCGGCCCGATGCCGCCGGTCGTGCCGCGCGCGGACCTGCCGCTGCCGGGCCCGGATCCGCTGGGCTACCCCGGGGCGGGGGCGCTCGGTCGTCCCGGGCCCGGTCCCGTCGCCGGGGACGGGGTCTACCGGACCCGACGCCCGGCGCTCGCGGTCCTCATCGCCCTGCTGGTGCTGGTCTTCGAGGTTCCCGCCGTGCGGGTGTTGCTGCACGGGCTGACCGCCGATCCGGCGCCGGTGGCCCACGTCGTCGTGGGGATCTTCCTGGTCGGCGGTCTGCCGATCTTCGGTGCCGGTCTCTACGGGCTGCGTACCGGCGGGTTGGCGCTGACCGAGGGCAGCCGTGGCTGGCTGCGCCCGCCCACCGCGTACCTGACCGTCGGGTTGGTGCTCTTCGTGGCCGCCGCGCTCGCCGCGAGCTGAGCGCGTCCGGCGGACCTCCCACGGTGTGTTCCCACCGGATCTCCCCACGGTGCGCGCCCGCCGGACCTTCCACGGTGCCGGCCGGGCGCGCCCGTTCGTCGGCCACGGCCGGCTGGTGCCCGCCCGGCCGGCGTCGTCCGTGCCCGGCCGGGGCTGACCACGGGCCGCGTCCCGTACACCCCGGGGGTAGGGGGCCGGGTGGGGGCGTACACTTGTCGACTGGCGACCGCCTCGCGCGGTCGACTTCGCGCGTCCTCTCCACGGTCGTCCCGTGGGGCGACGGTCCCCTGGTCCCGATGCCGATCGGGCCCACCATGACCGGCGACCAGACGCCAGGACGCCCGGCCGCCGGCCGGGCGTGACAACCAGGGACCTTTTGAGGAGTACCCCACCATGGCCGTCGTGACCATGCGTCAGCTGCTGGAAAGCGGTGTCCACTTCGGGCACCAGACCCGGCGCTGGAACCCGAAGATGAAGCGCTTCATCATGACCGAGCGCAACGGCATCTACATCATCGACCTGCGCCAGACCCTCGACTACATCGAGAAGGCGTACGACTTCGTGCGCAACACGGTCGCCGAGGGCGGCAGCATTCTCTTCGTCGGCACCAAGAAGCAGGCCCAGGAGGCCATTGCCGAGCAGGCGACCCGGGTCGGTCAGCCGTACGTCAACCACCGCTGGCTGGGTGGCATGCTGACCAACTTCCAGACGGTGTACAAGCGGCTCCAGCGGATGAAGGAGCTGGAGGCCCTCGGTGACCTCAGCGGCACCGCCGCCGGCTACACCAAGAAGGAGACCCTCCAGCTCTCCCGCGAGAAGATCAAGCTGACCCGCACCCTCGGTGGCCTGCGGGACATGCAGAAGCTTCCGGCCGCGATCTGGGTGGTCGACACCAAGAAGGAGCACATCGCGGTCGACGAGGCGCGGAAGCTGAACATCCCGGTCATCGCGGTCCTCGACACCAACTGCGACCCGGACGAGGTCGACTTCCCGATCCCGGGCAACGACGACGCGATCCGCTCGGCCGAGCTGCTGACCAAGGTCGTGGCCGCCGCCGTCGCCGATGGCCTGATCGCCCGCTCCGGCCGGCGCCGGGGTGCCGACGAGAAGCCCGAGGCGGGCACCGTCGGCGCCGACGAGCCGCTGCCGGAGTGGGAGCGCGAGCTGCTCGAGGAGCCGAAGAAGGCCGACGAGGAGCAGCCCTCGGCCACCGCCGCCGCGGAGCAGCCCTCGGCCACCGCCGCGGAGCAGCCCTCGGCCACCGCCGCGGAGCAGCCGGCGGCCGCCGCCGCAGAGTGACCGCGCCGCCGTTTCCGCCCGCCGGCACCGGCGGGCGGAAACGGCGGATCCGCCGGCCGCGCCGGCCCTGCGCCGTGTCCGGTCCGCTCCCGGACGACCGGCGACCCAGACCATCCCACCGAGCCTCAACACCGAAGAGAGAGCCATGTCCAACTTCACCGCCGCGGACGTCAAGAAGCTCCGCGACCTCACCGGCGCCGGCATGATGGACTCCAAGAAGGCGCTGACCGAGGCCGAGGGCGACTTCGACAAGGCCATCGAGATCCTGCGTGTCAAGGGTGCCAAGGATGTCGGCAAGCGGGCCGGCCGGACCGCTGCCAACGGCCTGGTCGCGCACTCCGGCAAGGCACTGCTGGAGCTCAACTGCGAGACCGACTTCGTCGCCAAGAACGACGCCTTCATCGCCCTGGCCCAGCAGCTCGTCGAGCACGGCGAGCGCAGCGACGCCGCCACCGCCGAGGAACTGCTGGCCAGCACCATCGACGGCAAGAGCGTCGCCGACCTGGTCCAGGAGCAGTCCGCCAAGATCGGTGAGAAGCTGGTGCTGAACCGCTTCGCCAAGCTGGACGGCACCACCGCCGTCTACCTGCACCGCAAGAGCCAGGACCTGCCGCCGGCCGTCGGTGTCCTCGTCGAGTACACCGGCAAGACCGACGAGGCCGCCGAGTCGGACGCCCGCGCCGTGGCCATGCAGGTCGCCGCGATGCGGCCGAAGTACCTCAGCCGGGACGAGGTGCCCGCCGAGGTCGTCGACTCGGAGCGGCGCATCGCCGAGCAGACCGCCCGCGAGGAGAACAAGCCCGAGGCCGCGCTGCCGAAGATCGTCGAGGGCCGGGTGAACGCCTTCTTCAAGGACTTCGTCCTCGTCGAGCAGGCGTCGGTCGCCGACAACAAGAAGACGGTCAAGCAGGTGCTGGCCGAGGCCGGCATCGAGGTGACCCGCTTCCTGCGGTTCGAGGTCGGCCAGGCCTGAGCCGGTCGCCGGGCGCGACCGCGCCCGGTGGGCAGGAACGTCGAGGAGGAGGTCGCAGGTGTACGTCACAGGCACCGCGGCCTCCTCGTCACATAGGGTCGACATCGGGCAGAGTCGCAGAGACGCGGCGCGCGGAACGTGCGCGAGGGGAAGGGCGGTCGGATGACGCAGGTTGTGAGTGATCGGACCAGGGCGGCGGACGATCCGACGGCACCACCGCCCGGCCGGGCCCGGCGGGTCGTGCTCAAGCTCTCCGGTGAGGTCTTCGGCGGCGGCGCGATCGGCGTCGACCCGGACGTCGTGCAGGCCATCGCCCGACAGATCGCCACCGTGGTCCGCCGCGGCGTGCAGGTCTCCGTGGTGATCGGCGGCGGCAACTTCTTCCGGGGCGCGGAGTTGCAGAAGCGGGGCATGGACCGCGCCCGCGCCGACTACATGGGCATGCTGGGCACCGTGATGAACTGCCTGGCGTTGCAGGACTTCCTGGAGAAGGAGGGCATCGAGACGCGGGTGCAGACCGCGATCACGATGGCCCAGGTCGCCGAGCCGTACATTCCGCTGCGCGCGATCCGGCACCTGGAGAAGGGCCGGGTGGTCATCTTCGGCGCCGGCGCGGGCATGCCGTACTTCTCCACCGACACGGTGGCCGCCCAGCGGGCCCTGGAGATCCGCGCCGACGTGGTGCTGATGAGCAAGAACGGCGTGGACGGCGTCTACACCGCCGACCCGAACCTCGACCCCACCGCCAGCAAGATCGACTCGATCACCTTCTCCGAGGCGCTGCGCCGCAACCTCCGGGTGGCCGATGCCGCCGCGTTCAGCCTCTGCATGGAGAACGGTCTGCCGATGCTGGTCTTCGGCGCCCAGGGTGAGGACACCATCATCCGTGCGGTGGCCGGCGAGCGGATCGGCACGCTGATCACCGCCTGACCGGCCAGCCGACACGACAGCCCACGACGAAGCAGAGAAGGAGGCGAGGGGACAGGTGATCGACGACACCCTCCTCGAGGCCGAGGAGAAGATGGAGCGTGCGGTCGAGCACGCCAAGGAGGAGTTCGGCGCGATCCGCACCGGGCGGGCCACTCCGAACATGTTCTCCAAGGTCATCATCGACTACTACGGCACCCCCACGCCGCTGACCCAGATGGCCTCGGTCGCCGTTCCAGAGCCACGGATGGCGATCATCAAGCCGTACGACAACTCGCAGCTCGGCGCGATGGAGAAGGCGATCCGGGACTCCGACCTGGGCGTCAACCCCAACAACGAGGGCAACCAGCTGCGTATCCTGCTCCCGCAGATGACCGAGGAGCGCCGGCGCGACATGATCAAGGTCGCCCGGCAGAAGGGTGAGGAAGCCAAGGTGGCGATCCGCAACGTGCGCCGCCGGGGCAAGGAGGAGCTGGACCGCATCGTCAAGGACGGTGAGGCCGGCGAGGACGACGGTCGCCGCGCCGAGAAGGAGCTCGACGACCTCACCCAGCGGTACGTCGCCACCGTCGACGAGCTGGTGAAGCACAAGGAAACCGAGCTGCTCGAGGTCTGACCGGCGCCGGGACGGCCACTGGCCCGTCCGCGCCGTCCGGCACCGGTGTGTCGTCCGCCCCGGCGGCGGGACACCGGTGCCGTCGGCTGTCCGGCTCCGGTGGCGTACCGCACCCGGAACGGCTGGCCGACCACGTCGACACCCCGGGTGCTCCGCCCTGCGGGGTCGTACCCTGAGTGCTTTGCCCCGCCGTGTCGTACCCGCAGTGCTCCGCTCCGCCGGGTCGCACCCGGAGTACGGCGGGCCTCGTCTGCGGGAGTGCGCGGCCCGCAGGTGCAGTAGGCTCGGCTCGATTCGCCACTGCCAGAGCGTGAACAGTGGGGATCTCCCGGCCGTCGGGCGGGAGTACCGGACGGACAACAGTCGCGTGCAGGGGATGGTCTTGGTCTTGCGTCTTGTGGTGGAACTCGCGTCGCACCCGTTCGGTGCGTGATGTCCCACCTCGACTCCTACGGCAGCAGCGAGCCCCGCGGCAGGGACCGCGTGGCCCGTCCCGCCCTCCCGTGGCCGGAGCACGACCTGGGGCCCGGTAGCCGGGTCCGGCAGGCGTACGCCGACCAGCCCGTCGTGACCTGGACCCCCGAGGAGTACGACAAGGCACGGGCGGACGACCAGCCCACCGTCGTTCCCGGTCACCCGGACTTCGAGCGGGCCTGGTCCACCGGGCCGGTGCCGACCGGTGGCCCCGACCCGTACCACCCGGCCGGAGCGACCGAACCCGACCCGTACCCGGGGCCGGAGGACGACCCGTATCCCGGCCCGGAACCGGAGCCCGGGACCGTGCCGGACCCGTCGGCGCACGACCCGTTCGCCGGGGCGACGGAGCCGGAGCCCGCGTCGGAGCGACCCCCGGGCCGCTGGCGCGGCCGGCGACGCCCGATCCGGGGCGGTGGCTCCGCCGCCGGGCACGGCCGTTCCAGCCGGGCCGGACGTAACCTCCCCGCCGCCATCGGGGTGGGGCTCGCACTCGGCGCGCTGATCCTGGTGCCGCTGTTCACGGTCATCGAGGCGTTCCTCGTCGTGCTGGCGGCGGCGGTGGCGGTCGGCATGTGGGAGATGGGCCGGGCGGTGCGCCGTGCCGACGCCCGCCCGCCGATGCTTCCGCTGATCGCCGGTGGCGTGCTCACCGTCGGACTGGCCTGGTGGTCCGGGCCGGACGGGCTGGTGCTGGGACTGCTGGTCACGCTGGCGGCGACCCTGGTGTGGCGGCTCGCCGAGGGCAAGGCCGGCCTGGGCCGCGACATGACCTCGGCCACCCTGATCGCCGTCTACGTGCCGTTCCTCGCCGGGTTCGCCGCGCTGCTCGCCGCCGTACCCGACGACGGTCACCTCCGGGTCCTGGTCACCCTGGTCGCGGTGGTCCTCTCCGACACCGGCGGGTACGCGGCCGGCGCCAACTTCGGCAAGCGCAAGATGGCTCCCACGATCAGCCCGAGCAAGTCGTGGGAGGGCTTCTACGGCTCGGTCGGCGCGGCGGCGCTCGGCAGCGCCCTGCTGATCTGGCTGCTGTTCGACGTGGCGCCCTGGTGGGGAGCCCTGTTCGGGGTGGCCGTGTCGGTCGCGGCGGTCCTCGGTGACCTCGCCGAGTCGATGATCAAACGCGATCTCGGCATCAAGGACATGAGCAACCTGCTTCCCGGTCACGGTGGCCTGATGGACCGGCTCGACTCGATCCTCTTCGCCGTGCCGACCGCGTACCTGCTGCTCGCGGTCTTCGTGCCGGTGGTGAGCTGAGGCATGGATCACGGCGGGTTGCCGTCCTGGTCAGGGGTTCCGACGGTGGCCGGACACCGGCGGACGGGTCGGGGGCGGCGCGGGCGTGGGAGACTGGACAGGCCATGACGAGCCTGCCCATGATCCCGGTCGATCCGGACGCCGCCGCTGCCCGACGGGCCTCGCTGCCCCCACGTCACCTCGCCGATCTCGACCTCGAGGGTCGGAAGGCCCTCGTCACCGAGCTGGGAGAGCCGGCCTTCCGGGCGCGACAGGTCTCCACCCACTACTTCGGGCGGCTGGTCCGGGACCCGGCACGGATGACGGACCTGCCTGCGGCCACCCGTGAGCGGCTGGCCGACGACCTGCTGCCGAAACTGCTCACCCCGGTTCGCGAGCTGGCCTGCGACGACGGGGCCACCCGTAAGGCGCTCTGGCGGCTGCACGACGGTTCCCTGGTCGAGAGCGTCCTGATGGGTTACCAGGACCGGGTGACGGTCTGCATCTCCAGCCAGGCCGGCTGCGGCATGGCCTGCCCGTTCTGCGCGACCGGCCAGGCCGGTCTCACCCGGAACCTTTCCACCGCCGAGATCGTCGACCAGGCCGTCTACCTCGCCGGGGTGGCCGCCTCCGGGGTGGTCTCCGGCTCACCGGCCCGGCTGTCGCACGTGGTGTTCATGGGCATGGGCGAGCCGCTGGCCAACTACGCCCGGGTGGTCGCGGCGATCCGCCGGTTGACCGCGCCGGCGCCCGAGGGCCTGGGGCTGTCGCAGCGGCACATCACCGTCTCCACGGTCGGTCTGGTGCCCGCCATCCGCCGTCTGGCCAGCGAAGACCTCTCGGTGACCCTTGCGCTCTCCCTGCACGCCCCCGATGATGAGCTTCGCGACGAGCTCGTGCCGGTCAACCAGCGCTGGAAGGTCGCCGAGGTGCTGGACGCCGTGTGGGACTACGCGGCCCGGACGGGGCGTCGGGTGTCGATCGAGTACGCGATGATCAAGGACGTCAACGACCAACCCTGGCGGGCGGACCTGCTCGGCCGGTTGCTGGCCGGCAGGTTGGCGCACGTGAATCTCATCCCGCTCAACCCGACCCCTGGCAGCCGGTGGGACGCCAGTCCCAAACCGGTCGAGCGGGAGTTCGTCCGGAGGCTGCGCGAGGCCGGGGTCTCCACCACGGTGCGTGACACTCGGGGGCGGGAGATCGACGGCGCGTGTGGGCAGTTGGCCGCAGCCGAGGGGGAGCAGGACGGGGCGACGGCGTGACGGGGCGTAGCGAACTGAACCAGGAGACATAGTGGCGAGTCAGGGTCAGCGTTTCCGGCGAAAGGCGCTCCGCCGGGGCTACAAGGTCGACGAGGTGGACGCCTTCCTGGACCGGGTCGAGGCGACCCTCGCCGGTGAGCCGGTCGGCGCGCCCGTGGCCTCCCAGGAGGTGCACGACGTCGTCTTCCGGGTCCGCTTCAACGGGTACGACGAGTGGCAGGTCGACCTCCACCTGGACCGGGTCGAGCGGCAGCTCGCCGAGTTGGAGGAGCGTGGCGGGGCCGTCCCCACCCGGCCCGGCGACCGCATGGGCCCCCCTGACCGGTTGGGTCCGCCCGACCACCGCATGGGCCCCCCTGACCGCATGGGTCCGCCCGACCACCGCATGGGCCCCCCCGACCGCATGGGTCCGCCCGACCACCGCCTGGCTCCTCCTGACCGGATGGGTCCGCCCGAGCATCGGATGGGTCCCCCCGACCGCATGGGCCCCCCGGACCGGATGGGCCTGCCGGAACACCGGATGGGTCCCCCGGATCGCATGGGTCCCCCTGATCGCATGGGTCCCCCTGATCGGATGGGTCCTCCTGATCGGATGGGTCCGCCGGATCGCATGGGTCCTCCCGATCGGATGGGTCCGCCGGATCGCATGGGTCCTCCCGATCGGATGGGTCCGCCGGAGCGGATGGGTCCTCCCGATCCCATGGGTCCGCCGGACCGGATGGGTCCTCCCGATCCCATGGGTCCGCCGGACCGGATGGGCCCGCCGATGCGGGACGAGCGGGGCCGGCCCGTTCCACCGCCGCTACCGCCTCGTCCGATGCCCGCGCAGCCCAACCCGGGCGACCGGTACGGCCGGTACGAGGAACAGACCGGCGCCTTCCCGGGCGGCTTCGACGCGCCCCGGGAGGAGTACGACGTGCCGCCTCGCGGTCACGCCGGCCCCCCGCCCGGGCACGGCGGTCCGCCGCCCCGTGGTCTCCCCGCCGGCCCCGGCGGGTACGGGCCGGACGACCGGTTCGACGGGTTCGAGGCGGGCCGACGCGGCCGGGCGGACATGACGGCCGAGATCCGCATGCCCGACCGGGACCTGCGACGTGGCCCGGCCGGCCCGCCGCCCGGGATGCCTCCGGCGCTGCCGGCCCAGCCGTCCAGTGGTCCCCCGATGGGCGGCCCGCCGATGGCCGGTCCGCCGCCGATGGCCGGCCCGCCCGGAAGCGACCTCCACCGGGTGGACCAGATCCGGCGCGGATTCCAGGTGCGGCGGTTCGGCAGCGGGTACGACCCGGACCAGGTGGACCGGTTCTTCGACAGCCTGCTCGGGGGCATGTCAGGGCGGGGCCCGATGCCGGTCAACCCGAAGGACCTCGACAGCATGCGCTTCCCGCTCGTTCCGGGCGGCTACTTCGAGGCGGAGGTCGACGCGGCGTTGAAGGACGTCCAGGACATCCTGCTCGGCCGCTGAGGTCGAGCCGGTGCCCGGTGACCCCGGAGGCACCGGACCGGTGATATCCCGGGAAGAACGACCGAGGGCCCGCCCCCGAACGGGGAGCGGGCCCTCGTCACGTCGTCCGGGTCGCCCGGCGGTGGGTTGCCCAGCCGCAGGTCAGGACCGCAGGCCGTTGCGGCGCAACACCACGTCGCCGATGACGACCAGCAGCAGCAACGCCGCACCGACGATCAGGAAGATGTCCTCGACCCTGCCCTCGTGGTTGCCGCAGATCATCGCCAGCATCGCCAGCGCAGTGAGGACCGCGCCGATCTGACCGGCCTTGCGGTACCCCGGCTTGTGCTGGTCTGGCGACGTTACCGGCTCGCTTCCTGCCACTGTCGGTCCTTCCCTCGCGATCGGATCTCCGGTTAGTCTGGCACGCCCCGCACCGGGCCCGGCGCAGGGTCCGGCCGGTGGTGCCCCGCCCGCCCGGTCCGGTCGGTCGGCCCGTCCGGGGCGCCCCGCCGATCCGACCCGCCCGGCCGGGGTCGATCGCCCCCGGCGACCGGGCCGAAGGGCACTACCGGCGTCGCGGTTCGAGGGCCACAGTCACTCCGGTAGCGTTCTGTCGTACACCTTGGTTGTCGTTTTGAGGGGGACTGTACGGTGCGAGTGACCGGTACGGGGCATGCCAGCATGCGAATCGACACGGCTGCGGGCAGCATCCTCTGCGACCCCTGGGTCAACCCGGCCTACTTCGCGTCGTGGTTCCCGTTCCCGGACAATTCCCAGCTCGACTGGGAGACCCTCGGCCAGGTCGACTACCTCTACGTCTCGCACCTGCACCGGGACCACTTCGACGCGGCACACCTCAAGCGGTTCGTGTCGAAGAAGGCGACCGTGCTGCTGCCCGCGTTCCCCACCTCCGAGATGGAGGACGAGTTGCGCGAGCTGGGCTTCACCAGCTTCCTGCGGACCCGTAACGAGGAGGTGCACGAACTCGACGGCGGGTTGAAGATCATGATTCAGTCGCTGACCAGCCCGACCGACGGCCCGATCGGCGACTCCTCGCTCTGGGTCGAGTACGACGGCGTCCGCCTGCTCAACCAGAACGACGCCCGCCCCACCGACCTCAGCCTCTTCACCGAGCTGGGGCACGTGCACGCGCACATGCTCCAGTTCTCCGGGGCGATCTGGTACCCGATGGTCTACGAGCTGCCGCAGGCCGCCAAGACCGCCTTCGGCAAGCAGAAGCGCGACCGGCAGTTCGACCGCACCTGGCGCTACATCGACGACCTGAAGGCCGACCACGTCTTCCCGATCGCCGGGCCGCCCTGCTTCCTCGATGACGAGCTGTGGCAGTTCAACGACATCCACGGCGACGAGGGGAACATCTTCCCCGACCAGTCGGTCTTCCTCTCCGAGTACGCCAAGGTCGGCGGCACCAACGGGGTGGTGCTGCTGCCGGGCAGCGTCGCCGAGGTCACCACGGAGAGCTGCGAGACCAGCCACCCGGTGCCGGTGGACGAGTTCTTCGCCGGCAAGGTCGCCCACCTGGAGGAGATGCGGGAGCGCAAGCGCCCGGTCATCGAGGCGGAGAAGGCGTCCTGGCGGCACCCGGAGATCGACGTCCTCAAGGAGATGAAGCGGCGCATCGAGCCGCTGCTGGAGGAGTCGGTCTACCTGGCCAAGGGCGTCGGCGGCCCGGTCCGCTTCGACCTGGTGGGCTACGACGGGGAAACCGTCGAGTCGATCGTGGTGGACTTCCCGGGCAAGGAGGTGCGGCCGTACGCGGACGAGAAGGTCCGGTACCGGTTCCGTACCGAGCGCGCCCTGGTCGAGCACCTGCTGCACATCGGCGAGGTGGACTGGGTCAACTCGCTCTTCCTCTCCTGCCGCTTCTCGGCCGCCCGGATCGGCCAGTACAACGAGTTCGTCTACTCGTTCTTCAAGTGCCTCTCCCGCGAACGCCAGCAGTACGCCGAGGGCTGGTACGACGAGCACGAGCGCACCAGCGACGCCGAGGACATCACCCTGGGCGACTGGGTGGTGCAGCGGCGTTGCCCGCACCTGAAGGCGGACCTGACCCGGTTCGGCGTGGTCGAGGGCGACCAGCTCACCTGCCAGCTGCACGGCTGGAAGTTCGACCTCGCCAGCGGTCGCTGCCTGACCAGCGTCGGCCACAAGATCCGCGCCCACCGCGCCGACGCCCCACCCACCCCCGCCTGATCCCCACAGCCCTCGCCCGACGTCTCCGCCCGACGTCTCCGCCCGACGTCTCCGCCCGGCATCCGGCCCGGCGTCGATCAAGAAGTTCGCGTCAGTATTGGCTATTTCCCTGACGCGAACTTCTTGATCAACGGTGCCGGAATGGGGCGGGGCCTGGTGGGGTGGGGGAGGGTCAGGAGGGGGCGAGGTCGGTGAGGATGCGGTGGGCGGCGTTGTGGCCGGCCGCGCCGATCACGCTGCCCGCCGGGTGGCAGCCGGCGCTGCCGGCGTACAGGCCGTCGACCCCGGTGGCGTAGGGCATCCGGTCGGTGAACGAGACCGTGTTGTCGACGTGGTGGATGTGCCCGCCGGTGATCCCGAAGTGCGCCTCGATGCCGGGCGGGGTGAGCGGCACGGCGTCGGCGATCAGGTCACCGGTGCCCGGGGCGTACCGCTCGCACAGCTCGACCAGCTGCGTCACGTAGCCGGGGAGGGCGTCGTCCCAGGTGGTGCCGGCCAGCTCGTACGGCACCGACTGGACGAAGAGCGCCGACGAGTGGTGCCCGGCCTCGTCGCGCAACGACGGGTCGACCGTGGTGTGCAGGTACCACTCGACGGTCGGCTCGGCCGGCAGCCGTCCGGCCCGCACGTCCGCCCACATCTCCCGGAGCGCGGTCATCGGGGAGGTGGCGTCCCCGCCGACCAGGGAGGCCGAGCCGGGGAGCAGGTGGATGGTGGAGCCGAACGGGTTCGGCGCGTCCGCCGGCAGGCAGGAGAAGCGGGGCAGCCCGGTCAGCGCCAGGTTCACCTTCAGGGTGCTGCCGGTGCGGCGGACCGCCGTCATCCGCTCGGTGAGCGGGGCCGGCAACGCGCCGTCGGGCACCAGCTCCATCAGCCGGTACGGGTCGCAGGCCCCGAGCACCACGGACGCGCTGACCGTCCGGCCGTCGGCGAGCGCCACGCCGGAGACCGCGCCGCCGTCGAGGAGGACGGAGGCGACCGGCGTACCGGTGTGGATGCTCGCCCCGGCGGCGCGGGCGGCCTCGGCGAAGGTCCGGGAGACGGTGCCCATCCCGCCCTCGGCGATCATCCAGGTGCCGTCCGCGCCGGGCAGCCGGCACATGTTGTGTACGAGGAAGTTGTGCCCGGTGCCCGGGTCGTCCGGACCGGCGTTGAGCCCGGAGAGCCCGTCGGTGACCGCGTACATGCTGACCAGCAGTTCGGAGCGGAACTCGAACCGGGCCAGGTAGTCGGCGACGGAACCGCGCACCAGGTCGACGAAGGTCTCGCGCAGGGCCGGGCGGACGTACCGCTCGGCGGTCTCCTCCACCGGCAGCGGCTCGGCGAGCCAGGCCGGCGCGAGATCCTCGCGGAGCGCGCCCAGCTCGGCCTGCATGGCGTCGTCGGCGGCCACGTCGGCGGGGGAGAAGAACTCCGCGAGCTGCGCCCGGGTGGCCGCCCGGTCGCTGCCCATCAGCAGGTACGGCGAGCCGGGCCCGCCCGGCGTGGGCAGGAAGTAGTGCGGGTCGCGGCGCAGCACCGGGATGCGGACGTCGAGGGCGGCGAGCAGCTCGGGCGGCATCAGCCCGAGCAGGTACGAGCCGGTGGAGTGGCGCAGGCCGGGGACCTTCGGGAACGGGTTCTCCGTCCGGGCCGCCCCACCGATCACGTCGGCGGCCTCCAGCACCACCACGCTCAGGCCGGCGCGGGCCAGCAGGACGGCGGAGACCAGACCGTTGTGCCCGGCTCCGACGATCACGACGTCGGCTCGGGACGGCAGCTCGGGTGTCATGTCCGCGCAGCCTAGTGCGATCCGGCCCGGCGCGGGGCGACGCGGACCGTGGCCCCGGGCGTACCGGTTCGATCCGAGGCGGGGCTGAGCTGCGCGACGAAGGCGGCCAGTTCGGTCTCGAAGAGCGCCTCCGGTTCGGTGACCGCCCAACGCAGGTGGTCGAAAACCTCCATGGCGATCAGGCCGTAGATCCGCGTCCAGCCGCTGAGGAAGGCGTACGCGACCTCCAGCGACAGGTCGCCGTGGCTGCGCCGCAGCGGGGCGAGCCGGTCGCCGAGGTGTTCCTCCAGGAACTCCCGGGGTGGGGTCCGCAGGCCGGCGCGCTCGGCGAGGGTGGCCAGCGGACGGACGAACACCGTGCCGAGCCGGGCGCCGGGGTGGTCCTCGTCGCCGCAGGCGTCGGTGAACTCCTCCAACCCCGGCACCGGGTTGCCGAAGATCAGGGTGAACTCGGCGCGGTTGTCGACCCCCCAGCGGCGGAACGCCCGGCTCATGGCGAGCAGCTGGTCGAGGGGATCATCCCCGGCGGCGTCCCGGGCCGCCTCGACGGTCTGCCGCAGCTCGTCGTACAAGTCCGCGGCCAGACCGGCGATGAGCGCCTCCAGGCTGGGAAAGTAGCGGTAGATCGCGGGGGCGGTCATGCCCATGTCGCGCGCGATGGCCCGGAGCGAGACGGCGTCGAGTCCACCCGTCACCAACAACCGCCGCGCGCCGTCCTTGATCTCGGACACGGTTGCCGTACGGAGGCGTTCACGTCGACTCGATGGGGTCATTCCGGGCAGGGCTCCTTGACGGCCGAGAACACCGTTGCGTAAGTTAACGGTGATTACCAGTTAACGGTGTTCACTCGAATGAGCGACAGTTACATCGTACGACCTGACGGGTCGGTGAAGGGGGACGCGATGTTCGCCTGGTGGGGGCGGATGGTGGTGCGGCTTCGCTGGGCGGTGCTCGCCGCCGGGCTGGCTCTGGTCGTGGTCGGTGCGACCTGGGGTGCGGCGGTCTTCGGTCAGCTGACCGGGGGTGGCTTCGACGATCCGGGCAGCGAGTCGAGTCGGGCCCTCGCCCGGATCAACGAGGAGCTGGGGCCGCAGGGCGCCGACGTGATCGTCCTCTTCTCCGACGACGCGACCACCGTCGACCAGCCGGCCTTCCGGGACCCGGTCACGGCGACCCTCACCCGGCTGCGCGAGCACCCCGAGGTGCGCCAGGTCACCAGCTGGTACGAGACCCAGACGCCCACCCTGGTCAGCGACGACCGGCGGGCCACGTACGCCCTGGTGCAGCTGCGCGCCACCGACGAGGACGACAAGACCGCCGCGTACGACGACCTCGTTCCGGCCTTCGACACCCCCGGGGTGCGCACCGAGACCGGCGGCACGGTGCCGTTCCTGCACGTGGCGAACGAGCAGACCACCGAGGACATCACCAAGGCCGAGATCCTCTCCATGCCGGTGCTGCTGGTGCTGCTCATCCTGATCTTCCGGGGCCTGGTCGCCGCCATGACCCCGCTGCTCATCGGCGGGCTGGCCATCCTCGGCGCGTTCATCGCGGTGCGCCTGCTGAACATGGTCACCGAGGTGTCGATCTTCGCGATCAACGTCATCACGCTGATCGGCCTCGGCATGGCGATCGACTACGCGCTCTTCGTGGTCAGCCGGTTCCGGGAGGAACTGGACGCCGGCCGCGACGTCCGATCGGCCATCGCCCGGACCATGGCCACCGCCGGCCGGACCGTGCTGGTCTCCGGAGTGATCATCGCCCTGGCCATGTCCAGTCTGCTGATCTTCCCGATGGCCTTCCTGCGCTCCATGGCCCTCGGCGGGGTGGCCGCCGTCCTGATCGCCATGCTCGCCTCGCTGACCGTGCTGCCGGCCCTGCTCGTGGTGCTCGGCCCACGGATCAACGCGCTGCGCGTACCGCTGCCGAGGTGGCGGCGGCGCGCGGAGCCGGCGGTGACCGGTGGCGCCTGGGCCCGGATCGCGCGCAGCGTGATGCGCCGCCCGGTGCCCTACCTGCTCGGGGTCCTGGTGGTGCTGGCGGTGCTCGCGGTGCCGTCGCTGCGGATGGAGTTCGGCGGTTTCGACGAGCGGGTGCTGCCGGCCGGTTCGGAGCCCCGGGTGGTCGCCGACCGGATCAGCGAGGACTTCCCGGGCGGCACGGTCGCCCCGATCGACGTGCTGGTCTCCGGCGCCCCGGTCGAGCAGGTCCAGCCCTTCGCCGACCGGGTGGCCGGGGTCGAGGGGATCACCGGGGTGACCGTGGCCGCCAACCGGGGCACCTCGACCCTGCTCAGCGTCACCTACACCGGCGAGCCGACCGGCGACGTCGCCCAAGACGCGGTCCGGGCGATCCGGGAACTGCCCGCGCCGGGCGGCGCGGAGGTCCTCGTCGGCGGCCGTCCCGCCGCCGACCGGGACCTGCTGGACAGCCTCTCCGCCGGGCTGCCCTGGATGGCGCTGCTGATGGCGGCGGCCACGCTGATCGTGCTCTTCCTCGCCTTCGGTTCGGTGGTGCTGCCGATCAAGGCGGTGCTGATGAACCTGGTCTCGATCGGCGCGTCCTTCGGCGTGGTGGTCTGGATCTTCCAGGACGGGCACTTCGCCGACCTGCTCGGCTTCACCCCGACCGGATTCGTCGAACCGAGCAATCCGATCTTCATGCTGGCGGTCCTCTTCGGACTCGCCACCGACTACGAGGTCTTCCTCCTCTCCCGGGTCCGCGAGGAGTGGGACCGCAGCGGTGACAACACCGCCTCGGTCGCGGCCGGTCTCCAGTACACCGGGCGGATCATCACCGCCGCCGCGCTGCTGCTGATCGTCGTGGTGGCCGGCTTCGCCACCGGCGGGATGGCCTACATCAAGCTGATCGGCGTCGGCATGATCGTCGCCATTGTGGTGGACGCCACGCTGGTCCGGGCGTTGCTGGTGCCGGCGAGCATGCGGCTGCTCGGGCGGTGGAACTGGTGGGCCCCCGGCCCGCTCGGGCGGGTCTACCGCCGCTACGGCATCCGCGAGTCGGAGTCCGGAGACGAGGAACCCGCCCCGGCCGGTGATCGTCACGCCGCGTTCACCCGATAGGGACTGCGATCAATGCCCCGACGGCCGTAGTGTCGTCGGGGCATTGACGTTTATCTCTGGAGGTAACCGTGGAGCGTCGTACCGTCCTGCGCGCCGCCGTCCTCGGCGCGGGCACCGCCACCTTCGCCGGAGCCCTCTGGCAGCAGGCCTTCGCCGCCGTCGCCCAGCCCGGTCCCAGCCCGTACGGCGACCTGCTCCCCGTCGACGCCAACGGGGTCGAACTGCCGGCCGGCTTCACCAGCCGGATCATCGGCCGCTCCGGCCGGGTCGTGGCCGGCACCGGCTACGTGTGGCACCCGGCACCGGACGGCGGAGCCTGTTTCCCGACCGCCGACGGCTGGATCTACGTGTCGAACTCGGAGATCCCGCTGCTCGGCGGGGCATCGGCGGTGCGTTTCCGGGCCGACGGGTCGATCGTCTCGGCGTACCGGATCCTCTCCGGCACCAACATCAACTGTGCCGGCGGGGCCACCCCGTGGGGCACCTGGCTCTCCTGCGAGGAGGTGCCACTCGGCCTGGTCTACGAGACGTGGCCGGACGGCAGCCGCGAGGCCGAGGAGCGCAGCCGGATGGGCCGGTTCAAGCACGAGGCCGCCGCCTGCGACCCGGACCGGAAGGTGGTCTACCTGACCGAGGACGAGTCGGACGGCTGCTTCTACCGGTTCGTGCCGGACACCTGGGGCGATCTGCGTAACGGCCGGGTCCAGGTGCTCTGCGCGCCGGCCGACCAGGTCGCCGGCCCGGTCACCTGGGCCGACATCCCGGACCGGGACGGCATTCCGACCGCCACCCGCAAGCAGGTCGGCGCGGCGAAGCACTTCGCCGGGGGCGAGGGCTGCTGGTACGACCGGGGCGTCTGCTACTTCACCACCAAGGGCGACGGTCGGGTCTGGGCGTACGACGCGGTCAACCAGCGCCTCGACCTGTCGTACGACGACTCGCTGGTGCCGCCCGGCACCGCCACGCTGACCAACGTCGACAACATCACCGGCAGCCGGAGCGGTGACCTCTACGTGGCCGAGGACGGCGGCAACATGGAGATCAACATCATCACGCCCAGCGGGGTCGTCGCCCCCTTCCTGCGCCTCCCCGGCCAGTCCGAGTCGGAGATCACCGGCCCCGCCTTCTCTCCGGACGGCCGCCGCCTCTACTTCTCCTCCCAGCGCGGCCCCGGCGGTGGCATCGCCGGCACCGACGGCATCACCTACGAGGTCACCGGTCCGTTCCGTCCCTGACCGGTTCCAGGGCGTTGATCAAGAGGTTCGCGTCAGGATTCCCGGCCCCGGGTGACGCGAACTTCTTGATCAACGGGGGTGGTTCCCGCGGCGGGCACGCCAGCGGGAGAGGGCGAGGGTGGCGGAGTAGCCGGCCAGCACGATCACGTGGAAGAGGTAGAGCCAGAGCAGGACGGCCACGCCCGCGCCGATGGCGTCGAAGCCGCCGAACGGGACTCCGAGGTCGAGGGGGAGGGAACAGAAGAGCACGAAGCCGTGCAGGAACCCGGAGAGGTTCGCGGCGGTGAACGAGCCCACCCCCAGCGCGGAGAGCCAGTCCGGGGTCGCCGGCCCGACCACCCGGAACAACCAGAGCAGCACCGGGGTGAGCACCAGCCACACCGACAGGAACGACAGCACCACGCCGAGCGCACCGATCCACCCGCCCTGCCGGACCAGCCGGGTGGTCAGCGGTAGCGCCACCAGGATCGACAGCAGCAGCGCGGGGGCCAGGGCGAACAGCGGCAGCAGCAGGAGCCGGCCGCGCCAGCCGACCAGGGACTCGGCCGGGTCGGGCGGGTTGGCGACCGAGACGAACGCCCGGCGGAAACCCTCGCCGTACAGCGACGCCGGCAGCAGGGAGGCGAGCGCGAAGAGCGGAGTCAACTCCAGGCCGCCGTCGACCAGCGCGGCCACCGCCCGGTCCGCACCGATCTCGGTGGGCAGGGTCTCCACCGCGTACGACGTGAGCCGGCGCACCCGGTCCGCCCCGAAGGCCAGCCCGGTCAACCAGATCGCCAGCAGCGCGACCGGCACCACCGCGATCGCCCCGTAGAACGTGATCGCGGCGGCGTGCAGCGACAGGTCCCGGCCGCGTACCGGCCGGAAGGCGGCCCGGCCGATCCGTTTCGCGCGCTGCCATCCGCTGCCCATCGCCGGCTAATTCCCCGCAGCCGACCAGTGCACGCATTACGATCCCGCGACATGGCTGTGATCACCGAGACCGAACGTCTGCTGGTCCGTCCCTGGACGCGGGAGCCGGCCGACCTGGCGAGCCTCTACGACATGTACTCCCGGCCCGAGATGGTGCGCTTCTTCGGCAACATGGCGCCGCTCACCGATCCGGAGCAGGCGGTCGAGATGCTGCGGCGCTGGGAACTCCGTGGCTCCCGCGACGGCTGGTACGACATCTGGGCGGTCGAACTGCGCGGGACCGGGCAGGTGGTCGGCACGACCATGATCAAGCAACTGCCCGGCCCGGACGACCCGGTGCTGAGCGACGACATCGAGGTGGGCTGGCACCTGCACCCCGACCACTGGGGCAACGGCTACGCCACCGAGGCGGCCCGGGCGCTGATCGACCGGGAGTGGGCGCACACCTCGACCGAGGAGATCCATGCCGTGACCGACCCGGGTAACGAGGCGTCGAAGGCGGTTGCCCGCCGGCTCGGCATGAGCTACCTCGGCCGGCGCACCGACTGGTACGGCGGCACCGAGGTCGACGCCTTCGCCCTGCGCCGGCCGACGGCACGTTGACCGTGGGCTGATCCCGACCGGCGGGTCGCGCGTCGACCGGCCGGTCGGCCACCGCAGGCGGATCCAGCCGGCGAAGCGGGTGAAGGGGCTGTCCCCGCCGACGTCCTGCGGGCCGACGCCGATCCGGTCGGCGACGGCGTCGTACGACAGCAGCGTCAGTCCGACCCGGTTGTCGGCGTACTCGACGCGCAGCCCGCAGCCCGCAGACGCCGTACCGGCCGAACCGCGTCCGGTCGCGGCGATGCCCTGACCACCGTCGGCTGTACCCCGCCACGTGGACCCCCGCCCCACCTCCACCGACCTTCACCCCGTCGCCCGCCGGCCGGACCTTGGACCGTTACCGTCCGGATGCGACGGTAACGGTCCAAGATCTGCGCAGGGCGGGTCAAGCGATCGGGCAGGGTTAGCCGTTGAGGAAGTGCGCGGGTGTCAGCCGAAGGACCTCACGCTGCTCCAGTTGTCCCCGAGGACCACCTTGACCGGGCCGTTCGTGTTGGTGGTGGACGGGTGGTAGACCGACATCTGCCCGGTCGTGCCGGAGCGGGTCCAGAGGTCGGGCACCTGGTCGCCGTTGACGTCCGGGATGCCGATGACGGCGCTGACGTTGGCCTCCGTCCAGCTGTTGCCGTAGGAGACGTCCCCGCTGCGGGAGGCGGCGGCGGACTTCAACGAGTCCAGGTTCACGCTGCCCGCCACCGTGCCCGGCTTGCCGTGCCGGACGTACATGTTGCCGTTGTCCAGGTTGCGCCAGAGCAGGTCCGGCGTGCCGTCCAGGTCGATGTCCGCCAGGTTGACGATCTCCCGGCGGGCCCAGGCGGTGCCCTCCATCAGCGTCGCCGTCTGGAAGCTCGCTCCGGTGTAGCCGCTCAGCGCCCAGAACTGGGTTCCGGAGCGCAGGACCAGGTCCGGGCGCTTGTCCCCGGTGATGTCGCCGACCGCCTTGATCTGGGTCCAGGTGGACGGGGCCGGCAGTCCTGGGGGCAGGAGGATCCGCAGCCGGCGATCCACGTCGAAGGAGCCGTACCCGTCACCGGGGTAGAGCCAGAAGCCGCCGTCCGGGGTCCGGGCGAACAGGTCCGTCGACCCGTCGCCGGGGTAGGCGTCGGAGTGCTTCGTGATCAGTGCCGCCTGGCCGGTGGTCGGGTCGTACCAGTGGCCCGGCGGGTTGAGCTGGCCGTCCCGGGTGTACGAGCCGACCTGCCACGAGTACAGCTCGCCACCGGTGTCGCCGGCGTAGTTGCGCAGGTTGCCGGCGGCGTCGATCAGGAGCAGATCGGCGATGCCGTCACCACCGGTGTCACCCGGAGCGTCGGCGGTGTCCCGCGGCGGTACGAAGAACTTGTAGTCGGCGCGCGAGCTCTGGTTGTGCGCCGCGTCGAAGGCGTACACGTGCAGGGTGTTCGGGCCGGCGTGCCGGGGAGCCAGGGCGGGCACGGTGGCCGTGCCGTTGACCGCCGGCACCGTGACGGGGGTGCCGGTGCCCTCGAAGGCGTAGGTGAAGTACGACACGTCGGTGGCGGTGAAGGTGACCGCGCCGGTCTGGCCGAACTTCACCGTCGACCAGGTGGCCCCGTCCGAGGTGGCGGGCAGGAACACGTCGCTGGTGACGGTCGGCGTGGACGGCTTCGAGCCGTCGATGGTCAGGCGGCAGGGCTCGTTGCCCGGTGGGAAGTACGACGAGTGCGCGCCCAGCGCATCCCTGGCGCGGACATCCCACGAGTAGACCGCCTGGTCCTGCAGGTTGGTGCCGAGGATGGTCAGCGACGCCTTGCCGGCGCTGGTCGCGGTGACCAGGGTGTCGGCGGGCACGGCGGTGCCGTCCTTCCAGAAGCGGAAGCCCAGCTGCAGGGTGCCGCCGTCCGGGTCGGTGGCGGTCGCTGACAGCACGATGTCCTTCTTGGCGACGGTGACGCCGCCGCCGGGGCCCGGCCGACACGCGTCGCCGGGGATCGAGACGCCGTTCACCGGCTCCCTCGGCGGCCGGTTGTAGGTGACGCTCAGCTCCGCCGAGGTGGCCCGGAACTTACGCCAGGTCAGGGTGTCGGACTCGCTGGTGGCCTTCATGCCGAAGTGGATGTTCGGCCAGCCCAGGCTGGCCCCATCCTTGGCCGCCTCCAGCACGTTGAAGCTCACGTAGTCGTCGGCGCAGCTGCTGCCGTAGCCGTACGCGAACGAGCGTCGCTGCTGCTCCTCGCGCCAGGTCGGCTGCGCGTTCCAGGTGGTGCCGGTGGAGATCGAGTTGGTGAGCCAGAGCTGCATCTCCCGGGCGGTGCAGCTCCAGGAGTGGTTGTTCAGGATCTTGAAGGTGGCCGCGCTGACCGTCGCTCCCTTGATGCT
This sequence comes from Micromonospora sp. NPDC050187, assembly GCF_044459745.1. Taxonomy (NCBI): domain Bacteria; kingdom Bacillati; phylum Actinomycetota; class Actinomycetes; order Micromonosporales; family Micromonosporaceae; genus Micromonospora; species Micromonospora sp. NPDC050187. Next base: position 122,680 of record NZ_JBITJH010000001.1, read on the forward strand.
GCTGCTGAAGCCCATCCGCCAGAAGGAGCGGGCCCGCAGGGGCGTGTCCTCCTCGTAGCCGACCCGGGCGTCGGTGGTGCCCGAGTTGAAGTTGGTGCCGTTGTAGGTGTTGGTGTTCGGGTGCTGGGAGTAGACGGTCGCCCACGGGTTCACGCCGCTGATCAGCGTCGGGTCGAGGAAGACCGGGAAGACCGCCTTCTCGTCGGTGAGCAGCCCGGTGGCGGCGGCGTCCAGGTGCAGTCGGGCGTCGCCGGTGCCGTTGCCGTCGAGTCGGGTGGGCATCCGGCCGTGTCGTGCGCCCGGCTCGACGCCGCTGAGGCCGGAGAGGCCCAGCACGTCCGCGGGGGTGGCGACGGCGGTGCGGGGAGTGGACTCGGGGTTCTCCCGGCCGGCGGAGTCCCAGGCGAACGGGGTGGGGATCGAGCCGAGCTCCCGGCCGCCGGCCCGGTCGAGGATCCGGACGCCGCCGGTGGTCGTGTCGTGGCGGAAGACCGCCGAGGTGGACCGCAGGCCGTAGGAGACCGCACTGACCGCCCGTACGGTGTCGGCCTCCCGGTTCTTCACCACCAGGAGTTGCCCGACCGCCCCGTCGTCGCGCGCCACGACGAGCAGGTCGACGCCGGGGAGAACCTCGGGGTACAGGGCACGCGGACCGTCGAGGACCGGCTCCGGCAACGGGCCGGGCCAGGTGTACCCGATGGTGTGACCGTCGACGTCCATCTCGGCCAGGACGCTGTGCGCCGGACCGGTGCGTCCACCGGTGGCGCTCCCACCGGAGCCGCCCTGTCCCGCCTCGGCGGTGCCGCCGGAGAAGCGGACGGTGCTCGGTCCGTTCACCGGACGGACGTTCAGGCCGTCGGGGTTCTCGGCGTCGCGGACCAGGGTGGTGTCGACCGGTGCCCACTGTCCCCGGTCGTCCTTCGCCCGCTGCGGCGTGGCGTGCGACGTGGTGCGCATCTGTCCGTTCGGTAGCGCCCAGGTGAGCGAGGTGGCCGTCGTGGCGGTCTCCACGAGCACCTCCTTGGCGGTGCGGCGGGCCTCGGCCAGCGCGGTCGCCTCGTCCCGGGGAACGGGTGCCGGCGCGGCATCGGCCGCCGGCTGGGCGGCCTCCGGCGCGAACCGCCAGAACAGCGGGACGGCGACCAGGGCGGCCAACAGACCCAGGGTGACGATCAGCCGGACGCGCGTACGTACGAGCGGGCCGAGCAGGCGGGGCACGGTCACGACGAATCCACTCCCGTGGGGGCCAGGTGGACAGGGGAGGCAGACGGACGGCCCCGTCCGGCTGACCGGGGGGCAGAAACGCGGGCACACGATCGCACGGGATCGGCTCGCCCCGCCTACCCTGCGGATGTTATCGATTCGTGACCTTCTGATTTGCTGCTCGCGATGGTTGCGTCGGTAAGTGGTTACTGGGGTGATTTGGCGGTGCGATCTCGGACGGCCTGTAGCGATATGCCCGACCCGCGCCGAGTTTTGCGGTCCGAAAGTTTCTCTCCGTAATCGTTCCGTGACGCAGGTCACCGGGAATCGGTCGGGGTCGTTTTTGCGGTCTTGAGAGAAAGCGTCTCCTGACGCAGAGTGCTCACGCACGTGCCGCACCTGGCGCATGCCCTTCGCGGTCTTTCCGCGCCTTTTCTTTCGTCTTCGCGCCTGGTGGGGGTCGACGCGTATGCGTGGTGTCGGTGTGCGGTCCGGGCTGTGGCACGGCCGGCGGACCCCGGTGGAGCCAGGTCGTGGTCGGGGGCGTCGTGCCCGTATGGCGGTGATGGCGTTCCTGTCGACGACCCTGGTCGCGACGATGGTGCCCGCCGAGGCATGGGCGGTTCCCGGCCCCGGCATGAGCCGCGAGCAGGTCACGCTCGACCTGCCGGACATTCCGGAGAGCGAGCGGGTCGAGCGGGACGACAACAGCGAGACGGACCTGACCACCGCCGACGAGGTCCCGGTGGATCCGTACGAGCCCCAGGCCGTCCAGCCGTGGCAGCAGGACAGCGGTGTCGTGGACCTGACCGGCACCGCGCCGGGCGCCACGAAGCCGGTCGACGACCTGCCGGTCGCCCTCGGCGTGCCGGTCGGTGGGGACCCCACCGCCCTGGCCGGGACCTGGACCGTCGACCTCGCCGCTCCCGAGGCGTCCCAGGCCGCCCGGGTGCCGGGACTGATCATGAAGATCACGCCGCCGGCCACCGCCGACCCGGACGCCGAGGTCGCTCTCGCCGTCGACTACACGTCCTTCGCCGACATGTACGGCCCGCAGGCCGCCGACCGCTTCGGCGTCATGCTGCTCCCCGACTGCGTCTACGACTCCCCGGACACCGGCGACTGCGCCACCACCGGCGGCGCCGCGCCGGCGGCGACCGGCGCGCAGGCCGCCCGGGTGACCAGCGAGGTGGAGCTGGTGCCCGCCGCCAAGGCGCCCACCCGCAACGAGGCGGCCGAGGACGAGCCCACCCGTCGGGTCGTCACCGGCACCGTGCCCGTCGGTCAGCTCCTCGAACCGGTGGCCGCCCGCAACGCGACCGCGTCGACCGGCGCGAACGTCGTCGGTGTCCTGGACACGGGAGCGTCAGCGTCCGGTGACTTCACCGCCACCCCGCTGCTCTCCTCGGGCTCCTGGGCGGCCGGCGCCTCCTCCGGCGCGTTCACCTACTCGTACCAGGTCCAGGTGCCGGAGACCGCCGGCGGCCTGATGCCTAAGGTGGCCCTGTCGTACTCCTCGCAGTCGATGGACGGCCGCACCTCCGCGACCAACAACCAGGCCTCCTGGATCGGCGACGGCTGGGACTACAGCGCGGGCGCGATCACCCGCAGCTATGCGAACTGCCGGCAGGACTCGAAGAAGGCGGGTTCGAACAACGCCACCCACCGCACCGCCGACCTCTGCTTCGGGTCCAAGAACGCCACCCTGTCGCTCGCCGGGATGACCACCGAGCTGGTCTGGGACGAGACCAAGGAGGCCTGGTTCACCGCCAACGGCGACGGCTCCAAGGTGGAGCTGCTGAAGGACACCAGCCTCGCCAACGGTGACGCGGACGGCGAGTACTGGATCGTCACCACCCGCGACGGCACCCGCTACCACTTCGGCCGGCACCGGCTGCCCGGCTGGTCCGACAACGGCACCGCCGCCGACGACCCGGTCACCAACTCCGTCCTCACCGTGCCGGTGTACGGCAACCACGCGGGCGAGCCCTGCTACCAGGCGGGTGACTGGCCCGGCTCGCACTGCACCCAGGCCTGGCGCTGGTCCCTGGACTACGTCGAGGACATCCACGGCAACGCGATGACCCTCTGGTGGGCCCGCGAGACGAACTACTACGCCCGGAACTTCAACTTCAAGGACCCGGTCGCCTACCACCGGGGCGGCTACCTCGACCGGATCGACTACGGGCTGCGCAAGGACAACATCTTCTCGGGCACCGCCGCGGCCCGGGTCAACTTCGTCGTCGCCGAGCGCTGCTTCGACGAGGGCAGTGTCACCTGCTCCGAGGCGAACTTCACCAGCACCGATCCCAGCAAGTTCCGCATCTGGTACGACACCCCGGCCGACCTGCGGTGCGCCGACAACGTGAAGTGCTGGAACGCCTCGCCGTCCTTCTTCACCCGCAAGCGGCTCGACAAGATCAGCACCTCGGCGCTGCGGCGGACCGACACCAACGCCCGCCAGGTGGTGGACGAGTACCAGCTCAAGCAGTCGTTCCCGGTGCTCAAGACCGGCCCGAACACGGCGCTCTGGCTGGAGTCGATCACCCGGACCGGATACGGGCGCAACGGCACGACCGACGCGAAGGTCACCCTCAACCCGGTGCGCTTCGAGTCCAACGGCGAGGACATGCCGAACCGCGTCAAGCGGGACAACCGGCCCGGGTTCTCCCGGCTGCGCATCGCCCGCGTGATCAACGAGTACGGCGGCGAGACGGTCGTCACCTACAAGGCGCCCACCGGTGACTGCAAGACCGGCACCGGCCTGCCCGCCAAGACCGACACCGCCGCGCTGAAGGCCAACGACCGGCTGTGCTACCCGGCCTTCTGGCATCCCGACGCGGCGGTCGAGGAGATCGACTGGTTCCACAAGTACGTCGTCGACTCCATCGAGGAACTGCCCAACGTGGACGGCGCGTTCAGCACCGTCACCCGGTACGCGTACCAGAATCCGGGTTGGCGTCTCGCCGAGCAGGAGTTCACCAAGAAGTCGACCCGGACGTACTCCCAGTTCGCCGGCTTCGCACAGACCACCGTGCTCACCGGCACGGACGACCCGGACATCGGCAGCAAGCGCACCAAGTCGGTGACCCGCTACTTCCGGGGCATGGGCGACACGGTGTCGGTGGAGGACGTCACCGGCGTCGAGATCGCCAAGGACCGGGAGGCCTTCGCCGGTCGAGTCGCCGAGGAGTTGACGTACACCAGCGCCGACGACGCCGACGCGGACTGGCTCACCCGCAGTGTCACGTACCCGGCGGTCCTCGAACTGGCCCGGCGCGACCGGGAGGACGGCCTGAGCCCGCTGCGGGCGTGGCGGGTCACCGAACCCCGCCAGGTGGCGTACACCCGGTCCTCCGGCACCGGCGACGACGACCGCACGCTGCGCGCCGTCGAGACGCGGACCACCTTCGAGACCGACCACGGCCTGCCCACGCACATCGAGTCCCTCGGTGACACCGGGAAGACCGGCGACGAGTCGTGCACCTTCGCCGAGTACCACCACCGCCTCGACAAGAACATCGTCGGCCTGACCCGGCAGGTGCGGACCAGCCCGACGACCTGCGCCAACGCCGACTTCGACGCCCTGACGACGCTGAGTTCCGCCGGCCGCGTCGCCTACGACGGCACGGCCTACGGCACCGCGTTGGCCGCCACCACGCGTGGACTGGCCACCGCGACCTGGTCGCTGAAGGCCGACGGTTCCGGCTTCCAGGCCGACGGCAGCACCGGCTTCGACGCGATCGGCCGGGTGGTGTCGAAGACCGACCCGGACGGCAAGATCTCCACGATCACCTACGGGGCCGCGTCGAACGGCCAGACCTTCACCGTCACCGAGGCGAACTCGCTCGGGCACCAGCAGGTCCGCGAGCTGGAGCCGGGACGGGCGGTCTCGCTGAAGACCACCGACCTGAACAACCGGGTCAGCGAGGCGAAGTACGACCCGCTGGGCCGCCTGGTCGAGGCCTGGGGTGCCGGCCGTACCCCGTCGTCCTCGGCCGTCCCGGACTTCCGGGCCGAGTACGCCACCCCCGCCGGCAAGCCGCCGTACATCACCACCTTCGCCCGGGGACACGAGAACCGGATCCAGACCTCGGTCACCCTCTACGACGGCCTGGGCCGTGAACGGCAGTCCCAGGAGGAGGCCACCGGTGGCGGCCGGCTGATCACCGACACGTTCTACAACAGCTCCGGCGAGGTGTGGCGGACCAACAACGCCTACTTCGCCGTGGGCTCGCCGGTCGGGCAGTTGTTCCACCCGCTCGCCGACACCGCCGTACCCAACGCCACCCGCTACACCTACGACGGCCTGGGCCGGGTGACCCAGGAGCTGCCGATCCTGCGCGGTGTCGACACGCCGTCGCGGGCCACCAGCTACACGTACGGCACCGACCACTCCACCGTCGTCAACCCGGCGGGCGCCGCCTCGTACCGGCTGTTCAGCGACGCCCTGGGCCGGACCAGCCGGGTGGACACCTTCACCGACGCCGCCCGCACCGCGTTCACCTCGATGCGGTACCAGTACGACGCGCGCGGCCAGTTGGCGAAGGCCACCCACTCGGCCGACCCCACCCGCCCGTGGACGTGGACCTACGACCAGCGCGGCCGGATGACGACCGCCACCGACCCGGACTCCGGCACCACCCAGACCACGTACGACCACCGGGACCGGCAGCTCACCAGCACCAACGCCCGCAACGTCACGGTCTGGAACGGCTACGACGAGCTGTCCCGCCCGACCCAGCAGCGGCTCGGTAACAGCACCGGCGCGCTCCTGGCCCAGTTCAGCTACGACACGGTCAGCGGCGGCAAGGGCCTGCCGGCCACCGCCACCCGGTACACCGACGGCCTGGCGTACACCCAGTCGATCGGCGGCTACACCAACGACTACCAGCCGACGTCGACCACCCTCACGCTGCCGCAGTCGATCGCGACCACCTGGGGGTTGCAGACCTCCTACACGTACGACCACACGTACACCGACACCGGGCTGACCGAGTCGTCCACGCTGCCCGCCGTCGGCAACCTGCCGTCGGAGAAGATCCTGGTCCGCTACACCAAGGACGGCCTGCCGCTCTCGGTGTCCGGCAAGGACTGGTACGGCTCGGAGACCACCTACTCGCCGTACGGGCAGGTGCTGCGCTCGACCCTCGGCGCGCAGCCGTACCGGGTCTGGACCACGGCCAGCTACGACGAGGCCAGCGGTGCCCTCACCGACCAGCAGGTGCACCGGGAACAGACCGGCGACAAGACCGTCGTCGGCGGCAACCTCGTCTCGCACCGCTCCTACTGGTACGACGCCGCCGGCAACGTCACCGCGATCCGCGAGCGCTCCCTCGGCATCGAGGAGCGCCAGTGCTTCACCCACGACCCGCTCGGCCAGCTGACGAAGGCGTGGACCGCCACGGACCAGGGGTCCTGTGCCGCCGGACCGATCAGCGGGGACGGCACCGTGAACGCGGGCGCCGGCACCGACGGCTCCGGCTACTGGCAGGAGTACGAGTACGACCTGCTGGGCAACCGCTCCGAGCTGGTGGAGAAGGACCTCGGCGGCGACACCGCCAAGGACGCCACCACCACCTACACCTACGGCAAGGCCGACGGCAGCCAGCCGCGCACGTTGACCAAGGTGACCAAGAACTACGTCACCCCGGCGGGCGCCGCGATCACCGCCGAAGCGGAGCGGCTGTACGAGCTGACCGGCGAGACGAAGTCCGTCACGTCGCTCCAGAACGGCGACCAGCAGACGCTGTCCTGGACGTACGACGGCCAGATCGAGCGGATCGTCGGTGAGGGCGGCAAGGGCAGGACCTCGTACATCGGTCTGGCCAACAAGTGCATCGACCTCAACCAGAGCCTCGCGGTGGCGGGTCAGCCGATCCAGCTCTACCCGTGCAACGGCACCCCCGCCCAGAAGTGGACCTTCGCGTCGGCCCCGAACCAGACGAACGCCAACCTGGGCACCCTGGCCGTGCACGACAACTGGTGCATCCAGCCGGCCGCCAACACCGCCGGCTCGGCCTTCGGGGTGCAGGAGTGCGACGGCGACGACGTCCAGCAGGTGGAGCGTCTCTCCACCGGCCAGCTCAAGCACGACGCCTCCGGTCTCTGCGTCGCGGTCAAGGACGGCAACACGGCCAACTCCACCCCGATCGTCCTGGCGGCCTGCTCCGCCACCGCCCCCGCGCAGCTGTGGGAGGCGCAGAACGAGACCCGGCACATCTACGGGCCGGGCGGCAGCCGCCTGCTGACCATCCAGGGCCGGCAGGCCACCCTGCACCTGGGCGAGTCCCAGCTCACCGTCCAGCAGGGCGGCGTGCTGGTGAACGTCCAGCGCACCTACGCCGCGCCCGGCGGTGCGATGCTGCGCTACGCCTCCGGCAGCTCCAGCACGTCCACCCTGGTCGCGCTCGCCGGTGACCACCAGGGCAGCCCGTACGCCGAGGTCGGCAGCTACGGCGCGATGCCGGTCCGGATCCGTAAGCAGGATCCGTTCGGTAACCAGCGGGGTGCTGCCGAGCTGGGTGCCAACATGCAGACCAACGCCGGCTTCCTCGGCGCGGTCCGCGACGACGCCTCCGGCTACACCCCGCTCGGCGCGCGCCTGTACGACCCGGTGGTGGGCCGGTTCCTCTCCGCCGACCCGATCCTGGACCTGGCCGACCCGTTGCAGTCCAACGGGTACGCCTACGCGCACAACAACCCGGTGACGCACTCGGACCCGTCCGGTCTGTCGGTGACGCTGACCGCCTCGGAGACGGCGGCGGCCCTGGCCGGCGCGGGTCTGTCGGCGGCCATGGTGGCCCAGGCGCAGGCCAACATGGGGCGCTCGCTGATGTCGGTGGTCCTGGAGTCCGCCTGGTACGTGCTCAAGGAGTTCATCGGCATCAACGACGCCATGAACTGCTTCGGCGGTGACATGTGGGCGTGCGGCAGCCTGATCCTCGGGGCGATCCCGTGGACCAAGGTCGCCAAGATCCCGGCGGTCCTGAAGGCCGTCAACCGGACGATCTCGGCGATCCAGGCGTGGCAGGCGGCGAAGAAGGCCGCCGAGGCGGTGCTGGCCGCCGCCAAGGCCGCGGAGGCCGCAGCGCTCAACGCCAAGAAGCTGGCCATCGAACGGGCGAAGAAGGCCGCCCAGGCAGCCAAGAAGAAGGCCGCCGAGAAGGTCAACACGACCAGCAACAAGGCGGTCAACAACACCAAGAAGACCGGTAACCCGGTCCAGAAGCAGGCCCAGTCCAAGTCCAACCCGAAGGGCTCCTCCGCCAGCTCGTCCAGTGCCGGCAAGTCCGGCGGCGGCGGCAAGGGCTCTGGCGGCGGAAAGGGCGACTCCAAGCCTGGCGGTGCCACCGGCAGCTCCGCGCGTAGCAACGGTGGTTCCAGCGGTGGCGGTGGTGCCGGTAGGGCAGGCGACGGCGAGTCGTGCCTCACCAACAGTTTCGTCCCCGGCACCAGGGTGCTCATGGCCGACGGCTCCACGAAGCCGATCGAGGCAGTGAAGCCCGGCGACAAGGTCCAGGCCACCGATCCCGAGACGGGCCGGACCGAGGTCGAGACGGTCAGTGCGACGATCAAGGGTGACGGCGTCAAGCACCTGGTGAAGGTCACGATCGACACCGATGGCGAGCGTGGCTCGGACACAGCCGAGATCACCGCGACCGACGGCCACCCGTTCTGGGTGCCGGAACTCGGTGAGTGGGTCGACGCGACCGATCTGCGGTCCGGCCAGTGGCTGCGGACCAGCGCCGGCACCGACGTCCAGATTGTGACTGTCCAGCGGTGGACCACCCCGCGTGCCGCTGTCCACAACCTCACCGTCGCCAACACCCACACGTACTATGTGCTGGCTGACGAAGCTCCGGTCTTGGTTCATAATTCAAGCGGGTGCCTTGAGGGGAAGCGTGACCATGATGTCTACGACCCAGACTCAGGGGACCGAATCACTGATATTGACCATATCGAGGGCGGTGTGCTATGGGAAGAGAAGAGTGCCATCTTCGGCGATGACGCGTGGTTGGCTAAGCACATTGACAGGAAACTGAACGCATATGTTCGAGCGCGTCAGCACCTCAGTGGGTATGAGAGTGCTCCTATCGGCTTCCGGTTCACGAATCCGGCCATAGATCCGAGATTCAGGAGTGCTCTCGAGGGCCACTTCGCGCGGCTGCGGGCAGGTAGGCCAGAGCTTGATCTGCGATTGGAGATCGCCGAGTGAGCTACTACTTCACGGTCTCGGGGGAAGATGTCTGGGATCCTGCCCTGAGGACCGGACACCTATTCGTCTCGCTTGCCGAAGGTGCTGCTGCGGTGCTCGGCGTGCCAAGCGGTCTGTCCCCCTCTGATGACGACACCTGCGACGTGGAACCACAAGTATTCCTTCGCTTCGTAGGCGCGCTGGTTGAATGCTATTCATCAAGCCGGCATCCAGTTCGACGCGGTCTAATTCGGGGGATCTTGCTGACATCGCTTGTAATTCTGGAGCGAGGGGGCCTCGGCGTGCCTTCCGGCATTGAGGATGGAGAGGATCTCATGGCGGAGGCGCGTGTTCTCGCGAAGGCGATGTAGAAAAATTGGCGAATCCTGCGGAGAAGGGCTGGTCCGGGCAGGATGGTCCGCTGAGGGGGTGAGCCCGGATGGCCCAGGCAGCGTTCGCGCCCGAGCCAGCGTCGCAGCCCACCGAGTCGTCGTTCGACGTGCTTCGCTGGCACGACGAGCCGTGGACCGCTCAGCTCGCCCTCGACCTGTTGCCGGAGACCAACGGCCCCAAGGTTGAGGTCCTGAGCGAAAGCGTGATTGCGACACCCCACGCCGGATACGACCACCAGGATGCCGAGCTGGATTTTGCCTACTGCTCAAGCAGGCGGCGAGAAGCGCGAAGCTCTGGCTCTACATCGAGACGAACGTGGTGTCGGGGGATGATCTCTTCATCCCGGACATCGTCGTCCTTGACGTTCCTGCCGGCGGCCGCACGACGATGGACATCCGGCACGCCGTGCTGCTCGGCGAGATCGTCTCGCCCGGCAACCGACGTAAGGACGTCATCGACCGGCCGCGCGAGTACGTCGCCGCGCGGGTGCCGTTCTTCCTCCGGGTCGACCTGCGGAACCGGGTGCCCACCATCGCACTCTTCGAGTTGACCGAGGGGGAGTACCGGCCGGTGGCGGCTGCTGCCGCCGGTACCCGCTTCGTGATGCGACAGCCGTTCGAGTTCGCCGTCGACCCAGCCGATCTGCTGGGTGAGGAGGCACCGCCGGAGGACTCCGGCGGCGAGGGCTGAGGCTCCCGGCGGGCGGTTCGCGCGGCTGGGGAAGAATGGCCGGGTGACTTCTCCCCGGAACCTCGTCCTGCTCGGTTCCACCGGTTCCATCGGCACCCAGGCCATCGACATCGTGCGACGCAACCCGGACCGCTTCCGGGTGGTGGCGCTCGGCGCGGGCGGCGGCAACGTCGCGCTGCTCGCGGCCCAGGCCCTCGAACTGGGCGTCGAGGCGGTCGGGGTGGCGAAGGCGTCCGCCGCCCAGGACCTCCAACTGGCCTTCTACGCCGAGGCGAGCCGGCGCGGGTACGCCACCGGCGACTTCCGGATCCCGAAGATCGTCGCCGGGCCGGACGCGATGACGGAGCTGGCGCAGTGGCCGTGCGACGTGGTGCTCAACGGCGTGGTCGGCTCGCTCGGGCTCGCGCCGACCCTGGCCGCGCTGCGCGCCGGGCGTACGCTCGCGCTCGCCAACAAGGAGTCCCTCGTCGCCGGCGGCCCCCTGGTGAAGGCCGCTGTGACGCGGCCGGGGCAGATCGTGCCGGTGGACTCGGAGCACTCGGCGCTGGCCCAGTGCCTGCGCTCCGGGTCGCGGGGCGAGGTGCGGCGGCTGGTGGTCACCGCCAGCGGCGGCCCGTTCCGGGGCCGGCGGCGCGACGAGCTGACGCAGGTCACGCCGGAGCAGGCACTCGCCCACCCGACCTGGAACATGGGGCCGGTGGTCACCATCAACTCGGCCACCATGGTCAACAAGGCGTTGGAGGTGATCGAGGCGCACGAGTTGTTCGACGTGCCGTACGCCGACATCACCGTGATGGTGCACCCGCAGTCGGTGATCCACTCGATGGTCGAGTTCGTCGACGGCTCGACGATCGCCCAGGCCAGCCCGCCGGACATGCGGCTGCCGATCGCGCTCGGCATCGGTTGGCCGGACCGGGTGCCGGACGCCGCGTCGGCGGTCGACTGGACGACCGCCCACACCTGGGAGTTCACTCCGCTGGACGACGAGGCGTTCCCGGCGGTCCGGCTGGCCAAGGCGGCCGGCGAGACGGGTCGCTGCCGCCCGGCCGTCTACAACGCGGCGAACGAGGAGTGCGTGGCCGCCTTCGTCGCCGGTCGACTGCCCTTCCTGGGCATCGTCGACACCCTGGAGCGGGTGCTGGAGGAGGCTCCCGACTTCGACGAACCAGGTACCGTCGAGGACGTGCTCGGCGCGGAGTCCTGGGCGCGCGCGCACGCGCAGCAGATCATCGCGGCGTCGGTGGAAGGAGCTTGATGGCGTACCCGCTCGGGGTGGTGCTCTTCGCCCTGGTCATCCTCATCTCGGTCAGCCTGCACGAGGCGGGGCACCTGCTCACCGCCAAGGCGTTCGGGATGAAGGTCACCCGTTACTTCGTCGGGTTCGGTCCCACCCTCTGGTCGTTCCGGCGGGGGGAGACCGAGTACGGCATCAAGGGCATCCCGCTCGGCGGCTTCTGCAAGATCGTCGGAATGACCCCGCAGGACGACGACGTCGAGGAGGCCGACCAGCCGCGCGCCATGTGGCGCTTCCCGGTCTGGAAGCGGACCATCGTGATGGCCGCCGGGTCGATCACCCACTTCGCGCTCGCCGTCATCGCGCTCTGGTTCGCCGCCGTCTTCATGGGGCTGCCCAACCCGGACTTCCCGACCACCGAGGAACAGGCCCGCAAGGAGCCGGCGGTCATCGCGCTCGGCGAGTGCGTGGTGCCGGAGAACGTCGTCCGCGAGTGCACTCCCGCCGACCCGGCCAGTCCGGCCGCCCAGGCCCAGCTGCGCAGCGGCGACCGGATCACGTCGCTCAACGGTGCCCCGATCGACAACTACGGGCAGCTGCTCGTCGCGCTGCGGGCCACCGCCCCGGGCAGCACCGCCGAGATCGGCTATGTCCGTGACGGCCAGCCGGCCACCACCCGCGCCACCCTCGCCACCACCCAGCGTCCGCCGCTGGACGACGCGGAGGGGCAGGTCGGGCCGGTCGCCGCGCTCGGCGTCGGCCTGCGTCCCAGCACCCCGAACATGGTCACCTACGGCCCGGTCGACGCGTTCGGGGCGACCGCCGAGTACACCGGCAACATGGCCGTCGGCACGTACGAGGCGATGAAGCGCATTCCGCAGAAGGTGCCCGCTCTCTGGGACGCGATCACCGGCGGCGAGCGGGACATCGACACCCCGATCAGCGTGGTCGGCGCGAGCCGGCTCGGCGGCGAGGCGGTCGCCAACGACGCCTGGGAGGTGTTCGTCCTGCTCTTCATCTCGCTGAACTTCTTCATCGGCGTGTTCAACCTGCTGCCGCTGCTGCCGCTGGACGGCGGACACATCGCCATCGCCTGGTTCGAACGCGCCCGGTCCTGGGCCTACGCCCGGTTCGGCAAGGCCGACCCCGGCCGCGTCGACTACCTCAAGCTCATGCCCGTCACGTACGCGGTGATCCTGGTCGGTGGCGTGTTCACGCTGCTGACCATCACGGCGGACGTCGTCAACCCGATCACGCTCTTCTCAAGGTGAGTGCCTGAAGTGACCGCTGTCAGTCTCGGTATGCCCGTCGTGCCGCCCCCGGCCCTGGCGCCCCGCCGCGCCAGCCGCCAGATCATGGTCGGCCCGGTGCCCGTCGGCGGTGGCGCGCCGGTGTCCGTCCAGTCGATGACCACCACCCTCACCGCCGACGTCAACGCCACGTTGCAGCAGATCGCCGAGCTGACCGCGTCCGGCTGCCAGATCGTCCGGGTGGCCGTGCCCAGCCAGGACGACGTGGAGGCGCTGCCGGCCATCGCGAAGAAGTCGCAGATTCCGGTGATCGCGGACATCCACTTCCAGCCGAAGTACGTCTTCGCGGCGATCGACGCCGGCTGCGCGGCGGTCCGGGTCAACCCGGGCAACATCCGCCAGTTCGACGACAAGGTCAAGGAGATCGCCAGGGCGGCCGGCGACGCGGGCGTGCCGATCCGGATCGGCGTGAACGCCGGCTCATTGGACAAGCGACTCCTCGCCAAGTACGGCAAGGCCACCGCCGAGGCGCTGGTCGAGTCGGCGCTCTGGGAGTGCTCGCTCTTCGAGGAGCACGGCTTCCGGGACATCAAGATCTCGGTCAAGCACAACGACCCGGTGGTGATGATCCGGGCGTACCGGCAACTCGCCGAGCGGTGCGACTACCCGCTGCACCTGGGCGTGACCGAGGCCGGCCCGGCGTTCCAGGGCACCATCAAGTCGGCGGTCGCCTTCGGCGCGCTGCTCGCCGAGGGGATCGGCGACACCATCCGGGTCTCGCTCTCCGCCCCGCCGGTCGAGGAGATCAAGGTCGGCAACCAGATCCTGGAGTCGCTCGGCCTGCGCGAGCGTGGTCTGGAAATCGTCTCCTGCCCGTCCTGCGGGCGGGCCCAGGTCGACGTCTACAAGCTCGCCGAGGAGGTCACCGCCGGCCTGGAGGGGCTGCCGGTGCCGCTGCGGGTGGCCGTGATGGGCTGCGTCGTCAACGGCCCGGGGGAGGCGCGCGAGGCCGACCTCGGCGTCGCCTCCGGCAACGGCAAGGGCCAGATCTTCGTCAAGGGCAAGGTCGTCAAGACGGTGCCCGAGGCGCAGATCGTGGAGACGCTGATCGAGGAGGCCCTGCGGATCGCCGACGAGATGGGCGCGGAACTGCCGGACGACCTGCGCGACCTGGTCGGCGGCGCGACGGTCACCGTCCACTGAACCACGCCGAACCGCGTCACGGCCCGGTGGCCCACCGCCACCGGGTCGCCGGGGGTCCCGGCGGGCTCGTCACTCGACCGGCGCGACAGCGCTCGCATCTGGCAGGCTGGTATCCGTGCTGACGGTGCCGGTACGGCAGTTGGGCGAGTCGGAGCGCCGCGCGGTCGAGCGGCTGCTCGACCGCGACCCCTACGCGGGGGCGCAGGTGGCCGAACGGGTCGCCGCGCGCGGGCTGGCCTGGTGGCGGGCGGAGGGGCGGATCCTCGGGTACGGTCCACGCCGGCACGTCGAGTCGATCTGCTGGCTGGGCGGCAACCTGACCCCGGTGCTGGCCGACCAGTCCGCCGTCGCCGCCTTCGCCGACCTGCTCTGCGGCGAGGAACGGATCTGTTCGTCGATCGTCGGCCGGGCGGACGCCGTCCTCGGCCTGTGGGACCGGCTCTCCGCCTGCTGGGGGCCGGCCCGGGACGTCCGCCCCAACCAGCCCCTGCTCGCCACGGACGCGCTGCCCGGCGTGCCGGTCGACCGGGAGGTACGACAGGTCCGCGCCGGTGAAATCGACGTGCTCTTCCCGGCGGCGGTCGCGATGTACACCGAGGAGGTCGGGGTGTCGCCCCTGATCGACGACGGTGGTCGCAGCTACCGGCGGCGGGTGACCGAACTGGTCCGGGCCGGTCGGGCGTACGCCCGGTTCGTCGACGGCAAGGTGGTATTCAAGGCCGAGCTGGCCGTGGTGACCCCGCGCACCGCCCAGGTCCAGGGGGTCTGGGTCGACCCGCAGTGGCGGGGGCGCGGGATCGCCACGGCGGCGATGGCGGCCGTGGTGCGCCACGCCCTGCTGCACGTCGCGCCGACGGTGAGCCTGTACGTCAACGACTTCAACCTGCCCGCGCGTCGGGTGTACCAGCGGTGCGGCTTCCGGCCCGTCGGCACCCTCGCCACCGTGCTGTTCTGAGCCCACCCCGGCGTCTGCTGGCGGCGTAAATGCGTTGAGCTGGCGCGCGCCGCCGGAGAGGCTGGACGTTCCGCCACCCGGGACCGGAGGATTTCCTTCCATGCGTCTGCTCCGCGACCTGTGGGTCACCTCGCCCCGCCGGGTGACGTTCGTGGCCGTCCTGATCGTGCTCGGCGCCGCCGGACAGGCCGCCGCCGCCGCCCTGGCCGGGCCGGTGCTGGTGCACCGCTCCGGGGTGTTCTTCGTGCTCCTGGCCGCAGCGCTGGTCGCGGCCGTGCTCGCCGACCTGGTGATCGGTCTGGTGATGGCGGGGCTCACCGCCGACTGGACGGCGGACGTGCGGCGGCGGCTGTGCCGGGTCGCGTTCGGCCAGGACCTGCCGACCCTGGAGGGCACCCCGGTCGGCGAGCTGCTCGACCGGATCGACGGGGACGTCTACCAGGTCGGCGCGGAGGTGCGCCACGTCGGCGTCCGGCTGACCCAGGCGCTGGCCACCGGCGTGCTCTCCACCCTGGTCGCCCTGCTGGTCTGGTGGCCGGCCGGGATCGGCATGCTGGTGCTGACCATCCTGCTGGTGCTCCTGCTGCGCGGCCCGACCTCGCGGATCGCCCCGGCCCGGATGGCCGAGGAGGAGGCCTGGTCCGACCTGGCGGCGGTGCTGGAGGAGGCCATCCACGGCCAGGACGACGTCCGGACCACCCTGGCCCGGCCGTACGTGCTGCGGCTCTTCGCCCAGCGGGCGTCCCAGGTGCTGCGCAAGGGCGAACGGGTGTGGAAACTGACCGCCCAGGTCAGCACCGCGGCCACCGTGGTCACCCGGTTCGGCATCGGCGCCGTGGTCCTCGCCGGCGGTTGGGCCCTGGTCACCGGTCGCGTCGACGGTGCCCGGCTGACCGCCATCTGGCTGCTCGTGCTCGCGTTCGGCGGCACCGTCGAGCAGGTCACCCGGATGGTGCCGCAGCTCCAGGCCGCCCTCGGCGCGTGGGCCCGCGTGCAGCTGCTCGCCGACGCCCGGCAGGAGCCGACCGGAGGCGCGTCGCCGGTCCCGGGCCGGCTGGAGATCCGGGGCCTGACGTTCCGCTACCCGACCAGTGAGGGCGCCCGCGGGCCGGCCCTGCGCGACGTGCACCTGACCTTCGTCCCGGGGCGGTCGTACGCGGTCATCGGGCGCACCGGGTCGGGCAAGTCGACGTTGGCCAAGGTGCTGTCCCGCGCCGTGGACCTGCCCCGGGGGACCGTCCGGCTCGCCGGTGAGGACCTGCTCGACCTGGACGTCGAGCAGTTGCGCCGGTTCGTCGCCGTGGTGCCCCAGCGCACCGAGATCCTCGCCGGCACGCTCGCCGAGAACGTCGCGCTCTTCGACCCGGACCTGCTCGACGCCGCCGGCCGGGCCCTGCACGAGCTGGGCCTGGACGGTTGGGTCGCGGAGCTGCCGGCGGGCGTGCACACCCGGCTGGGCGAGGGCGGGTACGTCCTCTCCGCCGGCCAGGAGCAGCTCGTCGCGTTCGCCCGGATCCTGGTCCGCGATCCGCACGTGGTGATCCTCGACGAGGCGACCGCCCGGCTGGACCCGGTCACCGAGACGCGGGTGCAGCGGGCCACCGAACGCCTGCTCGCCGACCGGATCGGCATCGTCATCGCGCACCGGCTCTCCTCCGTCCGCCGGTGCGACGAGGTGGTGGTGCTGGCCGACGGCGCGGTGGTGGAGGCCGGGCCGCTGCACGAGTCGGAACGCTTCGCCCGGCTGCTGGCCGCCAGCCACACCAGCGCGTACGACGATCCGCCGACCGCGACCGGCGGCGGTGAACGGGTGCTGGTCCCGGCCGGAGGCGGTCGGGACGGCCGGAGCGACCCGACGGCCGACGGGAGCGCGTCCCCCGCCCGGGAGGAGGCCGCGTCCCGCTCGGCGGTGGCCGTGGCGGAACGCCCGACGCCGGTCGGAGCGGCCGTGCCGGAGGCCGCCGCGCCGTCCCCGCCGGTGACCCCACCGGCCCGGACGATACGGGAGATCCTCCGCCTGGTCGTCAACGACGGCCGGTACGGCATGTTCGCGCTGGCCCTGTTCACCTTCTCCTCGATCCTCGGGCTGGACGGCGCGGTGCTGCCCTGGCTCTGGGCGGGCGTGGTGGACGACGTCGGCACGATCTGGCTGCCGGCCATCGGTATCGTCGCCGCGCTCCTGGTCACCCTGCCGGTGCCGTACCTGACCAACCTGTGGTTCCCGCAGTGGTGGGTCCGGCAGAGCCTGCGGATCAGCGCCCGGCTGCTGTACGGGCAGACCGGCTCGCGCCGGGTCAGCGGGCACACCCCCGCCGAGGTGGTGGCCCAGGGCGGCGACACCGAACGGGTGGTGCAGCTCGCCGACAACGTGATGGACAACGCCACCAGCCTGGTGCTCGTGGTGGCGATGACGGCGGTCTCCGGCAGCGTCGTACCGGCACTGTTCTTCCTCGGCACGATGGTGGTCTCGGCGCTCGCGGCCACGCTGTTCGGGCCCCGTCTGGAGCGTTCCGCCCGGGCCACCGTGGCGGCTCGGGCGGCCTTCGCCACCGCCCTGGTCTCGTCGCTGTCGGCGGCCCGGACGGTGAAGCTCGCCGGAGCCACCGGCCCGGTGCTCGACCACCTCTCCACCCTCGACACCGTCCGCAGCGACCGGCAGCGGCGGGAGATCAAGGTGCAGGTGTGGTCCCGGTCGACTCCCTCGGTGGTGAGCGGGCTGCTGCCGGTCGGCGCGTGGGCGCTCTTCCTCGCCGGTGGGCTGTCGTCGGGCGCGACCCTGGTCGCCGTCTCCACCCTGGGCGCCGCCCGCTGGTTCGCCTGGACCACCGCGTCGCTGATCGCCCAGTACCCGTCGGCCCGGGTGTGGACGAAGCGGACGGTGGCGATGACCGGTATGACGGCGTACTCGGCGGCGGTGCCCGGGCTCGACCTGTCCGCCGGCACCGCGCCCGCGCCGGAGCCGGCCCCCCGGCACCCGCTGCGCGAGCTGACGCTCACCGGCTTCTCGGCGGTGCACGAGGACGGCTTGGTCGCGGTCCGCGACGTCGACCTGACCGTGGAGCGCGGCCAGCTCGTGCTGGTCGTCGGGCCGGTCGGCGCGGGCAAGTCGTCGCTGCTGCGGGCGCTGGCCGGCATCGTGCACCACACGGGCGGCCTGGCCTGGAACGGGGACCCGGTCACCGAACCGGAGCTGTTCCTGCGCCCCAACCAGGTCGGCTACGTCAGCCAGCTGCCCCGGGTGCTCTCCGGCACGGTGGTCGACAACATCACCCTCGGACACCAGGTGGACGCCAGCAGCGCGGTCTCCACCGCGCAGCTCGAACACGACCTGGCGGCGGCCGGCGCCGGGCTCGGACTGCTGATCGGACACAAGGGCACCCGGCTCTCCGGCGGGCAGTTGCAGCGCCTCGCGCTGGCCCGCGCGCTGGCGCCACGTACCGAACTGCTGATCGCCGACGACGTATCGTCCGCCCTGGACGTCACCACCGAGCTGGCGCTCTGGTCCGCGCTGCGGGCCTCCGGGGTGACGGTGGTCGGGTCGACGTCCAAGCGGGCGGCCCTGCTCCAGGCCGACCACGTGGTGGTGCTGGTCGGCGGGCGGGTGGTCGCCCAGGGCCCCTGGTCCGACCTGGCCGACCGCTGGTCCCACCTGGCCGGCTGACCCGGTGCCGGCCCCGCCCGTGGCGGGGTCCGGCACCGGTCGTGGCCCTGGGGACCGGCCGACGGCCCACCGCTCGGAACCGGTGGCGGACCGGACCGATGGCCTACCGGTCGCGGCCGGGTGACGGCCCACCGGTCGGGCCGGTGTCGGCCCGGCGGTCAGAAGGCGCGGGCGTAGGGGGCGGGCCACCCCGGGTCGGCGCCGAGCTTCGCCGCCGCCCGGCGCGGCCAGTACGGGTCACGCAGCAGTTCCCGGCCGAGCAGCACCAGGTCGGCCTCGCCTTCGGCAATGATCCGCTCCGCCTGCTCCGGTTCGACGATCAGGCCGACCGCGCCGGTCGGCACTCCCGTGTCGCGGCGGACCCGGGCGGCCAGCGGCACCTGGTAGCCCGGCCCGACCGGAATGCGTGCGCCCGGCGAGGCTCCACCGGAGGAGCAGTCGACCAGATCCACCCCGGCGGCGGCCAGTTCCCCGGTTAGCGCCACGCTGTCGTCGACGGTCCAGCCCCCGTCGACCCAGTCGGTGGCGGAGATCCGGGCCAGGACGGGGACGTCCCCGCCGACCGCCGCGCGTACCGCGCGGACCACCTCGACGGTGAGCCGCATCCGGCCGGCCCGGTCACCGCCGTAGCCGTCGGTGCGGTGGTTGGTCAGCGGGGAGAGGAACTCGTGCAGCAGGTACCCGTGTGCGGCATGGACCTCCACGGCGGCGAAGCCGGCGTCCACGGCCCGTGCCGCCGCCGCGCCGAACGCCTCGACCACCGCCTCGATGCCGGCGGTGTCCAGGGCGGTGGGGGTCCGGTAGCCGGGCACGAAGGGCTCCGCGCCGGGGCCGACCGGCGTCCAGCCGCCGTCGGCGTCCGGGACCCCGCCGCTTCGCGACGCCCAGGGCCGGTACGTGGACGCCTTGAACCCGGCGTGCGCGAGCTGGACGGCCGGCACCGAGCCCTGCCGGGTGAGGAAGTCGGTGATCGGCCGCCACGCGTCGACCTGCGCGCCGGACCAGAGGCCGGTGTCCTGCGGGCTGATCCGGCCCTCCGGCACCACGGCGGTGGCCTCGGTCAGCACCAGACCCGCGCCACCCACGGCACGGGCCCCGAGGTGCACCCGATGCCAGTCGTTCGGCCGGCCGTCGGCCTCGGCCCGGTACTGGCACATCGGGGCCAGGCCGACCCGGTTGGGCAGCGTGACCCCACGCAGCGGCAGAGGGGTGAAGAGGGCGCTCATCTCGGTTCCTCTCGGGGGATGTCCGGGTGCCCTGTCAGGGATGTTCGGTCGCAGGGGAAGTGTGGTCGCAGGGGATGTGTGGTTGCAGGGGGCCCTTGCTACGCAAAAAGCGGTAGGAAGGGCCCCCTGCAACCAGATCAGGCCGGGGTGGGCGCGAGGTCGTCGGCCGGGCGGTCGTCGGCGGGGCGATCGGCGGTCGGCTGGGTGGGGCGGTCCGGGTGGGCGGGATCGGTGGCTTCCCGGTGACCGGCGTCCCGGCGACCGGCGGAGTCGTACGCGTCCCGGTCGAGGATGCCCTCGCGGGCGGCGACGACCGTCGGCACCAGTGCCTGCCCGGCCACGTTGGTGGCGGTGCGGATCATGTCCAGGATCGGGTCGATGGCGAGCAGCAGACCCACCCCGGCCAGCGGCAGGCCGAGCGTGCTCAGGGTCAGGGTGAGCATCACGATCGCGCCGGTCAGGCCGGCCGTCGCCGCCGAGCCGACCACCGAGACGAAGGCGATCAGCAGGTAGTCGGTGACGGTGAGGTCCACGCCGAAGACCTGGGCCACGAAGATCGCGGCCAACGCCGGGTAGATCGCCGCGCAGCCGTCCATCTTGGTGGTCGCGCCGAAGGGCACCGCGAAGGACGCGTACTCGCGGGGCACGCCGAGGCGTTCGACGGAGCGCTGGGTCACCGGCATCGTCCCGACCGAGGACCGGGAGACGAAGGCGAGCTGCACGGCCGGCCAGGCTCCGGCGTAGAAGCGCAGCGGGTTGAGTCGGCCGGCGATGACCAGCACCAGCGGGTACACCACGAGCAGGACGATCGCCGAGCCGACGTAGACGGCGGTGGTGAAGCGGGCGAGTGGGGCGAGCAGGTCCCAGCCGTACGAGGCGACCGCGTTGCCGATCAGGCCGAGGGTGCCGAGCGGGGCGAGTCGGATCACCCACCAGAGGGCCTTCTGCACGATCTCCAGCAGTGCCCGGTTGACCGCCACGAACGGCTCGGCGGCCGGACCGGCCAGCATCGCCGCCGCCCCGACGACCAGGGCGAGGAAGACGATCTGGAGGACGTTGCCCTCGACGAACGCGCCGACCGGGTTGGTCGGGACGATCCCGGTGAGGAAGTCGGTCCAGGAACCGGTCCGCTCCGGGGCGGTCGCCCCGGCGGTGTCCAGGGTGACGCCCCGGCCGGGGTTGGTGAGCAGGCCGAGGCCGATGCCGACACCCACCGCGATCAGGGCGGTGACGCCGAACCAGAGCAGGGTCCGCAGCGCCAGCCGGGCCGCGTTGGCGACGCCGCGCAGGCTCACCACGCTGACCACGATGGCAGTGAAGACCAGGGGCGGTACGGCCAGCTTGAGCAACTGGACGAAGAGTCCGCCGACGGTGTCGAGGGTGCTGGTCAACCAGCTCAGGTCGTTGGCTCGGGCCACGAAGCCGAGCAGGACACCGACGACGAGGCCGAGCAGGATCTGGAGCGAGAAGGGGAACTTACGCAGGAAGGAAGGCACGGGACGTCCAAGGGTCTGGGGAACGGCGACGGCGTCAGGGGAGCAGCCGCGCCGGACAGACACCGCTGGCCTGCCGTCGGAGGTCGACGTACAGGCGGACGGTGAGGTGCCAGACGTTGGTCATCGCCTGGCGACGATACGTCGGCCACCATCGCGCCGAAAGGAGCTTCCCGGGTGAGGCTCCTTACATGCCCGTTGTGCACCCGCGCCTGAGGTGGGTGCAGGGGACCCTTCCTCGTCAAAAAGCGGTAACAAGGGACCCCTGCTACCGCCCGACGGCTACCGCCCGACCGGGCGGCTGCTACTGCCGGACCGGGTGGCTGGGGCGGTTGGGGAGGCTGAGCAGGGTGGCGGTGAGCAGGCCCCAGCCGACGGTCTCCGCCAGCAGCAGCCGTTCCAGCACGCCGACCAGTGTGCTCCGCCCCACGACCAGCATCGCCAGCCCCACCGCAGCGGCCAGCGGCAGGGCGACCAGCGCGCCGACGGCGGCCACCCGGCGTACCCGCAGGCCGGCGGCGGAGCACAGGACGACCGCCACCATCGCGAAGACCACGGCGGCCACCGCGGCGATGCTCGCCCCGCCGTGCACCAGATCGGCCGTGGTGGCCCGCTCGAACGGGGGCAGCGGACAGCCGTCGCTGCACGTCACCGCTCCGGACAGCAGGGTGCAGAAGCTCCCGGCCACCAGCAGCGCAGCGGCCGGTCGGGCCGCCGCCGGCAGCGCCACGGCGAGCAGCAGCAGGCCGGCGGCCAGGGCGAACACCCCGGCCCGGTACGTCGGGGCGTACCCGCTGTCGGTGACGCCCGCCTCGCTGACGTACCCGGTGAGACCCGGACCGGGACCGGCGACCACGGCGACGACGACCGCGACCGCGCCGCCGAGCACACAGCCGGCCGCGCCCACCGCGGCGGCCCGTCGGGTGAGTTCGGTCACGCCCGGACGAGCCCGGCGGGACGGAGTGCCCGGCGGCCGGACGGCGCGGCTGCGCCCCCGGCGGTGGTCTCGGTGCGGCCCATGCCGGCCAATCTAACCCGCCCCCGGTGGTCGGCCCTGCCCACCGCTCCCGGCGGCCGATATCCTGGCCGGGTGTCGCCGTGACCCGTCCGGCACCGCCCCCGCCCCTTCCCACCCCCGAAGGACAGCACCGATGAGCGTGGCATACCTGGTGGCCGGAGTCCGCACCCCGATCGGCCGGTACGCCGGCGCCCTCGCCGGGGTCCGTCCCGACGACCTCGCCGCGCACGTGATCCGCGAGCTGGTCACCCGCCACCGGACGGTGGACTGGGAACGGGTGGACGATGTCGTCCTCGGTTGCGCCAACCAGGCCGGGGAGGACAACCGGAACGTGGCCCGGATGGCGGCGCTCCTCGGCGGCCTGCCGGAGACCGTCCCCGGCAGCACCGTGAACCGGCTCTGCGGCTCCGGTCTCGACGCGCTCGCCACCGCCGCCCGTGCGGTGGTGGCCGGCGAGGCCGAGCTGGTGGTCGCCGGTGGGGTGGAGAGCATGAGCCGGGCGCCGTTCGTCATGCCGAAGGCGGCCACCCCGTACTCCCGAGCCGCCGAGGTGTACGACACCACGATCGGCTGGCGGCTGGTCAACCCGCTGATGAAGAAGCAGTGGGGCATCGACTCGATGCCGGAGACGGCGGAGAACGTGGCCGCCGAGTTCGGCGTCGACCGGGCCGCGCAGGACGCCTTCGCGTTCCGCTCGCAGCAGCGCGCCGCGAAGGCCCAGGCGAACGGGCGGTTCGCCGAGGAGATCGTGCCGGTGACCGTTCCGGAGGGGCGTCGGGGCACCCGGCTGGTGGACACCGACGAGCACCCCCGGGAGACCTCCCTGGAGAAGCTGGCCGCGTTGCCCACCCCGTTCCGCGAGGGTGGCACGGTCACCGCCGGCAACTCGTCCGGCGTCAACGACGGCGCGGTGGCGTTGCTGGTCGCCGGTGAGGCAGCCGTCGCCCGGTACGGGCTGACCCCGCTGGCCCGGGTCGGCGGGGCCGCGGCGGCCGGGGTGCCGCCCCGGACCATGGGCATCGGACCGGTGCCGGCCACCCGGCGGCTGCTCGACCGGCTCGGCCTCCAACTGGCCGACGTGGACGTGATCGAGCTGAACGAGGCGTTCGCCGCGCAGTCCGTCGCGGTCCTGCGGGAGCTGGGCCTGCCCGTCGACGCCGAACACGTCAACCCCAACGGCGGGGCGATCGCGCTCGGTCACCCGCTGGGCGCCAGCGGGGCCCGGCTCGCGCTGACCGCCGCGCTGGAGCTGCGGCACCGGGGCGCCCGGCGTGCCCTGGCCACCATGTGCGTCGGGGTCGGTCAGGGGATCTCGCTGATTCTGGAGTCAGCGGCCTAGAGTGGGCACACCACACGACCTGCGGGTCTGTCGGTGACCACCCGAGCATCTGGACCGTGGGGTCGCCGACGACCCACGGCCACGGACTGGGGTGGACGATGCAGCAGCCGGACGGGACGCCCGCCGGGATCGACCTAAGCCGCCCGAGCGCGGCCCGGGTGTACGACTACTTCCTCGGCGGTGCCCACAACTTCGAGGTCGACCGGCAGCTCGCCGAGCAGATCGCCGCCATGACCCCGAACCTGCCCGCCACCATGCGGGCCGGACGGGCGTTCCTGCGCCGGGCGGTGCGGGTGCTGCTCGACGCCGGCATCGACCAGTTCCTGGACATCGGCTCCGGCATCCCGACCGTGGGCAACGTGCACGAGGTCGCCCAGGCCGCGAACCCGGCGGCCCGGGTGCTCTACGTGGACATCGACCCGGTGGCGGTGGCCCACAGCCGGTACCTGCTCGCCGGCAACGAGCGGGCCGAGGTGCTCCACGCCGACCTGCGCGAACCGGAGCGGATCCTCGCCGAGGCCGGTGCCTCCGGCCTGGTCGACCTCGACCGTCCGGTGGGCATCCTCCTGGCCGGGGTGGTGCACTTCGTCCCGGACGCGGACCGCCCGGCCGAGATCCTGGCCACCCTGCGGGCCGCCGCCGCGCCCGGCAGCTTCCTGGTCGTCTCGCACTCCACCTTCGAGGACCAGCCGCCGGAGATGCTGGACGCGCAGCGGCTCTCCGCGCGTACCGACACCGAGATCACCCTGCGGTCGCGGGCGGCGGTCGCCGCGTTCTTCGGCGATTGGACGATTCTCGACCCGGGCGTGGTGCACATGCCGCTGTGGCGGCCGGACTCGCCCTCCGACGTGGACGAGCACCCGGAGCGGTTCGGCGCGTTCGGCGCGGTCGCCCGGAACGACCGTACCGCCGGCTAGGCGACGGTGGGCGGCTCTGCCGGGGGACCGGACGAGAAGGGGCTGCACCACGCCGGAGCCCGGCGGTACGCCGCCGACTGGGCCCGGTCGGTGCGCCGGCTGGGGTTCGTGCCGTTGAGTGCGGCCGAGACCGAGCGACTGCTGCTGGTCCACACGACACGGCTGGCCGAGACGGTCCGGGCCGCCGTCTTCACGCCACAACCGGCCGGGGAGGTCGGGCGGGCGTTGGTCGAGGCGCACCTGACCGAACCCCGGGTGCTCGACTGGTCGGTGCGCGCCCTCGGTGCCCGGTTCCTCGCCGAGGTCCTCCCCGGGCACCGGGACGTTCCGGAGGCCGTCGACCGGGTCGCCGCCCTGCAGGGCGCGCTCGCCGCCGGGTTCGCCCGGGCGCTGCGGGACCGGACCTTCACCCAGCAGGAGCGGATCGCCCGGTCCGCCTGGCAGGCCCGGGACGACGTGGAGCAGGCGTTACGCGACAGCGAGGCCCGCTTCCGGGCGGTCTTCACCGGAGCGGCGACCGGGATCGGCATCGCCGGCACCGACGGTCAGATCATCGACGTCAACCAGTCCTTCGCGGACATGCTCGGCTACACCCCCGCAGAGCTGCGCGAGACCAACGTGGCCGCGTTGTTCCATGTGGACGACGCGGCCGGAATGTGGGAGCTGTACCAGGATCTCGTCACGGGCCGGCACGACTCGGTCCGGGTGGAGAAGCGTTACCACCGCAAGGACGGCACCGTCGTCTGGACCGACCTGGCCGTCTCCCTGATCCGGCACGACGACGGCCGGCCGAGGTTCACCGTGGCGATGATCGAGGACATCACCGACCGGTACGAGCTCCAGCAGCGGCTCCGCTTCCAGGCGCTGCACGACCCGTTGACCGGCTTGCCCAACCGGACACTGTTCTTCGAGACCCTCGGTGGCATCTTCGCCCAGGCCACGCCGGAGCACCGGGTGGGGGTCTGCTTCCTCGACCTGGACGGCTTCAAGGCGATCAACGACAGCCTCGGCCACGACCTCGGCGACCGGCTGCTGGTGGTGATCGCCCAGCGGCTGGCGAACTGCGTCGCCGAGCACGGGCACCTGGTCGCCCGGATGGGCGGGGACGAGTTCGTCATCCTGGTCGACGGCGGTGACGCCGACCGCGCGACCGGAGTCGCGGAGAGCGCCCTGACGGCCGTGGCCGCCCCGGTGCACGTCGCCGGACAGCAGCTCGCCGTGTCGGCGAGCGTCGGCATCGTCGGCTGCGCGGTCGGTGAGACCAGCGTGTCGGAGCTGATGAAGGCCGCCGACACCACGCTCTACTGGGCCAAGGCGGAGGGGCGGGGCCGGTGGGCGGTCTACGACCCCGAGCGTGGCGCGCGGGACATCGCCCGCTCCGCGCTGGTCGCCGGCCTACCGGCGGCGCTGGAGCGGGGCGAGTTCGTGGTCCACTACCAGCCGATCGTCTCGTTGCTCGACTCGACCATGGTCGCCGTCGAGGCGCTCGTCCGCTGGCAGCACCCGGAACTGGGCCTGCTCGGACCGGACGCGTTCATCGGCCTCGCCGAGGAGACCGGGCTGATCGTGCAGCTCGGCCGCTGGGTGCTCGACCGGTCCTGCCGGGACGCCCGGGCCTGGCTGACCGAGTTCCCCGAGGCCCGGCTGGTGGTGAGCGTCAACCTCGCCGCCCGGCAGGCGGACGACCCGGAGATCGTGGGCACCGTCGCGGAGGCGCTCACCACCAGCGGACTTCCCGCCGAGCTGCTCCAGCTGGAGCTGACCGAGAGCGCGGTGATGGGGACGGCGGGCGAGCCGCTACGGTCCCTGCACCGCCTTGCCGACCTCGGCGTACGACTCGCCGTCGACGACTTCGGCACCGGGTACTCGAATCTGGCGTACCTGCGGAAACTGCCGATCCACTCGCTGAAGCTGGCCGGGCCGTTCGTGGAGGGGATCCGGGCCGACGGACCGGACTCGCCCGCCGGGCACCGGGACGAGCGGATCGTCGACGCGCTGGTGCGACTGGCGCACGCGGTGGAGCTCTGGGTGACCGCCGAGGCGGTGGAGACGGCGGCACAGGCCGAACGGCTCCGTGCGCTGCGCTGCGACACCGGGCAGGGGAGGTTCTTCGGCCCACCCGCGCCGGCCGACGAGATCACCGCCCGGCTGCGCGGCGACCGGTGACGTCGCCCACACCCGGCGACGGGCCGGCCGGGGTGCGGCGGCGCGGGGCGGTTGTCGGGCACGGCGGATCGCCGTACCGGTGAGAGAGAGGTGACCGACGCCCCGCGCCGCCGCGGTGCCGGGGTTCCGAGTGCCCGGCGTTGGCCCGGGATCGGGCCTGGTCACGAGGTCAAGGATGCGCCCGGTGTCAATGGGCCGGCAAGGCAATTAGGGGCGACGTCGCGCGGACGTCCCGCCCGGCGGGCCCGGGGCACCGGGGGTGCCGCACCGGTGCGACGATGGACGACATGGGCAAGGTGTATCCCGAGATCGACGGACGGCTGCGCACGTTCATCGAGGCGCAGCCGGTCTTCTTCGTGGCGACCGCCCCCACCTCGGTCGACGGGCACGTCAACGTGTCGCCGAAGGGCATGCGGGGCACGTTCGTGGTCCTCGGCCCGCACCGGGTGGCCTACCTCGACTACCACGGCAGCGGCGCGGAGACGATCGCCCACCTGCGGGACAACGGCCGGATCACGCTGA
This sequence comes from Micromonospora sp. NPDC050187, assembly GCF_044459745.1. Taxonomy (NCBI): domain Bacteria; kingdom Bacillati; phylum Actinomycetota; class Actinomycetes; order Micromonosporales; family Micromonosporaceae; genus Micromonospora; species Micromonospora sp. NPDC050187. The sequence goes on from NZ_JBITJH010000001.1 coordinate 150,147, forward strand.
TGTTCTGCGCCTTCGCCGGCCCGCCCAAGGTCGTCCGGCTGCATGGGCGGGGCGACACCGTCGCGGTGGACACGCCCGACTTCGCCACCCGGCTCGCCGATTTCCCCGACCCGCCCGACCTGCACGCCGTCCGGGCCGTCGTCACCGTGGAGGTCGACCGGGTCTCCGACTCCTGCGGCTTCTCGGTGCCGTTCATGGAGTACCAGGGCGACCGGGACATGCTGCTCACCAACCACTCCCGGCGGACGACCGAGGACCTGGTGGTCTACCGGTCGACGAAGAACGCCGCGAGCATCGACGGCCTGCCGGTCTTCTGATCTTCCGTCACCCGTTCCGTCCATCGCCCGCCGGCTGCCGGCGTCCCGAAGCCTCCCACCGAACCCGTCCGGGCCGGCCGACGATCCGGTGATCGGCCGGTGACGTCACGACGAGGTCCGGGTAACCAGCGTCGCGCGGACGGCATGCGTTACGTTGCTGTTCCGCTTGGGTACAAGCCGGAGCACGGGCGGGCGATGGTTCAGGGGCGCGCCGGACGCGGCCGGAGCGGGAGGCAGCATGGGCTCGGCCCAGGGGGGCGTGGACGAGCGTGGCCCATCCACGGGCACCACGGGTAAGGGAGTACCGCCGCAGTTGACGGCTGCCTTCGCGGCCGGCGGTGAGATGGGCGCCCGGATTCGTGACCTCGACTGGACCGACAACCCGATCGGCCTCCCGGAGCAGTGGCCTCCGGCGCTGGCCAACGCGGTCGCCATGATGCTCACCTCCAAGGCCCAGATCGTGATGTTCTGGGGCGACGACCACCGGGCCTTCTACAACGACGCCTACCTGCCGACCATCGGCACCAAACACCCGTACGTCCTCGGCCAGCCGGCGCGGGAGCACTGGACCGAGACCTGGGCGGACCTCGGACCGCTCCTGGACGGCGTCCGCCGCACCGGCGAGTCCTACCGGGCCGAGGACCGTCCCTTCCTGCTGCGCCGGCACGGCTATCTCGAAGAGGTCTACTTCGACGTCTCCTACGATCCGGTCCGCGGCGACGACGGCTCGATCAGCGGGGTGTACTGCATCGTCAACGAGACCACCGGCCGGGTGCTCGGGGAACGCCGCCTGCGTGCCCTGGCCGACCTCGGCGCCCGCCTCACCGACATCGAGGACGGCGCCGACCTGGGCCGGTCCACGGCCGCCGTGCTCGACGCACACCACGCGGACGTCCCGCTGGGCCTGCTCTACCTGACCGACGCGACCGCCCGGGTCACCCTGGCCGGGTGCAGCGGCGTCGACCCCGCCCGGGTGACGTCGGCCGAGGCGCTGCCGGAGGCGGTCCGGCGGGTGCTCGCCGGTGCCGCCGCCCGGTCGGTCGACCTCGCCGACCTGGTCGACCCGGCACCGGCCGGGACGGCCCCGCGAGCGCTGGCGCTTCCCGTGCTCGTCGCCAACCAGACCGTCGGGGTGCTCGTCCTCGGCACCGCCGAGCGGTTCCCGCTGACCACCGAGTACCGCACCTTCCTCGACCTCGTCGCGGCGCAGGTCTCCCGCGCGGTGGCCCGGCAGCGGGCGTACGAGCAGGAGCGGGCCCGCGCCGCCGAACTGGCCGCGCTGCACCGGGCGAAGACCACCTTCTTCGCCAACGTCAGCCACGAGTTCCGCACCCCGCTGACCCTGGTGCTCGGGCCGCTGGAGGACATGCTCGCCGACCCGGACCTGCCGGCCGACCACACCGAGCGGCTCACCGTGATGCACCGCAACGCGCTGCGCCTGCTCAAGCTGGTCAACACCGTCCTGGACTTCTCCCGGCTGGAGTCCGGCCGGCTCGTCGCCGACTACCGTCCCACCGACCTGGCCGACTACACGGCCCGGCTGACCAGCACGTTCCGCTCCGCCACCGAGCGGGCCGGGCTGCGGCTGACCGTGGACTGCCCGCCGCTGCCCGCGCCGGTCTTCCTGGACCGGGACATGTGGGAGAAGATCGTCTTCAACCTGGTCTCCAACGCGGTGAAGTTCACCTTCGACGGGGAGATCCGGGTTCGCGTCCGGGCGGTGCCGGGCGGTGCGTCGCTGGAGGTGACCGACACCGGCGTCGGCATCCCCGGCGACGAGCTGCCGCACGTCTTCGAGCGGTTCCGCCGGGTGTCCGGGATGCGTTCGCGCTCCCACGAGGGGACCGGGATCGGTCTGGCCCTGGTTCGGGAGCTGGTCGGGATGCACGGCGGCGACGTCGGCGTGACCAGTCGGGTGGGCGGGGGGAGCACCTTCACCGTCACCCTGCCGTTCGGTTCCACGCACCTGCCGGCCGACCGGGTCGTCGACGGGCCCGCCCGGCTTCCCGAGTCCCCGCTGGCCCGGTCGTACGTCTCCGAGGCGGCCTTCTGGTCCGCCGAGCCGGCTCCGGCGGGCGGGACCGGCCGGGGCGGACCACGGGCGGGCCGGATCCTGGTCGTCGACGACAACGCCGACCTGCGGGAACACGTCACCCGGCTGCTCGCCTTCTCCTGGGAGGTCGTCGCGGTCGCCGACGGTGTCGCCGCCCTGGAGGCGATCGAGACCTCCCGGTTCGACCTGGTGCTGACCGACGTGATGATGCCGGGGCTGGACGGGTTCGGCCTGGTCACCGCGCTGCGGGCGAATCCGCGAACCCGGTACGTGCCGATCGTGCTGCTCTCCGCCCGGGCCGGCTCGGCCGAGGCGGTCGCCGGGCTCTCCGTCGGCGCCGACGACTATCTGACCAAGCCCTTCTCGGGGCAGGAGCTGATCGCCCGGGTCCGGGCGAACGTCGAACTCGGGCAGCTGCGGGGGCAGATCATCCGGCGACTGCGCGCCCTCGCCGACGCGGCGGTGGCGGTCAACACCGCCCGCTCCACCGCCGACGTGGTCGCCGTCGCCGCCCGGCACGCGCTCTCCCTGGTCGACGCGGCGCGGGCCGTGGTCACCACCGCCGACGCCCGGTACGAGGCGGACGGCGGCGGTGACTCGTCCGGCGACCCGTCGGTCGTCCTGCCGTTGGCCGGCACCACCGGCGAACCCCTCGGCGAGCTGCGGATCTGGCGCCGGAACGGGGTTCTCGCCGAAGCCGAGCAGGCCGCGTTGACCGAACTTGCCCGGCTGGTCGGCGTACGGCTGGAGAACGCCCAGCTCTACGAGGCGGAGCACCGGATCGCCACTACCCTTCAGCACAGCCTGCTGCCCCGCACCCTGCCGCAGCTGCCCGGCGCGGTGCTGGCCAGCCGTTACCTGCCCGGCAGCGGTGACGTCGAGGTCGGCGGCGACTGGTACGACGCGATCGAGGTCGACGACGAACTGGTGCTGGTCATCGGGGACGTGGTGGGCAAGGGTGTGCACGCCGCCGCGGTCATGGGGCAGCTCCGCAACGCGCTGCGCGCGTACGCGCTGGAGGGCTTCGACCCGGGCGAGTCGCTGACCCGGCTCAACCGGTTGGTCGGCTCCGTCGAGCGGCGCTCGTTCGCCACTGTCGTCTGCCTCTGTTTCAATCCCCGAACCGGGCGGTTGCGGTACGCCAGCGCAGGCCATCCGTCCCCGCTCCTGATCCGAGGAGGTGACGTGGCGTTCCTGCACGACCGCGCCCTGGGCCCACCGGTCGGCGCCATCCCCGACACGTCGTACCGGACCGAGACGGGGACGCTGGAGGCGGGCGGCCGGCTGCTGCTCTACACCGACGGCCTGATCGAGGACCGGCATCTCGGCATCGACGTCGGGTTCGCGCAGCTCAGGTCGGACGTGGCGGGCTTCGGCGGACACGTCGCCGACCTGGTGGACTCCGTCGTCGAGCGCGTCGTCGAGAGTCCCCGCCGCGACGACGTGGCGGTGCTCGCGCTGGAGGCGACCGAACAGGACCGTTTCGCGATGCGGCTGCCCGCCGACCCGGCCCGGTTGAGCGTGTTGCGCAAGCGGGTGGAGAACTTCCTCGTCGCCCACGACGTCGGCGAGACGGACCTGTTCGACCTGACCGTGGCGGTCTCCGAGGCGGCGGCGAACGCGATGGAGCATCCGGTGGCGCCGGCCGAGCCGGTGATCGACGTGGAGGTGACCATCGAGGACCGGACGGTCACCCTCACCGTCCGGGACAGCGGCCAGTGGCGGCAGTCGTCCGGGTCGGCCTTCCGGGGCCGGGGGCTCTCCCTGATCCGCGCGCTCGGCGACCTTTCGGTGAGCCGTACGGAGACCGGTACGGAGGTGACCCTGCGTCGGCGGTTGGCGAACTGACCCCGACGGCCGGCGCGGTACGCGGGCGGTCAGCTCCGGTCGAACCAGTGCTGGCCGGCGAGGCCGGCGATCTCGAGCACCCGGCGCACCTGGCGGGACGGCAGCACGGCCAGGGTGTCGGGGAATCGTCTGGCGAGCTGGACGACGGCGTGGACGGCGGCGGAGTCGAAGAAGGTGACCGCCCGCAGGTCCAGGGTCAGCCGTCGGGCCGGCTCCCGCAGCGCGGTCTGGAGCATGGTCTCGGCGGTCGCCATGTCGACCTCACCGGTCACGACGACCCGGAGGTGATCACCGTCGACCTGCGCGCTGGCAGCGAAGACGGGAGTGCTTCCTCCTTGATCCACGCCTGACACGATGGCACAGCGCCCGGGTGCGGGCAACAGCCGCCCGGGGCACGGCCCGCTGCGTGCCGGGTCCGCAGGCCGCTGCGTGTCGGCTCCCAGAAGGCGGCGATAGGCTTGACGGATGACCGTCCGTGCGCCGTTGACCCCAGGCACGCTCTCTCCGTGGCGAGCGGTGCCGTCGCACATCCGCCGCCCGGAGTACGTGGGCAAGAAGCGCCCCCAGGAGTGGCGCGGCTCGCACGTGCAGACCCCGGAGACCGTCGAGCGGATGCGTGTCGCCGGGCGGATCGCCGCGCGGGCGGTGCAGCTCGCCGGTGAGCAGGGCAAGCCCGGCGTGACCACCGACGAGATCGACCGGGTGGTCCACGAGTTCCTCGTCGACCAGGGCGCCTACCCGTCCACCCTGAGCTACCGGGGCTTCCCCAAGTCCTGCTGCACCAGCCTCAACGAGGTGATCTGCCACGGGATCCCGGACTCCACGGAGCTGCACGACGGCGACATCGTCAACGTCGACGTCACCGCGTACATCGGCGGGGTGCACGGGGACACCAACGCCACCTTCGGCGTCGGCGAGGTCGGCGAGGAGGCCCGGCTGCTGGTGGAGCGGACCCACGAGGCGATGATGCGCGGCATCCGCGCGGTCGCGCCCGGACGGCAGATCAACGTCATCGGCCGGGTCATCGAGTCGTACGCCAAGCGCTTCGGCTACGGCGTCGTCCGCGACTTCACCGGCCACGGCATCGGCGAGGCCTTCCACAGCGGCCTGTACGTGCCGCACTACGACAGCCCGCGCCCCACCGACGTGATGGAGCCCGGGATGACCTTCACCATCGAGCCGATGATCACCCTCGGCACCCACCAGTACGACATGTGGGACGACGGCTGGACCGTGGTCACCAAGGACCGCAGGTGGACGGCCCAGTTCGAGCACACCATCGTGGTCACCGAGACCGGGCACGAGATCCTGACCCTGCCGTGACCGACACACCGGCGGCACTGCGGGAGGGGCACCACGCGGACGTCTCCGGCGGCTGGCTGCGTCCGGCGGTCTTCGGCGCGATGGACGGCCTGGTCACCAACATCGCCCTGATCGCGGGCGTGGGCGGTGGCGGCGTCTCGCCCCGGACCGTCGTGCTCACCGGCACCGCCGGGCTGGTCGCCGGAGCGATCTCCATGGGGCTCGGCGAGTACACCAGCGTCCGCTCCGCCAACGAGCAGGTCGCCGCCGAGGTCGCCAAGGAGCGCCGGGAGCTGGAGCGGCACCCCGAGGCGGAGGCGCGGGAGCTGGCCGACGCGTGGGCCGCCCGAGGGCTCCCGTACGACCTGGCCCGGGAGGTCGCCGAGGCGATCCGCCGCAACCCGGAGGAGGCGTTGCGGGTGCACGTCCGGGAGGAGTTGGGTGTCGACCCGGACGACCAGCCGAGCCCGTGGACGGCGGCGTTCTCGTCGTTCGTCTTCTTCTCGGTCGGGGCGTTGGTCCCGCTCCTGACCTACCTGCTCGGGTTCACCAGCCTCTGGCTGGCCCTCGCGGTGGGCGGGGCAGGGCTCTTCGTCGCCGGGGCCGTCGTCGCCCGGTTCACCGACCGGCCCTGGTGGACCAGCGGACTGCGGCAGCTCCTCCTCGGTGCGGCGGCGGCCGTCGCGACGTACCTGATCGGGGCGCTGATCGGCGTCCAGGGCGGGATCGGCTGACCTGCGGGTGGGTGGTCAGCCGTCGAGCAGGTCGTCGACGGTGCCGTCCACCGGACGTCCCCGGGCGGCCAGCTCGCCGGCCTGTCGCCGCAGCACCGCCCCGACCTCGGTCATGTCCGCCCCGGCGAGGCCGGTACGCCGCACCGCGTCCCCTGCGTCCCGGAAGTACGTCCGGCTCAGCAGCCCGGACACGGTGGCCGCGGCGAGCCGTGCCTCGGCGAGCATGAGCAGCGCCTGGTCGGTCTCGTACCACTCGGCCAGCCGGGCGGCCCGGCCGTGTGCCGCCGAACCCCGGTACCAGGCCTGTCGGGCGGCGGCGCTGAACTCGGCCGGCCGGGCCCGGGCCAGCCGGCCCAGGTGCTCGTCGCGCAGCTTCGGCAGCCAGCCGGTCGGGTCGTGCAGCGCCCGGGTGGTGACGTACCGGTCGGCGGTCAGCGGCCATCGGGGCGAGAGGGTCCGCGCCTCGCGCACGTACTCCTCCGACCCGGTGACGGTCAGCTCCACCAGCACTCCGTCCACCCGGCGGCTGGTCGACCGGGGACCGGAGTCGGGCCGGTAGGTCGCCACCAGCAGGCCCACCTCACCCGTCCCGCCACCGTCGTCGTCGGTGTGCGCGAGCGGGCCGTGCACCGCCACGGCGAGCACGTCGGCGGGGAACCGGCGGGTCAGCGCGGCGGCCACCCGTTCCGCCACCCGCCATCGGGGGTCGTCGTACGGGTCCACCCGCCCATCACCTCGCTGCGTGCGTCGCGGTCCCGGCCCACCCTAGTCGGCGGGGGCGACGCCGCCGGTTCCCGCCGCGCCCGTGGGGACGAGCCGGAAGACGGGGATCTCCCGGTCGCCGGCCCGCTGCGCGTACGTGCGGTAGGCCGGCCACTCGGTCACCAGGAGCCGCCAGAGCCGCTCCCGTTCCGCCCCGGTGGTCAGCTCGGCCCGCACCGGGATCCGGCGTCCCCGGAGGGTCACCTCGGCGGTCGGTTCGGCGCGCAGGTTCAGCGCCCAGGCCGGCTGACTCGGCTGTCCCCAGTTCGACCCGACCACCACGTACGCGTCCCCGTCCAGTACGTACACCAGCGGGTTGCTGCGCGGTTTGCCGGAGCGGCGGCCGGTGGTGGTGATCACCAGGGACGGGATCAGCCCGAGGGCGACCACCCGGCCCCGGGTGAGTCGCCCGACCAGCCGGTCGGCGGGGACCAGCAGGCGACCGGCCGCGGCGAACCAGCGCCGGTGCCCGAGACGACGGGCGAGGGTTCCCAGTACGGACACGCCTCCCAGTCTGCCGGCCGGCGCCGTCCGTGTCAGCAGGGACGGCCGGGCCCGCCGGGGCAGCCGGGACGGCCGGGCCCGCCGGGTCGTTCGGGACCGCCGGAACGGCCGGGTCAGGAGGTGCGACCGTTCGGGACCGCCGGGACGGCCGGGTCAGGAGGTGCGGCCGGGGAACGGGACGGTGGACGGCGTCACGCCGGCGGTGCGTCGCCAGCGGGTCGCCCGCAGCGCGCAGTCGGTCAGCGCGGCCAGGGCCAGGGCGCGTTCCGCGCCGGTGGTGGCCGCCAGCGCCGCCCGCCAGTACGCGGCGGTGCGTTCCTCCACCTCGACCGCCAGCCGCAGCGCGCTCGCGGTGTCGGTGACCGGGTAGGGCAGCGCGTAGCCGGCCCGGTCGGCCGGGACGGTGCCGCTACCGGTGCTCAGCCGCAGCACCAGGTCGTCACGGCGGCGTCGGTGCGCGGCCTCCGCCTCGCGGGCGGCCCGCCGGGCGGCGTCGGTGAGTCGTACCCCGATCGGCCCGTACGCGAAGATCGCCGCGTACTCGGCGGTCAGCGCGGCGCCGAGCGCCTCGGCGGCGGTCACCGCAGCACCTCCACGTGCGTGGCGCGCGCCGCGGCGATCGACCCAACCAGGGCGGCCCGGTCGGCCGGGGCCTGCGCGCAGAACGTCGCGGCCTCCGCGCGTCCGCGCTCCTCGGCCGTGCGCAGCTCGGCGAGGACGGTGGCGGCGTTCCCGGTGGGAGCGCCGGCCGGCGCGGACGGGCTGGGCGAGGGGAGTGCCACCCCGATCGCCGCGGCCAGCTCGGTGGCGTGGGCCCGGTGCGCGTCGGCGATCGGGGTGAGCCGGTCGGCGAGCGCCGGGTCGGCACCGATCGCGGCCCGGTACCGGCCCTCCAGGGCGAGCGCGCCGTCGACCAGGGGGGTCAGCGGGTCGGGCGGTGGCGGAGGGTCGTCCCGGTCGAGGAGTCCGCAGCCGGCCATCGGGGCGGTGGCTCCGCCGAGGGCCAGGAGGGCGCCGGTACGCAGTACCTTTCGCCGGGAATATCCGACCGTTCCGTCGCGCTGTGTCGCTCTGCGAATCCCCACCGGACAAGTCAACACCATCCGCTACCGTTCGCGGGCAACGGCGTCGGTGCGCCGCCCGGCCGGTCCGGCCGACGGCGCGTTACGCTCTGCGCAGCCACCGGCGGCGAAACGCGCCGGTGGCGTGCCGCCGTGGCTGCCCGACCGGGTGCCGTCGAGCTGAGAGGGGTGCGCGAGATGACGCAGCGTGGCCGTGCCACCAGGCCGACGGGGAGACCCCGTCCCACCGGTGCGCCGCGCGGGGATCTCGCCGCCCGCCGGTCCCGGCTGCGGGCCGTGATCGAGCCGGTGGTGGTCGCCGCCGGGTACGACCTGGAGGACCTCTCCGTCTCGCGGGCCGGACGCCGGCACGTCGTCCGGGTGATCGTCGACGGTGACCGGGGCGTCAGCCTGGACGCGGTGGCCGACGTCTCCCGGGCGGTCTCCTCGGCGCTGGACGCGGCGGAGGAGGCGAGCGGCGACATCGTCGCGGGGGAGTACCAGCTCGAGGTGAGTTCGCCGGGCGTGGACCGCCCGCTCACCCTGCCCCGCCACTGGCGCCGCAACGTCGGCCGGCTGGTGCGGGTGACCGCCCGGGCGGCCGTGCCGGAACAGCGCGCCGGGCAGCCCGGGGACGGCCAGGTCACCGGCCGGGTGCTCGAGGCGGACAGCGAGCGTGTGGTGCTCGACGTGGACGGCGAGCACGTGGAGTGGACCTACGCCGAACTCGGCCCCGGCCGGGTGCAGGTCGAGTTCAACCGCCTCGACGAGATCGACGAGGCGGACGAGTTCGACGCCACCGACGAGGCCGGCGAAGCCGGCGACGACATCGACGACATCGACGACGAAGATGATGTGGAGGACGAGGAGAGGTGAACATCGACCTCGCGGCGCTGCGCGCACTGGAGCGCGAGCGGGAGATCCCGTTCGACACGATCCTCGCGGCGATCGAGACCGCGCTGCTGACCGCGTACCGGCACACCGAGGGTGCCCAGTCGCACGCCCGGGTGGAGATCGACCGCAAGACCGGTCAGGCCCTGGTGTACGCCCAGGAGTTGGACCCCGACGGCACCGTGGTCCGGGAGTTCGACGACACCCCGCACGACTTCGGTCGGATCGCCGCGATGACCGCCAAGCAGGTCATTCTCCAGCGGCTGCGGGAGGCCACCGACGAGGTGCACTTCGGCGAGTACGTGGGGCGCGACGGTGACCTGGTCACCGGCGTGGTCCAGGCGCACGAGGCCCGCTCCGAGAAGGGCATCGTCAGCGTCGACCTGGGCAAGCTGGAGGGCGTCCTGCCCCAGTCCGAGCAGGTGCCCGGCGAGCGGTACAACCACGGTGAGCGGATCCGCTGCGTGGTGGTGCACGTGGCCAAGGGCATGCGGGGACCGCAGATCACCCTCTCCCGGTCCCACCCGGCGCTGGTGAAGAAGCTCTTCGCCCTGGAGGTGCCGGAGATCGCCGACGGCACCGTCGAGATCAGCGCCATCGCGCGTGAGGCAGGTCACCGTACGAAGATCGCGGTCCGCTCCACCGTGCCCGGGGTCAACGCCAAGGGCGCCTGCATCGGCCCGATGGGGCAGCGGGTCCGCGCGGTCATGAGCGAACTGCACGGCGAAAAGATCGACATCATCGACTGGTCGGATGACCCGGCGACTTTCGTGGGCAACGCGTTGTCGCCGGCCAAGGCGCTCCGGGTCGAGGTGGTCGACCTGGCCACCCGGACGGCCCGGGTCACCGTGCCCGACTTCCAGCTCTCGCTGGCGATCGGGCGGGAGGGGCAGAATGCCCGGCTTGCTGCCCGCCTGACCGGTTGGCGGATCGACATTCGGTCCGACGCCGAGCAGTCGGCCCCGGCCGGGCGGCGCGGTGCTGATCACGTCCCGGAGCCGGGCGGAGCGATCTCGAGCAGCTAGGGGTAGACTTTCTCAGTGGTACGACGCGCGCAGCCGGAGCGCACCTGTGTGGGTTGCCGGAAACGGGCGCCGGCCAGCGAACTCCTGCGGATCGTCGCGGTTGGCGACGAGGCTGGTCACAGCCTCCGACCCGATCCGGCCCGCAGGCTGCCGGGTCGAGGGGCGAACCTGCACCCAGATCCGGTCTGCTTCGCGCAGGCGGTGCGACGCCGCGCCTTCGGGCGTGCGTTGCGGGTCGCCGGGGTTCCCGATCATGGCGAACTGGCGAAGTACGTCGATGCGCCAAGCTTCACGTCCGGTCAGCCCGACCGGACGGGAGTCGCTAGCAAGGTAGGACGACCGACATGAGCACACGATGAAGTCCCTGAAATGACCAGGCTTCAAGTGCAGGAGTGAGGTCGCTGCGGGTGCTGCCCGCACGACCTCGGAGTGAGGAGTGCAGTGGCAGGTAAGGCCCGCGTACACGAGCTGGCTAAGGAGCTCGGGGTCGAGAGTAAGACAGTTCTCGCCAAGCTGAAGGAAATGGGCGAGTTCGTGAAGTCCGCGTCCAGCACCGTCGAGGCGCCCGTCGCCCGACGACTGCGGGGCGCATTCGTCGCGTCGGCCGAGAGCTCGGCGCCGTCCGCTCCGGCGGCGGCCACCCCGAGTCCGGCCCCGAGGCCCACCCCGACCCCGCCGCCGGTCCCCGGCGAACCCCGGATCTCGGCCAAGCCGATGCCGCCCCGGCGGCCGGCGGTGCCCGGTCCGAAGCCGAAGGGACCGATCCCCGGCCCGCCGCCCTCGGCGACCCCGGTCGCCAAGCCGGCGAGTGCCCACGACATCGAGGTCGCCGCCGCCGAGGCGCGTGCGGCCCAGCTGAAGGCTGACCAGGAGGCCGCGGTCAAGGCCGCGCAGGCCGCCCGGCAGCAGCAGCGTGACAACGTCCGCCGGGAGCCCCCGACGGACGGCACCACCCGTCCCGGTCCTCGGCCGGGTCCGGGCGCGATGCCGCCCCGCCCGGGTTCACCGGCCGCCGGTCGTACCGGCACGCCGGCTCCGGGGCGTCCCGGCCCCGGCGGTCGTCCGCCGGCCCGTGGCGCGGGCAACAACCCGTTCGGTATCCAGGGTGGCGGCCAGGCCCGGCCGCCGGCGAACAGCGCCGGTGGGCCCCGGCCCAGCCCGGCCTCGATGCCGCCGCGGCCGAGTCCGGCCTCCATGCCGCCCCGGCCCAGCCCGGCCTCCATGCCGAGCCAGCGTCCCGGTCGTCCGGGCGGTGGCCCGGGTGCGGGTCGTCCCGGCGGCGGCGCGGGCCGTCCCGGTGGTGGCGGCGGTGGCGGTGGCTTCCGCGGTGGTCCCGGTGGCGGCGGCGGTGGCGGTGGCTTCCGCGGTGGTCCCGGTGGCGGCGGCGGTGGCGGTGGCTTCCGCGGTGGTCCCGGTGGTGGCGGCGGTGGTGCCGGTGCCGGTGGCGGGTTCCGTCCCGGTGCGCCGGCCGGTGGCGGCGGTCGCCCCGGTGGCGGCGGTCGTGGCCGTGGCGGCGGCGCCGCGGGTGCCTTCGGGCGTCCGGGTGGCCGGCCGACCCGTGGTCGCAAGTCCAAGAAGCAGCGCAGACAGGAGTTCGACAACCTGTCGGCTCCGACCATGAGCTCGGGCGCGCCCCGGGGTCAGGGTCAGGTCGTCCGGCTCTCCCGTGGGGCCTCGCTGTCGGACTTCGCCGACCGGATCAACGCCAACCCGGGTTCGCTGGTCCAGGAGATGTTCAACCTGGGCGAGATGGTCACCGCGACCCAGTCCTGCTCCGACGACACCCTGCTGCTGCTGGGTGAGCACCTCGGCTTCAACGTGCAGATCGTCAGCCCGGAGGACGAGGACCGCGAGCTGCTCGCGCAGTTCAACATCGACCTCGACGCGGAGGTCGCGGAGGACCGCCTGGTCACCCGTGCGCCGGTGGTGACCGTCATGGGTCACGTCGACCACGGTAAGACCAAGCTGCTCGACGCGATCCGCAAGGCGAACGTGGTGGCCGGCGAGGCGGGTGGCATCACCCAGCACATCGGTGCCTACCAGGTCCACGTCCCGCACGAGGGCGAGGACCGGGCGGTGACCTTCATCGACACCCCGGGTCACGAGGCGTTCACCGCCATGCGTGCCCGTGGTGCCCAGGTCACCGACATCGTGGTGCTGGTGGTCGCGGCCGACGACGGCGTGATGCCGCAGACGATCGAGGCGCTCAACCACGCCAAGGCGGCGGACGTGCCGATCGTGGTCGCGGTCAACAAGGTCGACAAGCCGGAGGCGAACCCGGACAAGGTCCGCCAGCAGCTGACCGAGTACGGCCTGGTCGCCGAGGAGTACGGCGGCGACACGATGTTCGTCAACGTGGCGGCCAAGCCGGGTATCGGCATCGAGGAACTGCTCGAGGCCGTCCTGCTGACCGCCGACGCGTCGCTGACGCTGACCGCGCCGATCGACGGGCCGGCACAGGGTGTGGCGATCGAGGCACACCTCGACAAGGGCCGTGGTGCGGTGGCGACCGTGCTGGTGCAGAAGGGCACCCTGCGGGCGGGCGACTCGATCGTCGCCGGTGGGGCGCACGGCCGGGTCCGGGCGATGCTCGACGAGAACGGCAACCAGGTCGCCGAGGCCGGTCCGGCCCGTCCGGTCCTGGTGCTCGGTCTGACCGCGGTGCCGGGTGCGGGTGACACCTTCCTGGCCGCCGAGGACGACCGCACCGTTCGGCAGATCGCCGAGCAGCGGCAGGCACGGCGGCGGGCGGCGTCCTTCGCCAACTCCCGTGGCCGGGCCACCCTCGAGACGCTCATGGAGCAGCTCAAGGAGGGCGAGAAGACCTCGCTCAACCTGGTGCTCAAGGGCGACGTCTCCGGTTCCGTGGAGGCCCTCGAGGACGCGCTGTTCAACCTCGACATCCCGGAGGAGGTCCAGCTTCGGATCATCCACCGGGGCGTGGGCGCGATCACCGAGAGCGACGTCATGCTCGCGAGCGCCTCGTCCGAGGCGGTCACGATCATCGGCTTCAACGTGCGGGCCGCCAACAAGGTCCGTGAGATCGCCGACCGCGAGGGCGTGGAGATCCGGTACTACACCGTCATCTACCAGGCCATCGAGGAGATCGAGGCGGCGCTCAAGGGCCTGCTCAAGCCGGAGTACGAGGAGGTCGAGCTGGGCACCGCGGAGATCCGCGACGTGTTCCGTTCGTCCAAGGTCGGCAACATCTCCGGTTGCATCGTCAGGTCGGGCATCATGCGGCGGAACGCCAAGGCGCGGCTGCTGCGCGACGGCGCGGTCGTGGCGGACAACCTCACGATCAGCTCGCTCAAGCGGTTCAAGGACGACGCTACCGAGGTGCGCGAGGGCTTCGAGTGTGGTCTGACCCTGGGTGGTTACAACAACGTCCAGGTCGGCGACATCATCGAGACCTTCGAGATGCGCGAGAAGGCCCGTAGCTGACGCTCGGGACACCCGATCAAGGGGTTTACGCCGGACCGGCGTAAACCCCTTGATCATGGGGGCGGGTGGGCGGGTATCGTCCGAGGCGATGTTCACCGGAACCGCGGTCTTCGACCTGCTGCTGCCGGGTGATTCCCGGTCGCTCAAGACCAAGAGATCATATGTACGGCCGATCGTGGCGGCGTTGCGTCGCTTCGAGGTGTCGGCCGCCGAGGTGGGAGCGCTCGACCTGCACGGTCGGGCCGAGATAGCCGTGGCCGTGGTGGCCGCGGAGGCGGGACACGTCCGCGAGGTGCTCGACTCGTGCGAGCGCCTGGTGGCGGGCCGCCCGGAGGTGGAACTGCTGTCGGTCCGCCGACGCCTCCACGGCGCGGACGACTGACGGTGGACACCGGCGGCCGGGGCCGCCGGTGCTCCGGCGTGACGCGTATGGTCGCGCGGGTAATGTTCGAATTGTTGGCCGGTCCGGTCAACCGGTGGCGTCCGCGCCCCGGTCCGGACCGGGACGTCGATGCCGTGGAGGTGGCGGAGATGACGGATCCGGCCAAGGTACGCCGGCACGCCGAACGGGTGCGTGAACTGGTCGCGTCGGTGGTGCGGAGCCAGATCAAGGATCCCCGCCTCGGCATGATCACTATCACCGATGCCCGGATCACCGCCGACCTGCGGGACGCCACGGTCTTCTACACCGTGCTCGGGGACGCCGCCGAGCAGGCCGGCACCGCCGCCGCGCTGGAGAGCGCCAAGGGCATGCTGCGCAGCACGGTCGGCAAGGCGCTCGGGCTGCGGCACTCGCCGACCCTGACCTTCGTCCTGGACAACGTCCAGGACCACGTCAAGCACATCGACGACCTGCTCGCCCAGGCCCGCAGCGCCGACGCCGAGGTGCAGCGGAGAGCCGCCGGGGCGGAGTACGCCGGGGAGGCCCAGCCGTACCGGGTCGACGACGAGTCCGATGAGGACGACACCGAGTCCGACGAGGCCGACGACGTGCCGTCGGCCGCCCGGGAACGGCGGTGACCGACGCTCCGGGCTCCTCGACCGGTGGCGTGCTCGTCGGGGAACCGTCGGTGCCGCCGTCCGGGCCGGCCGCCGCCGACTGGGCCGCCGCCGTCGACGCGCTGCGGCGGCTCACTCCGGACTCCCGGGTGTTGCTGATCTGTCACGTCAATCCGGACGGGGACGCGCTGGGCAGCATGCTCGGCTTCGCGCTGGGGCTGCGCCGGCTCGGGCTTGGCGGGGTGCAGGCGACCTTCCCCGGTCCACCGGAGGTGCCCGAGCCGTTCCGGGACCTGCCCGGTCTCGACCTGCTGGTGCCGGCCGCCGAGGCGTACCCCGACCCGGACCTGGTCCTCTGCTTCGACGCGGCCAGCGAGTCACGCCTGGGTGACCTGGTCGACCGGCTGGCCGTCGCGGCCCCGGCGGTGGTCCTCGACCACCACGCCTCGAACACCGGTTTCGGCGACATCCACCTGGTCGATCCGCAGGCCGCGGCGACCTCGGTGGTCGCCGAGGAACTGCTGACCCGCCTCGACGTGCCGCTCGACGCGGAGATCGCCGAGTGCCTGTACGTCGCACTGGCCACCGACACCGGTTCGTTCCGCTTCGACGCCACCACTGCGGACGTGCACCGGATGGCGGCCCGGCTGCTCGCCACCGGCATCCGGCCGGGGGAGATCTCCCGGCGGATCTTCGACACCCGGCCCTTCGGCGCGGTCCGCCTCTACGGCGACGTGCTCGGCCGGACCCGGCTGGAGCCGGCGGCGGCCGGTGGCCACGGCTTCGTCTGGACCTACGCCACCCTGGCCGACCTGGCCCGGCACGACCAGCGGCCGTACGTCCTGGAGCCGTTGATCGACTCGGTACGGTGCACCGCCGAGGCGGACGTCAGCGGCGTGCTCAAGCAGATCGCCGAGGACGGTTGGGCGGTCTCCCTGCGTAGCAAGGGCGCGGTGGACGTCAGCCGGGTCGCGGTGGCGCTGGGCGGCGGGGGGCACCGATTCGCGGCCGGGTTCACCGGGCGGGGTACGGCGCAGGACGTGGTGGCCCGGATCCGGGCCGAACTGGACCCGGCGTTGATCCAGGCGGTGGAGCGGAACTGACCGCGAGGAGTGTCGGCCTTTCCGCGCTCCGTGACGGAGGGAGACAATCGCGGCATGGAGCAGCCCCACGAGATCGCCGCCGAGGCACCCCGGGTCTGGGACCGTCCGGTGGTCGTCGTGCCCGTACTGGCCATCCTGTCCCTGGTGGGCGGCCAGTTGCCCTCCTTCTCGACGTCGGCGAACCTCTACACCATCGGCACCGGCGGGGTGCTGGTCTGGCTCGGGCTGAGCCACCGGGTGCCGCGTCGCCCCGCGCCGGAGCGGTTGCGCTCCGGCGCGATCTGGTGGGTGCTGCCGGTGGTGGTCTTCGGGGTGTTCGAGGGGGCCACCTTCGTCATGGCGGCCGGGGACGACTTCCCCACCTTCTCCCGCCTGGCCGATCCCCTGCTGGAGGACTCACTGGTCCGGTCGGCGGCCTGGTTCGCCTGGCTGGCGGCGTTCTGGGGGTTGGTGCGGCGATGATGCGGACCCTGGCCATCGGCGGCTTCCTGGTCTCGCTGGTGCTGTTCGCCGTGGTCGAGTGGGCGGCCCGCCGGGAGGGCTCGCGGGTGCCGTCCTTCGGCGACGTCTGCGCGTACGTCATGCAGTACGAGGTCGGCTCGGTGCCGGTCGGGCGGATCGGTCTGTTCGGCTTCTGGTGGTGGATCGGCTGGCACTTCTTCGCCCGCTGACCGTGCCCACGTTCTGGGAAGCGCGGGCAACATGTGGAACTTAACGATAACTTGGGTGAGGGTCGGCGCGTTCTGCTGGCGTCGCCCGCTGGCGGTGGTTCCCACCGGACACCGCCTCCCTCCAGGGTCGAACCGACCCGGGTCCACGCTGCCCGGGCCAGCCGAGCCGGTCACCCCCGGCCGCTGGCGGGGCGTGCAGCAGGAACACCCACGTGTGCCGCGTCGTCGACGCGTGCCTGCCCTGGAAGGGAACCGCCATGCCGACCAAGCCCCAGCCCGAGACCGCCGACGAGGCTCGTGAGCAGGCCCGTCGCGCCCTCCAGACCTCGATGGACACCCGTCAGTGATCCACCCGCTCCGCCCTCGGCGGAGTGGTAAGGGGCGGGCAGGGTTGTAATCATTACGCGGGACGTGCCAGGATCGGGCACGTGACCGCCCCCGCCGTGCCCTCGGCTCCGGTGGTGTCGGCGCGGCGGATCGCCGGGCTGGCCCTGCCGGCGCTGGTCGTCCTCGCCGCCGAACCCCTCTACGTCCTGGTCGACACGGCCGTGGTCGGCCACCTCGGCCGGGTGCCGTTGGCCGCCGTCGCGGTCGGCGGGACGGTGCTCACCCTGGTCGCCTGGCTCGGCAGCGTCCTGGCCTACGGCACCACCGGTCGGTCGGCCCGCCGCTTCGGCGCGGGGGACCGGGCCGCCGCGGTGGCCGAGGGCGTCCAGTCGTCCTGGCTCGCCCTCATCGGTGGGCTGGTCGTCGCGCTCGGCATGCAGGTCCTGGCCGGACCGCTGGCGCGTGCCCTGGCCGGGTCGACCGGCGAGGTGGCCGACGCGGCCGCGCAGTGGCTGCGGATCGCGGCCCTCGGTGCGCCGGGTCTGCTCCTGGCCGCTGCCGGCAACGGCTGGCTGCGCGGCATCCAGGACACCCGGCGTCCGCTGTGGTACGTGCTCGGCCCCAATCTGCTCTCCGCGCTGCTCTGCCCGCTGCTGGTCTATCCGGTCGGGATGGGTCTGGTCGGCTCGGCGGTCGCCAACGTCGTCGCGCAGACCCTCTGCGGTGTCCTGTTCGTCGCGGCGTTGGTCGCCGAGCGGGTGTCGCTGCGTCCCCGGCCACAGGTCATCCGCCAGCAGTTGGCGGTCAGCCGGGACCTGCTCATCCGGGGCGTCGCCTTCCAGGCCAGTTTCCTCTCCGCGACGGCCGTCGCCGCGCGGTTCGGGGCCGCCGCGGTCGGCGCGCACCAGATCGTCGTGCAGCTCTGGTTCTTCACCGTGCTGCTGCTCGACGCCCTCGCCATCGCCGCCCAGGCCCTGGTCGGGGCGGCGCTCGGCGCCGGGGACGAGGCCGGTGCCCGCGCGCTGGCCCGCCGGATCGGCCTGCTCGGTGGGATCTGCGGGCTGGCGTTCGCCGTGCTCGTCGCCGTCGGTGCCAACCTGGTCCCCGCCCTGTTCAGCTCCGATCCCCAGGTACGCGAGCAGGCGGCGGCGATCTGGCCGTGGTTCGTGGTGATCCAGCCGCTCGGTGGCGTGGTGTTCGCCCTCGACGGGGTGCTGATCGGCGCGGGCGACGTCCGCTACCTGCGCAACCTCGCCGTGGCCGCCGGCCTCGGCGGGTTCCTGCCGGCGATCTGGCTCACCTACGCGTTCGACCTGGGCCTCGGCGGGATCTGGGCGGGGCTCACCCTCTTCGTCGTGATCCGACTGGTCGCCCTGGCACTGCGGATGCGCTCGGGACGCTGGGCGGTCGCCGACGTCCACTGACCGCCGCGCCGTCGAGGGGCCGGACCCGGACCCGGCCGGCGGGACTCCGTCGCCGGCCCGCCGTGGCGGCCGGGCGGACCGGCTGTCGGGTGTGTGTCGTCAGATCGTCGCGATCGCGAAGAGGGCGTACGCGGTGAGCAGCAGGACCAGGGCGAGCGCCCAGGAGACGAAGAACGCCACGATCTTGTACGAGTTCGGGAAGCGATCCTGCAGTCGTTGCCGGCCCCGCCACGCCCACCAGGCCCGCCTCACGCCGGGCGCTCCCGGCACGCGCAGCAGCCCGGCGGCGACCCGGTCGCCGAGGGTGACCCGGGGCGGCGGCGGGTCGCGCATCCAGTCGGGCAGCAGCGGCGGCTGACCGGGTGGCCGTACGGCCCGGTGCGGGCCGCTGGTGTTCGTGTCGTGCCTGGTGGACATCGGCTCTCCTCCGTAACCGGTCGGTCCGCTTCCTCTTGCCTGCGGGACCGGGAGCCTGATGATGGCACCGCACCGTGCTCCTCGCTGTCTCTTTTCCGGCTCGGCCGACCGATTCGGCCGAACGTCCGGGTGGCGCGGGCCGCCCGGTGCCCGGACGACCGCCCCAGGCCCGGACGGGCGGTCCGGCGCGGACCGGCCCGGGGCGGTCTGGCAGGCTTGGCCGACGTGAGCACAGACGGTCTGATCGTGGTCGACAAGCCCGGCGGCATGACGTCGCACGACGTGGTGGCACGGATCCGGCGACTGGCCCGCACCCGGCGGGTGGGGCACGGCGGCACGCTCGACCCGATGGCCACCGGTGTGCTGGTCATCGGGGTCAACCGGGCCACCCGGCTGCTCACGTACGTGATCGGCGCGGAGAAGAGCTACACCGCCACCATCCGGCTCGGGCAGTCCACCGTCACCGACGACGCCGAGGGGGAGGTCACCGCCACCACGTCGGCCGCCGGGGTGACCGACGAGGCGACCCGGTCCGCCCTGGCCGCCCTCACCGGCGAGATCGACCAGGTGCCGAGCGCGGTCAGTGCCATCAAGGTCGACGGTCAGCGGGCCTACAAGCGGGTCCGCGACGGCGAGACGCTGGCGCTGGCCGCCCGCCGGGTGACCGTCTCCCGGCTGGCCGTGCTCGCCGTCCGCCGCAACGCGCCGGACCTGGTCGACGTGGACGTCGACGTGACCTGCTCCTCCGGTACGTACATCCGGGCCATCGCCCGGGACGCCGGTCTCGCGCTGGGCGTCGGCGGCCACCTCACCGCGCTGCGCCGGACCGCGGTCGGCGGGTTCACCCTGGCCGAGGCGGCGACCCTGCCGGAGCTGGAGCAGCGGTCCCCCGACGTGGTCTCCCTGCCCCTCGCGGCGGCGGCCGAGCGGTTCTTCCCGCGCCGGGACGCCAGCGGTGACGAGGCCCGGGTGCTCTCCCACGGCGGCCCGCTGGCCCCGGCCGGCATCACCGGCCCCTACGCGGTCTTCGGCCCCGCCGGGGAACTGGTCGCTATCGTCACCGAGCGGGAGGGCCGGGCCCGCGCGGAGATCGTGCTGGCCCCGGCCTGACGCCGGGGAATCATCCGACGGGCACCGCACGGGATCGTTCGGCGACCACCGCACCGGAGGGCGGCGGTGCGGCCAGGGAGGAGAGAGATGCAGCGCTGGCGGGGGTACGACGCGGTACCCGGTGGCTGGGGCCGTTCGGTGGTGACCATCGGCGTCTTCGACGGGGTGCACCGTGGTCACCAGGCCACCATCGGCCACGCGGTGGCCCGGGCCCGGGAGCTGGACGTCCGCTCGGTGGTGGTGACCTTCGACCCGCACCCGGCCGAGGTGGTCCGTCCCGGGTCCCACCCGGCGGTGCTCACCGAGCCGGCGCGCAAGGCCGAGCTGGTCGAGGCGCTCGGGGTGGACGTGCTCTGCGTGGTGCCCTTCACGTCCGAGTTCTCCCGGCTGCCCGCCGAGGAGTTCGTGCACGACATCCTGGTCGAGAACCTGCACGCCGCGCTGGTGGTGGTCGGCGAGAACTTCCGCTTCGGCCACCGGGCCGCCGGTGACGTGGCGCTGCTGGAGCGGCTCGGCCGGACCTTCGGCTTCGGCGTCGAGGGGGCACCCCTGGTCGCCTCGGACGGCACGGTCTTCTCCTCGACGTACATCCGGGCCTGCGTGGACGCCGGGGACGTCACGGCCGCCGCGACGGCGCTCGGCCGTCCGCACCGGCTGGAGGGGGTGGTGGTCCGGGGCGACCAGCGCGGTCGGGAACTGGGCTTTCCCACCGCCAACCTGCTCTGCCGCCGGTACGCGGCGGTGCCCGCCGACGGCATCTACGCCGCCCGGCTGGTCCGGCGGGGCGGGGCGGAGCCACTCGCGGCGGCGGTCTCCATCGGCACCAACCCGACCTTCTCCGGCCGTGAGCGCCGGGTCGAGGCGTACGCGCTGGACTTCACCGGGGACCTCTACGGGGAGCGGCTGGCCCTGGACTTCGTGGCGCACCTGCGCGAGCAGCGCCGGTACGACTCCATCGAGCCGCTCGTCGCGCAGATGAACGAGGACGTCGCCCGTACCCGTGCCGCGCTGGGCTGACCGCCCGGACGCGTCCCCACGGCCCTTCGGCGGGCGGTTTCCCGGGATGCTGGTAGTCTGGCGGAGACGTCGTTCAACGACGTGGGGCCTCGCGCGCCTGCTCGACGCCGCGGGTGCGAGGTTCGCCTCCGTTTCCGGTCCCCGACGGGACGGGCGGAGCCTGACGAACAACCCATCGAAACAGGGAGAAAATGGCGCTCGACCAGGAAGCCAAGGCCAAGATCCGCGCGGAGTACGCGACCGCCGAGGGGGACACCGGTTCCCCGGAGGTGCAGGTCGCGGTGCTCACCAAGCGGATCGCCGAGCTCACCGAGCACCTGAAGGTGCACAAGCACGACCACCACAGCCGTCGTGGGCTGCTGCTGCTGGTCGGCCGTCGCCGTCGGCTGCTCAACTACGTCCAGAAGAAGGACATCAACCGCTACCGGTCGCTCATCGAGCGGCTCGGCCTGCGCCGGTGACGTGACGGGGGAGTGGCCCACGGGTCGCTCCCCCGCTCGGCGTCCACCAACACCACAACCCAGGGCCGCGCGACCACCCGAGACGGGAGCCGGT
The DNA here is from genome assembly GCF_044459745.1 of Micromonospora sp. NPDC050187. NCBI lineage: Bacteria > Bacillati > Actinomycetota > Actinomycetes > Micromonosporales > Micromonosporaceae > Micromonospora > Micromonospora sp. NPDC050187. The sequence continues at coordinate 171,711 of NZ_JBITJH010000001.1, forward strand.
CAGCGTACCGGTCTCCGGTAGTGGCCCCCGGGATCCCCGGCGACAATCCGCCGGCCCCCGGGCGCTTCGATCGAAGACCGGCCGTCTGAGCAGCTTCCGCGCGTCGTGGGCCCCCGACGTGAGGAGTAGAACCTACCCATGACCGAGAACCGACTCGGCACCGAATCCCGTACCGCCGTGATCGACAACGGTGCCCTCGGCACCCGCGAGGTCACCTTCTCCACCGGCCGGCTGGCCCGGCAGGCCGCCGGCTCCGTCGTCGCCCAGCTCGGCGAGACGGTCGTCCTCTCCGCCACCACGGCCGGCAAGCAGCCGAAGGAGCAGTTCGACTTCTTCCCGCTGACCGTCGACGTCGAGGAGCGGATGTACGCGGCGGGCCGGATCCCCGGCTCGTTCTTCCGCCGCGAGGGCCGCCCCAGCGAGGACGCGATCCTCACCTGCCGGCTGATCGACCGGCCGCTGCGCCCGTCGTTCGTCAAGGGCCTGCGCAACGAGGTCCAGGTCGTCGAGACCATCCTCGCGCTCGACCCGCAGCACCCGTACGACGTGGTGGCGATCAACGCCGCCTCGATGTCGACCAAGCTCTCCGGCCTGCCGTTCTCCGGCCCGATCGGGGCGACCCGGATGGCGCACGTCGACGGTCAGTGGGTCGCCTTCCCGACCCGCGACGAGCTGGCCCGGGCCACCTTCGACATGGTGGTCGCCGGCCGGGCGCTGGCCGACGGCGATGTCGCGATCATGATGGTCGAGGCCGAGGCCACCGAGCACACCGTGGCGCTGGTCGCCGGCGGCGCGCCCGCCCCGACCGAGGAGGTCGTCGCCAGCGGCCTGGAGGCGTCCAAGCCGGCCATCCGTGAGCTGTGCCGGGCGCAGGCCGAGCTGGCCGAGGTGGCCGCCAAGCCGGTCGCCGAGTTCCCGGTCTTCCTGGACTACCAGGAGGACGTCTTCGGCGCGGTGGCCGACCTGGTCCGTGCCGAGGTCGCCGAGGCCCTCAAGATCGCCGGCAAGGCGGACCGCGAGGAGGCCCTGGACCGCGTCAAGGCCAAGGTCGTCGAGGAACTCGGCCCGCGCTTCGAGGGCCGGGAGAAGGAGCTCAGCGCCGCGTTCCGGTCGCTGAGCAAGTCCGAGGTCCGCAACCGGGTGCTCCGCGAGCAGGTCCGCATGGACGGCCGGGGTCCGCGCGACATCCGTCCGCTGACCGCCGAGGTCGGGGTGCTGCCCCGGGTGCACGGCTCGGCGCTCTTCGAGCGGGGCGAGACGCAGATCCTCGGCGTCACCACGCTGAACATGCTGCGCATGGAGCAGATGCTGGACACCCTCGCTCCCGAGACCCGCAAGCGCTACATGCACAACTACAACTTCCCGCCGTACTCCACCGGGGAGACCGGCCGGGTCGGCTCGCCGAAGCGGCGCGAGATCGGCCACGGCGCGCTGGCCGAGCGGGCGCTGATCCCGGTGCTGCCGTCGCGCGAGGAGTTCCCGTACGCCATCCGGCAGGTCTCCGAGGCCCTCGGCTCGAACGGCTCGACCTCGATGGGGTCGGTCTGCGCCTCCACCCTGGGCCTGCTCTCGGCCGGTGTGCCGCTGAAGGCCCCGGTCGCCGGCATCGCCATGGGGCTCATCTCCGACGAGGTGGACGGCAAGACCGAGTACGTGACGCTGACCGACATCCTCGGTGCCGAGGACGCCTTCGGTGACATGGACTTCAAGGTCGCCGGCACGCGGGACTTCGTGACCGCGCTCCAGCTCGACACCAAGCTCGACGGCATCCCGTCGGACGTGCTGGCCGCCGCGCTCCAGCAGGCGCACGAGGCCCGGCAGACCATCCTCGACGTGATGCAGGCGGCGATCGAGGCCCCGGCCACGATGTCGGAGTACGCGCCGCGGGTCACCACCGTCAAGATCCCGGTCGACAAGATCGGCATGGTGATCGGCCCGAAGGGCCAGACCATCAACGCCATTCAGGACGAGACCGGCGCCGAGATCTCCATCGAGGACGACGGCACCATCTACGTCGGCGCCACCAACGGCCCCTCCGCCCAGGCGGCGGTCGACCGGATCAACGGCATCGCCAACCCGACCCTGCCGAAGGCGGGGGAGCGGTTCCTCGGCACGGTGGTCAAGACCGCCGCGTTCGGTGCCTTCATCTCTCTCCTGCCGGGGCGTGACGGCCTGCTGCACATCTCCAAGGTGGGCGACGGCAAGCGGGTTGAGAAGGTCGAGGACTTCCTCAACGTCGGCGACAAGGTCGAGGTGGAGATCGCGGACATCGACGCCCGCGGCAAGATCTACCTGGACAAGGTCCGCCCGGAGGGCGCCGAGGCACCGGCCGCTGCCGAGGGCGGCGAGCGTCCGCCGGCCCGGGAGCGTGGCGACCGGGCCCCGCGCGGTGACCGTGGCGAGGGTGGCGGCGAGGGCGGCGACCGTCCGCGTCGCGGTGAGGGTGGCGAGGGCGGCGACTCCCGCCCGCGTCGCCGGACCCGGCACAGCTGACCCGTTCCGTGCCGTCACGCTGACGGCACGAACGTCCGATCCGACGGGACCAGCCCGGCTCGCCGAGCCGGGCTGGTCCCGTCGGAGGGCGGATCACCACCCCTTCCTCGTCCCTAGGAGTCAGGTACCTGTGAGTCGGGCCGACCACGCACCGTTCGTCCCGGGCCGGTGGGGAGCGGATCACCGCGCCCGTGCCGCCGGAGCCGCCCCGTCCGGTCGGTCCGCGTCGGGCCGGGCGGTGACCCGGACACTGAGTGACGACCCGTTGGGCGGGACGGTGCGGCGTACCGTGCTCCCCAGTGGGCTGCGGGTGCTCACCGAGGCGATCCCGGCGATGCGCAGCGTCTCGTTCGGCATCTGGGTGGCGGTGGGCTCGCGGGACGAGACCGGCCCGCAGTCCGGTGCCGCGCACTTCCTGGAGCACCTGCTCTTCAAGGGCACCCACAAGCGGACCGCGCTGGACATCTCCGCCGAGATCGAGGCGGTGGGTGGTGAGACGAACGCCTTCACCACCAAGGAGTACACCTGCTACTACGCCCGGGTGCTCGACGAGGACCTGCCGCTGGCCATCGACGTGATGTGCGACCTGGTCGCCGACTCGCTGCTGGAGCCGGCGGACGTCGAGACCGAGCGCGGCGTGATCCTCGAAGAGATCGCCATGCACGACGACGAGCCCGGCGACGAGGTGCACGATCTCTTCGCCCAGGCGGTCTACGGCGACCATCCGCTGGGCCGGCTCATCTCCGGCACCGAGGAGACGGTCACCCCGATGACCCGCCGGCAGATCCAGGGCTTCTACCGGAAGCGGTACGTCGCCCCGCAGATCGTGATCGCCGCCGCCGGCAACCTCGACCACGCGACCGTGGTCAAGCTGGTCCGGCAGGCGTTGGCGGGCACCCCACTGGACACCGCCCCGGCGGCTCCGGCGACCCGCCGTCCGAACACCCCGGCGGTGCGGACGAAGCCGGCCACCACCCTGGTCGAGCCGAAGGAGACCGAGCAGGCGCACGTGATCCTCGGCTGTCCCGGCATCGACCGGCTGGACGAGCGTCGCTTCGCCCTGGGCGTGCTGAACAACGTGCTCGGCGGTGGCATGTCCAGCCGGCTGTTCCAGGAGATCCGGGAGCAGCGCGGGCTGGCGTACTCGGTCTACTCCTACGCCAGCCAGTACGCCGACGCCGGCCTGTTCGCGATCTACGCCGGCTGCGCGCCCGGCAAGCTGGACGAGGTGCTGGAGCTGACCCGCGCCGAGTTGCGCCGGGTGGCCACGGACGGGCTGACCGAGGCCGAGGTGGCCCGGGGCAAGGGCATGTCCAAGGGCTCCTTCGTGCTCGGGCTGGAGGACACCGGTTCGCGGATGAGCCGACTGGCCAAGGGGGAGCTGCTCTACGGCGACCTGGCGCCCGTCGACGAGCTGTTGTCCCGGGTGGACGCGGTCACCGTGGACGAGGTCAACACCCTCGCCGCCGAGCTGCTGAGCCGGCCCATGTCGCTGGCCGTGGTGGGCCCGTTCGACCGGGGCGACTTCTCCGGGGCGTAGGTCGTCGCAGGGTGCCGTCCGCAGGGTGGACGGTCTGCGCTTCCGCAGACGGGACCATGCCCGGCTTGGGATAGGTTGTGGCGCGTGACTGACGTGCAGGAGAAGCGACGCGACGAGCCGGTCCGGGTCGGCGTACTGGGTGCCCGGGGCCGGATGGGCATCGAGGTGTGCAAGGCGGTCGACGCGGCCGGCGACCTCGACCTGGTGGCGACGATCGACCAGGGTGACGGGCTCTCCGCAGCTGCCGACGCTCAGGTGGTCGTCGACTTCACCACGCCCGACGTGGTGATGGACAATCTGCACTGGCTCATCGACCAGGGGATCAGCGCGGTGGTGGGCACCACCGGCTTCACCGGGCAACGGCTGGACCAGGTGCGCGGCTGGCTGGACCGCAAGCCCGGGGTGGGCGTGCTGATCGCTCCCAACTTCGGCATCGGCGCGGTGCTGATGATGCAGTTCGCCGCCCGCGCCGCCCGGCACTTCGAGTCGGTGGAGATCATCGAGCAGCACCATCCGCGCAAGCTGGACGCACCGAGCGGCACCGCCACGCACACCGCGCGGCTGGTCGCGCAGGCCCGCGCCGAGGCCGGCCTCGGTCCGTCGCCGGACGCCACCGCGAGCGAGGTGCCGGGCGCGCGCGGCGCCGACATCGACGGGGTGCGCGTCCACGCGGTCCGGGCCACCGGCCTGGTCGCGCACCAGGAGGTGCTCTTCGGCACCACCGGGGAGACGCTGACCATCCGGCACGACTCCTACGACCGGTCCTCCTTCATGCCCGGCGTGCTGCTCGCCGTCCGCGAGGTCCGGAACCGCCCCGGCCTCACCGTCGGCCTCGACCCCCTGCTCTGATCCCACCCGGTGTTCCGGCGTCGGCGGCGACCGTGCTGATCCACGTCGCCGCCGACGCCACGGTCACGTGGTGAGCCACGTCGCCGCCGGCCGCACGGTCACCGGAAGGGGAGGGACTCTCTGGCCGTGCGCGGGGCGGGAACGGTGGGCAGGTGTCCCGGAGCGAGGCCGGCGGGGGCGTTGGTCAGACTGACCTCGCCGTAGGCGGTGACGGCCACGTCGACCGGGGTGCCGGCGATCCGGAGTCCGCTCGCCGCGACGGCGCCCAGCTCGGCTCCGGCGAGCGGGCGGAGTGCCACCAGCCCCCGGGGGACGTCCGGGTAGAGACCGACGGCGGCCTGGAGCAGCAGCACCGCGCTCGCCGCCGACCACGCCTGCGGCCGGCACGCCGCCGGGTACGGCACCGGCCGGCCCACCGCGTCCCGGTCGTCGCCGCCGTACAGCTCCGGCAGCCGGTAGTCGAACGCCTCGGCGGCCCGCAGCAGCCCCTCGACGAGGGTGCGCGCCGCGTCGTCGAACCCCGACCGGGCCAGCCCACCGAGCACGATGGCGGTGTCGTGGGTCCAGATCGAACCACAGTGGTACGACAGCGGGCTGAACCCGCCGTCGGCCCGGGACATGGTGCGCAGCCCGAATCCACCGGTCATCGCCTCGGTGGTGAGCAGCCGGGCGACCTGGGCGGACTCGGCGTCGTCCAGCAGGCCGGTGCCGAGCAGGTGACCGATGTTGCTGGTCAACGAGTCGACCGGGCGCTTGTCCCGGTCGAGGGCGAGGGCGGGCTGCGGACCGTGCCGGCCGTCCACCCAGAACGTGGCACGGAACCGCTCGGCGAGCCGGTGGGCGTACTCGCGCCAGGAGTCCCCGCCGGGGCGGTCGAAGGCGTCGAGCAGGGCCGCCCCGTTGACCGCCGCCTCGTACGCGTACCCCTGCACCTCGGCCAGCACGATCGGGGCCCGCGCAATCGTGCCGTCGGCGAAGCGCACCGCGTCACCGGAGTCCTTCCAGCCCTGGTTGGCCAGGCCGTGGCCGGTGGTGTCGACGTATTCGACGAGCCCGTCGCCGTCGGCGTCGGCGTGCTCACCGAGCCAGCGCAGCGCCGCCTCCAGGTGCGGCAGCAGAGGCTCGACCTGGTCGGCCGACAGTCCCCAGCGCCAGGCGTCGTGCAGCAGGTTGACCCAGAGCAGGGTGGCGTCGACGGTGCCGTAGTAGGCCGGGGGTAGCCGCAGCCCCGCGTTGGCGAGAGCGAACTCGTGCCGGCGCAGCTCGTGCAGGATCTTGCCGGGCGCCTCGCCGGTGCTCGGGTCGACCCGGGTGCCCTGGCGGCGGGCGAGCACCCGCAGTGTGCTGGCGGCCAGCCCGGTGCCGAGCGGAAGCATCATCCGGGCCGCCCAGAGGCTGTCCCGGCCGAACAGGGTGAGGAACCAGGGCACGCCCGCGCCGAGGAAGACGTCCTCCGGGTGGGCCGGCTCGGCCAGACGCAGCGCGCGCAGGTCGGCCAGGGAGCGGTCGAGGAGGCGGACCAGGCGACGGTCGTCGGCGCGTACCTCGGGGTCGGTCCAGTCGGGGCCGTTCACCGGGGCCACCACGACGGCGCGGGGGTCGGCGACGGTCAGCCGCCAGCGCAGTACGGTGCTGCCGCCACCGGCGGGCAGGTCGACCGGCCAGGCGAGCCGGGGTGCGGAGGCGTGCGCGCCGTCGACGGACGCGGTCGCGCCCTCGCCGTGGACCGCGACGGTGATGCCCCCCGCGGTCCAGCCGAAGCCGCCGTCCGGTCCGGGGTGGGCCGGCAGCGCCGGTCGACTGTCACCGGACTTGACCACCTCGATCGGGGCCAGGTCGCAGCCCAGGTCGACACTGACCGTGGCCCGGACCGGTACCGACGCGGTGGAGACCACGTGCAGCTCCTCGACCAGACCGTCGGGGGTGACCCGGCGGGACCGGTCGATGCGGACGGTGGGATCGGGGTGCGGGTCGCCGAGCCAGCGGGCGACGCTGACGAAGCGGGCCGCGTGCGGGCCGTCCGGGCCGGCGGTCAGCCCCTCCGGCTCCCGGTCGTCGACGCGCAACTCGGCCCGGGAGAGCACCCGGGCGTCGGCGTGGAAAACGCCCTGCACGCCGACCGGCCGGATCTGCCCGGCTGGGTCGCCGAGCGCGCTGGTGGGCGCGAGGACGACTCCGACCAGCTCGTGCAGCAGGGGTTGCAGGAGGTGCCGTTCGGTCACGAGGGAACTCCAGGTCGTCGGCGGAACGTTGATCTCTTGACAGATTGTTCCAGGGAGTGCAGAGTGCGAAACATTCCAGAAACTTGAACGATCTAATCCTGCCTTATCCGGATTGGAACGTTCAAGGTGGCGGGAGGGATTTTGTGGCACAAAAGGTGACCATCGCGACGGTGGCCCGGCAGGCCGGGGTCAGCCGCCAGACCGTGTCCAACGTGCTCAACTCCCCGCACGTCGTCCGCGAGGAGACCCGGCAGCGGGTGCGGGAGGCGATCGACGCCCTCGGCTACCGCACCAACCAGGCCGCTCGGCAGATGCGCACCGGCCGGTCCCGGCTGATCGCCGTCCGCATCGAACCCACCCGGGACGGCATCAACGGCTCCGTGCTCGACCGCTTCCTGCACGGCCTCTCCGAGACCGCGGGCACCGCCGGCTACCGGGTGATGCTCTACACCGCCATCGACGACGAGCAGGAGATCGGGGAGTACGACGACCTGCTCGGCGCGTACGACCTCGACGCGTTCGTGCTCACCGGCACCAAACGGGGCGACCCGCGTACTGCCTGGCTCACCGCCCGGGGCGTACCCTTCGTGACCTTCGGACGGCCCTGGGACGACCCGACCGTCCACCCGTGGGTCGACGTGGACGGCGCCGACGGCACCGCCCAGGCCACCCGGCGGCTGCTGGCGCTCGGTCACCAGCGCATCGGCTTCGTCGGCTGGCCCGTCGGCTCCGGTGTCGGCGACGACCGACGGCTCGGCTGGACGCACACCCTGCGCGCGGCCGGGGTCGACCCGACCGACCTGGACCGGCAGACCGAGGACGGCATCGGCGAGGGCGAGCGCGCCGTCCGGGACCTGCTCGACGCGGCCCGGCCGCCGACCGCCCTGGTCTGCGCCAGCGACTCGTTGGCCCTCGGTGCCCTCCAGGCCGTCCGCGCCGCCGACCCCGCCGTCCCGGTGATCGGCTTCGACGACACCCCCGTCGCCGCCGCGGTCGGGTTGAGCAGCGTCTGTCAGCCCCTGCACGAGGCCGCCGTGCGCTGCGTGGAACTGCTGACCGGCCTGCTCGACGACACCCCCCGACAGCCCAATCCCCAGGTGCTGCTGAAGCCCCGCCTGGCGCTCCGGCAGACCGCGTGAACATCCCCACCACCACCAGGAGAGTGAGATGGCCCCTCGAACGATCCGCCGCGCGGCGGTGGCCGGCCTCGCCGCCGCCGCTCTGTTCGGCTCGGCTGCCTGCGGCAGCGGCTTCGACGACTCCGGCGACGAGGCCGCCCAGTCCAGCGGACCGGCCAAGCTGGAGATCCTGATCGGATCCTCCGGCGAGGCCGAGACCAGGGCGGTACAGGAGGCTGCGGCGAGGTGGGCCGGCGAGTCCGGCAACACCGCCACGGTCACCCCGGCCCAGGACCTCACCCAGCAGCTCGGACAGGCGCTCGCCGGTGGCAACCCGCCGGACGTCTTCTACGTCGACGCCAGCCGCTTCGCCGACTACGCCAGCGTCGGCGCGCTCGAACCGTACGGCGACAAGATCAGCAAGTCGGACGACTTCCACGAGAGCCTGCGGCAGACGTTCACCTACGACGGCAAGCTCTACTGCGCGCCGAAGGACTTCTCCACCCTCGCCCTCCAGATCAACACCGACCTCTGGACGAAGGCCGGCCTCACCGACGCCGACATCCCGACCACCTGGGACCAGCTCACCGCCACCGCCCGCAAGATCAAGGCGGCCGGGCAGGTGCCGCTGGTGGTCGCCGACACCCGGGACCGGATCGGCGCCTTCATGGTCCAGGCCGGTGGCTGGCTGACCAGCGCGGACGGCAAGCAGGCCACCGGGGACACCCCGGAGAACGTGCAGGCCCTCACCTACGTCAGGACGCTGCTCGCCGAGGGGCTGGCCCGCTACCCGAAGCAGCTCGACGCCGGCTGGGGTGGCGAGGCGTTCGGCAAGGGCAAGGCGGTGATGACCATCGAGGGCAACTGGATCAAGGGGGCCCTGCAGAACGACTTCCCGAACGTCAAGTACAAGGTCGTCCCGCTGCCGGCCGGACCGAAGGGGCAGGGCACCCTCTCCTTCACCACCTGTTGGGGCATCGCCGCCAAGAGCGCGCACAAGGAGCAGGCGATCACGTTCGTCGAGGCGATGACCAGCGGCGAGCAGCAGATGACCTTCGCCAAGGCGTTCGGCGTGATGCCGTCCCGGCAGTCGGTCCGCGACCAGTACACCCAGCAGTTCCCGGACGACAAGCCGTTCATCGAGGCCGCCGAGTACGCCCAGGGACCGGTGAACGCCCCCAAGATGGACAGCGTCCTGAAGGACCTGGACACCGGTCTGAACACCCTCGCCACGGGCGACCCGAAGGCGATCCTCGCCCGCTTCGACCAGAACGCCAGGTCGGCGCTCGGCGGCAGCTGACGTGGTGCCACCGCAATCACCGTCTGGGAGGGAGGGAAGATGGCGATCGACGCGCCGGCCGCGCCGGCCACCCCGTCGGCCGCGCCGTCCGGCGGGCGGCGGCGCGGCGGCGTACGCGGCAACGAGAACCTGGCGGGCTGGCTCTTCGTGGCCCCCGTGGTGGCGATCCTCGGACTGTTCCTGCTGCTGCCGATCCTGATGGCGTTCTGGGTGAGCCTGACCGGCTGGAACGGTCAGGGCAGCCCGTTCACCTCGGGGGTGCCCTTCGTGGGCACCGACAACTACACCCGGCTGTTCACCGAGGAGGGGCTCGCCCGCCGGGACTTCATGACCAGCATCCGGAACAACCTCTACTACGTGGCGATCGTGGTGCCGGCGCAGACCGCGCTGGCGCTCGGCCTCGCCCTGGTCGTGAACAACCGGATGCTCCGGGGGAAGGCGTTCTTCCGCTCGGCGTTCTACTTTCCCTCGGTCACCAGCTCGGTGGCGATCAGCGTGGTGTTCCTCTTCCTGTTCGCCAACTCGGGTGCGGTCAACGCGCTGCTCGGCGTGTTCGGCGTCGACGGGCCGCAGTGGTTCGCCGACGCCCGGGGGGTGCTGCACATCCTGCTCGGCACGGTCGGTGTCGACCAGCCGCCGGCCGCCCTCACCGGCGGCGGCCCGTTCGGCCTGACCTGGTGGGACTGGCTCTCCGGCCCCAGCGTGGCGATGGTCTCGATCATCACGCTGGTGGTCTGGACCACCTCCGGGACGTTCATGTTGATGTACCTCGCCGCGTTGCAGAACGTTCCGGTGACCCTGGACGAGGCGAGCACCCTGGACGGGGCGAGCCGCTGGCAGCGGTTCCGGTACGTCACCCTGCCGCTGCTCAGGCCGACCACGTTCCTGGTGGTGACCCTCGGCCTGATCGGCACCTGGCAGGTCTTCGACCAGGTGTACGTGATGAGCCAGGGCGATCCGGCCAAGACCACGCTCACCCCGGCGTACCTGTCGTACCGGACCGCTTTCCGGGACTTCGAGTACGGCTCGGGCGCGGCCATCTCGTTCGTCCTGTTCCTGATCATCATCGTGCTGACCCTGGGGCAGCGTTGGCTGATGCGGGACCGGGACCGCACCGGGCAGCGGTCGTGGCGTCGGCGCGTACCGGGGAGGTCCTGACATGGCCGTGGTGACCGGACCGGCCGGCGCACCCCCGGCCCCCGCCGGCCCGGGCCGCCGCCCTGACGGCGCGCGGGCCCTGGCGACGACCTTCCTCGGGTACGCCACCCTGGTCTTCTTCGGGCTGGTGTTCCTCTACCCGTTCGTGATCCAGATCGCCAACTCGTTCAAGACCGAGCCGGACGCGGCGGCCAACCCGCTCTCCCCGGTGCCCGACCCGGTCGCCCTGGACGGGTTCGCGCGGATCTTCGAAGGGACCGCCTTCCCGCTCTGGATGGGCAACTCGCTGCTGGTCACCGTGCTGGTCACCGCCGGTCGGGTGTTCTTCGACTCGCTCGCCGGGTACGCCCTGGCCCGGTTGCGGTTCCGGGGCCGCGCCGGGCTGTTCGCGGCGGTCGTCGCGGTCATGGCGGTGCCCGGCGTGGTGCTGCTGATCCCGAAGTTCCTGGTGCTCAACCAGCTCGGCATGTACGACAGCTACGCCGCGCTGGTGGTGCCGCTGCTCGCCGACGCGGCCGGGGTCTTCATCATGAAGCAGTTCTTCGAGTCGATCCCGGTCAGCGTGGAGGAGGCGGCCCGCATCGACGGAGCCGGCCCGTTCCGGACCTTCTGGTCGGTGGTGCTGCCGATGGCGAAACCGGCCCTGATCACGCTGACCATCCTCTCCTTCCAGGGCTCCTGGAACGAATTCCCGCACAGTCTGGTGGCCGTGCAGGACCCGGACCTGTTCACCCTGCCCCGGGGCCTGGCCGACCTGGTCAGCGGCTCGCTCGGCGCGGGCACCCAGTACCCGCTCAAGCTGGGCGCGGCGCTGCTGGCCACCATCCCGGTGGCGATCGTCTTCGTGATCTTCCAGCGCTACTTCGTCCGGGACGCCAACGAGGGTACGGACAAGGGCTGAGGTCCGGTGGTGGGGGGGGGGGGGGGGGGGGGGGGGCGCCCCCCCCCCCCCCCCCCCCCGCCCCCCCCCGCCCCCCGGGGGGCGGGGCGCCGGGGGGGGGGGGGGGGGGGCCCCCCCCCCGGGGGGGCCGCCCCCCACCACCGGACCACTACTGCTCGATGACGGACATGATGTTGCCGGCCGGGTCGGTGAACCAGGCGATGGTCGGCCCGTTGCCGCGCATGATCCCCTTGTCGTCCTGTGGCATCCCCGGGTAATGGGCGAACCGCACGCCCTTCGCGGTCAGCTCCTCGACCGCCCGGTCGACGTCGTCGACCGGGAAGTTGAGCACCGTGAAGGCGGCCGGGGTGTGGTCCGCCTTGGGGTAGACCAGGACGTCCCGGTCGCCGGCGAGATGCAGCGTCAGCAGTCCGCCCGTGCCCCCGGTCTGCGACACCCGCAGGCCGAGGGTGTGCTCGTAGAACTCGCGGGCGCGGTCGGTGTCGTCCACCGAGAACCCGCTGAACGCCTTCGTGTCCCTGAACATGGTCGTCTCCGTTTCAGCCGTGGTCCCGTGCGGTCGACGGCGCCGGGACGTCCGGGAACCGCGCGCGACGGGCACATCGTCGGCCGGCGTACCCGGCGCGGTGACCGGTCAACCCTGGGCGACCGGTTCCGTCGGCACCGCGACGTGGAGGCGGAGCTGACCGACGAGCATGTCGTCGACGTCCAGGGCACGGGCCGCGCCGTCCGGCTCCCAGCCGGTGCCGGTGAGGAACTTCCGGGTCGCCTCGTCGCCGTCGAACGCCCAGGCGACCGCCCGGGTGAAGCCGTCGGTGCGCCAGAGGTCGACCGTCGCCGCCAGCAGTCGGCTGCCGTGCCCGCGCCGTCCCCAGCGCGGCTCGACCAGCAGGTCGGTCACGGCCGCGACGTCCGGACCGAGCGACTCCGCCGGCTCCTCCGGCGCGAGGGCCTCCGCGTCGGCCGGACCGGACGCGGTGAAGCCCACCAGATACGATGATTCGGCCTGCTCGACGGCGACCAGCACCCGGTGGGCGGCCGACGGCGGCTCCTGCACCGCGGCGGTCCACCGTCGGGCGAGGTACGCCTCGTCGAGGTTGTCCAACACGTGCCGTGGCAGGATCCTCCGATAGGCGACCCGCCAGGTCGCGAGCTGGATGCGTGCGATCTCGCCGGCGTCCTCGGGACGCGCCGGGCGGACGTACCCCAGAGCCATGGGACGCAGCCTACGCAGGGCGAGGGAGGCGACGGTGCCCCAGGGGGCCAGACGGACGGTCGGGCAGGTCGGCATCGTCGTCGTGCTCGCCGCGGCGGTGACGTGGTTCCTCTCCGTGGCCGCCGTTCGGCACGGCTTCTTCGACCTGCAGGTCTACTACGGGGCGCTGACCCACTGGGTGCACGACGGCGGGGAGGTCTACGACTACCTCAGGCCCCGCACCATGTACGGCTTCACCTACCCGCCGTTCGCCGCCCTGGTCATGCTGCCGATGGCGTACCTGTCCTGGCACGGGGCGATCCTGGTCAGCGTGACGATGAGCGTGCTGGCCAGCACCGTGGTGATCTGGTGGCTGCTCGACCCGGTCGCGGTGCGGGCCGGCTGGACCCGCTGGTTCACCCTGGCCGTGGCGCTCTGCCTGGCGGCCGCCTTCGAGCCGATGCGGGAGACGGTCAACTTCGGTCAGGTCAACATGCTGCTGCTCTTCCTGGTCGCGGTGGACCTGCTCTGGCTCGCCCCGCGCGGCAGCCGCTGGCTCGGGGTGGGCATCGGCCTGGCCACCGCGATCAAGCTGACCCCCGGCATCTACCTGGTCTACCTGCTGGTCACCGGGCGCTGGCGGGCCGCGGCCACCGCCACGGCCGTGGCCGGCGGGGCCACCCTGCTGGCCGCCGCGCTCTTTCCGGACGCCTCCCGCGAGTACTGGACCCAGGCGTTCTGGAACACCGACCGGGTCGGCGAGTTGGCGTTCATCTCCAACCAGTCGTTGCAGGGCGTGGTGGCCCGGCTCGACCCGGGGCACCCGAGCACCCCGCTCTGGTTGCTGCTGGTCGCGGTCACCCTGCTGGTCTGGGCGCGCCGTTGCCGCGCGGCGGTGTCGGTCGGCGACGAGGCCACCGGGTTCGCCCTGACCGGCGTGGTGATGTGCCTGGTCAGCCCGGTGACGTGGGTGCACCACCTGGTCTGGCTGATCCCGGCGCTGATCCTGCTGGTCGACAACGCGATGGCCGCCCCGGCGGGCGGTCGCCGTCGACGCGGCCTGCTCGCCTTCGCCGCCGTCGCGTATCTCGTGCTGATCAGCCGGCTGGTCTGGCAGTGGGAGCGCGGCTTCGGCGGCGTGGACGGCTTCGTGTTCAGCAACTTCTACGTCTGGGTCAGCCTCGCGCTCCTGGTGGCCCTGCCGATCCGTCGGCCTGCGGCGAACCCGGCGGTGGGCTCAGTCGCCGTCGACACGGCCGGCGTACCGCAGCTCGGCGAGGGCGATCGGGGCGCGTCCACCGGACAGCGGAACCGGATAAGTCGACTCCTCGCCGTCCGGTGACAGCCCGGCCCGCGCGTAGAACCGGCGGGCCCGTGCGTTGTCGGCGAGCACCCATACCCGGTACGTCGTCCACCCCCGGTCGGCGAGTCCGGCCCGCGCCGCCGCCAGCAGCGAGACCGCCGTCCCGTCGCCCCAGCACGTCGGCTCGACGTAGAGCCCGACCACCTCGCCGCAGGTCAGGTCCAGCTCCGCCCGGCTCTGGTTGACGCGGTACGGACCGAAGGTGGCGAATCCGGTCACCCGCCCGCCGGACTCGGCGAGGAGGGTGGTGAACGGGTTCTCCGGGTCGGCGGTGGCCATGTCCCGCCGCCGCTGGGCCCAGGCGGCGACGTTGAGCCGGTCGAGCACCTCCGCCGGCATGATCCCGGCGTAGCCGGCCTGCCAGCCCCGTACGTGCACCCGGGCGACCACCTCGGCGTCGTCGGGTTCCTCCCGGCGGATGGTGAGCATCTGACCGTTCTATGCCGCCACGGCCCCCGGGGTCCAGCGCTTTACCCCGTGTCGTGCCGCCGGTGTCGTGTCGTACCGCTCGGTTAGGGTGCCCGGCGATGGCCGCTCCGGAATCGCTCTCGCTCGCCCAGGCCCGGCGGGTGGCTCTGGCCGCCCAGGGCTTCGCCGACCCGCCGCCCGCCGGCGTGCCCACCCGACGGCACCTGCGCCGGGTGCTCGACCGGGTCGGGCTGATCCAGATGGACTCGGTCAACGTGCTGCAACGGGCGCACTACCTGCCCCTCTACAGCCGGCTCGGGCCGTACCCGACCGAGCTGCTCGACCGGGCCGCCTACCGCCCGCCCCGGGATCTCTTCGAGTACTGGGGCCACGAGGCGTCGCTGGTGCCGGTGACCCTGCACCCGGCGCTGCGCTGGCGGATGGCCCTCGCCCGGGAGAAGGCCTGGGGCGGCATGCGGCGGATCGTCCGGGAGCAGCCCGAACTGGTCGCCTGGGTCCGTGCCGAGGTCGCCGCCCGGGGGCCGGTCACCGCCGCCGAGATCGAGCACGACGCGCCCCGGGAGACCGGCAACTGGGGGTGGAACTGGTCGGTGGTGAAGCAGGCCCTGGAATACCTCTTCTGGGCCGGCGAGGTCACCGCCGCCGACCGGACGACCGCCTTCGCCCGCCGGTACGACCTGCCGGAGCGGGTGCTCCCCGCCGAGGTGCTCGACGCGCCCACCCCCGACGACGCGGACGCGTACCGCACCCTGGTCGCGGTCGCGGCCCGTTGCCTGGGCGTGGCCGCCGAGCCGGAGCTGCGCGACTACTTCCGCCTGCCGGCGGCCGGCACCCGGCAGGCGGTCGCCGAACTGGTCGAGGCGGGGGAGCTGACCCGGGTCACCGTGCCGGGCTGGCGGCAGCCGGCGTACCTGCACTCCCAGGCCCGACTGCCCCGGTGGATCCGGGCGAACACCCTGGTCAGTCCCTTCGACCCGGTGGTCTGGGAGCGGGCTCGCGCCGAGCGGCTGTTCGGCTTCAGCTACCGCATCGAGATCTACGTGCCCGCACCGAAGCGGGTGTACGGCTACTACGTGCTGCCGTTCCTGCAGGGGGACCGGTTCACCGCCCGGGTCGACCTGAAGGCCGACCGGAAGGCGAGGGTGCTGCTGGTGCCGGCGGCCTGGGCGGAACCCGGCGTCGATCCCGGTGAGACCGCGCTCGCCCTGGCCGCCGAGCTGTACCGGCTGGCCGGCTGGCTGGGGCTCGACGCGGTCGCCCCGCCAGCCGCCGGGGACCTGGCCGGGCCGCTCGCCGCCGCGCTGGCCGGCACGGCCGGTGTACCGTGAGCACGTGACCAGCGTTGACGGACCGGCCGCCCAGCCGGCCCCGCCGATCCCACCGGCTGCCCCGCCGCCCGGACCACACGGGCACCCGCACCCGCACCCGCCCGGACCACACGGGCACCCGCATCCGAACTGGCCGGCGGGCGCGGTCCAGGTCGCCGAACCGGACCGGTTCACCCGCTTCGTGGTCCGCCTCTACGAGCGCGCGCCCCGTTGGGCGGTGCCGCTGGCCGCCCTCGGCTGCGTCGGCCTCGGCGTGGCGTACGCCATGATCAGCGACCCGACCCGGTCCGCGCCCGACGCGCTGCCCACCTGCCTGCTGAAGCTCACCACCGGACTGGACTGTCCGGGCTGCGGCGGCACCCGGGCCCTCTGGTACGTGCTCCACGCCGACCTGCCGGCCGCCGCCCGGCACCACTTCCTGTTCGTCTTCGCGCTGCCCTTCCTGGCCTACCTCTTCCTCGCCTGGGGGACGAAGCAGGCGTTCGGCTGGCGACTGCCGGAGCTGCGGATCAGCCCGAAGATGATCGGTGGCTTCCTGGTGGCCTGGCTGGTCTTCTCGGTGGCCCGGAACCTGCCCTGGGCCCCCTTCACCTCGCTCTACGTCTGAGCAACTCCGAACGCGGGCGCCCCCGTGGTGCCCCGTCTGCGCGGGCAGCTCGACAGCGGGTGCGACGGCAACCTCTGCCGCCGGGGTGACCCGGCGAGACGTGGGACACGCGCGGGGCGCAGCGGGCGGTGGCGGCGGTGAATCCGCAGGTGACGGCCGGTGGGTCGGCGTCAGCGGGTCCGGATGGGGCCGCTACAGTCCGAGGAATGCCGGAGATGGTGCAACCTGGAGTCAAGCTCGTCGCGTGGACCCACTTCGAGGCGCCCGACGACGTGCCGTGGTCGACCGATGCCGACGGCGGCCAGGCGCTCGCCGAGTTCGCCGGTCGGGCCTGCTACCAGAGCTGGAGCAAGCCGAACCCGGCCACCGCCACCAACGCCGGCTACCTGGCGCACATCCTCGAGGTCGGCCACCTGTCGGTGCTGGAGCACGGCTCGGTCAGCTTCTACTTCACCGGCGTCTCCCGCTCGTTCACCCACGAGCTGATCCGGCACCGCCACTTCTCGTACTCCCAGCTCTCCCAGCGGTACGTGCCGGAGCGGGACGCGGCGATGGTCGAGCCCCGGGTGATCGCCGAGGACCCGGAGCTGCACAAGCGCTTCGTGGAGGCGGCCGAGGCGAGCGTGCGGGCGTACACCGAGTTGCTGGAGGGCCTCGAACGGCGTTTCGTCGACGAGCCCAACCCGACCCTGCGCCGTAAGCAGGCGCGGCAGGCGGCCCGCGCGGTGCTGCCGAACGCCACCGAGACCCGGATCGTGGTGACCGGCAACTACCGGGCGTGGCGGCACTTCGTCGCGATGCGGGCCACCGAGCACGCCGACGTGGAGATCCGCGAGCTGGCCGTGGAGTGCCTGCGGCAGCTCCAGCGGGTCGCGCCGAGCGTCTTCGACGACTTCGTCATCTCGACCCTGCCCGACGGCACCGAGGTCGCGACGAGCCCGTACGCCGAGCGTTCCTGAGCCGGTGCGCCGGGCGGTGCCGGGCCGGCGGCGTCCGTCCGGGCGCCGCTGAGCCCTTCCCCGCCGGGGGCGTCCGGGTCGGTTGCTAGGTTGTCAGCATGAACCACGACCACCCTGCCGCCTCCGAGCGGGCGCCGTCGCGCCCCTTCGGGCGACTGCTCACCGCCATGGTGACCCCGTTCACCGCCGACGGCTCGCTCGACCTCGACGGTGCCGCCCGGCTGGCGACCCACCTGGTCGACGCCGAGGGCAACGACGCGCTGGTGGTCAACGGCACCACCGGCGAGTCGCCGACCACCACGGACGCGGAGAAGGAACGCCTGATCCGGGCCGTGGTCGAGGCGGTCGGGGACCGGGCCCAGGTGGTTGCCGGGGTCGGTACGAACGACACCCGGCACACCATCGAGCTGGCCGCCGCGGCGGAGAAGGCCGGGGCAAACGGGCTGCTCGTGGTGACCCCGTATTACAGCAAGCCGCCGCAGGCCGGACTGCTGCGCCACTTCACCGCGGTCGCGGACGCCACCGGCCTGCCGGTGATGCTCTACGACATCCCGCATCGGGCCGGGGTGGCCATCGCCACCGACACCCTGGTGCGGCTCGCCGAGCACGGCCGGATCGTGGCCGTCAAGGATGCCAAGGGCGACCTGACCGCCACGAGCTGGGTGACCAGCCGCTGTGACCTGGCGGTCTACAGCGGCGAGGACTCGCTCACCCTGCCGGCCCTGGCCATCGGCGGGGTCGGCCTGGTCGGCACCTCCACCCACTTCACGGGTGCGCTGGCCAAGCAGATGATCGAGCGGTACGACGCGGGCGACACCGCCGCCGCGCTGGCCCTGCACCGGCGGCTGCTGCCGCTGTTCACCGGCATCTTCCGTACCCAGGGCACGATCCTGGTGAAGGCGGGCCTGGGGGTGCTGGGGCTGCCGGCCGGCCCGGTCCGGTCGCCGCTGGTGGACGCGACCGCCGACGAGATCGCCCAGCTCCGCGCCGACTGCACGGCAGCGGGCCTGGACCTACCCTGATGACAACACGACACGGCGGGCGCCGGGTGCCGGCCCCGCAGAATGAGGTGGCCGCGTGACCGAGGCGCACATCGAGGCGGACCTTCCCCCGCCGCTTCCGGAGGGTGGTCTGCGGATCACTCCGCTCGGCGGGCTCGGTGCCATCGGACGGAACATGACCGTCTTCGAGTACGACGGCAAGCTGCTCGTCGTCGACTGCGGTGTGCTCTTCCCCGACGTGGAGCAACCCGGCGTCGACCTGATCCTCCCCGATTTCGCCCCCATCCTGGACCGGCTCGACGACGTCCAGGCGATCGTGCTCACCCACGGGCATGAGGACCACATCGGCGCGGTGCCGTACCTGCTCGCGCACAAGCAGGACATCCCGCTGGTCGGCTCGCAGTTCACCCTCAGCCTGGTCGAGGCGAAGCTCGCCGAGCGGCGGATCGAGCCGTACACCCTGACCGTGCGGGAGGGCGGCCGGGAACGGCTCGGCCCCTTCGAGTGCGAGTTCTTCGCGGTGAACCACTCCATCCCGGACGCGCTCGCGGTGGCCATCCGCACTCCGGCGGGACTGGTCCTGCACACCGGGGACTTCAAGATGGACCAGCTCCCGTTGGACGGACGGATCACCGACCTGGCCGGTTTCGCCCGGCTCGGCGCGGAGGGGGTGGACCTGCTCCTCTCCGACTCCACCAACGCGGAGATCCCCGGTTTCGTCACGCCGGAGCGGGAGATCGGCCCGGTCCTCGACTCGATCTTCGCCAAGGCGAAGGGCCGGATCATCGTGGCCTCGTTCGCCTCGCACGTGCACCGGGTGCAGCAGGTGCTCGACTCGGCTGCCGAGCACGACCGCAAGGTCGCCCTGATCGGCCGCTCGATGGTCCGCAACATGGGCATCGCCCGCGACCTGGGCCTGCTCAACATCCCGGCGGGTCTGGTGGTCGGCCTGGACGAGGCGACCACCCTGCCGCCGGAGCGGATCGTGCTGATGTCCACCGGCTCGCAGGGCGAACCGATGAGCGCGCTCGGGCGGATGGCCAGCGGCGACCACCGGCACATCACCATCGCCCCGGGGGACACCGTGGTCCTGGCCAGCTCGCTGGTCCCCGGCAACGAGACCTCGGTGTACCGGGTGATCAACCGCCTGGCCCGGGCCGGTGCGGTCGTGGTGCACAAGGACGTCGCCAAGGTGCACGTCTCCGGCCACGCTCCCGCCGGTGAGCTGCTCTACCTGCTCAACGTGGTCCGGCCCAGCAACCTGATGCCGGTGCACGGCGAGTGGCGGCACCTGCGGGCGCACGCCCGACTGGGCATCGAGTCCGGCGTCGACCCGGACCGGGTGGTGCTCTGCGAGGACGGCGACGTGGTCGACCTGGTCGACGGCCGGGCCAGTCTGGTCGGGCACGTGACCAGCCGCTACGTCTACGTCGACGGGCTGGCCGTCGGGGACGTCGGCGAGTCGCTGCTGACCGAGCGGCGGATCCTCGGTGACGGCGGCTTCATCGCCTGCACCGTGGTGGTCGACTCGGTCACCGGCAAAGTGGTCGGCGGGCCGACCGTCTCCGCCAAGGGCTTCTCGGAGGACCCGGCGGCGTTCAACGCCGTCGTGCCGCTGGTCACCGAGGTGCTCAACCGGGCCGCCACCGACGGGATCACCGACCCGCACCAGCTCCAGCAGATCGTCCGGCGGACGGTCGGCCGGTGGGTCAACGACGCGTACCGGCGGCGACCGATGATCGTCCCGACCGTGGTCGAGGTCTGACCGGCACGGGCGGTCCGGCGGACCGCCGGACCGCCCGTGCACCCTGCTCAGCCCTGGGCGACCAGCGTGTCCAGCTCCGGGTACGGCACCCCGGTCAGGGCAGGGCGGCCACCGCCTCGGCGTACGCGACGCCGGTGGTGACCGCCGCGTCGACCAGCACCTCCACCTGCACCGGAGCGACCCCGTGCGCCAGGTCGGTGGTGAGGTCCCCCGCCAGGACCAGTTCGTTCTCCACCTCGTGCACGTACGCCTTGGGCTGCAGCCGGTCCCGGTTCCAGGCGTTGACGAACTCGTACGCCTCGGCGCGCCGTCCGGCCGACAGCCGACGGGTGACGACCACCCGGGCGTGCAGGATCCCACCCCCCGACCCGACCCGCTCGAACCGGATCATCGCCTCGCCCCAGCGCCCCACCACGGTGTCCGCCGGGTCGACGGCGCAGCGGTCGCCCCGGCGCTCCAGCGCGGCGACGACCATGGCCACGGTCAGCGGCACCAGCTCTCCGGGTGACCCGGGCCCGTCCGGCTCCGCGTCGACCGGCCCGGCCTCGGCGTCGTCGGGTGCCGGCCCGGCGGGGAGCGGGGCCGGGACGCCGGTGCGGGGCCGTTCGGCCAGCCGGGCCGCGACCCGGCCGGACTGGTGGCCGGTGCCGTTGCGGGCGTCGAAACGTCCTGCGAGGTCGGTGGCGGTGGCGAGCAGTTCCGCGCCGAGCGCCATGACGTCCCGCCCGCCGCCGGTCCCGCCCGAACGGATCAGCCCGAACACCTCGGCCAGCCGGGTCGCGTGACCCAGCCCGAGCGCGTCGACCGGCCACGACTCGTGTCCCCGCCGCGCCGGTCCGGGGTGTCCCGCCGGCCGGGTGGACCGGTGCGTCCCGGCGGCGTCCGGCTCCGCCCCGTCCGGCTGCCCGGTCGGGTCGGACACCCTGGTCAGACCGGACTCACCGGCCAACCGACAGAGCAGGGCCCCGGCGGCGGCGAACTCCATCGCGGAGCGCTCGTCCGTCGGTCGGGCCAGCCGGGGCAGCTGCTCGACGAGGATCTCCAGTCCGCGCGCCGGGTGTCCGCCGAGCGCACAGAACAGCAGGTGCGCGGGGAGGTGGCCGAAGGCCGTCCACTCCCGCCGGTGCCGGCGGTACGCCCGCACGTGCGCCCGCGCCGCGTCGTCGTACCGCCCCAACCGCAGGTACGGCACCAGCAGGGCGGCCAGGGCGGCCTCCGGCTGGTCGGTGCAGTCGCCGGGATCGGCGGCCACCGGTTCCAGCACCCGTACCGCCTCGGCCCACTCACCCCAGCCGGTGAGCAGCTCAGCCTGGCGTACCGCCACGCAGGCGGCGCAGCGGTGATCAGGGCCGACGACCCGCCACCGGGCGAACCACGCCCGGGCGGCCGGTTCGTCCCCCAGGTGGTCGGCGAGCCGGCAGCGCAGCTCGGCCACCGTGCCGGGCTCCGCCCCGGCCAGCCGGCGGTCGAGGTCGTCCAGCAGGACGCGGGCTTGGTCCAGCCCCACCCGGGGGCTGCCGGGCAGCGCCTCCACGGCGGCGTGCTGGCCGCGCAGCAGCGCCGCGACGTCCTCGGCGTCGAAGAGGGTGGGATGCCGGTCCAGGGCGACGAGACACCGGCGCAGCGGCTCGACCAACCGCCACCGCTCCCCCCGGTACCGGTGCGTCTCGACGAGCGAGAGCCGGGCGTCGACGCCGAGGCGGACGTCCCCGGCGGCGTCGGCGTGGGCGGCGAGCCGTTCCAACTCGGCGATCTTCGCCTCCCCGTCGGGCAGGTCCCGGGCCGCGTCGAGCGCCTCGCGCCAGGCGTCGCCGCTCACGCCCGGGCCCCGTCGCCCAGTTCGGCCACGGCGGCGGCCAGTCGGCAGCCGGCGGAGATGCCCCGGTCGAGGAGCTGGTCGAGCTGGTGCGGGGTGACCCCCCGTTCCAGGTCGGTGATGACCTCGCCGCAGACCCGGGCCCGCCCGTCGTCGTCGACCTCGACGAACGCCTTCGGCCAGTACCGTCCGTGGTTCCAGTCGTTGCAGAAGGCGCGCAGCGCCGGCACGTGCTCGATTCCGAACAGCGGCGCGGTGGCCGTCCGCACCTGGAGCACCTCACCGGCCGTGCCGAGCCGGCGGAACCAGACCAGGCTCGTCCCCCACCGGCCGACGAGGTTGCCGTCGGCGTCCGGGCGGCAGGCGTACCCCCGGGTGGCCAGCACCGCCGCCACCAGCTCCCCGGTCAGCGGTCGCAGGGTGTGCGGGTGTCCGCCCAGCGGGCCGTCCTCGAGCTCCGGCGGCACCATCCCGGCACCCTCCCTGAAGTTCCTGAGGCGAATATCACGACTGAGTGCCGAAAGTGCGCTGCGACGCACGGACACGACGGTAAAAGCGGCGAATCCTCGGGTCGCGCCGTTACCGTGACTCTATGGCGGGCCGTACCTCTCAGGCGAGCCGGCGACGCGGCGCGTCGCCGCGCGGTACCACGAACAGCCGTGCCCGCCAGCCGGCCAAGAAGACCCGCGCGCCCGCCCGGAGCCGCCGTCCGGCGGCCCGTCCCGCGCCGGCCGCCTACCTGGGACGTGCGATCACCAGCGCCTGGATGGGGCTGGCGCACGGTGTCGGGTGGACGGTCCGGGCCGCCGGACGGCAGGCCGCCACCGCCCGCGAGGTGGGCCCGGAGCACCGGCGCGACGGCGCCGGCCTGCTCCTGTTCGGACTCGCGATCCTCAGCGCGGTGGCGATCTGGTTCTCCGGGGCGGGACCGGTCGGGGCCCGGCTGGCGGACAGCGTCCGACTCTTCCTCGGCGCGATCTCCGTCGTCGTGCCCGTGCTGCTGTCCATCGGCGCCTGGCGGATGATGCGGGAACCCGCCGACCCGGCGCACCGGGGGCGCGGTCTGGTCGGCTGGGGATCCATGATCGTCGCCACCGCCGCGATGCTGCACATCGGGCAGAACCCGGCCCGCCAGGCCGAGCGTGACTACGCCGGTGGCCTGGTCGGCATGGGCGTGGGCGGGCTGCTGGAACGGGCGGTCACCGCCTGGGTGGCCGTACCGCTGCTCATCCTGCTGCTGGTCTTCGGCCTGCTGGTGGTCACCGCGACCCCGATCAACAAGGTCCCCGAGCGGCTCGGCCTGCTCACCGGTGGGGTGCTCGGCGTGCCGCCGGCCCCGGCCGGGGAGGAGGTCGAGGTGGTGGAGGTGGTCGAGAAGCCCGCCCGCCGCCGTCCGGCCCGCAAGGCCGCCCCGCCGCCGGAGCCGGTCGACCCGGTCGAGATCGACGACGCCTACGCCGACGACGTGGACCTCCAGGAGACCCTGGTGCTGCCGCGCAAGCCGCCGGCCCGGGTGCCCGCCGCCCGGCGCAGGTCCGAGCCCCCGGAGCACTCGACGCCGCCCACCCGGGCCGAACAGCTCGCGCTCACCGGGATGGCGGGCGACTACACCCTGCCCCCGGCCAACCTGCTCAACACCGGGGCCGCTCCGAAGACCCGGAGCAAGGCCAACGACGAGGTGATCGCGGCCCTGACCGGGGTGTTCGACCAGTTCGGGGTGGACGCCGAGGTCACCGGCTTCACCCGGGGGCCGACGGTCACCCGGTACGAGGTCGAGCTGGGCCCCGGCGTCAAGGTCGAACGGATCACCCAGCTCTCCCGGAACATCGCCTACGCGGTGAAGTCCCCGGACGTGCGGATCCTCAGCCCGATCCCGGGCAAGAGCGCGGTCGGCGTGGAGATCCCGAACACCGACCCGGAGAACGTGGCCCTCGGCGACGTGCTGCGCTCCCGGGCGGCCACCAGCGACCACCACCCGATGCTGGTCGCCCTCGGCAAGGACATCGAGGGCGGCTACGTGGTGGCCAACCTGGCGAAGATGCCGCACATCCTCGTGGCCGGGGCAACCGGTGCCGGCAAGTCGAGCTGTCTCAACACCCTGCTCGTGTCGATCCTCACCCGGGCCACCCCCGACGAGGTCCGCCTGCTGCTGATCGACCCGAAGCGGGTCGAGATGACCACCTACGAGGGCATCCCGCACCTGGTCACGCCGATCGTGACCAACGCGAAGAAGGCCGCCGACTCGCTGGAGTGGGTGGTCCGCGAGATGGACATGCGCTACGACGACCTCGCCGCCAACGGGGTTCGGCACATCGACGACTTCAACCGCAAGGTGCGCAACGGCGAGATCAAGGCGCCGCCGGGCAGCGAGCGGGAGATGAAGCCGTACCCGTACCTGCTGGTGATCGTCGATGAGCTGGCCGACCTGATGATGGTGGCGCCACGTGACGTGGAGGACTCGGTCGTCCGGATCACCCAGCTCGCCCGGGCCGCCGGCATTCACCTGGTGCTGGCCACCCAGCGCCCCTCGGTCGACGTGGTGACCGGTCTGATCAAGGCGAACGTGCCGTCCCGGTTGGCGTTCGCCACCTCGTCGCTGGCGGACTCGCGGGTCATCCTCGACCAGCCGGGAGCGGAGAAACTGCTCGGTCGGGGCGACGGTCTCTTCCTGCCGATGGGCGCGTCGAAGCCGATCCGGATCCAGGGCGCCTGGGTCACCGAACAGGAGATCGCCGACGTCGTCAAGTTCTGCAAGGACCAGCGCGAGCCGGAGTTCCGCCCGGACGTGCTCGCCCCGGCGCAGGACAGCAAGAAGAAGGTCGACGAGGAGATCGGCGACGACCTCGACCTGCTGGTGCAGGCGATCGAACTGGTGGTCACCTCGCAGTTCGGGTCCACCTCGATGCTCCAGCGCAAGCTGCGGGTCGGGTTCGCCAAGGCGGGCCGGCTGATGGACCTGATGGAGACCCGGGGCATCGTCGGCCCGTCCGAGGGTTCCAAGGCCCGCGACGTGCTGGTCAAGCCGGACGAACTGGAGGAGGCCCTCGCCGCCCTCCAGACCGCCGGCAGCTGACCGTCCCGCTCCGCTCCGCCGCATCACGCGAGGGCCCGCCGGAGACCGGCGGGCCCGTGGGTACGTCCGGGTGGCGCGGGGTGCTCAGTTGAGCAGGGCGGCGACGAGCAGGGCGCCGACGACCGCGCCGACCACGCTCGCGATGGCGGCGTACCAGCCGAGCGGCTTGTCGCCGAGCACCGCGCCGACGATGCCGAGCACCAGGCCCGCCACCCCGAACAGCAGTGGGGAGAGGAAGACGGCGAGCACGGCGAAGACGAAGGCCAGGATCGTGCAGATCCGGGCGGCGTTGCTGCGCGGGCGGGCGTTGGTGTGCATGTTCGCCATGTCGTCCTCCGGGTACGAAACCTTCCGTTGTCGACCCGTCTCTACCCACCTGACCCGTCCGCTACGCGTGGCCGTCGGCTCCCCGACCGGACGCACCGCCGGGAGCCCCGCAACGGCCTAGTGGAAGACCTTGAGTCCCACCACGCCCGCCACCACCAGCAACAGGGACAACAGCCGGGGAAGGCTGGACGACTCGCCGAGGGCCAGGATGCCGACGGTCGCGGTGCCCACCGCGCCGATGCCCACCCAGACCGCGTACCCGGTGCCGACCGGGATCTCCCGCAGCGCGTACGCGAGCCCGGCCATGCTCAGCACCAGCGTGACCGCGAAGACCACGGTGGGGAGAGGGCGGCTGAAGCCGGCGCTGCGGTCGAGGGCGATCGCCCACGCCGTCTCCAGAAGTCCGGACACCACCAGTGCGAGCCAAGCCATGACGTCACCCCTGTCACCGGCGCCCGGGACCGGCCCGGACGAGTTGAGGACCACCACTGTCCGGGGGCGTCTTCGCGTTACCGGGTACGCCCACCACTCGTCCGGGACACCAGGGTCGGGGTGTCGGCCTTGACCGTAGCACCGTCCGGCGGGGCCGGCCCGGGGACGGATGATCGATGTCACGGGTTGACCTGAAGCTGCCTTCATGGTCGAGGATTGACGTATGACGCTGCTCTTCACCGACCGGGAGGTGGCCGCCGTCCTCGACGCGCCCGGCACGGTCGACGCCATGCGGGCCGCCCTGCTGGCCGCGTACGAGGGACGACTGGTGGCGCCACCCCGCGCGTCCGCCCCGCTGGGCGGGGGCCGGATGGTGCTCACCGCCGGCCACCTCACCGGCGAGTGGTACGGCTTCCGCTCCTACGACACCTTCGGCCACCCCGAGGCGGAGCAGCTCGTCGTCCTCCACGACGGACGGACCGGCGCGGTCCGGGCGGTCGCCGTCGGGGCGGAACTGGGTTCCCGGCGGACCGGGGGACTGGGCGGGGTCGCGGTGGACGCGCTGGCCCGGCCGGACGCGTCCACCCTCGGCGTGATCGGAGCGGGCGGGCAGGCGTGGACCCAGGTCTGGGCCGCCGCTGCGGTCCGCCCACTGGGGGAGGTGACCGTGTACTGCCGCACCCCGGCCGACCGGGCGCGGTTCGCCGCCCGGGTCCGGGCCGAACTGGGTGTGCCGGCCCGCCCGGTGTCCACCGCCGCCGAGGCGGTGCGCGACCGCGACGTCGTGGTGCTCGCCACCACCAGCCCGACCCCGGTGCTCGACGCCCGGGACCTCGCCCCGGGCACCCACGTGAACGCCGTCGGGTTCAAGCAGCACGGGCGCGCCGAGTTCGGCACCGACCTGCTGGACGTCGCCGACGTGCTGGTCACGGACTCGACCGCCCAGGCCGGCGCGTACGAGCCGCCGATGCTCGCCGCCCGACCGCCGCATGCCGGGCGGCTGGTCGAACTGGGCGCGGTGCTGGCCGGCGCGGCGGCCGGACGGGTCGGCCGGGACGACGTCACCGTCTTCTGCTCGGTCGGCCTGAGCGGTACCGAGGTGTTCCTCCTCGACCGGCTCGTCCGGCTCGCCGCCACGGTGGTGGCGTGACCGGCAGCCGGAAGCGCGTCCGGGCGGGCGGGGCGGCGGCGTGCCGGGCCCGTCGCGGCACCGGGTGTCGACGGGTGACCCCGTCCCGCCCGGTACCCTCGGGTGGTGTCTGCCACCTCCCCTTCCGCTGACGGTCGCCGGGTCGCCCTGCTGACCCTGGGCTGTGCCCGCAACGAGGTCGACTCGGAGGAGTTGGCCGCCCGCCTGCACGCCGACGGCTGGCAGGTGACCACCGACGGCGAAGGGGCCGACGTGGTGGTGGTCAACACCTGTGGCTTCGTGGAGAAGGCCAAGCAGGACTCGATCCAGACCCTGCTGGCCGCCGCCGACACCGGCGCCAAGGTGGTCGCGGCCGGCTGTATGGCCGAGCGGTACGGGCGGGAGCTGGCCAGCAGCCTGCCCGAGGCGCAGGCGGTGCTGAGCTTCGACGACTACCCGGACATCTCCGCCCGACTGACCTCGGTGGTCAACGGTGAGGCCGTCGACGCGCACACCCCGCGCGACCGGCGCGAGCTGCTGCCGCTCACGCCGGTGGCCCGGCGGGACAGCGCGGTGTCGCTGCCCGGGCACGGCACGCCGGTCCGCACCGAGGCCCCGGAGACCGACGCGCACACCCCGGCGCACCTGCGGCAGGTGCTCCGCCGCCGGCTCGACACCGGCCCGGTGGCCTCGCTGAAGCTGGCCAGCGGCTGTGACCGCCGCTGCGCGTTCTGCGCGATCCCCGCCTTCCGGGGCGCCTTCGTCTCGCGTACCCCGGACGAGCTGCTCGCCGAGGCGGAGTGGCTGGCCAAGACCGGCGTCCGTGAGCTGGTGCTGGTCAGCGAGAACTCCACGTCCTACGGCAAGGATCTGGGCGACCCCCGGGCCCTGGAGAAGCTGTTGCCCCAACTCGCCGCGATCGACGGCATCGTCCGGGTCCGGGCGAGCTACCTCCAGCCCGCCGAGACCCGCCCCGGCCTGGTCGAGGCGATCGCCACCACTCCCGGCGTGGCTCCGTACTTCGACCTGTCCTTCCAGCACTCCAGCGAGCCGGTGCTGCGCCGGATGCGCCGGTTCGGCTCCACCGACCGCTTCCTCGAGCTGCTCGCCAGCGCCCGCGAGTTGGCCCCGGAGGCGGGTGCCCGGAGCAACTTCATCGTCGGGTTCCCCGGCGAGACCCGGGGCGACGTGGACGAGCTGGTGCGTTTCCTCACCGCCGCCCGGCTCGACGCGATCGGCGTGTTCGACTACAGCGACGAGGACGGCACCGAGGCCGCCGACCTGCCCGGCAAGGTCTCCGCCGCCACCGTCAAGCGCCGGTACGACAAGATCAGCGCGCTAGCCGACGAACTCTGCTCCCAGCGCGCCGAGGACCGGCTCGGCTCGACCGTCGAGGTGCTGGTCGACTCGGTCGACGGTGGCGCGGTCGAGGGGCGGGCCGCCCACCAGGCCCCCGAGGTGGACGGTTCCACCATGTTGGTCGCCCCGTCCGACGGCGGGGTCGACCTGGCCGCGCTGCGTCCGGGCGATCTGGTCCGGGCGACGGTCACCGGCACCGAAGGGGTGGACCTGATCGCGGTGCCGGATGAGATGATCTCGGCGGCGCCCGGCGCGGCACGGTGACGGCGGGCCCTGACGGAGCGGGGGAGCCACGTGGTGTTGTGGTGCCGGGAACGCCGGTTCGGGGCGTCCACGTGACCGGGACGGCCGACTCGACCCCGCCGGCCGTGGTGGCCCCGGTGCCGGTGCTGAACGCCGCCAACGCGCTGACCGCGCTGCGGCTGCTGCTGGTGCCGGTCTTCATGGCGCTGGTGGTCGTCTCGGAGATGACCCACGCCGACTGGCGCGTGGCGGCCTGCCTGGTCTTCGCCCTCGCCTCGCTGACCGACTTCGTGGACGGCTGGATCGCCCGCCGGTTCGCCCTGGTCACGTCGGTCGGCAAGGTCGCCGACCCGATCGCCGACAAGGCGCTCACCGGGGCCGCCCTGCTGCTGCTCTCCTGGTACGCGGTGCTCCCCTGGTGGGTGACCGTGGTGATCCTCACCCGGGAGCTGGGGGTGACCCTGATCCGGTTCTGGGTGATCCGGCACGGGGTCATCGCCGCCAGCCGGGGCGGCAAGGCCAAGACCGCGCTGCAGATCCTCGCCATCGTGTGGTACCTGTGGCCGATGCCGGGCGACGCGGCCGGAGCCGCCCCGTGGATCATGGCCGCCGCGGTGGCCGTGACGGTGCTCACCGGTTTCGACTACGTCGCCCGCGCGTTGCGGCTGCGTACCGCGCGGTGAACCGTCGCCCTCGCCGGTTCAGCCGGGCACGCCGGGGGAAGGAGTGCGGGCATGGTGGTGCACAACGATGACACGACGCGACACGGCGCGAACGGCCGGCCGGTGACGAACCCGGCGGCCGGGGTCGTGCACCGGCTCTCCGAACGGGGGGAGACCCTCGCCACGGTGGAGTCGCTGACCGGTGGGTCGCTGGCCGCCTCGATCGTCGAGATCGCCGGGGTGAGCGGGATCTTCCGGGGCGGGCTGGTGGTGTACGCGACGGAGCTGAAGGCCCACCTCGCGGGCGTACCCGAGGGTCTGCTCGCCGACCGCGGACCGGTCGATCCGGACGTGGCGGTCGCGCTCGCCGAGGGCGGGCGGCAGCGCTGCGCCGCCGACTGGGGGCTGGCGACCACCGGGGTGGCCGGCCCGGAGCCGCAGGACGGCAAGCCGGTGGGGCTGGTCTTCGTCGCGGTCGCGGGGCCGAACGGGACGGCGGTCCGTGAGCTCGACCTCGACGGTGGCCGCGACCGGATCCGGTCGACCGCCGTCGACGAGGCGTTGCGGCTGCTCACCGAGCGCATCGTGGCCGCCGGGGAGGCCGCTGCCAGCGCCCCGTGCTGACCGTCGCGGGACAGGAGTCCGGGCGGGGTGGTATGTCGCAGGGGCCCGCAGCGGGTACGGTTGCGGGAAGGCTCCGACGGTACGGTTTCGGTGTCGGGACGGCTGACGGCGCCCGGCGTGATCCGGTCGCCGGGCAGAGGTCCTGTCAAGGAGGTGCGATGGTCCTGCTACGCCGGGTGATCGGTGACGCACTGCGGGCACGCCGGCAGGGTCAGCACCGCACCCTGCGCGAGGTCTCCTCGGCCGCGAACGTCAGCCTGGGCTACCTCTCCGAGATCGAACGCGGCCAGAAGGAGCCCTCCAGCGAGCTGCTGGCCGCGATCTGCGACGCGCTCGGTGCCCGCCTCTCCGAGGTCCTCCGCGAGGTCAGCGACACGGTGGCGCTGGCCGAACAGATGCCGGGCGTGCTGGTGCCGGTGGCCGACGAGTCGGCCGAGCCGGTGGGTCGCCCGACGGTCCGCAAGGTCGCTCCGCAGGGCGTCCGACAGGTCACCGCCGACGGCCCGGTCTCGGTGGCCGTCCGGCAGGACTCGCCGCTGAAGGCCACCCTGCGTACCACCCGGGTCCGCCCGGCCGAACGGGACGTGGTCTGCGCCGCCTGACCGGCCCGATCGCCGCGTGGTCGACCTGGCGTCGGCCGCGTAGGGTTGATCAGCAGGTCGTCCGGTCCGCGCCAAGGCCGTCGCCACTGGCGCCCGGCTGCGACGATGGATACGCCGCCGGCGTGCCGGGCGGTCCGTCCGGCACACGTCACCGGGCGCAGCGACGCGACTGAGGGGATACCGCGGAGATGGCGAACCCGTTCGTCAAGGGTTGGAAGTACCTCATGGCGCTCTTCGGCGCCCGGATCGACGAGCACGCCGATCCGAAGGTGCAGATCCAACAGGCCATCGAGGAGGCGCAGCGCCAGCACCAGGCGCTGGTGCAGCAGGCCGCGGCGGTGATCGGTAACCAGCGTCAGCTGGAGATGAAGCTCTCCCGGCAGATGTCCGAGGTCGAGCGCCTCCAGGGGATGGCCCGTCAGGCCCTCGTCCTGGCCGACCAGGCGCGGGGCAAGGGCGACGAGACCGAGGCGACGAAGTACGAGCAGTCCGCGCAGACCCTCGCCACCCAGCTCGTCTCGGCGGAGCAGGCCGCCGAGGACCTGAAGACCCTGCACGACCAGGCCATCGGCGCGGCGGCCCAGGCCCGGCGCGCGGTGGAGAACAACTCGATGATCCTCCAGCAGAAGCTGGCCGAGCGCACCAAGCTGCTCAGCCAGCTCGAACAGGCCAAGATGCAGGAGAGCGTGGCCCGCTCGCTGGAGTCGATGTCCGCCCTCACCGCGCCCGCCAACACGCCCAGCCTGGACGAGGTGCGCGACCGGATCGAGCGGCGGTACGCCAACGCGATGGGCCGCGCCGAACTGGCCGGGAATTCGGTCGAGGGCCGGATGCTGGAGATCCAGAAGTCCGCGCTCGACACGGCCGGGTCGTCCCGGCTGGAGCAGATCCGGGCCAGCATGTCCGGCGAGCAGTTGGCCGGCCGGCAGCAGCGGCCCGGCGTCGAGCAGGCGGCACCGGCCGCCGACCCCGCCGCGGCGGCCCGGCTGGACGAGATCCGGGCCAGCATGGGCCGCGACCGGGGCACCGGGGACACCACCGCCGCCAGCTGAGCGGCCGGGTCGAGGAGGCAGGCGTGGCAGACGAGCGAGCACGGTACTTCCGTCGGCTGCACCGGTTGCGCCGGTCCGCCCGACGGTGGAGCGTCATGGCCGGCGGGCTCGGCGGCGCGGCGGCGGTTCTCACCCCGTACGCCGGGATCGGTCTGCCCGACGCGGCCTGGGCCGGCGCGGCGGGCAGCGCCCTGATGCTGGCCGCCTGGCGTTGGATCGACCTGCGGGCCCACGCGGCGCGGCCGGCTCCGGCCCCGCTCGACCCGGCCGAGGCCGCCGCCCGCTCCCGGGCCCGGCTGGTCGCCGCCGTGGAACGCCTCCCGGCCGGTCCGAACGTGCTCGCCGAGGTGCGTCGGGCCCGGTCCCGGATGGCGCTGCGGGGGACGGCCGCAGCCGAGCCGTGGGCCCGGCTGGACCGGGCCGCGTTGACCCTCGCCGGGATGGCCGGCCGGCTCACCGGGCTGGCCGACCCGGCGGTGCTCGAAGCGGCGGCGGCGGACCGTTCCCTGCGGGACCTGGCCGAGCGGGTGGCGAGCGTGGAACGGACGGTGCGGCTCGCCCCGTCACCGGCCCGCGAGTCGCTGGCCGAGACCCACCGGGTCCTGGTCGGGCAGCTGACCGACGGGGTGGCCGCGTACGAGCGGCTCGTCGTCGCGGCGGCCGGCTACGTCGCCGAGGACGCCCGCCCCGGTGCCGGCGATCCGGCCGCGTCCCGGCTGACCGAGGCGACCGACCTGCTGCACGGGGTGGCCTCCGCGCTGGCGGAACTGCGCGCGGTCGGCGAACCGCAGCGCGCCCCGAGCCACTAGCCCGCCCCCACGCTGCCGGATCGGCCCGGGGTGGTCACCGGCACCGGGCCGGTGAACGCCGAGCTGCCGACGACGTTGAACGCCCGCACCCGGTACCAGTAGGTGACCCCGCGTCCCAGGCCGGTGTTGGTGAAGCCGCGTCCGGAGACGGTGAAGGTGGTCAGCTCCCGGGAGAAGGTTGGGTCGGCGGCGCGCTCGACGACGAACCCGCAGCCCGCCCCGGTGGCGGTGCCGGAGGTCCAACGGAGGATCACCGTGGCGCTCTCCGGGACGGTCACGCAGGCCGTGGCGATCACCGTGGTCGGCGTCCTCGGCACCGGCGGGGTGGTCACCACGCGGACGGTGGACCAGGGTGAGGCGGTGCCCAGGTAGGTGGTGCGGACCCGGTAGTAGTAGGTGGTCTCCGGGGCGACCGTCGGATCCAGGTACTTGTCGGTGACCCCGACCGCCGTGGTGCCGGGGCCGCTGGTGAAGGTCGGGTTGGTGGCCCGCTGCACGTCGACGCCGGTGGCGAAGGACCGGTTGGTCCAGCGCACCGCGATCCGCAGCGGCGCGGCGGCGGCGACCAGCGCGCTCAGTCCATCCGGCGCGGCGAGCCGGACCGCCGCGAGGACCCCGTTCGACCAGGCGGAACAGGCCACCGCGTTCTCCGTCCGGATCCGGTAGTGGTAGGTCACGCCCGGGGTGACGGTGGCATCGACGTACCGGGTCGCGGTGGCGGCCACGGCCAGTACGGTGACCGGCCCGGCGAAGGTGGCGTCGGTGGCCCGTTCCAGCCGGTGCCGGGTGGCCGGTGGGCGGTCGCCGTTGCCGGTCCAGGCCAGCGCGATCGCGGGCAGCGCGATGGCCGAGCCCGGGACCGGGGTGGCGGTCAGCCCGGTGGGCGCCCGGGGGGAGACCCGCACCACCAGCGGACGGTCCATGCCCTGGTCCCGGTGGGCGGCGAGCTGGCTGTGCCAGCGGTACTCCCAGCCCAGGTCGGCCGGGCGGGCGTCGTCGCCGGTCGGGTCGAGAGGGCGGTGACAGTCGCCGACGGTGAACGGCAGACCGGGCGGGACGGGTCGTACCGCCACCACCACGTCCTCGTGCGGGTCGACCCGGACGGTCTCCTTCCAGCCCCGTTCGTCGGGCGCCGGGGGCCGGACCGTGCCGTCCCGGGCGACCCGGTTGACCAGTTGCACGTCGCCGCCGCCGAGGTGCAACGGCTGGGTCAGTTGGCTTTCGCCCCGGATCCGCCAGAGTTGGGTGCCGTCGGCGGTTGACCCGACCGGCACGGCCGGGTCGGTGGCGTACAGGATCTCGGTGGGCGGGTCGGCCGGATCCCGGGTCACCGGGTCGCCGTCGGGTGGGCCGGAGCGGGCGGGGGGATTCCCGACGCCGCCACCGGGGCGGGGGAGCGGGGCGGCGAGCCGGCCGGTGAGCCGGCCGTGGTCCGGCTCGAAGACCCGCCG
Organism: Micromonospora sp. NPDC050187; assembly: GCF_044459745.1. Classification (NCBI taxonomy): domain Bacteria; kingdom Bacillati; phylum Actinomycetota; class Actinomycetes; order Micromonosporales; family Micromonosporaceae; genus Micromonospora; species Micromonospora sp. NPDC050187. Next base: position 205,518 of record NZ_JBITJH010000001.1, read on the forward strand.
GACGGCCCGGTCGGCCACCGGCAGGGTGACCGGGTCGGTGGCGCCGACCGGGGTGAAGCTGACCGAGGTGGCGTGCACCGGGACGGTCGTCTCCCGCTCGGTCCGGGTGCCGAAGGCCCGGTCGTACGCCGGCTGCGGCACGACCGGCGGCGGCTGGCTGGCGGCGTACGCGGCGGGCAGCCGGTCCCGCAGCCGGTCCAGGTCGTACCGTCCGGCCGGGGTGCCGGTCACCCGGACCTGGAGCAGGGTACGGGTGTCCGGGCCGTATCCGGGCACCGCTCCGGGTGAGCCGGCGTGGTGGTCGTACCGGGGGTCGCCGCCGGGGAGCGGGGCCGGGCAGTCGTTGTAGAGGATCAACGTGCTGCCCGGGGGCACGGCGGCGAAGTCGACCACCACGTCGGCCCGCTCGCCGGGGGTGAGCAGCAGGGTGTGCCCGTCGACGTTGAGCACGCCCGGATCGAGTCGGTCGTACCGGTAGCCGACCGGACGGTTGGCGAGCACCACCGGGGCGGGCAGCAGGCCGCACTCGTTGCCGATCCGGACGATCTCCGGGCCGGCCGCCCGGGGGTCCGGGACGCCCCCGTCCCGCCCGTCGGTCGGCCAGTGCGCCGGGTGACCGGGGCCGCGGACCGCCTCGACCATGGGCACCTCGCCCGCCCCGGCGTCGGCCAGGCTGCCGTCGACGTGCCACATCGGCTCATCCGAGCGGGCCCGGTAGAGCTGGAGGTTCAGGCTCCGGTCCGGGCAGGCGTTGAGGATCCGGAACCGGTAGGCCCGGGGCTCGACCGTCAGGTACGGGTAGGCGACGCCGTTGACCAGCGGGGTGTCCCCGTAGACCTGGGGCACCGCCGACGGGTGCGGCACGCCCGGTGTCAGCGGCGGCTGGTCGGGCGCGGCCACCGGGTCGTGGTACGGGTTCGGCGTCGGACCGTGCCGCACGGCGGCGCCCTCCGGATGCCGGCACCACGGGCCGTAGTCCCACCGGCCGGTCGGGTTCCGCCCGTCGGGCCGGAACGGGTTCTGCCGGGGCTGGTAGACGTGCGGGTACCAGAGGCTGCCGCAGGCACCCCAGCGGTCCCGGTCCCAGGTCGGGTCCTCGGCGGCGAGCTGCGCGTCGTCCGGGACGAAGGTCCGGTCGGCGATCACCAGCGGAACCTGGTCGGCGGGGAGGACACCATCGGTGACCAGCCGCTCCTCGGCCGGGTCGACGAGCAGGTACGGGGCGATCTGGCCGGAGTGGGTGGTGAGCCGGGACAGGCCGAGGGTGTTGTCGCGGAACCACATCAGCCGGCCGCTCTGGTCGTTCGGGTAGTACAGCGTGGTGGCTCCCGCGCCGGGGGGTGGCATGTCCGGCACGGGGGTCAGCCCGGGACCGGTCGGGTACGGGGTTATCTCCCCGGCCGGGGTGATCCACTGGGTGGGGTTGCCGGCGCTGATCCAGGCGGTCCGGGCTCCCTGGAGGCAGAGCACCGCCCGGTTCTGCGGGTATGGTGCCGGCCCGTCCAACGGGCCGGTCCCGGCCCCGGGCAGGGTCGTGTCGACCGGCAGGAACAGCTCACCGGCCCGCCCGGTGGGCAGTTGGTTGATGAACTTGATCCGGACCGGCCGGTCGCGGCGCGCCACGACCATCGGCCCCAGGTGGTACGCCCGCGCGGGCGGGGCGACGGTGTTGTGCCCGTGCCGGTCGGTGCCGAGGTTGAGCTGGCAGTACCCGCGCAGCCGGGTGGGCGGCAGGTCCCGGTGCAGGCGTTGGACGTACTCCTGGAGACCGATCTCGTAGTAGTCGCAGCCCGGGTAGCTGATCGTGTCGGGCACCGCCACCGGCAGGTAGCCGCCCAGCGCGTTGGCCTGCCCGGGGCCCGTCCCGGGCAGCGCGTCGACGAACTTGCGCAGCCCGGTGCCGGGAATCACCCGGCCGGTGCCGTCGAACCGGGGACGGGGGCTGGTGGCGACGTTCGGCGCCGGGCCGAAGCAGCGCGGAACGGCCTCCGGGTCCAGGGCGGCCGGCGGGCCGGTGGCGGTGTCCGACACCGCCTCGACGCCGGCCCGGTCGGCCGGCGGGCCGGGCACGGGTGGGACGGTGGCGTTCCGGGCCGTCGGGACCGTCCCGGGCGCCGTCCGGGTGGGGCGGAGTCTGCGGAAGATGGCCATGGTGTCCCCCGGGGACGGGGGTACGACGACCGCCACCCCGGTGTGGCCGAGGGTCGTACCCGTGGCGCCGCGCTGACGGTGGGTGAACGCGTAATCGCAGCATGCGACAGGTGCCCCGGGGAGGGAATTACCCAATCGTGTCAATCTGGCGGTGCCGCCGGAGGGCGTTCCGGCTGGCAGGCGGGGCACCAGTGGGCCAGTCGTGCCATCGGCCCCCAGCCATGCTGGCCCTGCATGATCACCGTCCCGCATCGACGGCACGGCTGCCCCTGCCGTCCGTAGACCCAGAGGTTGTGACCCCTGCGCGTGTCACCGGTCGTCGCCCGAGCGGATCGGCCCCGGTTGGCCCACAGGAGTCGTCGGGCGAGGCGAACCGGTCTGCTCGTGTCTTCGACCCGGCGCACGGTGGTCAGCGGATTGATCCCGGTCAGATAGAGCACCTCGGCCGTGTAGACGGTTCCCAGACCCGCCAGGTTGCGTTGGTCGAGCAGAGCCTCTCCGATCGGCCGGTCGGGCTGGCGTGCGAGTCGCCGGACCGCCTCGGCCGCGTCCCAGTCCGGGCCGAGCAGGTCCGGGCCGAGGTGACCGACGAGGGCGTCCTCATCGGCGGTGGGCACCAGGGCGACCTCGTGCAGGTGGTAGCCGACGGCCACCGCGTCGGCCGTGCGCAGCACCACGCGGATCAGGTGCGCCGGCCGGCCGGTCCACCGTTCGCCCGGCGCGTACGCCCGCCAGGCCCCGTCCATCCGCAGGTGCGAGTGCAGCGTCCAGGCCGCGTCCCGGTCGCCGGCGGAGGAACCCGGAGACGTCAACCGGAGCAGCAGGTGCTTGCCCCGGCTGACGCAGCCGAGCACCGTCGCCCCGGTGAGGTCGGTGGTGGCGAGCTGCGGCACCCGGAAGTCGGACCCGGTCAGCCGGTGGCCCGCCAGCGCGCGGTCCAGCACGCGGGCGGTGTTCCACACGGTGTCACCCTCGGGCACCCGTCCATCCTGCCTCGCCGTGACCGCCCCGGCACGGGGACCGAGGCCGCCGGCCGGGCTCGGTCAGCGGGCCCGGGGTGACCGGCCGGCGATCAGGGGTGCTCGTCCGGGCGGGGTGGGCGGACCATCTCCTGGTAGCGCGGATGGCTGGCACCGTAGATGGCGAAGTTGAGCCGGGCGTGGGAGAGGCTCAGGTCGCCGTTGGGGCCGCCCCGGACCACCTCGGCGTCCGCGTCGCCCTGACCGTCGTCTGTCCAGAAGCAGACCGGACAGGTGCCGCCACCGGTCCGGAACCCGCAGCAGGGACAGGTCGCTGGAACCCACTGCTCGCCCACCCTCCGAGCATTCCACAGTGGGAGGTACGGGCACAGGCGGGGACCGGCTCAGTCCGGATGCCGGACCGGCACCGGATCGCCCGGCCGCACCCCCAGGCGGTCCGCCGCCCGACCCCCGTTCACCGCCACCGCGACCCGGCCGGCCGAGTCGACGTAGATCACCAGCTGGCCCGGGGGCGCGTCGCCGAAGGTCCGTCCGTGCACCGCCTCGCGTCCGGCCACCCGCAGCGTCGCCGGTCGGCCGGCCAGCACCGACGGAGGCGCCGCGAGCTGGACGTTGCCGAAGTGGTCGACGGTGAGCACCTCGGCGGTGAAGCCCGTCGGGGTCACCTCCAGCGTCGGCTCCGGCAGCCGGACCAGGTCGGCCGGGTCGATCGGGGGGCCCGCCAAGGCCAGGGACGCCCCGTCGGCCAGCCGGGCGGCGACCGGGGCGAAGACGTCCCGGCCGTGGAAGGTGCGGGACACCTCCGGGGCCAGCCACTCCGGGTTGGTCAGCTCGACCGCCGCGCGGACGCCGCCCAGCGCCTCGGCGGCCGGCACCAGAAGTCCGTTGTCCGGCCCGACCAGCAGGCCGCCGGGAGCCTCGACGGCGATGCCGCGCCGACTGGTGCCGACCCCGGGGTCGACCACCGCGACGTGCACGGCCGGTGGGAGGTACGGCACGGTCTGGGCGAGCACGGCCGCCCCGTGCCGGACGTCGGTCGGCGGCACCAGGTGGGTCACGTCGATCACGCGCACCTGTGGCGCCAGGCGGGCGAGCACGCCGTGGCAGGCCGCGACGAACCCGTCGGAGAGCCCGTAGTCCGTGGTCAACGACACCCACCCGAACCCCATGGCTCCACCATAGATCCCCCGCCGGAGACGGTTGGTGGACGGGTGTCGGTCGACCGGCCCTCGCACAGCCGGGGACCGTTCGGCAGACTACGAGGGGTGACCTCCGCACCCCGTACCCTGACCGTCGCCGCGCTGCTCGTGCTCGCCACCGCCCTCGCCGGCTGCGGGGACGACACCGACGACCGACCCGACAGCGCCGCCTCGCCGAGCGCACCCGTGTGGGCCACCCCGGCGGAGGGCACCCCGCCGGCGCCGTCGGCGACGCCGAGCGCCGGGGCGACCCCCAGCGGTCCGCCCCGGGCCGGACGGATGACCCCGCCGCCGCCGGTCGTGCCCAGCGAGCGGGGCAGATCCAGCACCCCGCCGTTCGTCATGCCGACCCGCTCGGCCGGCGCGCCCAGTGCCCGGCAGGTGGTGGACGCCTTCCGGGCCGCGAAGCTGCCGGTCTCCGGTGTCCGCGACCGCTCGGTCGACTGCGGGCCGGACGGCGCGGGGCTGGGCTGCGCCGAACTGCTCGTCACCGACGCCGTCTCGGTGTACGTCTTCCCCGACGAGGCGAACGCGACGAACCGGGCCGACATGTGGGGCACCGACGCGTACCGCAAGGGGACCGTGGTGCTCAACTACCTGGGCACCACCACCAAGGCAGACCAGCGGAAGCGCTACGACACCGTCCTCGCCGGCCTGGGCTGAGCCGCTGGCCGACCGGGCCGCTGTCGCCGGAGCGCCGTGCCGGGGAGCCGGTGGGTCAGCCGCGCAGGCGCCGGCCGCGCGAACGTCGGCGACGAGGCGCGGGGCGTCGGCCCGTGTCAGCCGCGCAGGCGCAGACCGCGCGGGGTGGCCCGGAAGCCGGCGGCGGTGAGCGCGTCGCGCAGCGGTGAGGCGTGCACCGCCCCGCCGTCCGCCCGCTCCACCGAGATCGCGCCGAGCGCGCCGGAGCGCACCGCGTCGGCCAGCGCCTTGGCCGCGCCGGTGAGGGCCTCGCCGTCGGCGCTGAAAGACAGGATCGTCCGCCCGCCGCGCTCGACGTAGAGCACCAGCTCCCCGTCGACCAGCACGACCAGGGCACCGGCCTTGCGACCGGCCCGGTGACCGGTGGCCGCGGCGGTGCCGTCGCCGGAGTCGACCACCCGGTCCGGCCAGGGCAGTGCCGCACCGTAGGGGTTGGCCGGGTCGGTCGCCGCCAGCACCAGCGGTGCCCCGCCGCGCGCCCGAGCGCCGTCGGCGGTGTCGGCGAGGGCGCGCAGCCGGTCCACCGCGCCGGGCACCGCGAACTGCGCCGCCCCCAGTCCCTCCACGAAGTACCCGCGTCGGGCCGCCCCGCGTTCCTCCAACGCGGACAGCACCGGGTAGACCGCGGCGAAGCCGCCGGTCACCTGCTCGGCGACGACCGCGCCCCGGGTGAGCACCCCGTGCCGCTCCAGCAGCAGGTCGGCCAGGGCGGCGGCCCGCCGGGTCGGGTCGGCGTCCCGTTCGGGCAGCCGGGACCAGCGTCCGGCCACCGTCGGCGGGCCGCCGCGCGCGGGCAGCGCCACCCGGCCGGGACGGCGGTACCGGGTGCGGGGGGCGGTGGGTCGGGCCCGGTGCGCCCCGCCCCCGCCGAGGAGCGCGCGCAGCGGGGCGAGCGTGTCGTTGGTGAGGTGACCGGCCCATACCAGGTCCCACAGCACGGCGGTGAGCGCCGCGTCGTCGCCTGAGCCCACCCGGTCGGAGAGCGGACGGAAGAAGAGCGCCTGACCGTCGGCCAGCGCGTCCAGCACCGCCTGGTGGGCCGGGGTCGGGGTCAGGGCCTCGTCCGGCGGGGGGAGCAGCAGCGGCGCGGTGTCCGCGTACGCCAGGGTGACCCAGCCGTCCCCACCGGAGATCGCCCCCGACCCGGCCCAGACCAGCTCGCCGCTGGCGCAGAGCTCGTCGAGGAAGGCGGGGGAGTAGTCGGCCACCCGGCTCGGCAGCACCAGCCGTTCCAGCGCGGACGCCGGCACCGCCAAGCCCTGGAGCTGTTCGAGCGCGGCGGCGAGGGCCTCCACCCCCCGGGCGGTCGCGCCGACCTGCTGCCAGCGGGGCAGGAAGGTGGCGAGTGTCCGGGGCGGGACCGGTTCGATCTCCCGGCGCAGCGCGGCCAGCGAACGGCGGCGCAGCAGCCGCAGCACCTCCGCGTCGCACCACTGGCTGCCCGCGCTCTCCGGCAGGAACTCGCCGGAGACCACCCGCCCGGTCGCGGCGAGGCGGCGCAACGTCTGCTCCACCACGGCGACGCCGAGCCCGAGGCGGGCCGCGCAGGTCGCCGCCGCGAACGGGCCGTGGGTGCGGGCGTACCGGGCGACCAGGTCGCCGAGCGGGTCGGCGACCGGGGTGAGGTACGCCTCCGGTACGCCGACCGGCAGCGCCACGCCGAGCGCGTCGCGCAGCCGGGCGGCGTCCTCGACACCGACCCAGCGCTCCTGGCCGGCGATCCGCAGTCGCAGCACCCGCCGGGCGGTGGCGAGCCCGGTCAGCCAGTCCGCCGGCACGCCCCGCTCGGTCAGCTCCGCGTCGGTCAGGTCGCCGAGCACCCGGAGCAGCTCGACCACGTCCTCGGCGTCGCGGGGCCGGCGCTGCTCGGTCAGCCAGCGCAGCTGCCGGTCGGTCTCGGCGAGCACCGTCGGGTCGAGCAGCTCCCGCAGGTCGACGCGGCCGAGCAGCTCGCCGAGGAGGCCGGAGTCCAGGGCCAGGGCGGCGGCCCGCCGCTCGGCCAGCGGGGCGTCCCCCTCGTAGAGGAAGGCGCCGACGTACCCGAACAGCAGCGAGCGGGCGAACGGCGACGGCTGGGCCGTCTCCACCTCGACCAGGCGGACCCGCCGGGTGGCCAGCTCCCGCATCAGCGTGGTCAGCGCGGGCAGGTCGAAGACGTCCTGGAGGCACTCCCGGGCCGCTTCCAGGGTGACCGGGAAGTCGGCGTACTCGCGGGCGACGTCGAGCAGCTGGGCGGCCCGCTGCCGCTGCTGCCAGAGCGGCTGGCGGCGGCGCGGGTCCCGGCGGGGCAGCAGCAGGGACCGGGCCGCGCACTCCCGGAACCGGGCGGCGAACAGCGCCGACGTGCCGACCGACTCCTCGACGAGTTGGGTGATCTCGTCCGGGTCGAAGGCCACCACGTCGGCGCCAGGGGGCGAGTCGGCGGTGTCCGGCAGGCGGACCACGATGCCGTCGTCGGAGGGCATGACCTGGGCGTCCACGCCGTACCGCTCGGCCAGCCGGCGGCCGATCGCCAGCGCCCACGGCCCGTTGACCCGGGCGCCGAGCACGCTGTGCACGGCCAGCCGCCAGTCGCCCAGCTCGTCACGGAAGCGCTCGACCACCACCGTCCGGTCGTCGGGGAGGGAACGGGTGGCGGCCTGCTGCTCGCGGAGGTACGCCATGAGGTTGCCGGCCGCCCAGTCGTCGAGCCCGCCGGCGCGCAGCGCCGTCACCGCCGTCTCGTCGTCCTGCCGCAGCAGTGCCCGTACCCGGCCGCCGATGGCCCGGCCCAGCTCGACCGGGCGACCCGCCTGGTCGCCCTTCCAGAACGGCATCCGGGCGGCCTGCCCGGGGGCGGGGGAGACCAGCACCCGGTCGGGGGTGATCTCCTCGATCCGCCAGGACGAGGAGCCGAGCAGGAAGACGTCACCCACCCGGGACTCGTAGACCATCTCCTCGTCCAGCTCGCCGACCCGCGCGGCGCGTTCCGCCCCGGCCAGGAAGACCCCGAAGAGCCCCCGGTCGGGGATGGTGCCGCCGCTGGTCACCGCGAGCCGCTGCGCGCCCGGCCGGCCGGTGAGCACGTCGGCGGCGCGGTCCCAGACCAGGCGGGGGCGCAGCTCGGCGAAGGCGGTGGACGGATACCGTCCGGAGAGCATGTCCAGCACCGCGTGCAGGGCCGAGTCGGGCAGCTCGGCGAAGGGCGCGGCCCGGCGGACCACGGCGGCCAGGTCACCGATCCGCCACGGCTCCAGCGCGACCATCGCGACGACCTGCTGGGCGAGGACGTCGAGGGGGTTGCGCGGATGGTGCAGCTCCTCGATCGCACCGGCGGCCATCCGGTCCGCCACCACGGCGCAGGAGAGCAGGTCACCCCGGTGCTTGGGGAAGACCACGCCCCGGGAGACCGCGCCCACCTGGTGCCCCGCCCGGCCGACCCGTTGCAGGCCGGCGGCCACGCTCGGTGGCGCCTCGATCTGCACCACCAGGTCGACCGCGCCCATGTCGATGCCGAGTTCCAGGCTGGAGGTGGCGACCACGCAGGGCAACTGCCCGGACTTGAGCGCCTCCTCGATGTGCTTGCGCTCCTCCCGGGAGACGCTGCCGTGGTGAGCACGGGCGATCACCGGCGCGGCCCCGTCGGCGGTGCCGTACTGGGCGATGATCTCAGCCGGTAACCGCCGGGCGGGCGGTGGGGAGGCGCGCCCGGCGGTCGGGTCGGACGTCGCCCCGGGAGACGCGCCGTCCGGCGGACCGTCGGCGGGCGGGGACTCGGCGGCCAGTTCGTTGAGGCGGGCGCAGAGCCGCTCGGCGCTGCGCCGCGAGTTGGTGAACACGATCGTCGAGCGGTGCGCCCGGACCAGGGCGAGGACCCGCTCCTCCACGGCCGGCCAGATCGAGGCCCGCCGGGGACCGGGGCCGCCGAGGTCGTCCCCGGTCGGCTCGACCTCGTCGAGCCGGGCCATGTCCGCCACCGGCACCTGGACGCTGAGCTCGATGGTCTTGGCGGCCGGTGGCTGCACCACGTCGACCGGCCGGGAGCCACCCAGGAACCGGGCGCAGGCGTCGATCGGGCGGACCGTGGCGGACAGGCCGATCCGCTGCGCCGGCCGGGGGAGGAGTTCGTCGAGGCGTTCCAGGGAGAGCGCCAGGTGCGCGCCGCGCTTCGTGCCGGCCACCGCGTGCACCTCGTCGACGATCACCGTCTCGACCCCGCGCAGGGAGTCCCGCGCCGCCGAGGTGAGCAGCAGGAACAGCGACTCCGGGGTGGTGATGAGGATGTCCGGCGGGGTGCGTGCGAAGGCCCGACGCTCGTCGGCGGGGGTGTCTCCGGTGCGCATGCCGACGGTGACGTCGGGAGGTGTGATCCCGAGCCGGGTGGCCGCCTGCCGGATCCCGGCCAGTGGGGTGCGCAGGTTCCGCTCGACGTCCACCGCCAGGGCCTTGAGCGGGCTGACGTAGAGCACCCGGCAGCGTCGCCGCCGGTCGTCCGGGACCGGCTCCCGGGCCAGTCGGTCCAGGGACCACAGGAACGCGGCGAGCGTCTTGCCGGAGCCGGTGGGGGCGACGACCAGGGCGTGCCGCCCGGCCGCGACCGACCGCCAGGCGCCCGCCTGGGCGGGCGTGGGCGCGGCGAAGGCGGCGGTGAACCACTCCCGGGTCGGCGCGCCGAACCCCGCCAGCATCTCCGTCACGTCTCCCATCCTGCCGCGCGAGTGCGACAACGACCCGCCCACGCGTCGCCCGAGACGGAACGGTGTCCGGCTGAGCTTCTTACGGGACAAGATGGGCTTCTTGCGTGTTAAGTCTCACTTAACTGCTTGCTAGTGCCTGGAAACATACAGTAACTTCTCCCGCATCGCCGGTCGGGGGAGGGGAGCCGGATGGCCGTGGAGCGAGGCTCGGAGCCCGGCACCGACGTGCTCATCCGCAAGGTCGACAGTCATCTCGCCACCGTTCGGGCCGGCCTGCACGGCCCCGAGTTGGAGTTGGCCGAACGCCTCGCCCGGTGCCTGCGGGAACTGGTGGCGCAGACCGCGCAGGCCAGCGCCGCCGACCGCGCCCAGGTGCGGGCCGCCGTGCACTACTTCGTCCTGCGCCGGGAGAGCCAGGGGCGGTTGCTCTCCGTGCGCTCCCTCGCCGCCGCGCAGCGTCTGGTCAACAAGGTGGCCCTCCAGCTCGGCCGTCCGGACCTGCTGGTGGAGTCCCGCCGTGATCGGGTGCTGCGCGAGTCGCCTGTCCCGGCCGGCGGTCGCCCCGTCGACCGGCCCGGTCCGTAACCACCGACCGGGTGGTAAACCGGGCTTTTTTCGCAAAAGCCCCTATAGGTCCCGCCATCTGACGTGTGATCCCTGGTAGCCGGAGAGTGCCTGACCGGGTGCTGCCACCTACCGGGAGGACGCGTGCTCGTACTGCTGATCCTCCACCTCGTGGCGGCCCTGCTCGCGCCGCTGCTGGTGCGGTGGTGGGGGCCCCGGGCCTGCTACCCGCTCGCCCTGGCGCCCGCAACCGCGTTCGCCTGGGCGCTCGCGCGGACCCCGGCGGTGCGTGACGGGGGCGCGCTGGCCGAGAGCCACCCCTGGATCCACCAGCTCCAGCTGGACCTGGCGCTGCGGATGACCACCCTGTCCTGGCTGATGACCCTGCTGGTCGGCGGGATCGGTGCACTGGTGCTGGTCTACTGCGCCGGCTACCTCTCCCCGGACGAGCCGGACCTGGGCCGGTTCGCCGGTGTCCTCGTCGCCTTCGCCGGGGCGATGCTCGGTCTCGTCCTCGCCGACAACCTGCTCCTGCTCTACGTCTGCTGGGAACTCACCACGGTCTTCTCGTACCTGCTGATCGGGCACCACCCGGAGCGGCGGGCGAGCCGCCGGGCCGCCGCCCAGGCGCTGATCGTGACCACGCTGGGCGGGCTGGCGATGCTCGTCGGGTTCGTCATGATCGGGCAGCGGGCCGGCACGTACCGCTGGTCGGAGATCGCCGCCGCGCCACCCGGCGGCGGGTACCTGACCGTCGCCGTCCTGCTCGTACTGGTGGGGGCGCTGACGAAGTCGGCCCTCCTGCCGTTCACCGCCTGGCTGCCGTCGGCGATGGCCGCGCCCACGCCGATCAGTGCCTACCTGCACGCGGCGGCCATGGTGAAGGCCGGCGTCTACCTCGTCGGCCTGCTGGGCCCGGTGCTGGCGCACACCCCACCCTGGCGCCCGGTCACCGCCGTGGCCGGGCTCGCGACCCTGGTCGTCGGCGGCTGGGCGGCGCTGCGCCAGACCGACCTGAAACTGCTGCTGGCGTACGGGACGCTGAGCCAGCTCGGCCTGCTCGTGGCGGTGACCGGAGCGGGCACCCGGGAGGCGGCGCTGGCCGCGTTGGCGCTGCTGCTGGCGCACGCCCTGTTCAAGGCGGCGCTGTTCCTCGTGGTCGGGGCCGTGGACCACGTCGCCGGCACCCGGGACCTGCGCGAACTGACCGGACTACGGCGTCGGCTGCCGCTGCTCTGGGTCGTCGCGCTCCTCGCCGCCGCGTCGATGGCCGGGGCCCCGCCGCTGGTCGGGTTCGTCGCCAAGGAGGCCGTGCTGTACGCGTTCCTCCACGATCCGCTCGCCCTCGGCGTCGTGGTGGTCGGCTCGGCCCTCACCGTCGCCTACAGCGCCCGGTTCCTGTGGGGTGCCTTCGGTGCGAAGCCCGGCGTCGACCCGGTGCCGGTCAGGCGGCCGGCCGGCGCGCTCGTGCTCCCCCCGGCGCTGCTGGCCCTGGCCGGGCTTCTCCTCGGGCCGCTCGCCGGGCCGGTCGGCGCCCTGTTCGCGCCGTACGCCGCGGCGTTTGCCGGCAACGACCACCCGCTGGCGCTCTGGTCCGGACCCCAGCCCGCCCTGTGGTTGTCCCTGCTGGTGCTGGCGGTGGGTGGGCTGCTCTTCCTGCTGCGCGGCCCGCTCGCCCCGGTGCTGGCCCGGGTGCGGGCCCCGATTTCCGGACCGGAGTTCTACGAGGGGGCCACCCACCTCTTCGACCGCGTCGCGATCGAGCTGACCAGCCGGATCCAGCGTGGCTCGCTGCCGCAGTACCTCGGCACCATCCTCGTCGTGCTGGTGGTGCTCCCGGGCGGGGCGATGCTGCTGGTCCGGCCCTGGCCGGTGCCCACCCGGATCTGGGACAGCCCGGTGCAACCACTTGTCGGCCTGATCATCACGGTGGCGGCGGTGCTCGCCGTGGTCGCCCGGACCCGGCTTACCGCCATGCTGCTGGTCGGGGTGACCGGGTACGGCACCGCGATGATCTTCGTGGTGCACGGCGCACCCGACCTGGCGCTCACCCAGATCCTCGTCGAGACCGCCACGATCACCCTCTTCGTGCTGGCGCTGCGCCGGCTGCCGCCCCGCTTCTCGGTCCGCCCCTCACGACGCAGCCGGTGGGTCCGCCGGGGGGTCGGGGTCGCCGTCGGGGTGGTGCTCGCCGGCCTGGCCGTCGCGGCGTCCGGCAGCCGTCGCCTGCCGCCGGTCTCGGCGGACTTCCCCCGACTCGCCGCCGAGGAGGCGTACGGCAACAACGTGGTCAACGTGATCCTGGTCGACATCCGTGTCTGGGACACCGTCGGCGAGATCTCGGTACTCGTGGTGGCGGCGACCGGGGTGGCCAGTCTGATCTTCGAACGCTCCCGTACCGGCCCACGCCCGCGCCGCCGGGGCGCGTTCGCCGCCCGCAACCCGCCGGGTCAGCGGGTCTGGCTCCGGGGCGGACCGACGCTGCACGAGCGTCGCCGCTCGCTGGTCTTCGAGGTGGTCACCCGCCTGATCTTCCACAGTGTCGTGCTCTTCTCCCTCTTCCTGCTCTTCTCCGGACACAACGCGCCCGGGGGCGGCTTCGTCGGCGGACTGGTGGCGGCGCTGGCACTGACCCTGCGCTACCTGGCCGGCGGTCGGTACGAACTGGAGGACGCCGCCCCGGTGGGAGCCGGCACGGTGCTCGGCGTCGGGCTGGGGACCGCCGTGGGCAGCGGACTGGCCGCGCTGCTGACCACGGGGAACCTGCTGGAGAGCAGCCGGATCGACCTGAGGGTGCCCGGGATCGGCGACTTCTACCTGGTCACCTCCCTCGTCTTCGACATCGGTGTGTACCTCATCGTCATCGGCCTGGCGTTGGACGTGCTGCGCACCCTCGGCGCGGAGGTGGACCGCCAGATCCAGATCGGCGGCGAGGCGGCCCGGGGTCTGGCGGCCGACCGGCAGGGTGGGCAGCGGTGACCGCCTCGGGGAACGGCCCCACCCTGGTGCTGGCGGTCATCGTCGCCGTGCTCGTCGCGACCGGTGTCACCCTGCTGCTGGAGCGCAACCTCACCCGGATCCTGCTCGGCGTGATCCTCTTCAGCAACGGGATCAACGTGCTCATCCTGCTCAGCGGCCCGGCGGAGGAGGCCCCACTGGCCGGCACCACCCCGGCGGACCAGATGAGCGACCCGCTGCCCCAGGCGATGATCCTCACCGCCATCGTGATCACGCTGGGGCTGTCCGCGTTCCTGCTGGCCGTGGCGTACCGGAGTTGGCTGCTCACCGCCCATGACGAGGTCCGGGACGACCCGGAGGACCGGCAGATCGTCGGGCTCGCCGACCGGGACGCCCCGCCCCCGGGGGACCTGGGCGGGGAGGGGCCGGGGGACGACCCCGAGCAGGTGGACCATTCGCCGAACGCGCCCGACCCGTCCCACCCGGTCGGGGGGGATCCGCCCGACCCCCGTCACGCGGCCGGGGACGGCCCGCCCGACGCCGACGGCGTCGGGACCGCCGGTCCGGGGGACCGCCGATGACCGCCCTGGTGCCCCTGCCGGTGGTGATGCCACTGCTGGGCGCCGCCCTGACCCTGGTGCTGCCGTGGCCGCGGGCCCAGCGCGCGGTCAGCGTGCTCGTCCTGACCGCCACCCTCGCCGTGTCGGCGGTGCTGCTCGTCCGGACGTACGCCGACGGAGCGCTGGTGGTCCGGATCGGCGGCTGGGCGCCACCGGCTGGCATCGTGCTGGTCGCCGACCAGCTCGCCGCCCTGATGCTGACCGTCTCGGCGGCGGTGACGCTCTGCGTGCTGCTGTACTCCATCGGCCAGGGGCAGTCCGACCTCGACGAGGGCACCCCGGTGAGCATCTTCCACCCCACCTACCTCGTGTTGACCGCCGGTGTCACCAACGCCTTCCTCGCCGGCGACCTGTTCAACCTGTTCGTCGGGTTCGAGATGCTGCTGACCGCGAGCTACGTGCTGATCACCCTGGGTGGCAGCGACGTCCGGATCCGCACCGGCTCGACGTACGTGGTGGTCAGCATCCTCGCGTCGATGGTCCTCCTGAGCGCGGTGGGACTGGTGTACGCGGCGACCGGCACGCTCAACCTGGCCCAGCTCGCCGGCCGGCTCGACACCCTACCGGCGGACCTGAGGCTGGCGTTGCACCTGATGCTGCTGCTCGCCTTCGGCATCAAGGCCGCCGTCTTCCCGCTGGCGGCATGGCTGCCGGACAGCTACCCGACCGCGCCCGCCCCGGTCACCGCGGTCTTCGCCGGACTGCTCACCAAGGTCGGCGTGTACGCGATCATCCGCACCGAGACACTGCTCTTCCCGGGCGGGCGGGTCGACGGGCTGCTGATGGTGGTGGCCGGGCTGACCATGCTGGTCGGCATCCTGGGCGCGGTGGCCCAGTCCGACCTGAAACGGCTGCTCTCCTTCACCCTGGTCAGCCACATCGGTTACATGATCTTCGGGGTCGCGTTGAGCACCGTGGCCGGGCTCACCGGCGCGATCTTCTACGTGGTGCACCACATCACGGTCCAGACCACGCTCTTCCTCGTCGCCGGTCTGATCGAGGTGCGCACCGGCAGCACCGACCTGCGCCGCCTCGGCGGCCTGGCCCGGGTCACCCCGCTGATCGCCGTGCTGTTCTTCGTCCCGGCCATGAACCTCGCCGGCATCCCGCCGTTCCCGGGTTTCCTCGGCAAGCTCGGCCTCTTCCAGGCGGGAGCGGAGGTCGGCGGTGCGCTGCCCTGGACGCTGGTGG
The DNA here is from genome assembly GCF_044459745.1 of Micromonospora sp. NPDC050187. Classification (NCBI taxonomy): domain Bacteria; kingdom Bacillati; phylum Actinomycetota; class Actinomycetes; order Micromonosporales; family Micromonosporaceae; genus Micromonospora; species Micromonospora sp. NPDC050187. The sequence goes on from NZ_JBITJH010000001.1 coordinate 220,559, forward strand.
CCGCCGGGGCGGTGACCAGCCTCTGCACGCTCTACGCCGCCTCCCGGGTGTGGAACATCGCGTTCTGGCGGTCACCCCGCCTCACCGGCGACGTCCCACCCCTGCCCCGCCTGATGGTCGGCTCGACGGTGGCGCTGGTGACGCTCGGTGTGGCGTTCACCCTCGCCGCCGGGCTGATCTTCGCGGTGACCGCGGACGCGGCGGACGACCTGTACCAACGCACCCCGTACGTCCGGGCCGTCTTCCCCGGAGGCACCCCGTGAACCCGGACCCGTCGACCCCCGCGTCCGGCCCCCGGCGACGGTTGATCACCGGGACGGCACCGGGCCGCGCCCGCGCCGCCCGCTGGCGGGAACGGCTGATCGCCGCCGGTTGGATGGTGTTCATCTGGAACCTGTTGTGGGGGCGGTTCACCCTCGGCAACCTGGTCGGTGGGGCGGCCGTCGCGGCGGCGGTGCTGGTGTTCTTCCCGCTGCCGCCGGTCACCCTGGACAGCCGGCTCCGCCCCGGCCCGCTGCTGCGCTTCGGCGCGCGGTTCGCCGTCCAACTGGTCAGCGCCAGCATCCACGTCGCCTGGATCGCCGTCCGTCCGGGGTACCGGCCGCGCAGCGCGATCATCGCGGTCCGGCTGCGGGTGCGCACCGACCTGAACCTGGCCCTCACCGCCGAGGTGCTCTCCCTGGTGCCGGGAAGTCTGATCGTCGACGTCGACCGGCACACCGGCCTGCTCTACGTCCACGTCTTCGACGTCCGTGGACCGGAGGACCTGGCCCGTACCCGCCGGCGGATCGAGGACGTCGAGTGCCGCATCGTCCGCGCCGTCGGCTCTCCCGCCGAAGTTCGCCTGCTGGACGCCTCGGTCGAGAAGGGAACCGCCACGTGAACCTGGCCGTGATCGTCGCCCTCACCGTCCTGCTCTCCGTCACCGCGCTGCTCGCGCTGGTCCGGGTCGTGCGCGGTCCGTCCCTGCTCGACCGGCTGGTCGCCACGGAACTGCTGCTGGCCACGATGATCGCTGCGGTGGGCGCCGAGGCGGCGGTGCACCGGCAGACCACCACCCTGCCGGTGCTGGTGGTGCTGGCGCTGCTGGCGTTCCTCGGCTCGGTGGCCCTGGTCCGCTTCGCCGCCGGGGAGGAGTCGTGAGCGCCCCGGACCTGGCCGAGCTGCTCGCCTCCATCTGCCTGCTGGCCGGTGCGCTGCTCAGCCTGGCCTCCGGGATCGGGGTGCTGCGCCTGCCGAACGCCCTCGACCGGATGCACACGGTCACCAAACCGCAGGTGCTGGGGGTGCTGCTGATCCTGCTGGGCCTGGCGCTACGCCTGCGCAGCCCCAGCGACCTCGGCATGATCCTGCTGGTCGGGCTCTTCCAGTTGGCCACCGCGCCGGTCACCGCGCAGATGATCGGCCGGGCCGTCTACCGGTCCGGTCGCGTCGACCGGGAGCTGCTCGACGTCGACGAGCTCGCCGACCGGTGAAACCGCTTCCCGTGACATGCGGGCGGCACACAGCCAGGGCCGATAAAATGACCCGCATGATCGACTCTTCTGCCCAGGAGGGCAGCAGTAGCCGGCCGGGTACGACCCGGCTTCCCCTGCCCGCGACGTCGGGAGCCCTGAGCCTCCCGTGTTGATCGTCGTCGGACTCATCCTGATCATCGTTCTCACCGCCGCTACCGGCTACTTCGTGGCCCAGGAGTTCGGCTACGTCGCCGTCGACCGCGGCAAGCTGCGGCAGATGGCCGACGACGGCGATCCCGCCGCCGCCCGTGCCCTGCAGGTCACCAGCCGGCTCTCCTTCATGCTCTCCGGCGCCCAGCTCGGCATCACCGTCACCGCCCTGCTCGTCGGGTACGTCGCCGAGCCGTTCCTCGGTGCGGGACTGGCCGAACTGCTCGGCGTGGCCGGCATCTCCACGGCGGTCAGCCTCCCGCTGTCAGTGGCGCTGGCCCTGGTCATCGCGACCGTCGTGCAGATGGTTCTCGGTGAGCTGGCCCCGAAGAACCTCGCCATCGCCCGGCCCGAGCCGCTGGCCCGGGCCCTCAGCCGCTCCACCCTGATCTACCTCGCGGTGGCCGGTCCGCTGATCAAGCTCTTCGACCGGGCCGCGGTACGACTGCTCCGGCGGGTCGGTATCGAGCCGATCGAGGAGCTGCCCAGCGGGGCGACCCCGCAGGACCTGGAGCAGATCATCGCCGAGTCCCGCGAGGAGGGACACCTCGACGCGGCCATGTCCGACCTGCTCGACCGGGGGCTGGACTTCCGGGGGCTGACCGCCGGGGAGGCCATGGTGCCCCGGGTCGACGTGCACACCGTCCGGGCCGACGAACCGGTCAGGCGGGTGGTCGAGCTGCTCGACACCGGTCACTCCCGGTTCCCGGTGCGGGGCGCCGAGGGCGTCGACGACCTGGTCGGCGTGGTCGGCATCGCCGACGTGCTCGGCGTACCCCCGGCGCAACGCGGCACGACGCCGGTGAGCGCGGTGGCCGTACCGCCGCTGCTGGTGCCGGAGACGCTGCCGCTGCCGACGGTGCTCGACCGGCTGCGGGTCGGGCACCGGCAGCTCGCCTGCGTGGTCGACGAGTACGGCGGTTTCGCCGGCGTGATCACGCTGGAGGACATCGCCGAGGAACTTGTCGGTCCGATCCGGGACGAGGACGACCCCCCGGAGCGGGCCCCGGCCCGGCAGGACGACGGGTCCTGGGTGGTCCCGGCCCGCTGGCGGATCGACGAGGTGGCCGACAGCACCGGCATCGCACTGCCCGAGGGGCCGGAGTACGACACCGTCTCCGGGCTGGTCATGCGGGAGCTGGGCCGGGTCCCCGAGGTGGGCGACCTGCTGGAGATCGGGCTGCCCGCCGAGGACGGCGAGCCCGCTCCCCGGGCCCTGGTCGAGGTGCTCGCGGTGGACCGGCACGTCGCCGACTCGGTCCGGCTGCGGGTCACCGGTACGAGTGAGGTGGCGGCATGAGCACCCAACTCGCGCTGGTCACCTCGGTCGTGCTGCTGGCGCTGAACGCGTTCTTCGTGGCCGCCGAGTTCGCACTGGTGGCCAGCAAGCGGTACCGGCTGGAACATGCCGCTGCCAGCGGGGGCCGGGCGGCCCGCGCGGCGCTCGACGGCGTCCGCGAGCTGTCCCTGATGCTGGCCGGCGCGCAGCTCGGCATCACCCTCTGCACGCTGGGCCTGGGCGCGCTCGCCGAGCCGGCGATCGAGCACCTGCTCAGCCCGCTGCTGCACGCGGTCGGCCTGCCGACGACGGCGAGCCACGTCATCGCGTTGGTCATCGCGCTGAGCCTGGTCACCTTCCTGCACCTGGTGGTCGGTGAGATGGCCCCGAAGTCGTGGGCGATCACCGACCCGGAGCGGTCGGCACTGCTGCTGGCATTGCCGTTCCGGGCCTTCGCCCGGGTGGCCCGCCCGGTGCTCTCCGTACTCAACGCGGTGGCCAACGCCATGCTCCGGCTGGTCCGGGTCAACCCGCAGGACCAGCTCGCCCAGGTGCACGGGCCGGAGGAGCTACGCATGCTGCTGGAGCAGTCCCGCGAGCACGGGCTGCTCGGTGCCGAGCAGCACCAGATGCTCACCAGCATGCTGGAGTTGCAGGGCACCAAGGTGGCCGACGTGATGGAACCCTTCGGGGAGATCGTCACGGTTCGCCGGGACGACCCCGCCGAGCGGATCGAGGCGGTCTGCCGGGACAGCGGCCGGTCCCGTCTCGCGGTGGTCGACCCCGCCGGTGACGTGGTGGGGCTGGTGCACGTACGGGAGGCCGTCCGGGTCACCACCGCCGGCCGGTCGGCGACCGCCGGTGAGCTGATGACCGACGCGTTCACCCTGCCCGCCACGGCCTCGGTCACCGAGGCGGTGGCCGCGATGCGGGGGGTCCAGGCGCAGCTCGCGCTGGTGCGCAACGGTGGCGGTCCGACCCGCCCGATCGGGTTCGTGGCGCTGGAGGACCTCCTGGAGGAGGTCATCGGCGAGTTCGACGACGAGACCGACCCGGTGCCCCGCGGGCGGCGGATGCGGTAGGCCACGGTGCGGCTCACGGGGGTGTCACCGGCGTCCGGCGGGACCGGGCTGACCGTGCACACCTCCGTGACCAACCCGAGCACCCGTCCCGGCCTGCGCCTGCCGGGGCGGGTGACGCTTACCGCCGGGTCGGCCGACGTACCGGTCGGGCACATCCGGCTGGGGCTGGTCGCCACGGTCGAGCCGGAGGATCCGGGCCAGCCCCGCCGTCTGGTGCAGTTCCACCAGGCGGCGGTGGCCGGCGGCTTCGTCCTGCCGGCCGGGCGGCGGCGGTCGGTGGCGTTCGCGTTGCCGTTGCCGTGGGAGACGCCGGTGACCGTCTTCGGCGGGGTGCCGTTGCTCAGTCTCCGTACCGGGCTGCGCACCGAGGTCGCGCTGGACGGCCTGCTGGACCAGGGCGCGATGGTGCCGGTCTTCGTCCATCCCCTCCCCACCCAGCAGCATGTGCTGGCCGCGCTCGACACCCTCGGGTTCACCCTGCGCCAGGCCGGACTCCAGGCCGGCCGACTGCCCGGGGTGACCCAGACCCTCCCCGTCCACCAGCGGATCAACTACTGGGTGGGGCCGATCTACGCCGGCCCCGTCACGGAGTTGGAGCTGATCTTCGTGGCGGACCCGACGGCGCTGGAGGTGATCCTCTGGATGGACCGCCGGCTCTCCCTGGCCGGCGTGACCCACCAGAGCATCAGCCGGTTCAAGGCGTGGCACGTCGACGCCGGTCAGCGGGACTGGGTCAGCGTGGTGGACGGCTGGCTGCGACAGGCGGTCAACCGGCACGCCGAGGCGGCGGCGCACGCCCACTGGTCGGCCCGGATCACCGGGTCGGCCCACGTCAGCCGCCCGCCCGACCGCCCGGTGGCCCCGGGGGAGGGACTGGGTGGCACCGCCGGTGGCGCCGGGATCGGCGGCGGCTCCGGCGACGGCACCTGACCTCGGCCGGCGGTGACCGCGACTGATCTGGGCAGGCGGTGACCGCGCCTGACCTCAGCCGGTGGTGGCGGTGGCGAGTTTGAAGCTGAAGCCGAGGAAGAGTGCCGCTACCCCGGTGGTGGCGGTGGCGGCCAGCCGGCGGCGGGCCCGGAACTGGCTGGCCAGGAAGGTGCCGGCGAAGATCAGCGCGGTCAGGTACAGCGCGCTGGTCACCTGCACGACCAGGCCGAGTGCCAGGAAGGAGAGCGCCGGCCAGGGGTAGGTCGGGTCGACGAACTGGATGAAGAAGGAGACGAAGAAGAGGATCGCCTTCGGGTTGACCAGGCTGACCACCAGGGCCCGGCGGAACGGCGCGCGGATCGCCGCCGGCTCCGGGACATTCACCAGACGCGGTGCGGCCGGGTCGTGGCGGGTGCGCCAGCGTCGCCAGGCGCCGCGCAGCATGGTCAGCCCCACGTAGCCGAGGTACGCCGCCCCGGCGTACTTGATTACCAGAAAGAGCGGTGGGTACGCGGTGAGCAGCGAGGCCACACCGGCTGCGGAGAGAACCATGAGCACAGCGTCGCCGACGAACACCCCGGCGGCGGCCCGGTAACCGGCGCCCACCCCGCGTCGCGCGGCGGCCGAGAGCACGAAGAGCGAATTGGGCCCGGGGAGCAGAACGATCGCCACGGTACCCAGCACAAACGTCCAGAAGTCGGTGATGCCCAGCACGCCGGACATCATCACGCCACCACCGGCCCCGGGCGAAGCCTTTCCCACAGCCGGCGCTGTGCTTCCGGCCACTCGTCGACGACCATCGAATACTGGACGGTGTCCCGCCAGGAACCGTCGGCGCGCTGCCGGTGCATCCGGAGCACTCCCTCCCGGGTGGCGCCCAGCCGTTCGACGGCCCGCTGGGACCGCTCGTTGCGGATGTCGGTGTGCCAGACCACGCGGCGCGCCCCCAGTTCCTCGAACGCCCGGGTGAGCAGCAGCAGCTTCGCCTCGGTGTTGACGGCGGTGCGCCACCAGGGGCGACCGAGGAAGGTGTAGCCGATCGCCACCGCCCCACGGTCGGGATCGATCTCGTAGTACGAGGTGGTGCCGACCACCGCCCCGGTCACCGCGCAGCGCAGCACCCACGGCACCCGCTCGCCCCGGTGGTGGGCCGACAGCGCGTCCGAGACCAGCTCGCGTACCCCGGTGACGTCCGTGGGCCGGGGGCTGGTCAGGTGCTGCCAGACCGCCGGGTCGTCGGTGGCGTCGAACAACTCGTCGGCGTGGGACGTGTCGAGGGCCTCCAGCACCACGTGTGCGCCACGCATCGGTGTCGGGTCGAGCCACGGCGAGCGGGGCGGGCGCAGGTACGCCGGGACCGGCGCGGCGACCCCGGCGTCCGACTCCGGGAGCCCCGGGGACAGGCGCAGCGGCACCACCCCGGCCCAGTACGGCAGGGCCAGGTCGGTCGGGTCGTCGCGGACCCCGCCGGTGCGGGAGCGGACCGACACCTCGCGCAGGGGCAACGCCAGGACGGCCGTCTCGGCCAGCTCCTTCGGGCTCGGCGGGCGGCTCTCCGCGCTGCGGCCGGTGCCGACCTTCTCCATCAGCGCGGTCAGCATCGTGGACCTCTCCCCGGCATCGGTGACCAGGCGGGCGACCCCGTGCGCGACCACGGAGCGGTAGTTGGCGCTGTGGTGGAACTGGGAGCGGGCGTAGACCAGCCCGTCGAGCAGGGTGACACCGACACAGACCGGAAGCCCGTCCGGGCCCCGGGCGGCCAGCAGGGGCCGACTGCCGGTGGAGCCGTGCAGGTAGAGGGTGTCGCCGACGCGGACGTGGAGGGTGGGCAGCAGGCGTGGCTCGCCGTCGACGACGAAGCCGAGCGTGCAGTGGTACGCCTCGTCGAGCACGGCGTGGGCGGCGGCGCGGTCGTAGCTCATCCGCTCCCGCGAGCGGTGGGGGGTGGTCCGGGCGGTCGGTGTGTACATGTGACATCCCGCCTTTGTTCTAGTACAATCCACGAACTGTGGCAGTACGTTATCAGATCACCGGCGAGACGGCGGCCGAGATCTCGGCGAGCGTCGAGTCGGGCGTCCGCAGCGGAGCGCTTCCTCCCGACAGTGCCCTGCCCCCGGTCCGCGTCCTGGCCGCCACCCTCGCGGTCAGTCCGGCCACCGTCGCCCGGGCCTACCAGGAGTTGCGGCAGCGCGGCCTGGTCGCGACCGCCGGCCGGCACGGCACCCGGGTCCGCCCCCGCCCGCCGGTGGCCACCCGCCGCGCCGCCCGGTACCCGACCCCCGGCCCCGGCGTCCGGGACCTCTCCCGCGGGCAGCCCGACCTCCGGCTGCTGCCGCCGCTCGGCCCGCACCTGGCCCGGCTCGCCGACCGGATCGGCCCACCCGCCGGCTACGCGACGACCGGTGTCCTGCCCGAACTGGCCGAGGCCGCGCACCGCCGGCTCACCGCCGACGGGGTCCCGGTCGACGGGCTCACCGTCACCGGCGGGGCCCTCGACGGCATCGAGCGCCTGCTCGCCGCCCACCTGCGCCCCGGCGATCCGGTGGCCGTGGAGGACCCGGGCTGGGCCAACCTGCTCGACCTGGTGGCCGCGCTGGGCCTGCGGCCGGTCGCCGTGCCGGTCGACGACGACGGCCCGACCGAGGCCGGGGTCCGGGACGCGTTGGCCCTCGGGGCGCGGGCCCTGATCGTCACCAGCCGGGCGCAGAACCCCACCGGCGCGGCCGTCTCGGCCGGCCGGGCCGAGGCGTTGCGTGCCCTGCTCGCCGGTCGCCCCGACGTGCTGCTCGTCGAGGACGACCACGCCGCCGAACTGGCCCGGCTGCCGCTGCACCCCCTGGCCGGGGCGACCCCGTCCTGGGCCTTCGTCCGCTCGGTGAGCAAGCCCTACGGCCCGGATCTCCGACTCGCCCTGCTCGCGGGGGACGAGACGACCGTGGCCCGGGTGGCCGGCCGGATGAGCGTCGGCCCCGGCTGGGTCTCCACCCTGCTGCAACAGCTGGTGCTGGCACTCTGGGCCGACCCGGCGACCACCGAGCTGATCGCCGGGGCGGAGGAGAGCTACCAGCGGCGGCGTGTCGCCCTGATCGCCGCGCTGGCCGGGCACGGCCTCACCGCCCACGGCCGCAGCGGCATCAACGTCTGGGTGCCGGTTCCCGACGAGACCAGCGCGGTGACCGCCCTGCGGGACGCCGGCTGGGCAGTCGCCCCCGGTGGGCTGTTCCGGATCGGCGCGCCCCCCTCCGTCCGGCTGACCGTCAGCCCACTCGACGACGCGGAGATCCCGGCCCTCGCCGACGCGGTCGCCCACGCGCTCCGACCCGCCCTGCCGACCGGGTTCACCGCCTGACGACGAGCCGATCCCCGCCGGGGCCGATCGGTCCAGGGCGCCGGGGCAGGCGACCAGGTCGATACCACCGGCCGGGCCGTACCCGATCGGTCCAGGGCGCCGGGGCACGCGGGTCGGGCGCGACGCGCCGGGCCGACCAGGGATCGCCGCGTGACCGAGGCACGTGCGGGTACAACAGTCGCCATGTCCGAGCAGACCGAGACCGCCCCGGGTGCCCAGCGGTTCATTCCGCCCCGCGCCGACACGATCGACGAGTTGCGGGCCGCCGCCGGCGGCTGCCAGGGCTGCGAGCTGTACCGGGACGCCTCGCAGACCGTCTTCGGCCGGGGCGGTGCGGACGCCCGGGTGGTCCTCGTCGGCGAGCAGCCCGGCGACCTGGAGGACCAGAAGGGCCTCCCGTTCGTCGGACCGGCCGGGCGGGTGCTCCGCCGGGCGGTCGACGACGCCGGCCTCGACCCCACCCGGCTCTACCTCACCAACACCGTGAAGCACTTCCGCTTCGAGCTGCGCGGCAGGCGGCGCATCCACCAGACGCCCGACCAGGTGCACATCACCGCCTGCCGGCCCTGGCTCGTCGCCGAGTTCGCCCGGCTCCGTCCGGAGATCGTGGTGGCGCTCGGGGCCACCGCCGCGAAGGCCCTGCTCGGTCCGGCGTTCCGGGTCACCCGCCAGCGTGGTGAACTGCTGCCCTGGCCGGCCTCGGCGCAGCGCCCCGAGGACTTCACCCGGGTGCCGGTCGACTCCGCTGGCCGGGTCGCCGACGCGCCGCCGGCCCGGCTCCTCGCCACCATCCACCCGTCCGCCGTGCTGCGCGCCGACAACCAGGAGATCGCCTACCAGGGACTGGTCGCCGACCTCACCGTCGCCGCCCGGGCCCTGACCGGCTGATCCGCCGCCGGTCCGACCCGGGCCCTGACCGGTGGCGGGCGCGGCCCTGGGCAGGACGGGGGGCCGGTGCCACACTGACCGCCATGCAGCAGCATCTCTACGAGCCCGTCCACGACGAGTTCCGGGACCTCTGCCGGGAGTTCCTCGCCCGGGAGGCGGTGCCGCACCACGACCGCTGGGAGACGGCCGGCATCGTCGACCGGGACGTCTGGCGGAAGGCGGGCGCCGCCGGGCTGCTCGGCACCGACGTCGACCCCGAGTACGGCGGCGGGGGCCAGCGGGACTTCCGGTTCAACGCGGTGCTCGCCGAGGAGATCGTCGCCGCCGGCTGCTCCGGGCTCGGCTTCGGCCTGCACAACGACGTCGTCGCGCCGTACCTCACCGACCTGACCACCGAGGAGCAGCGCCGCCGCTGGCTGCCCGGCTTCTGCGCCGGCGACGTCGTCACCGCGATCGCGATGAGCGAGCCCGGTGCCGGCTCCGACCTGGCCGGCATCCGCACCACCGCGGTACGCGACGGGGACCACTGGGTGCTCAACGGGCAGAAGACCTTCATCACCAACGGCGAGCAGGCCGACCTGGTCGTCGTGGTCGCCAAGACCGCACCCGAGCAGGGCGCGCACGGGGTCAGCCTGATCGTGGTGGAGAGCGGCACCCCGGGGTTCACCCGGGGCCGCCGGCTGGCCAAGGTGGGCCTGAAGGCCAACGACACGGCCGAACTCTTCTTCGACGACTGCCGGGTGCCGGCGGGGAACCTGCTCGGCACCGAGAACCACGGCTTCTACCACCTGATGGCGAACCTGCCCCGGGAGCGCCTCGGCATCGCCGTCTCCGCCGTCGCCGCCGCCGAGCGGCTGCTCGCGGTCACCCTCGCCTACGCCCGCGACCGGCAGGCGTTCGGCCGGACGATCGGCTCCTTCCAGCACAACCGGTTCCTCCTCGCCGAGCTGGACACCGAGGTCACCATCGCCCGGACCTTCGTCAACCACTGCGTCGCCGAGTTCAACGCCGGCCGGCTGACCGTTGTCGACGCGGCGAAGGCCAAGTGGTGGACGACCGAGCTGCAGAACCGGGTCGCCGACCGCTGCCTGCAACTGCACGGCGGGTACGGCTACATGCTCGAGTACCCGGTGGCGAAGGCCTGGCTGGACGGGCGGGTGCAGACCATCTACGGCGGCACCACCGAGATCATGAAGGAGATCATCGGCCGCGGCCTCGGCCTGTAGCGGGACGGCGGGCGCGGGACGCCGCGACGGGTACGCCAGGATGGGGGCCGCCCCCTCCCGAGGAGTCGTGGATGACCACCGAACTCACCGCCCCGGCCGCCCTGCACCCGGACGTCGCCCCGATCCAGCGGCGGACCCTGCGGCTGCTCTTCGCCACCCAGATCATCGGCGGGGTCGGGGTCACCATCGGCATCTCCGTCGGCGCGCTGCTCGCCGAGCGGATCGCGGGCGCCGCCGTGGCCGGCCTGGCGCAGAGCGCCGGGGTGGTCGGCGGCGCGTTGCTCGCCGTCCCGATCACCCGCATCATGACCGGGTACGGCCGCCGGCCCGGCCTGGTCCTGGCCTACCTGACCGGCGCGCTCGGCGGGCTGCTGGTGGTGACCGCCGCGACCACCCGCTCGGTGCCCCTGCTCTTCCTCGGCATGCTCCTCTTCGGCGGTGGCAGCGCCGCCAACCTCCAGGCCCGGTACACCGCCGTCGACCTCGCCGAGCCGGCCCGCCGGGGCCGGCAACTCTCCCTGATCGTCTGGGCCACCACGATCGGGGCGGTGGCCGCGCCGAACTTCGCCGACCTCGCCGACGCCACCACCAGCCGCTGGGGGCTGCCCGCGCTGGCCGGGCCGTTCGCGTTCAGCGCCGTCGCCTTCGGGTGCGCCGCCGTGGTCATCTTCGCGCTGCTCCGTCCCGACCCGCTGCTCACCGCCCGCCGGCTCGCGGTGACCGAGGCGGCCCCGGCCGCCGGTGCCGAGGTCGTGCCGCCGGGGCCGGCGGCCCGCCGCGCCGCCGGCATGTGGTCGGCCTGGCAGGTCGTACGGCAGCGGCCGGCCGCCCGGCTGGGCATCGCCGCGGTCGCCATGGGCCACCTGGTCATGGTCGGGGTGATGGCGATGACCCCGGTGCACCTCGGCGAGTCGCACGGCGACGCCGACGTGCTGCGCGTGGTGGGGGTCGTGCTCAGCCTGCACATCGCCGGGATGTACGCGCTCGCCCCGCTGGTCGGCTGGCTCACCGACCGGGTCGGCCGGCGGCCGGTGATCCTCGCCGGTACCGCCCTGCTGCTGGCCGCCTGCGCGGTGGCCGGCACCGCCGGGCACCACACCGTGCTGCTCTCGGTCGGTCTGGTCCTGCTCGGGCTGGGCTGGTCGGCCACCATGGTGGCCGGTTCCACGCTGCTGTCGGAGTCGGTGCCGGTGGCCGAGCGCCCCACCGTCCAGGGCCTGTCCGACCTGACCATGGGACTGGCCGGTGCGGCGGCCGGCGCGGCCAGCGGGTTTGTCGTGCAGGTGGCCGGCTACCCCGTCCTGACCCTGCTCGCGGCGGTCGCGATCGTGCCGTTGGTGGCGCTAGCGTTGCGGCCGGCGACGGTGTTGTCCGCGCCCGAGGAGGAGTGACGTGCGGAACGGGGGAACACGGTGCGGCTGACCGACTTCTGGAGCCGGTTGGAGGAGGCGTTCGGGGCCGGCTACGCGGGCAGCATCGCCCGGGACCAGGTCCTCGCCCAGCTCGGCGGGCGGACCATCGACGAGGCGCTCGCCTCGGGTGAGCAGACCCACGTGGTGTGGCGCGCGGTGTGCGCCGCGTACCCGGACCGGGTGCCCGCGCGACTGCGCTGAGCTGCCCTTCCGTCGGTGGGTGTGTCGCTTGCCGTCTCGTACAGGTGTTCGGCTATTGTCCACAGCGGGGTGCTCGTCCACAGGCCACGGCCGGTCGGCTGGTTCTTGTCGGACCCAGCGCCTAGCGTGTCCGCGTGACGAGAAGCTCAGCAAAGACGCCGGCGAAGGCAGGGGTAACCATGGCGGCAGCGCCCGACCGGGAGAAGGCACTCGACCTTGCTCTCGCGCAGATCGACAAGCAGTTCGGCAAGGGCTCGGTGATGCGCCTGGGGGAGCGGCCGGTCGTCCAGACCGCGATAATCCCCACCGGCTCGATCGCGCTCGACGTGGCGCTCGGCGTCGGCGGGCTGCCCCGGGGCCGGGTCGTCGAGATCTACGGTCCCGAGTCCAGCGGTAAGACCACGGTCGCCCTGCACGCGGTCGCCAACGCCCAGCGGGCCGGCGGCATCGCCGCCTTCATCGACGCCGAGCACGCGCTCGACCCGGAGTACGCCAAGGCTCTCGGCGTCGACACCGACGCGCTGCTGGTCTCCCAGCCCGACACGGGCGAGCAGGCCCTCGAGATCGCCGACATGCTGGTCCGCTCCGGGGCGCTCGACATCCTCGTGATCGACTCGGTGGCCGCCCTGGTGCCGCGCGCCGAGATCGAGGGCGAGATGGGCGACAGCCACGTCGGTCTCCAGGCCCGCCTGATGAGCCAGGCGCTGCGGAAGATCACCGGTGTGCTCAACAACACCGGCACCACGGCGATCTTCATCAACCAGCTCCGCGAGAAGATCGGCGTGATGTTCGGCTCGCCCGAGACCACCACGGGTGGTCGGGCGCTGAAGTTCTACGCGTCGGTCCGGTTGGACGTCCGTCGGATCGAGAGCCTGAAGGACGGCACCGACGTGGTCGGTAACCGCACCCGGGTCAAGGTCGTGAAGAACAAGGTCGCCGCCCCGTTCAAGCAGGCCGAGTTCGACATCATGTACGGCAAGGGCATCTCCCGGGAGGGCTCGCTGATCGACGTCGGCGTCGAGCAGTCGATCATCCGGAAGTCCGGTGCCTGGTACACCTACGACGGGGACCAGCTCGGCCAGGGCAAGGAGAAGGCCCGCGAGTTCCTCCGGGAGAACCCGGACGTGGCCGCCGAGATCGAGAAGAAGATCCTGGAGAAGCTCGGCGTGGGTGTCGGGGCCGGCGACGCGGCCGGTGGCCCCGAGCTGCCGCCGGTCGACTTCTGACCGGCCGCGTGGTGGGACGACGGGCCCGTTCGGGGCGGGGCTGGGACGCCATCCCTCCCCGGACGGGTGACATGTCCGCACGACCCCGGCGGGGACGCCGGAACGGTTCCGGACCGGGCGCGACCGCCGAGCCGCTCGACGACGGCACCTGGCCGGCCGACCCGTCGGACGAGTCCCGCTCGTCCGACGAGCCGCCCCGCGCCGAGCCCCGCGACGAGGCGGAGGTGGCCCGGGAGATCTGCCTCCGGCAGCTCGCGGTCCGGCCACGGACCCGGGCGGAACTGGCCGGGGCGCTTGCCCGTCGCGGCGTCTCCCCGGAGGTCGCCGCCGAGGTGCTCGACCGGTACGACGAGGTCGGCATCATCGACGACGCCGCGTTCGCCCGGGCCTGGGTGTCGAGTCGGCACGCCGGGCGGGGACTGTCCCGACGGGCGCTCGCCAACGAGCTGCGTCAGCGCGGGGTGGACGGCGAGGTCGCCGGTGCGGCGCTCGGTGAACTGGACGAGGCCACCGAGGCGGAGACGGCCCGCGCCCTGGTGGACCGCAAGCTGCGGTCCGCCCGGGGTGAGCCGGACGCGGTCTTCCGGCGACTGGTCGGCATGCTCGCCCGCAAGGGCTACCCGCCGGGGCTGGCGATCCGGGCGGTCAAGGACGCCCTGGCTGCGCAGAGCGCCGAGGCCGCCGAGTTCGCCGACCAGATCGACCCCGACGCCCTCGCTCCCGATCCCGATGCCGACCCTCCGCTTGGATGATCATGACGTTCCGCGTCGGCAAAATCGCTTTCCCGGCCCGCCACCGTCATGATCGTCCTGGGGTGGGAAGCTGGGGGCGCGCCGACGACGGGATCGAGGACGGCTCGCTGGTGTGCGTGATGCGACCCGTACGATGAGTAGTCGCCATGGCCGGTGGGGGCGGGATGGTTGCCCGCTTTGTTGTGTCGTGTCCGGTGAGTGATGAGCGTGGCGTGACCGTTCGGCTGCCCTCTGTCCGCCTATTTTGATCATGAGTCCTTGACCGGAAGGCCTCTCGGCACCTAGCCTCGCCTTACAGGCTCACATTGCCCGACCAGCGCAGGCTAAGCGCACAACATAGATCGTGTAACAGAACAGCATCACTTCGGCCAGCTCGTCTGGCCTTACGCCGACGTCGGACCGACCGGTCCGACGCCGGCGCGACAACTGCACCCGGCCGTCGGCGATGACCAAGGGGGGTCACCGCCGACGGAGACCTACCCATGGCCAGTCGCTCCGGTCGGGCGTCTAGTAGCCGCAGGGGTGCGTGCCCACCGGCACGTAACCGCTGCGGCGCCGACGGTTCAGGGGAGGCGGCCATGACGGGGCGGCAGAGGATCAGCGGTGGTCCCCACGGGGTGCCGGCATGAGCGCCTTCGATGTCGTCCTTCTCGGGGCGGTCGTGGTCCTGACCCTCGTGGTGGTCGGCGCGGTCGTCCTCGGTGCCCGGACCCTGCGCCGGGTCGGCGCGGCGCCCGCGCCCGAGGACCCGGCCTTCGCCGCCGAGAAGGACCGTCAGGAACAGTCGCTGGCGGCGCTGCGTACCGCTGCCGACGAGGCCCACTCGACCGCCGACGTGGCGAAGTCCGCCGCAGCGGCGGCCCAGGCCGAGGCAGCGGGGGCCAAGGCCGAGGCGACCGCCGCCCGGGACGAGGCGCGCCGGGTGCTGGCGGCGGCCCGGCTGGAGGCGGACACCGTCCTGGAGCGCGCCCACAAGCAGGCCGAGGCGGACGCCGAGCAGTTGCGGGCGGCGGCCCGGCGCAGCGGCGAGCGGGAGGTGGCGGTGCTCGCCTCCACCACCCGGGAGCAGGCCGCCGAGGTCGAACGGCGGGCGGCCCGGATGGACGAACGGGAGCGGCTGCACACCGAGGAGGTGGAGCGGCTCGCCGAGCGGGAGCGTCAGCTCACCGCCGCCAGCGCCGCCCTGGCCGCCCGGGAGACGGCGCTGGTCGAACGGGAGCAGGCCCTCGTCGAGGCGGAGGAGCAGCGGCGCCGGGAACTGGAGCGGGTCGCCGGGCTGAGCGTCGAGGCGGCCCGCGCCGAGCTGATCGAGGCGATCGAGACGTCTGCCAAGCGGGAAGCGGCGCTGCTGGTCCGGGACATCGAGTCGGACGCCCGCAACACGGCCGACCAGCGGGCCCGGCACATCGTGGTGGACGCGATCCAGCGCGTCGCCAGCGAGCAGACCGCGGAGAGCGTGGTCAGCGTCCTGCACCTGCCCGGCGACGAGATGAAGGGGCGGATCATCGGCCGGGAGGGACGCAACATCCGCGCCTTCGAGTCGGTCACTGGGGTCAACCTGATCATCGACGACACCCCCGAGGCGGTGCTGCTCTCCTGCTTCGACCCGGTCCGCCGGGAGGTCGGCCGGCTCACCCTGGAGAAGCTGGTCCTTGACGGGCGGATCCACCCGCACCGGATCGAGGAGGTGCACGACCTGGCCCGGCAGGAGGTGGACGAACTCTGCCAGCGGGCCGCCGAGGACGCCCTGGTCGAGGTGGGCATCACCGACATCCACCCGGAACTGGCCACCCTCCTCGGCCGGCTGCGCTACCGCACGTCGTACGGGCAGAACGTGCTCAAGCACCTGGTGGAGACCGCGCACATCGCCGGGATCATGGCCGCCGAACTGCGACTGGACGTGCCGACCATCAAACGGTGCGCCTTCCTGCACGACATCGGCAAGGCGCTCACCCACGAGGTGGAGGGCAGCCACGCGCTGATCGGCGCGGACGTGGCCCGCAAGTACGGCGAGAGCGAGGACGTCGTCCACGCCATCGAGGCGCACCACAACGAGGTGGCCCCGCAGACCATCGAGGCGGTGCTGACCCAGGCGTCGGACGCCTGCTCGGGAGGCCGTCCCGGGGCCCGGCGGGAGAGCCTGGAGGCGTACGTCAAGCGGCTGGAGCGGATCGAGGAGATCGCCGCCGGCAAGCTCGGCGTGGAGAAGGTCTTCGCGATGCAGGCCGGCCGGGAGATCCGGGTGATGGTCAAGCCGGACGACGTGGACGACATCGGCGCGGCGGTGCTGGCCCGGGACGTGGCCAAGCAGATCGAGGAGGAGTTGACCTATCCGGGGCAGATCCGGGTCACCGTGGTCCGCGAGTCCCGGGTCACCGAGATCGCCCGCTGACCGACGGGGCACCGGCGCCCTGGAATCACCCCGCCGGTACAGCAGGGACACGCGGATGGGGCACCCGAGGAACGGGTGCCCCATCGTGGCGGTGACGTCGGCGACGCCCTGCGGCTGTCGCCGCTCAGCGGATCACGGCTGAGAGCTCGCTCGGCGCGCGATGCCGGGGTCGTGGCATCAGGTGATTTGTGCCCCGACGGTCACGACCCAGGCGTACTCGTGACAACGGGCCCGCGACTGCACCCCGGCGCCGACCCAAGGGCCGTACGCGGTGTACCGGGCACCGCTGTTCTCCTCGCACAGGACCTGGACCCGGGCGCTGGTCACACCGGTGCACGTCGCCCAGCCCGACCCGCCGTCTTGGCCGATGTTCCCACCGGCCGTGCAGCTTGCCGCCTGTGCCGGCGAGCCGGGGGCCAACAGGGCCCCGGCGGTCATGGCGAACGCCGCCGCCGACATCCCGAGTCTCCTGACGCGTGTCATGTGCCACCCCGTTCTGGTCGTCCGTTCGCCGGGTCCGTTCACGTTCCGGACTGCCGGCTTAACGGTGCCGATGCGAATCCATCGACAAACACAAGTGTCATCGACCATCCTGGTGGAAGTTCCGTCGACAACACTATCTGAGTGTCAGTTTGTCGACACGATGCGTGACTGATTCGTGAGTGTGGTGCCGGGCCGGAGGCGACGCGGTCACCGCCGGAGTACCGCCGTGACCGGCTTGAGGCGACGGTCAGGTCACCGGGAGCGGGCCGGCAACCCGGAAGGGGGGGGGGGGGGGGGCCGCCCCCCCCCCCGGGGGGGGGCCCCCCCCCCCCGCGGGGCGCGCCCCCCCCCCCCGCCCGGGGGGGGGGGCCCCGGCCGCCCCGGCGGGCGGGGGGGGGGGCCCGGGCGGGGGCCGGGGGGGGGGGCCCCCCCCCGGGGGGGGGGGCCGGCCCGCCCCCCCCCCCCCTTCCGGGGGCACGTCCTCAGACGGCTCGGGCCGAGTCCGCTCCGGCGTCCTGGGCGGGCAGCACCTTGCCGGCCGTGCGGGGCATCCGGCTCAGCCGGCGCTGCAACCACCAGGCGAAGAAGGAGAGCAGGCCGCAAATGCTGATGTAGATCGCAGCGACCACAAGGTACGTCGGCACGTAGGGCAGGCCGAACGACAGTCGCCCACCGATCTGCTTGCCGACGAAGAGCAGCTCCGGGTACGTGATGATGAACCCGAGCGCGGTGTCCTTGAGCAGCACCACGAGCTGGCTGACGATCGCCGGCAGCATCGACCGGAACGCCTGCGGCAGCAGGATCAGCCGCAGTACCTGGTTCTTGCGCATCCCGATCGCGTACGCGCCCTCGGACTGGCCGTACGGCACCGCGTTGATGCCGGCGCGGAAGATCTCCGCCAGCACCGAGCCGTTGTAGAGGGTCAGCCCGATGACCAGCGCCCAGAGCTTGTCGATCGGCCAGCCGTACTGCAACGGCACGTAGTAGCCGAAGAAGATCAGGATCAGCAGCGGGATGGCCCGGAACAGCTCCACCACGAAGGTGGCCGGGGTCCGCAGGAACCACTTGTCGCTGAGCCGGGCGCTGGCGAAGACCGCACCGAAGAGCAGGGCCAGCACGGTCGCGAGCCCGGCCGCCTTGAGCGTGGCCCAGAGGCCGGCGAGGAGTTCCCGCTGCACCGAGGCGTACTGGAGCTGTTCCCACTTGCGTGCCTCGAACTGGCCGGTCTCGTTGAACCGGAAGATCACGAACGCGACGAGCGCGACGATGCCGACGGTCGAGACGACACCGAGGATCGCGTTGCGCCGGCGGGCCTTCGGCCCGGGCAGGTCGTAGAGCACCGACGTCATCGCGCTACCGCCCACTTGCGCTCGAGGATTCGTTGCAGGGCCACCAGCGGCAGGATCAGGATCAGGAAGCCGATGGTGATCCAGAGCAGCACGGCGAACTGCGGCTCACCGCGCTCGGACATGTACGACGGGATCGCGCCCGCCTCCAGCACCGAGAATCCGGCGGCGATTGTGGTGTTCTTCAGCATCGCGATGAGCACGCTCATCATCGGCGGCACCATCGCCCGCAGCGCCTGCGGCATCACGATCAGGGTCAGCACCTGACCGAACGTCATGCCCAGCGCCCGGGCCGCCTCGGCCTGGCCCGGGGCGACGGTGTTCACGCCGGAACGGATCACCTCGCAGATGAAGGCCGCGGTGTAGACGGTCAGCGCGATGACCGCGCTGGCGAAGTAGTCGATGTTGACGTCGAGCTTCGGTACCGCGAAGACGAGGAACGCGAAGACCAGGGTCAACGGGGTGTTCCGGACCAGGTTGACGTAGGTGGCGCCGAAGGCCCGTAGCGCGGGGACCGGGGAGACCCGCATCGCGCCGAGCAGCATGCCGAGGACGAGGCTGCCCACGGCGGCTCTCAGGAACAGTTGGACGGTGTTGGTGAAGCCGTCGACGAACAGGTCCTTGTTGTCCGTCAGGACGCGGAAGAACTCGCCCATGCCTCTCGCTCTCAGTCCTCAGCGCGGGTGACGGGCGGGGAGACCCCCGCCCGTCACCGCGTCACGAACGCAGGTCAGTACCGCTCGAGGGTGGGCGGGCTGGCCGGCGAGCCGGACTTGCCCAGCGTGCCGTCGTAGATCTTCTGCCAGGTGCCGCCGGTGAACGAGGCCTCCAGCTGGTCGTTGACGTAGTCGCGGAACGCCTTGTCGTCCTTGGGCAGGCCGATGCCGTACTTCTCGGTGCTGAACGGCTGGCCGACGACCTTCAGCTCGCCGCTGGCCTGCGCGGCGTAGCCCTTGAGGATGGCGTCGTCGGTGGTGACCGCGTCGACCTTCTTGTCGAGCAGCTGCGAGACGCACTCGGAGTAGGTCTTGAACTCGACGATGTTCTCCGGCTCGGTCAGCCCCTCGTCCCGGACCCTCTGGATCGGGGTGGAGCCGGTCGCCGAGCAGACCTTCTTGCCCTTGAGGGTGTCCTTGCCGGTGATCGCGCTCTCGTCCTTGCGGACCAGCAGATCCTGGCCGGCGACGAAGTACGGGCCGGCGAACGAGATGTCGTTCTTGCGCTTGTCGGTGATCGAGTAGGTGCCGACGTAGTAGTCGACCTCGCCACCCTTGATCGCGGTCTCCCGGTTGGCGGAGGCGATTTCCTTGTACTCGATCTTCGCCGGGTCGACGCCGAGCGTGCTCGCGATGTACTGGGCGACCTCGATGTCGAAGCCGCAGCGGGCGCCCTGCGCGTCCTTGTAGCCCAGGAACGGCTGGTCGAACTTGACCCCGACGACGACCTTGCCGGCGCTCTTGATCCGGTCGAAGGTCGGGCTGCCGGCGACAGCGGCGTCGGTCTTCGGGGTGAAGGTCGTACCAGAGGTCTGGCAGGTGTCGGCGTTGCTGCCACCGGGGGCGTTGCCGTCGCCGCTCGGCGTCGGGGTGCCCTCCTTGCCGCAGGCCGCGACCGAGAGGGCGAGCGACGCCATCATGGCTGCCGCCGCCACGCGCTTGAACCGCATGATCTTCTCCTTCTTCGACTGAGCTTGCCGGGGGACGGCGCGCTCCGGACGGACGCCTAGTGCGTGAGGATCTTGGAGAGGAAGTCCTTGGCCCGCTCGCTGCGCGGGTTGGCGAAGAACTCGTTCGGGGAGGCGTCCTCGACGAGCTGGCCGTCGGCCATGAAGATGACCCGGTTGGCCGCGTGCCGGGCGAAGCCCATCTCGTGGGTGACCACGACCATCGTCATGCCGTCGCGGGCCAGCGAGGTCATCACCTCGAGCACCTCACCGACCATCTCCGGGTCCAGTGCGCTGGTGGGCTCGTCGAAGAGCATCGCCTTGGGCTGCATGGCCAGCGCGCGGGCGATCGCCGCCCGCTGCTGCTGGCCACCGGAGAGCTGGGCCGGGAACTTGTCCGCCTGGTTGGCGATGCCGACCCGGTCGAGCAGCGCCATCGCCCGCTCCCGGACGACCGCCGCCTTCTCCTTGCGGACCTTGACCGGGCCGAGCGTGACGTTCTGCAGGATCGTCTTGTGCGCGAAGAGGTTGAACGACTGGAAGACCATGCCGACCTCGGAGCGCAGCCTGGCCAGTGCCTTGCCCTCGGCGGGCAGGGGCTGCCCGTCGAAGGTGATCGTGCCGGAGGTGATCGGTTCGAGCCGGTTGATCGCGCGGCACAGCGTCGACTTGCCGGAGCCGGACGGGCCGATGACCACGACCACCTCGCCCCGGCCGACCGAGAGCGAGACGTCGTTCAGCACGTGCAGCGGACCGAACCACTTGTTGACCGAATCGAGCACGATGAGCGGTTCGCCCGTCGTCACCGTCGTCCACCGTCCCTCGTCGTCGCCTGGGCGCGGAGGTCGGGCGACCTCCGGTGGGGCAACTCTAGGCGGGCCGGCATGGCAGAACGCAACTCAGCGGGTCACGGAGCGGTAACACCGGCGGCTATCGTGGCGCGAAGTCGGAGATCCGGCACCATTCGTCCGGCGGGCCGGCCGCGAACCGGGCAACGGGCCGCCGACCAGGGCGGTAGGCGCGCCGGGGTCGGCTGCCGGACCGGCGGCGTCCGGTGCGGTCGAGTGGAGGCGAGGCAGTCGATGGAACCAGTCCGATTGACCCGGTACGCCCGTGGTGGTGGCTGTGCGTGCAAGATCCCGCCCGGCGAGCTGGAACGGATGGTGTCCGGTCTCGGCCCGAGCGGCGGCACCGCCGAACTGCTGGTCGGCCTGGACCACGGGGACGACGCGGCGGTCGTCCGTCTCGACGAGCGGACCGGCGTGGTCAGCACCGCCGACTTCTTCACCCCGGTGGTCGACGACGCGTACGACTGGGGCCGGATCGCCGCCACCAACGCCCTCTCCGACGTCTACGCCATGGGTGGTACGCCGCTGCTCGCGCTCAACCTGCTCTGCTGGCCCCGGGACGTGCTGCCGCTGGAGCTGGCCCGGGAGGTGCTGCGCGGTGGGCAGGACGTGGCCCGCTCGGCGGGCTGCCATCTCGCCGGCGGGCACAGCGTCGACGACGAGGGACCCAAGTACGGGCTCGCGGTGACCGGACTGGTCCGCCCCGAGGAGTTGATCACCCTGGACGCCGGGCGGGCCGGGCTGCCGCTGTCGCTGACCAAGCCGCTCGGCGTCGGGGTGCTCAACACCCGGCACAAGGCCACCGGGGAGAGTTTCCCCGAGGCGGTGGCGACGATGACCACCCTGAATCGGGACGCCGCGCGGGCCGCGGTCGCGGCGGGGGTGCGCTGCGGCACCGACGTGACCGGGTTCGGGCTGCTCGGGCACGCCAGCAAGCTCGCCCGGGCCAGCGGGCTGACCGTGGCGCTGGACGTCGCCCGGGTGCCGTACCTGCCCGGGGCGCGGGAGGCGGTGCGGGACGGCCACGTCAGCGGCGGCAGCCGCCGCAACCTGGAGTGGGTCACCCCGTGGACGGACTTCGGCCGGTTCGGCGAGGACGACCGCCTGCTGCTGGCCGACGCCCAGACCTCCGGCGGCCTGCTGGTCGCCGGCGAGCTGCCCGGTGCCACCGTGATCGGCGAACTCCTTCCCCGATCCGAAAACCGGGTCGTCCTCCGCTGACGGCGGCACCATACCTGATGGAATGTCAGGTTTCTGTCATCTCCCGATGGTGGGGGCGTGGAAATTTTGCCCGGAATGGTCACAGACCGGTAACTTGCCCCCGCCTCGGGCCAAATCACCTCCACCATCGTGAGTAAGGCCCGATCCGGAGGCCCCATGGGAACGAGCACAGCGAGGAGGCGGCATGACCGAGCTGTGGAGCTGGAGAATTGACGGGGTACGGCCGGTGGAGGTCTACCCGGCGTTGGCGGAGGCGCTCGGTCGGGTGGTGATGCCGCTCGCCGCGGCCGATCCCGGTCGACTCCCGGTGCACGCGGTCATCTGCGACGTGTGGCAGGCACCGGGGGAGTTCGCCACCGTCGTGGACTGCTACGGGGTGCCCGAGGGGATCGGTGAGCACACCAGCGTGGCGGCGCTCGCCCGCCTGCTGGACCGCCCCTGCGTGCTGCGCGACGACACGCTCGACGCCGGGCGGCACCTGCTGGTCACCCCGGACGGGACGATCCGTCCGGTGCACTTCGAGGTCCGCGAGACCGACGACGGCGAGGAACTCACCGACCAGCGGCTGTGCACCCTGGCCCACCCCGGCTGCCGGGGCTGGTCCCGGTGTCACCGCTCGCGCTGGGCCCCCGACTCGGTGGTGCCCGCGCTCGCGGCGGCCTGACCGGGGGCCGTCCGACCTACTCGGCAGCGGCCGGGGACGCCGGTCGGGCGGCGGCGGTGGACGAGCCCGGTCCGTCGGCGGCGGGAGCGGGGTCGGGGCGCGCGGCGCCCCGGACCACGAGCTGGTCGAGCAGCGTCCGGGTGGCGGCGGCGACGGCGGTCACCGCCGCCTCGAACGCGGCGGCGTTGTGTGCGGCGGGCGCGCGGAAACCGGAGATCTTCCGGACGTACTGCAACGCCGCGGCGTGCACGTCCGCGTCAGTGACCGCCGGGACGTACGGCTCCCGCAGGGTCTTGATGCTCCGGCACATGGTTCCTCCTCGGTTCGGGCCGGTCCGTCCGGCCCGGATACGCTGTCACCGTCATGACTACCGCAGCCGTGGGCAGCCCGCGCACCTACCAGGTGCGTACGTACGGCTGCCAGATGAACGTGCACGACTCCGAACGTATCTCCGGCCTGCTGGAACAGGCGGGCTACGTGCGTGCCCCGGAGGCCGACGACCAACCCGACGTGGTCGTCTTCAACACCTGCGCCGTCCGGGAGAACGCGGACAACCGCCTCTACGGCAACCTGGGTCACCTGCGCCCGGTCAAGACCCGGAACCCGGGGATGCAGATCGCGGTCGGCGGCTGCCTGGCCCAGAAGGACCGGAGCGACATCGTCCGCCGGGCACCCTGGGTGGACGTGGTCTTCGGCACCCACAACATCGGCTCCCTGCCGGTGCTGCTGGAGCGGGCCCGGCACAACGCCGCCGCCGAGGTGGAGATCCTGGAGTCCCTCGACGTCTTCCCGTCGACGCTGCCCACCCGGCGCGAGTCGACGTACGCCGGCTGGGTCTCGATCTCGGTCGGCTGCAACAACACCTGCACGTTCTGCATCGTGCCCTCGCTGCGGGGCCGGGAGAAGGACCGCCGGCCCGGCGACATCCTCGCCGAGGTCCGCACCCTGGTCGACTCCGGCGTGCTGGAGGTGACCCTGCTCGGGCAGAACGTCAACTCCTACGGTGTGGCGTTCGACGAGGCTGGCGAGCCGAACCGGGGGCGCGGTGGCGGCCGGTCGGCGTTCGCCGAGCTGCTGCGTGCCTGCGGCGACGTCGAGGGCCTGGAGCGGGTGCGGTTCACCAGCCCGCACCCCAGGGACTTCACCGACGACGTGATCGCCGCGATGGCCGAGACTCCGAACGTCTGCCACTCGCTGCACATGCCGTTGCAGTCCGGTTCGGACGACGTGCTGAAGGCGATGCGCCGGTCCTACCGGGCCGAGCGCTACCTCGGCATCATCGCCAAGGTGCGCGCGGCGATGCCGGACGCGGCGATCACCACCGACATCATCGTCGGCTTCCCCGGTGAGACCGAGGCGGACTTCCAGCGCACCCTCGACGTGGTCCGCGAGTCCCGGTTCGCCTCGGCGTTCACCTTCCAGTACTCCAAGCGCCCCGGCACGCCGGCCGCCACCATGGACGGGCAGCTGCCCAAGGAGGTCGTGCAGGAGCGCTACGAGCGGCTGATCGCCTGCGTCGAGGAGATCACCTGGGCGGAGAACCGCAAGCTGGTGGGCGAGACCGTCGAGGTGCTGGTCGCCGTCGGCGAGGGCCGCAAGGACGAGCGCACCGGCCGGATGTCCGGTCGCGCCCGTGACGGCCGCCTGGTGCACTTCGACGCGGGGTCGCTGGCCGGCGCGATCCGACCCGGCGACATCGTGCACACCACGGTCACCTACGCCGCCCCGCACCATCTCAACGCCGACGGTGAGCCGGTGTCGCACCGGCGCACCCGGGCCGGGGACGCCGCCGAGGCGGGGCTCGCACCGCGTACCCCCGGGGTGCTGCTCGGCCTGCCCACGGTCGGCGCGCCGGCCGCGTCGCCCGCGCCGGTCACCGGCTGCGTCGCACACTGACGGGGTCGGGGGCCCCCCCCCCCGGCGGGCCCCCCCCGGTTTCCTCCCGGTAAGACCCAGATACCGCCCGCGCCCCCGCCCGCGGGCCCCATCGCCATGGCGCGGCGGGGGGGGTGCCGCGTGTGGGGGGGGGGGGCCGCCCGGGGGGGGGGGGGGCGGGGGCGGCCCCCCCCCCCCCCGGGGGGGGGGCCCCCCGGGGGGGGGGGGGGGCCCCCCCCCCGGGGGCGCCCCCCGACCGGTTTCCTCCGGGTCAGACCGAGATCCGGCCGGCGCCCGCGCCGGCGGTCACGATCGACTTGACGCTGCTGGGGGTGTCCAGCGTGTACGCGTACGGGATGCTGGCGACGCTGCCGCCGGCCTGCCCGTTGCCCGAGTTCACGAAGTGGTTGTTCCGGGCGACCAGGGTGCCCGGCCCGGAGCTGCCCTCACCGAGGTGGTACGGGTCGTCGACGTTCTCGAAGTAGTTGCCCTCGACGAGCACGCCGGCGCCCTCGGTGGACGCCACGCCGTAGCCGCTGTTGTCGTAGTAGTAGTTGTTGTAGACGTGCACCGGGTTGCCGAAGCGCACCCGGGGGTGGCGCTGGGTGCTGGCGTCGAACCAGTTGTGGTGGTAGGTCACCCGAAGGTGCCCCCGGTCCTGGCTGGCGTTGTCGTCGCTGTGCCCGAGCAGCATGGACTTGTCGTGGTTGTAGACCCGGTTCCAGGACACGGTGATGAAGTCCGAGCCGCGCTTGATGTCGACCGCGCCGTCGTTGCCGTCGGTGAAGGTGTTGTGGTCGATCCAGAGGTTCTTCGCGGACTGCTCGACGTTGATCGCGTCGTCGCCCCAGCCCCGGAAGGTCAGGTTCCGGATGATCACGTTGCTGTTGCCGTTGACGGTGAAACCGCAGCCGGAGATGGTCGCGCCCGGGTTGCCGAGGATGGTCTTGTTCGACCGGACCCGGATCATCCCGGAGCAGGAGATGGTGCCGGAGACCCGGATCACCGCCGCGCTGCTGGAGCCGACGGCGGTGGACAGCGCCGAGGCGTTGGAGACGGTGGTCGTCGGGGCGTTGCCGCCGCCGGTGGTGCCGCCGTTCTGGGTCGCCCAGCCGACCAGGGCGGTCGAGGCGGCCTGCGGGGCGGACCCCGGGCCGGCGGTGGGGCTGGCCTGGGCGGTGACGGAGGTGAGCATCCCGGCGGTGACCAGCGCCGCGGTGGCGCCGGCGGTGGTGGCGAGCAGCGTCAGGCGACGCCGTCCTGCGAGCATGGTGTGCTTCCCTTCATGAAGCGGTGGACACCCGGCCGGCGGACCGTCGGGACGCCGTGCCCAAAGCGGCGTCGGGGGTCGGCCGGTGACCGGGGGGACGGTTGTCCTTACCGTGCTGGACGTGCTGTTTCAGCTCCCGCACTACGCTTCGACCGGTCAGGTAAGCGCTTTCCCGATACAAACACAACCGTCCCCCGATGTAAACACCGTGTCACAAGTCGATCACCGATCGGCTTCGATTCCATGGGTCGACCCGCCCCGGACACGTGACGGCGGCCGTCACCGGGGACCGGTGACGGCCGCCGCCGGAGGGCAGGTCAGCAGGCGGTGTCGTTGAGCGTCACCGCGCTCGGCGTGCTGGCCGGGCCGTTGGCCGTGAAGCCGATCGTCACCGAGGCGCCGACGCCCAGCGAGGGGGTCCAGGTGGGCGCCGCCGCGGTCACCGTGCCGCCGCTCTGGGTCACCGTGGCGTTCCAGCCGCTGGCCAGGGTGACCCCGCTCGGCCAGGACCAGGTGACCCGCCACGGGTTGACCGCCGCGCCACCGGTGTTGGTGACGGTCAGCTCACCCTGGAAGCCGCCCTGCCAGGTGTTGGTCGTCCGGTACGCGACCGTGCACCCACCGCCCGGCGGCGGGGACGACGGCCCGCCGGTCGGGGTGGGGGAGGGGCCGGCACCGACCGGGGCGATCAGGTACGGCTGGAGGATCGCCTGCTTGGTGGTGTTGATGGTGGTCCAGTCGTCCAGGGCGATCCCACCGGTGTCACCGGAGTTCGGGTTCCACGACCAGTAGGTGAAGGACATCCCGTTGACCCCGGTGCCGGTGTAGGCCATCAGGCGCTCCAGCCAGACCTTGTCCCGGGGATCGGCGAGGGTGCTGCCGAACTCGCCCATCATGATCGGCGCGACGTTCTGCTTGTACAGGTAACCCCAGTACCTGTCCCAGATCCCGGGCAGGTTCGCCGGGAAGTCGGGGGCGTCGAACCAGGCCTGCTCGTAGACCGAGGTGGCGTACTCGTGCGGCGAGTAGACCAGCCGGTTCGGCACGCTCAGCCGGACCGGGAACTCGCCGGCCTTCGACAGGTTGCCACCCCACCAGCCGCAGTCCTCGTCGTTGCTCGGGTCGCCGTCCCAGACGTTGGAGAGGCCGCCGCTCGGGCAGCTCACCCCCTCCACGAAGATCAGCCAGTCCGGCTGCACGCCGAGGATCGCGTTGCCGGCCCGCTCGGCGGCCAGCCGCCAGTCCCGGGCCGGGACGCCACAGCCCCAGCAGGCGCCGGTGGCGTTCGGGTTGGTCCCCTCGGCGTGCGGCTCGTTGTGCAGGTCAGCGCCGATGACGGTGGTGTTGCCGGCGTACCGGCGGGCGAGCATCTTCCAGTCGTCGATCCAGGTCTGCTCGGAGACCGCCGAGGTGTACCAGAGCGCGGACTGGCCGCCGGCGGTCGGCCGGTGCCGGTCCAGGATGACCCGCATCCCCTTGCCGCCGGCGTACGCGATGACCCGGTCGAGGATCTGCAACGGGGAGAGCCCGACCAGGTCGGGGTTGACGAAGTCGTTGATGCCACTGGCCGTCGCGCCCGGCTTCAGCGCGTCGTTCGAGTACGGCACCCGCAGGGTGTTGTAGCCGAGGCGGGCCATGGTGTCGATCTGGTTGCGCCACGGGTTGGTCGACCAGAGACCGTGGAATGTCTTGTTGTCGGTCTCCATACCGAACCAGTTGATGCCGGTGATCCGGACCGTGGCGCCGGTGCTGTCGACGATCCGGTTGCCGGCCGTGTGCAGGTAGCCGGTGCCGGTGCCGGCACTCGCGGTGACGGCTGGTGCGGGGGTGGGGGCGGCGGCGACGAGCACGCCGACGGTCGCGGTCACCACGGCGGCGAGGACGCCGCCGAGCATGCCGCGACGGAGGGTACGGGACATTGCCAGAGCTCCATTCCGAGGAATCCGTGCCCGGACCTGCGGTGCGGAAGATGGCCACGCGTGCGTGGCGGGTGCCCTGGCTCCGTGCTCATTCTGGTCGCCGTCGATCGCGCCCGTCAACGCCGCGCCCGTCAACGCCGTGACGGCGGCCGTACCGGCGCGGTGACGGGAGCCGTCGCACGACGAAGCCCCCGCGCACCCGGAGCCCGGGGTGCGCGGGGGCTACCGATTGTCGGTCAGCCGGCCCGCTCGGCGAGCTGGAGGAACTGCCGCTTGGACGCGAGCGCCTGCTCGGCCTCCCGGATCCGCTTGGCGTCCCCGGCGGTCTGGGCGCGGGTCAGCCGCTCCTCGGCCTCGGCGACCTGCGCACGCATCTGGGCCAGCAGCGGGTTGTCCTGCGGGGCGGTACGCCGCCACGCGGAGTCCATCGCCTCGCGGACCCGGTCGTCCACCGCCCGCATCCGCCGCTCCAGGCTGGCCGCCGCGTCCCGGGGCACCCGTCCGGCCTCGTGCCACTGCGCCTGGATCTCGCGCAGCTTCGCCTGGGTGCCGCGCGGGTCGGCGTCGACGTCCAGCGCCTCGGCCTCGGCCAGCAGGGCCTGCTTGCGCTCCAGGTTGGCGCGCTGCTCGTTGTCGCGCGCCGAGAAGACCTCGCTGCGCCGGGTGAAGAACTCGTCCTGAGCCGCCCGGAACCGCTCCCAGAGCTTCTGCTCGGCCTCCTTCGAGGCGCGGGGCGCGGCCTTCCACTCCACCATCAGCTCCTTGAGCCGGTTGGCGGTGGCCGCCCACTCGGTCGAGCCCTTGACCGACTCGGCCTCGGCGACCAGCTGCTCCTTGGCGGCCTGCGCCTGCTTGCGCTGGGAGTCCAGGGAGGCGAAGTGCGCGCCCCGGCGCCGGGTGAACCCGTCCCGGGCGGTGGCGAACCGCTTCCACAGCTCACCATCGGTCTTCTTGTCGACCCCGCGGATGGTCTTCCACTCGTCGAGGATCTCCTTGAGGCGGTCGCCCGCGGTCTTCCAGCCGGTGGACTCGGCGGCGAGCTTCTCGGCCTCCTCCACCAGGGCGGTCTTGCGGGCCACGGCCTCGACCCGCGCGGCGTCGCGGGCCGCCCGCGCCTCGCCGGCCTTCTCCTCCGCGAGCGCGGCGAGCTTGTCCAGCCGGGCGGCGAGCGCGTCGATGTCCCCGACGACGTGCGCCTCGGCCAGCGAATCCCGGAGCCGGCGGACCGTGGTCAGTGATCCGCTGGCGTCGGCCGCACCCGAGTTGAGTCGGGCCTCGGCCAGGTCGACCTCGGTCACCAGGTCGGCGAAGCGGCGGGCGAAGTGGGCCAACCCCTCCTCCGGTGCTCCGGCCTGCCAGGATCCGACCACCCGCTCGCCCTCGGTGGTCTTGACGTACACGGTGCCGTCCGCGTCCACCCGTCCGAAGGCAGTCCAGTCGCTCATGTGCCCATCCTCGTTCTCCCGGCGTCGACGGGGACAGTCCCGTGATCGCCGCCACGGCGCAGCAAGTTTCTCCCCCGGCATTGTCACAGGTCCCACCGGGTCCGCGTCGAGCGCCTATCGCCGACCGTGACCATACGGTGTCCTACCCCGGACCGTCGTCTTTCGACGGTCGGCTTCTCGGTTGTTGACGTACTCCGTACGGTACGCCGCACCGACAGGGCTCAGCGGACAGCGGGGGCGACCGGGCCTTGGCAGCCCCACCGGCGCCGGGGCGCGGCCGGTGATCCCCGTGGGCCCCGGGGCGTCGGCCGCGCTCCGGCCGTTACGGTTGCCTGGTGTCCCTGGTCGCCGCCGCCGTCTGCCCGCACCCGCCGTTGCTCCTGCCCGAGGTCGCCGGAGCGGCCGCCGGTGAACTCGACGACCTGCGCGCGGCCTGCGACGCGGCGGTCGCCCGGCTGCTCGACGCCCGTCCCGAGCAGCTCCTGCTGATCGGCTCCGGGCCCCGGACGACCCGGTTCAACCCCGCCGACCACGGTTCGCTCCGTCCGTACGGGGTCGACCGGTACGTCCGGTTGTGGAAGGTCAACTGTGCCGGTGGCCCCCACCTCCCACTCAGCCTGACCATCGGCGCGTGGCTGGTCGGTCGCTCCGGCACCGGGCTGCCCCGGTTCGCCCACTCCGTCGCCGCCGACGCCACGCCCGACGAGTGCGACCGGCTCGGGGCGGAGTTGGCCGACGCCGTCGCCGGAAGGCGAACCGCGCTGCTGGTGCTGGGGGACGGGTCGGCCTGCCGGGGGCAGAAGGCACCCGGCTACGACGACCCGCGCGCGCAGCCGTACGACGACGGGGTGGCCGTGGCCCTGGCCGGCGTGGACACCGCCGCCCTGCGCGGCCTGGACCCGGGGATCTCGGCACAGCTGCGGGTCGCCGGCCGGGCCCCCTGGCAGGTGCTGGCCGGCGCGGTACGCGCGGCCGGCGGCGACTGGCGGGGCGAGCTGACCCACCACACCGCCCCGTACGGCGTGGCCTATCTCGTGGCGACCTGGGGGCGGGCGTGAGGGTCGTGGCGGTGGTCGGGCCGACCGCCGCCGGCAAGTCCGCGCTGAGCATCGCCCTCGCGCAGGCCCTCGACGGCGAGGTGGTCAACGCCGACTCGATGCAGCTCTACCGGGGCATGGACATCGGTACCGCCAAGCTGACCCCGGCCGAACTCGGGGGCGTGCCGCACCACCTGCTCGACATCTGGCCGGTCACCGAGCCGGCCAGCGTCGCCGAGTACCAGAAGCTCGCCCGCGCAGCGGTCGACGACATCCTCGCCCGGGGACGGGTGCCGCTGCTGGTCGGCGGCTCGGGCCTCTACGTCCGGGCGGTGCTGGAACGGTTCGAGTTCCCCGGCACCGACCCGGAGCTGCGGGGACGACTGGAGGCCGAACTGGCCGCCCGCGGCCCGGCCCCGCTGTACGAGCGGCTGCGGGCCACCGATCCGGCCGCCGCCGCCGGCATCCTGCCCAACAACGGCCGGCGCATCGTCCGGGCACTGGAGGTCGTCGAGCTGACCGGCGCGCCGTTCGCCGCCTCGTTGCCCGAACCAACCCCGTTCTACCCGTCGGTACAGCTCGGCGTCGACCGGGACACCGCCGTCCTAGACGAACGGATCGCCCGGCGGGTCGACCGGATGTGGGCCGACGGCCTGGTGGCCGAGACCCGCGAGCTGGTCGGCCACGGCCTGCCCGAGGGGCGTACGGCCAGTCGGGCGCTCGGCTACCAGCAGGTGCTGCGCTTCCTGGCCGGCGAGCTGACCGAGACCGAGGCGCACGACGAGACGGTCCGCGCTACCCGCCGGTTCGCCCGCCGGCAGCGCTCCTGGTTCCGCCGCGACCCCCGGGTGCACTGGCTGGACGCCGCCAGACCGGACCTGGTCGACCTCGCCCTGACGGTGGTGCGGGCCCCGCAGGAGTGAGGTCACCCGCCGGACGTCGCGGGCCGCTGCGCAATGATGGGGGCGTGGAGTTCACCAAGGGCCATGGCACCGGCAACGACTTCGTGATCCTGCCCGACCCGGACGGGAGCCTGGCGCTGACCCCCGAGCGGGTCGCCGCGCTCTGCGACCGGCGACGCGGCGTCGGCGGCGACGGCGTGCTGCGGGTGGTCCGGGCCGCCAAGCATCCGGACGGCGCCGGGCAGGCCGGCGAGGCCGAGTGGTTCATGGACTACTGGAACGCGGACGGTTCCTTCGCCGAGATGTGCGGCAACGGTGCCCGGGTGTTCGTCCGTTACCTCGTCGCCAGCGGGCTGGCCGCCCCGACCGACGGCCTCCTGCCGGTGGCGACCCGGGCCGGCGTGGTCCGCGCGCGCCTCGACGGGGAGACCGTCGCCGTCGAGATGCGCCGCCCGGACCCGTACGACGCCGGGGTGGCCACCCTCGGCGGGCTGACCCTGCCCGGCACCGCCGTCGACGTCGGCAACCCGCACCTGGTCTGCGCGCTGCCGGCCGGGCTGGACCTGGCCACGCTCGACCTCACCCGCCCGCCCGGGGTCGACCCGACGCTGTTCCCGGCCGGGGTGAACGTCGAGTTCACCAGTCCGGGTGAGCCGGTCGACGGCACCGACGGGCACGTGCTGATGCGGGTGTACGAGCGCGGCTCGGCCGAGACGCTCTCCTGCGGCACCGGGGCCTGCGCGGTGGCGGCCGTGGCCCTCCGCGACGCCGGCCGGGACACCGGCGTGGTGGCGGTCGACGTCCCCGGGGGCCGGCTGACGGTCACGATCGAGCCGGACTCCTGCTGGCTCGCCGGCCCCGCCCTGCTGGTGGCCACCGGCACCCTCCTCTGACCCACCCCACCCCACCCCACCCACCCTTCCCGCCGATCACCGCGTTGATCAAGAAGTCTGCGTCAGGAGAACGGCGTTCCGGTGACGCGAACTTCTTGATCAACGCGCCGGTCAGGCGGGCGGGCCGGGGGTCAGGGGGTGGCGGAGGAGGTGGCCGCGATCTCGGGGAGGTTGGCGGGGCCGGGGTCGGCGGCGGGCGGCGGCGTGGCGCCGGGGTTCTGGGCGGCGGCCCGGACGGCGGCGGCCACCGCGGGCGCGACCCGGGAGTCGAACACGCTGGGGACGATCACCGTCGGATTGATCTTCTCCTCGCCGACCACGTCCGCGATGGCCCGGGCGGCGGCGATCGCCATCTCCTCGGTGAACTCCTCGGCGTGCGCGTCCAGCATGCCCCGGAACACCCCGGGGAAGGCGAGCACGTTGTTGATCTGGTTTGGCTGGTCGGAGCGGCCGGTGGCGACCACGGCGGCGTGCTTGCGCGCCTCCCGGGGGTCGACCTCCGGGTCCGGGTTGGCCAACGCGAAGACGATCGCGTCCTTGGCCATGGTGGCGATGTCCTCGCCGGTGAGCAGGTTCGGCGCGCTCACCCCGATGAAGACGTCCGCGCCGGCGACCGCCCCACGCAGGTCACCGGAGTAGTTGTCCCGGTTGGTGTTCTCGGCCAGCCACTGCCAGGCCGGGTTGAGGTCGGGCAGCCCACGGTGCAGCGCACCCTGCCGGTCGCACGCGACGATGTCGCCCACGCCCTGGCGCAGCAGCAGCTTCATGATCGCGGTACCGGCCGCGCCCGCGCCCGAGACCACCACCCGGACGTCCGAGAGGTTCTTGCCCACCACGCGCAGCGCGTTGGTCAGCGCGGCGAGCACGCAGATCGCGGTGCCGTGCTGGTCGTCGTGGAAGACCGGGATGTCCAGCAGGTCCCGCAGCCGGGCTTCGATCTCGAAGCAGCGTGGCGCGGCGATGTCCTCCAGGTTGATCCCGCCGTACGCCGGCGCGATCGCCCGGACGATGTTGACGATCTCGTCGGTGTCCTGGGTGTCCAGCACCACCGGCCAGGCGTCCACCCCGCCGAACCGCTTGAACAGGGCGGCCTTGCCCTCCATGACCGGCAGCGAGGCGGCCGGGCCCAGGTTGCCGAGGCCGAGCACGGCCGAGCCGTCGCTGACCACGGCCACCGTGTTGCGCTTGATGGTCAACCGGCGCGCGTCGGCCGGGTTCTCGGCGATCGCCTGGCAGACCCGGGCCACCCCCGGCGTGTACGCGCGGGACAGCTCGTCCCGGTTGCGCAGGGCGACCTTCGGGCTGACCTCGATCTTGCCGCCCAGGTGGAGCAGGAAGGTCCGGTCGGAGACCTTGCGGACGTCCACCCCGTCCAGCTCGGTCAACGCCTGGACCACCTGGTCGGCGTGGCCGGCGTCGGCGGTGTCGCAGGTCAGGTCGACTACCACGTGGGTCGGGTCGGAGTCGACCACGTCCAGCGCGGTGACGATGGCCCCGGCCTCCCCGACACAGGTGGTGAGCCGGCCGATCGACGACGCGTCGGCGGGCACGGCGATCCGGATGGTGATCGAGAATCCGGCGCTCGGCAGTCGGGTGATGGCCACAGGGTCCCTCCGGTCACGGCTCGGCGGCCCCGGGCGACGCCGCCCCCGCATTTCTACCGGTTCGCCGGATCGGACCGACACGCGGCCCGGAGGGAGGTGACGCGGGACGCGCGTGATCTATCGGTGAACGGGAAAATAGCAGGTGCGGCGGGGCCGCGCGCGTGACACGATTGCTTCGTACCTATCAAAACGGACAGGAGAGCGGTTTGCGAGAGCAGCAGGGCTTCGTCCCGGTCGAGGACGAGGAACTCGACGCCACCACCGGCGAGCTGGAACTGGAGGAGCGTCAGGCGCTGCGTCGGGTGCCCGGTCTCTCCACCGAACTCACCGACATCACCGAGGTCGAGTACCGCCAACTCCGGCTGGAACGGGTCGTGCTGGTCGGGGTGTGGACCGAGGGCACGGTGACCGACGCGGAGAACTCCCTCACCGAACTGGCCGCGCTCGCCGAGACCGCCGGCTCCCAGGTGCTGGAGGGGCTGATCCAGCGGCGCAGCCGTCCGGACCCGGCCACCTACATCGGCCGGGGCAAGGTCGACGACCTGGGCGCGGTGGTCCTCTCCACCGGCGCCGACACGGTGATCTGCGACGGGGAACTCTCCCCGTCCCAGCTGCGCAACCTGGAACAGCGCACCAAGGTCAAGGTGGTCGACCGGACCGCGCTGATCCTCGACATCTTCGCCCAGCACGCCAAGAGCCGGGAGGGCCGGGCACAGGTCGAGCTGGCCCAGCTCGAATACCTCCTGCCCCGGCTGCGCGGTTGGGGTGAGACCCTCTCCCGGCAGACCGGTGGTAGCGGTCGCGGCGGGGGTGCCGGCGGCGGCGTGGGCGTGCGTGGTCCCGGTGAGACCAAGCTGGAGACCGACCGGCGGCGCATCCGCCACCGGATCGCCCGGCTGCGCCGTGAGATCAAGGCCATGCGGACGGTACGCCAGACCAAGCGCGCCCGCCGCTCCCGTAACGCGGTGCCCGCGGTGGCCATCGCCGGCTACACCAACGCCGGCAAGTCCAGCCTGCTCAACCGGCTGACCGGCGCGGGGGTGCTGGTCGAGGACGCGCTCTTCGCCACCCTCGACCCGACCACCCGGCGGGCCACCGCCGCGGACGGTCGCCTCTACACCCTCTCCGACACGGTCGGCTTCGTCCGGCACCTGCCGCACCAGATCGTCGAGGCGTTCCGCTCGACGCTGGAGGAGGTGGCCGAGGCCGATCTCGTGGTGCACGTGGTCGACGGCACCCACCCCGACCCGGAGGAGCAGGTGCGGGCGGTCCGCGAGGTGCTCGCCGAGGTCGGCGCCGACCGGCTGCCCGAGCTGCTGGCGGTCAACAAGATCGACGCCGCCGACGAGGAGACGCTGCTGCGCCTCAAGCGCGCCTGGCCGGACGCCATCTTCGTCTCGGCCCACTCCGGGCGCGGGATCGAGGAGTTGCGGGCCGCCGTCGAGGCGCGACTGCCCCGCCCGGCGGTCGAGGTCCGTGCGGTGCTGCCGTACGACCGGGGTGATCTGGTCGCCCGGGTGCACCGGCAGGGCGAGGTGCTCAGCACGGCCCATCTGCCCGAGGGGACGTTGCTGCACGTCCGGGTCGGTGCGGCGCTCGCCGCCGAGCTGGCCCCGTTCGAGACGGCGGGGAACGCCGTCGCCGCACGTCGTCCGTAAGGGGCTGCCGGGTCGTCCGAACGGTGAGCGGAACATGCGACACTGGGCCCATGCGGCACGCGGTTTCCTCGATCACGGTTGCCTTCGGCCTGCTCACGGTGACCGTGGGGATCGCCGGGGCGGCGGTCGCCGCCCCGGCCCCGGCCGCCTCGGACGCCGCTCCGGCGGCCGGCAAGAAGCGTTGCTCGGTCACCGACGAGCGGCTCCGTGAACTCTCCGGGCTGGTCGCGACGAAGAGCGGCTACATCGTGGTCAACGACAGCACCGACGTCGACAGCCACAAGCGGATCTTCTTCCTGAACGCGAAGTGCGAGGTCACCAAGACCGTCCGGTACTCCGGGCAGGGGCCGCTGGACCCGGAGGACCTGGCCCTCTCCCCGGACGGCAGGACGCTCTGGATCGCCGACATCGGCGACAACATCACCAGCACCAACCGGCGCGAGCGGGTGGCGCTGTGGAGCATGCCGGTCAGCGGCTCGGAGCAGCCCGAACTGCACCGGGTCGCCTACCCGGAGCGCAAACCGCACGACGCCGAGGCGCTGCTGATCGGTGACGACGGCAAGCCCCTGATCATCACCAAGACGCTCAGCGGCAAGGCGGAGATCTTCAGCCCGGCGGCGGCGCTTCGGAAGAACAACGCCGAGCCGGTGCCGATGCAGAAGGTCGGCGAGATCGGCCTTCCCAAGACCACCACCCCCAACCTGCTCCAGGGGCCCGGCCGGATCGCGATCACCGGGGCGGCCCGCTCACCCGACGGTAGCCGGGTGGTGCTGCGCACCTACGCCGACGCGTTCGAGTACGACGTGACCGGCGGCGACATCGTGGCCGCCCTGACCAAGGGCGAACCCCGGGTCACCCCGCTGGCCGACCCGTTCGGCGAGGCCATCTCCTACACCCCCGACGGCAAGCTCTTCGTCACCGTCTCCGACGTTGGTGAGCTGGGCGAGGACGCGAAGGTCGACATCCTGGCGTACCCGCCGTCGAGCAAGGGCGCCGCGCCGGTGGCCGAGAAGTCGAAGACCAAGGAGACGGCTGGCCGTTCGTTCCTGGACGGGCTGAGCCTGGACGACATCACGTACCTGATCGCGGCGGTCGGTGTGCTCGGCGCGCTGCTGGTCGGAGCGGGCATCGTCGGCATCGTCCGGGCTCGTCGCCGCCCACCGAAGGCGGCCAAGCGCGGCGGTGACGACACCCCGTACGTCAGTGGCGAGATGCCGGGCCGCGACGACGTCGACCGCCGTGGTGGTCGCCCCGGCGCTCCGCCACCGGCCGGTCGGGAGCCGCAGCGGGGTGCGGTCTACGGTGGCCAGCCGGCCGGTGGGCGTCCGGCCGGTCGGCCCGGCGGTGGGAACGTCTACGGCGGCGCCGCCCCACCCGCCGGGGGCGCGGTCTACGGCGGTCAGGGCGGGGCGAACGTGTACGGCGGCCCGCCCGGCGGTGGACGCGGTGGCTACCGGGACGGCGGCCGGGGCCCTTCGGGCGGTCGGGGCGGCTACGGCGGCGACGGCGGGTACGGTGGCGGCTCCTCCGGCGGCGTGTACGGCGGTGGCCGGGCCGAGCCGCCGCGCCGGGGTGGTCCGTCCGGTCGACGGCGGGGCGAGCCGGACGAGCACCGGCGCCGGGGCGGATACGACCCGGAGGGGTACGGACCCGCCAACGGTCCGGGCCACGACTACCGGGGCACCCGGTACTGACCTCGACCGCGCGCCCGGCCGCCGGCGGTGAGCGACGGCCCTGGCTGACCGGGGTCAGATGCGGCGGAGCACCGCCACGACGCGCCCCATGATGGTGGCGTCGTCACCGGGGATCGGGTCGAACGCCGGGTTCTGCGGCATCAGCCAGACGTGCCCGTCGCGGTGGCGGTACGTCTTGACGGTCGCCTCGCCGTCGAGCATCGCGGCCACGATCTCACCGCTGTCCGCGGTGGGCTGCTGCCGGACCACGACCCAGTCCCCGTCGCAGATGGCGGCGTCGAGCATCGAGTCGCCCTTGACCTGGAGCATGAAGACCTCGCCCTCGCCCACCAGTTCGCGGGGGAGGGGGAAGATGTCCTCGACGGCCTGCTCGGCGAGGATCGGTCCACCGGCGGCGATCCGCCCGAGCATCGGCACGTACGCCGGCGCGGGGCGCTGCGAGCGGGTCGCCTCGTCGTCGATCATGTCGCTGGGCGGGCGGACGTCCACCGCGCGGGGACGGTTCGGGTCGCGCCGGAGGAAGCCCTTCCGCTCCAGCTCCTTGAGCTGGTAGGCGACGCTGGACGGGGAGACCAGCCCGACCGCCTCGCCGATCTCACGGACGCTGGGCGGGTATCCGTGGCGGTCCACCCAGTCCCGGATGAACTCCAGGATCCGCCGCTGCCGGGCGGTCAGGTCGACCGTGGCCGGGTCGGAGAAAGCGCTGACCACCGGGGCGACCGGGCGCACGGCGGGCTGTCCCGTCCGGCTGCGCGCGGTTCGACGGCGGGTGGCCGGCGGCCCCGCCTCGGCGATCTGCTGCGGGGGCTTCGGCCGGCTGGCCCGGTCCTCGGTCGACACGTCCGTCCTCCCTGGTCGGCGCTGGGTGCCTCGGCGGCTCGTGGTGCGTACGGTGGAGAGCCGGGACGCCTCGACGGCGCCCGCGCCCGGTTGTTCCCGACCGTATAGGTGGGATGGGTCATTTTCAAACGTCTGTACGACCTGATTCCGGCGTGTCGCCGGGAAATCCGTCCCTGGGGTGGATGGGCTTCTGTTTAATGGTACGTCCACTCGAACTCATGTTCGATTCCTGGCCGGTCCGCCGGTAACCGGGCGTCCGGTCCGGGCGTTGGACGTGGGGGGTTCGACGTGACGCGCCGGACGCGCCGCTCAACTTGACCGCCGTCGGTCGGCAGCATACGGTCGACCCCTAGATGTAGTAGTCACATGGGTGTAAGTCGCCTATAGGTTGGGTTCGACTACCGACCGCACTTCTCGTTCGCGCCCACGGCGGCCGGCCATCGACCGATGGTTCCGCCGTGATCACGCGTGTCCGGGAACGGGGCGCGACCGCGATCGATGAAGGAGGTGCGGCGATGCGGTGCCCGTACTGCCGGCACGCCGACTCCCGGGTGGTCGACTCGCGGGAGGCCGACGACGGCCAGTTGATCCGGCGTCGCCGGGCCTGCCCGGAATGTGGCAAGCGGTTCACCACGGTCGAGGAGGCGGTCCTCGCCGTGGTGAAGCGGAGCGGGGTGACCGAGCCGTTCAGCCGGACGAAGATCATCGGCGGGGTCCGCAAGGCCTGCCAGGGGCGGCCGGTCGACGAGGACTCGATCGCCCTGCTGGCCCAGAAGGTCGAGGAGACCGTGCGGGCCAAGGGCGCGGCGGAACTCCCGAGCCACGAGGTGGGGCTGGCGATCCTGGGCCCACTGCGGGACCTGGACGAGGTGGCCTACCTCCGCTTCGCCAGCGTGTACCGGTCGTTCGACTCGCTGGCCGACTTCGAGCGCGA
The DNA here is from genome assembly GCF_044459745.1 of Micromonospora sp. NPDC050187. Classification (NCBI taxonomy): domain Bacteria; kingdom Bacillati; phylum Actinomycetota; class Actinomycetes; order Micromonosporales; family Micromonosporaceae; genus Micromonospora; species Micromonospora sp. NPDC050187. The sequence continues at coordinate 259,259 of NZ_JBITJH010000001.1, forward strand.
GATCGAGACGCTGCGGGCGGCGGCGCGCGCCCGGGCCGGTGCCGGGAGCGACGGGGCCCCGGCCGTGGCGGCGGACCGCACCAACTGAGTTTTTCCACGGGTAAGTGACGACGCGCGGTCGGGTGGCCGCGCAGACGAGGGGGCGGATGAGATGGCGGGGGACGGCGTGACAGCCAGTCGGACGCGGGCGGCGAAGAACGGTGCTGCGGTCACCGGGCTGAAGGTCGAGCGGGTGTGGACCACCGAGGGGGTGCACCCGTACGACGAGGTGTCCTGGGAGCGCCGGGACGTCGTGATGACGAACTGGCGGGACGGCTCGATCAACTTCGAGCAGCGCGGGGTGGAGTACCCGGAGTCCTGGAGCGTCAACGCGGCCAACATCGTGACCACCAAGTACTTCCGGGGCGCGGTGGGCACCCCGGAGCGGGAGTGGTCGCTCAAGCAGCTCATCGACCGGGTGGTCGGCACCTACCGGGCGGCCGGTGAGAAGTACGGCTACTTCGCGAGCCCGGCCGACGCCGAGGTCTTCGCCCACGAGCTGACCTGGATGCTGCTGCACCAGGTGTTCAGCTTCAACTCGCCGGTCTGGTTCAACGTCGGCACGCCGTCGCCGCAGCAGGTCAGCGCCTGCTTCATCCTGGCCGTCGACGACTCGATGGACTCGATCCTCGACTGGTACAAGGAGGAGGGGCTGATCTTCAAGGGCGGCTCCGGCTCCGGGGTGAACCTCTCCCGGATCCGCTCCTCCCGGGAACTGCTCTCCTCCGGTGGCAACGCCTCCGGCCCGGTCAGCTTCATGCGCGGCGCGGACGCCTCGGCCGGGACGATCAAGTCCGGTGGGGCCACCCGGCGCGCGGCCAAGATGGTCATCCTCGACGTGGACCACCCGGACATCCAGGAGTTCGTGGTCACCAAGGCGCGCGAGGAGGACAAGGTCCGCGCGCTGCGGGACGCCGGCTTCGACATGGACCTGGGTGGCGCGGACATCGTCAGCGTGCAGTACCAGAACGCCAACAACTCGGTCCGGGTCTCCGACGAGTTCATGACGGCGGTGGAGAACGACGGCGGGTTCGACCTGCGCGGCCGGCTCGACGGGGCGACCATCGAGACGATCGAGGCGAAGAAGCTCTTCCGCGCCATCTCCCAGGCCGCCTGGGAGTGCGCCGACCCGGGCCTGCAGTACGACGACACGATCAACGACTGGCACACCTGCCCGGAGACCGGGCGGATCACCGCCTCGAACCCGTGCTCGGAGTACCTGCACCTGGACAACTCCTCCTGCAACCTGGCCTCGCTCAACCTGATGAAGTTCCTCCGCGCCGACGGCGGCTTCGAGGTGGAGAAGTTCGTCCGGTCGGTCGAATTCGTCATCACCGCGATGGACATCTCGATCTGCTTCGCCGACTTCCCCACCGAGAAGATCGGTGAGACCACCCGCGCCTACCGCCAGCTCGGCATCGGGTACGCCAACCTCGGCGCCCTGCTGATGGCCTCCGGCATGCCGTACGACTCGGAGCAGGGGCGCTCGCTCGCCGCCGCGATCACCTCGCTGATGACCGGCACGGCGTACCGCCGCTCGGCCGAGCTGGCCGGCATCGTCGGCCCGTACGACGGCTACGCCCGTAACGCCGAGCCGCACAAGCGGGTCATGCGCAAGCACGCCGCGGCCAACGACGAGATCAAGCCGAGCGGGACCGTCGCCACCTCGATCGTCCGCGAGGCGACCCGGCAGTGGACCCAGGGCAACAAGGTCGGCGACCGGAACGGCTGGCGGAACGCGCAGGCCAGCGTGCTCGCCCCCACCGGCACCATCGGCCTGATGATGGACTGCGACACCACCGGTGTCGAGCCCGACCTGGCGCTGGTCAAGTTCAAGAAGCTGGTCGGCGGCGGTTCGATGCAGATCGTCAACCAGACCGTGCCCCGCGCGCTGCGCAGCCTCGGCTACCCGGAGGAGCAGGTCGAGGCGATCGTCGAGCACATCGCCGACCACGGCCACGTGGTGGACGCCCCCGGCCTCAAGCCGGAGCACTACCCGGTCTTCGACTGCGCGATGGGCGAGCGTTCGATCGCCCCGATGGGACACGTGCGGATGATGGCGGCCGTCCAGCCGTTCATCTCCGGCGCGATCTCCAAGACGGTGAACATGCCGGAGGCGGCCACCGTCGAGGACGTCGAGAAGATCTACTTCGAGGGCTGGAAGCTCGGCCTGAAGGCGCTGGCGATCTACCGGGACAACTGCAAGGTCGGCCAGCCGCTCTCGGTGGCCAAGCCGAACAAGGGCACCGAGACGGCCCCGGCCGCGGTCGAGAAGACCGTGGAGCGGGTCGTCGAGTACCGCCCGGTGCGCAAGCGGCTGCCGAAGAAGCGCCCGTCCCAGACGGTCAGCTTCTCCGTCGGCGGTGCCGAGGGGTACCTCACCGCCTCGTCGTACCCGGACGACGGCCTGGGCGAGGTCTTCCTCAAGATGTCCAAGCAGGGCTCCACGCTGGCCGGCGTGATGGACGCCTTCTCGGTGGCCATCTCCATCGGCCTCCAGTACGGCGTGCCGCTGGAGACGTACGTCAGCAAGTTCACCAACATGCGGTTCGAGCCGGCCGGGATGACCGACGACCCGGACGTCCGGATCGCCGCCTCGGTGATGGACTACATCTTCCGTCGCCTGGCGCTGGACTTCCTGCCCTACGAGACCCGTGCCGAGCTGGGCATCTTCACCGCCGCCGAGCGGACCGCCCAGATGCGGGCCGAGGCGGAGGCGGCCGAGGGCGGCGCGGACCTCGCCGCGATGGCCGCCTCCGCCCCGGTCGAGTCGAAGCCGGAACCGGCGGCCGAGCCGGCCGTCGCGGCCGTCGCCAAGCCGGCGGTGCCGGCCGGTTCGTCCACCGAGCTGCTGGAGGCCGTGATCGGCAAGGCCGCCGACGCACCGCTCTGCTTCACCTGCGGTACGAAGATGCGCCCCGCCGGAAGCTGCTACGTCTGCGAGGGTTGCGGCTCCACCAGCGGCTGCAGCTGAGCGTCGGCACGTCCGGTGATCGGGTCCTGAGACCCGAACTGCCTAGCTGAGAGCACGCGCCGCAAGGGTGCCTCCCCGTTGGTGGGAGGCACCCTTGCCGTTGGCAGGCGAGTGGGGAGACGAGAGCTCGGAGAGCATGCCGTCGATTCGTCTGCTCGCCACCCGCGTCGGGCTGACCGAGGGTAAGGTCACGGCGATGAGCCGGGACGCGGCTGTCGGTAGCCTGCGGAAGTACTGGACCGAAGGAGCATGACCGGCATGGTGCGGCGTTCCGACCCCCGGCGCCAGCCGTGACCGGGAAACGGCTGCCGTTGGCGGCGCGGGCATTGACCGAGCCGCATCCGTCACGCCTTGCGCCGGAGCACCCGGACCGGGAGCGGGTCCTCGCCGCGCACGCCGCCGCGCTGGCCGCCGGTGAGGCCGGCTATCCCGATCCGTCGACCGGGCTCTTCGTGCTCACCGCCGGGTTCCTCGCCCGGCGCGGCACCTGCTGCGGGCGCGGCTGCCGGCACTGCCCGTACGTCACCGACTGAGCCGGACGGCGACGGCCGCCCGGCGCGGCACCGGCGATGCCAGGACCGGCGGTTCAGCCGGCGGCGACGAACACCCGGGAGGCGACCTCGCGGGGGAGACGGATCTTCTCGCCCGAGCGGTCGATGGTGACCGAGTCCCGTTCCTGGGCGACGGTCACGGTGGCACCAGGGTCCACCCCGGCGGCGTGCAGTTGGCGCAGTACGTCCGCGTCGGTCTGCACGCTCTCGCAGATCCGGCGCACGGTCACCGTGCCGACGAGACCGGGGAAGGCCAGATTGCGTTCACCGTCGGCCGCCTCGGTGGGCGGCTGCTCCGGTGTGCCCAGCTCCTCAAGCCCCGGGATGGGGTTGCCGTACGGGGACCGGGTCGGCCGGTTGAGCAGGTCGTACACCCGCTTCTCCACCGCGTCGCTCATCACGTGCTCCCACCGGCAGGCCTCCTCGTGGGCCTCCTCGTAGGGCATCCCGATCACGTTGACCAGCAGCAGCTCGGCGAGACGGTGCTTGCGCATCACCGAGACCGCCGTGCTGCGCCCCGACGAGGTCAGCGCGAGGTGCCGGTCGCCCTCGACGGTGAGCAAACCGTCCCGTTCCATCCGGGCGACGGTCTGGCTGACGGTCGGACCGCTCTGCCGGAGCCGCTCGGCGATGCGGGCGCGTAGCGGCGGCACCCCCTCCTCCTCAAGTTCGAGGATGGTGCGCAGGTACATCTCGGTCGTGTCGACCAGATCATGTTTCACGTCGCAGGTCCTCCCGACCACCGATGCTACCCCGCTGACCGGCCGACGGCCGCTGGCGAACCGCCGGTCAGGACGGTGCGATGGGGTTAACTGGACGCCATGTCCGGTACCGATGATCTACTGGTCGAGGCGGTGGAACTGGCCGTCGAGATCGGTCAGGGCCACCCGCCCACCCTGCTCGACGTCCGCTGGCGGCTCGCCGGCCCGCCCGGTCGGGACGACTATGCCGCCGGTCACCTGCCCGGTGCGGTCTTCGTCGACCTGGACACCGAGCTCTGCGGCCCGCCCGGCTCCGCCGGGCGGCACCCGCTGCCCGACCCGGTCGCGCTCCAGGCGGCGCTGCGCCGCGCGGGCGTCCGGCAGGGGCACCCGGTGGTGGTGTACGACGGCGGTGACGGGATGGCCGCCGCGCGCGCCTGGTGGACGCTGCGCTGGGCCGGACACCGCCCGGTCCGGCTGCTGCACGGAGGCTTCCCGGCCTGGGCGGCCGCCGGCCTGCCGGTCGACACCGATGTCCCCGCTCCCACGCCCGGGGACGTCACCGTTCATCCCGGCGGGCTGCCGGTGCTCGACGCCGACGCCGCCGCCCGACTCGCCGCCGCCGACGCGGCGGTACTGCTCGACGTCCGGGCCGCCCCGCGCTACCGGGGCGAGGCGGAGCCGATCGACCCGGTGGCCGGGCACATCCCCGGCGCGGCGAACCTGCCCGCCCCGGAGTACGTCACCGAGGGGCGCTTCGCCTCCGCCGCCACGCTGCGGGACCGGTTCGCCGCCGCCGGGGTCACCGACGGCCAGCCGGTCGGGGCGTACTGCGGATCCGGGGTGACCGCCGCGCAGACGGTGCTCGCGCTGCACCTCGCCGGCTGGCCCGACGCGGCCCTCTACGTCGGCTCGTGGAGCGGCTGGGTGGCCGACCCGGACCGGCCGGTGGCCACCGGGGCGTAGCCGGAACGCTGACCGGCCCTGTCGGACGCACCCGGAACGCTGACCGGCCTGGTCCGGCGGCGGCGGAGCCCGCCCCGCACGGTGGGGCGGGCTCCGCCCGCGTGCGACGATGAGCCGCATGGCCGACGACACGGTGGTGGTCTGGGACGAGGCGCTGCTCGCCTACGACCTCGGTGACCATCCCCTCGATCCGGTACGGGTGGAGCTGACCGTCGCGCTCGCCCGCGAACTGGGGGTGCTCGACCGGCCCGGGGTACGCCTGGTCCGGCCCGCGCCGGCGGACGAGGCCCTGCTGACCCGGGTGCACCGCGCGGACTACCTGGACGCGGTCCGGGCGGCCCCGCACGACCCGTTCTTCTCGGGCTACGGCCTGGGCACCTCGGACAATCCGGTCTTCGAGGGCATGCACGAGTCCAGCGCGCTGGTGGCCGGCGCGACCGTGGCCGCCGCCGAGGCGGTCTGGCGCGGCGAGGCCCGGCGGGCGGTCAGCGTGGCCGGCGGGCTGCACCACGCCATGGCCGGACGGGCCGCCGGCTTCTGCGTCTACAACGACCCGGCGGTGGCCATCGCCCGCCTGCTCGACCTCGGTGCGGAGCGGATCGCCTACGTCGACGTGGACGTGCACCACGGTGACGGGGTGCAGCAGATCTTCTGGGACGAGCCCCGGGTGCTGACGGTCAGCCTGCACGAGAGTCCCCTCGCGCTCTTCCCCGGCACCGGGTTCCCGGACGAGACGGGTGGCCCGGCGGCACCGGGTAGCGCGGTGAACCTGCCGCTGCCGCCGGGCACCGACGACGCCGGCTGGCAGCGGGCGTTCCACGCGGTCGTGCCGTCGGTGCTGCGCGCGTTCCGCCCCCAGGTGCTGGTCACCCAGTGCGGTGCGGACGGGCACCGGCTCGACCCCCTGGCCGACCTCCGGCTCAGCGTCGACGGGCAACGGGCCACCTACCTGGCCCTGCGGTCGCTCGCCGACGAGCTGTGCGACGGACGCTGGGTGGCCACCGGCGGTGGGGGTTACGCCCTGGTCGAGGTGGTGCCCCGGGCCTGGACCCACCTGCTCGCGGTGGCCACCGGCGAGCCCGTCGACCCGGCCACCCTCACCCCGCCGGCCTGGCGGGCACTGGCCGCCGCCCGCCGCCCCGGCCGGGAGGTGCCGCTGCGGATGGGCGACGGCGTGGACCCGGCGCACGAGCCGTGGCAGCCCACCGGCGAGCCCGACGCGGTGGACCGGGCCATCGCCGCCACCCGCCGGTCGGTCTTCCCGCTGTTCGGGCTCGACCCGCACGACCCGAGAGACTGACCGCGCGACCCGCGCGACCGGGCGTGCGACCGCGAGAGGTGAACCAGCCGGGGAGGTACCGGACGTGACCACGGTGGACCCGCCGGTGGACGTGCTGCTCAGCGACGGTACGACCGTCCAGCTGCGGCCGATCCACCCGGACGACGCGCCGGGCATCGTGGCGATGCACTCCCGATTCTCCGAGCGCACCCGCTACCTGCGCTACTTCTCCCCGTACCCGCGCATCCCGGAGCGGGACCTGCACCGGTTCGTGTACGTCGACCACCACGACCGGGAGGCGTTCGTGGTGCTGGCCGGCGCCCTGATCGTCGCGGTCGGCCGGTACGAGCGGCTCGGCCCCGGCTCACCCGACGCCGAGGTGGCGTTCGTGGTGGAGGACGCCTACCAGGGCCGGGGTATCGGCTCGGTGCTGCTGGAGCACCTCGCCGACGCGGCCCGGCGCGCCGGCATCACCTCCTTCGTCGCCGAGGTGCTTCCGGCCAACGGGGCGATGCTGCGGGTCTTCGCCGACTTCGGGTACCAGGTCCAGCGGCAGTTCGCCGACGGGGTGGTGCACCTCAGCTTCCCGATCGCCCCGACCGAGCAGACCCTCCAGGTGCAGCGGGGCCGCGAGCAGCGCACCGAGGCCCGGTCGATCGCCCGGCTGCTCGCCCCGCGCGGGGTGGCCGTCTACGGTGCCAGCGCCACCGGGCAGGGCGTCGGCGCGGCGCTGCTCGGGCACCTGCGGGACTTCGGTTTCGCCGGGGTGGTCGTTCCGGTGCACCCGAGCGCGGCCACGGTCGCCGGGCTGCCGGCGTACCCGTCGGCGGTCGCCGCCGGGGCACCGGTGGACCTGGCGGTCGTCGCGGTCGCCCCGGAGGCGGTGCCGGCCGTGGTGGCCGACGCGGCAGCCGCAGGGGCGCACGGACTGGTGGTGATCTCCGCCGGGTTCGCCGAGGCCGGCGCGGAGGGTGCGGCGGCGCAGCGGGCCCTGGTCCGCCAGGCACACGCCGCGGGGATGCGGGTCATCGGCCCGAACTGCCTGGGCATCGCCAACACCGACCCGGCGGTACGCCTCAACGCCACCCTCGCCCCGGGCCTGCCGCCGGCCGGTCGGGTCGGCTTCTTCAGCCAGTCCGGCGCGTTCGGGGTGGCCCTGCTCGCCGAGGCGGACCGGCGTGGCCTGGGGCTGTCCAGCTTCGTCTCCGCCGGCAACCGGGCCGACATCTCCGGCAACGACCTGCTCCAGTACTGGCAGGACGACCCGGGCACCGACGTGATCATGCTCTACCTGGAGACCTTCGGGAACCCGCGCAAGTTCGCCCGGCTGACCCGGCGGATCGGCCGGGCCAAGCCGGTGGTGGCGCTCGCCTCCCCGGCCCGCCCCGCCGCCCTGCCCGGCGGCCCGGACGAGGTGGCGGTCAGCGCGCTCTTCGCCCAGTCCGGCGTGATCCGGGTCGACACCGTGGCCGAACTCCTCGACGTCGGGGTGCTGCTGGCCAAGCAGCCGCTGCCCGCCGGCCGGCGGGTCGGCGTGGTCGGCAACTCCTCCGCGCTGACCGTGCTCGCCGCCACCGCCTGCGCGGCGCACGGGCTCGACGTCGCTGTCGGCTATCCCCTCGACGTCGGACCGCAGGCAGGGGCGAGCGAGTTCGCCATGGCCCTGACCCGTACCGCCGCCGACGAGCGGGTCGACGCGCTGGTCGCGGCCTTCGCCCCGCCGCTGCCGGGGCAGCTCGCCGACAGCGACGCGGACTTCGCCGCCGCGCTCTCCGGTGTGCTGGACGCGGGGAAGCCGGTGGTGGCGACCTTCCTGGCCGGCGGGCTCCCCGCCGACGTGCCGGCGTACTCCGGGGTGGAGGAGGCGGTCCGGGCACTGACCCGGGTCACCACGTACGCGGACTGGCTGCGCCGGCCACCGGGCACCCTGCCCGAACTGCCCGACGTCGACGCCGTCGCGGCCGAGGCGGCGATCCGCGCCGACGGCCCCGACCAGGCCAACCGCCTGCTCGCCGCGTACGGCGTCGAGGTGGTCGACTCGGTACCGGTGCGCTCCGCCGACGAGGCCGTCGAGGCCGCCGGGCGGCTCGGCGTGCCGGTGGCGCTGAAGGCGGCGGCCGCCGGGCTGCGGCACCGCCTCGACCTCGGCGCGGTCCGCCTCGACCTGGGCGACCCGGTCGCGGTGCGCCGGGCGTACGACGAGATGGCGGCGGTCTTCGGCGCGGACGCCCTGGTCCAGGCGATGGTCCCGCCCGGGGTGGCGTGTGTGGTGGAGCTGGTGGAGGACCCGACGTTCGGGCCGGTGGTCGGGTTCGGGCTGGGCGGGGTCGCCACCGAGCTGCTCGGTGACCGGGCCTGGCGGGCGGTGCCGCTCACCGACCGGGACGCCCGTGAGCTGGTCGACGAGCCGCGCGCGGCACCCCTGCTGCGCGGCTACCGAGGGGCCGAGCCGGTCGACCTCGACGCCCTGGTCGACCTGCTGCTCCGGGTCGGCCGGCTCGCCGACGAGCAGCCCCGGGTCCGGGCGCTCACCCTGAACCCGGTGCTGGTCCGCGCCGGCGGCATCTCGGTGCTGCACGCCACCGTCCGGATCGGCGCCGCCGCCACCCGCCCGGACACCGGTCCCCGTCGGATCTGACCTCACGGCGGTCAAGATCAGGCGTTTGCAGGGGACCCCTCCTCGCGTCTTGGATGAGCAGGGGTCCCCTGCAAACACCCCAGCCCGCGTGAGGTCACCCCCGGCTGGAGATCTGCTGCACCGCCCAGCTGTTGCCGTCCGGGTCCTCGAAGAAGAAGAAACCGACGTTGTCCAGCGGGTCCGGCACCGGACGCGGATTCTCGCCGACGACCTGGATCTCACTGACCGGAACCCCGCGCGCGGTCAGCTCGGCGTGAGCGCGACGCAGGTCCGGCACGACGAGCTGGAGCCCCCGGAGCAAGCCGGGCGGCATCCGGGGCACGGCGCCGGTGCCGATCACCACCGAACAGCCCGAACCGGGCGGGGTCAACTGGACGATCCGTACGTCGTCGCCCATCCGGGTGTCGTGGTCGACGGCGAATCCGAGCTGCCGGGCGTAGAAGTCCCGGGCCCGGTCGACGTCGGTGACCGGCACCACCACGACCTCCAGCGTCCAGTTCACGACAGCCTCCCTCGATCGACGCCCGCTCGGCCATTCTCCGCCCCTGCACGGCCGAGGGCCCCGGCGAACCGCCGAGGCCCTCGTGTTTGCCGGTTCAGCTCGCGTACGCCTCCAGCCGCTGTGCCCGCTCCGGGTCGCGCAGCTTGAGCAGGGTCACCTTCTCGATCTGCCGGATCCGCTCCCGGGAGAGGCCGAACTCCCGGCCGACCTCGTCGAGGGTGCGCTGCCGGCCGTCGTCGAGGCCGAACCGGAGCCGGATCACCGCCTCCTCCCGCTGGGAGAGGGTGGCCAGCACGATCCGCACCTCCTGGCGGAGCTGGCCGTTGGCGATCTCGTCGCCGGGTTCCTGACGGGGGTCGACGGCGGCGACGAAGTCGCCGAGGGCGCTCTCGCCGTCCTCGCCGACGGCCTGGTCCAGGCTGACCGGCTCCCGGTCGTACGAGATCAGCTCGATGACCTGGAACTCCGGCACACCGAGAGCGACGGCCACCTCGGCGACGGTGGGCTCGCGACCCAGCGACACCGCCAGCTCACGGCGCGACCGGACCATCCGGTTGACCTGCTCGACCATGTGCACCGGGATGCGGATGGTGCGGGCCTGGTCGGCCATGGCGCGGGTGATGGCCTGGCGGATCCACCAGGTGGCGTAGGTGGAGAACTTGTAGCCCTTGGTGTAGTCGAACTTCTCGACGGCGCGGATCAGGCCGAGGTTGCCCTCCTGGATGAGGTCGAGGAAGGCCATGCCCCGCCCGGTGTACCGCTTGGCGATGCTGACCACCAGCCGCAGGTTCGCCTCCAGCAGGTGGTCCTTGGCGGCGCGGCCCTCGGCCGCGACGACCTCCAGGTCCGCCCGGAGCCGGGCGGAGACCGGGGTGCAGGTGCTCAGCTTCTCCTCGGCGAAGAGCCCGGCCTCGATCCGCTTGGAGAGGTCGACCTCCTGCGCGGCGGTGAGGAGTTTGGTCCGCCCGATGCCGTTGAGGTACGCCCGAACCAGGTCGGTCGACGTGCCGCGCTCGTCGGTGGCGTCCAGGTCCACCAGGGTCTCCACGGACGCGTGGTCGTCGGTGTCGGTCGTGGCCGGGGTCATCGGGTGCTCGCTCATCTGCAGAACCATCTCTGTCGCCTCCCCGCGTCAACTTCGCGCGTACCGGGCCAGTGGCGCCGGTGACACACAGCTTGCCGCCAGGCGCGTGAAACGGGAGTGAGGCGATCGGGGAACCGACAGGAACAGCAGACGAACGTGTGGCGGTGTTTGCGCTGGCCGGTTACGGTGCCAGCGGTCGGCCAGCCGGGCCGCCACGACAAAGTTATCGGAGGTCGGTGTGGTCTTCAAGAAACTCATGCAGGCGATGGGTGTGGGCGGTCCGTCGGTCGAGACGGTGCTGGCCAACCCCAACTGCCGCCCGGGCGGACACCTGGAGGGGCGGATCCAGGTGCTCGGTGGGGACCACGCGACGGACATCGAGTACCTGGCGCTCGGACTGGTCACCCGGGTCGAGGTGGAGAGCGGCGACAGCGAGTACGAGACCACCCAGGAGTTCCACCGCCAGCAGGTCACCGGCGCGTTCCGGCTGGAGGCCGGGCAGCGCTACGACGTGCCGTTCCGCTTCGAGGTGCCGTGGGAGACCCCGCTCACCCAGCTGTACGGGCAGCACCTGCACGGCATGACGATGGGGCTGCGTACCGAGCTGGAGGTGGCCCGGGCGGTCGACAAGGGCGACCTGGACGCGGTGGCGGTGCACCCGCTGCCGGCCCAGGAGCAGATCCTCCAGGCGCTGCTGCGGCTGGGCTTCCGGTTCTCCCGCGCCGACGTGGAGCGGGGCCGGATCTACGGCGTGCAGCAGCACCTGCCGTTCTACCAGGAGATCGAGTTCTACCCCGCGCCGCAGTACGCCAGCGGGATCAAGCAGCTCGAACTGACGTTCGTCACGAACCCGCAGCACATCCAGGTCGTCCTGGAGATCGACAAGCGGGGCGGCCTGTTCACCGAGGGGCGGGACGCGTTCGGCCGGTTCACCGTGGACCACGCCTCCGCTCAGCAGACCGACTGGACCGCCCAGCTCGACGGCTGGCTCCGTCAGTCCCTCCAGCGTCGCGGCCTCTTCTTCTGATTCCTCCGACCACCGGCGGGGCGGCGTGGCGTACGGCGGCGGGACGGTCCGCCGCCGGCCCGCCGCGGCTCACACCCATCCGTGCCGGGCGGCATACCAGCCGAGCTGCATCCGGGTCTGCACGTCGGCGAGGTCCATCAGGTACCGCAGCCGCCGTTGCAGGGTCCGCAACGACAGGCCCAGCTGGGCGGCGACGACCTGGTCGGTGAGCCCGGCCAGCAACAGACCCAGGACGCGTCGGTCCAGGTCGGTGGGGCTCTCGCCGCTGTCCTCGGGTCGATCGGCCAGGTCACCCGTGGCGGACACGGTGAGCGGGTGGGCGTGTCGCCACACGATCTCGAACAGCGCGTCCATCGCGGCCAGCAGCCCGGTACGGTGCAGCAGCACCGCACCGGGCTCGCCGGTGGCGGTGGCGGTCAACGGCACCAGGCCCAGTTCCGCGTCGGCCAGGATCAGCTTGATGGGCAGCGACTCGACCACCCGCACCTCGACGCCGTCGCGCAACGACTCCAGGGTCTCGGCCACCACGCCGGGTTCGGCGAGCGCCACCCGGTCCACCACCACCCGGAACCGCACCCCCTGGCCCACCGCCGTCGACTCGACCGCGTTGGTGCCCGGCGGCACGGCGATGAACGGCAGCGTGACGAAGCTGCGCACCTCGCTGCGGGCGGCGGGTCTGCTGGACGCGGACACCGCCGGTGGCGCCGTCCGGCCGGTCCACGTCGGCGGTGGCTCGGCCGTCGGCGAACGTGGTGACCGTGACCCGGTCACCGGTGATCAGGGTGACCGTGTGGGATTCCCGGGTCGCGGCCGGCGTGGCCGGGGCCGGTCCGGCCGCCGCCGTGGGAGGCCGGACCACGGCGACGCCGACGGCGACCAGGCCGGCCGCCGTGACGGCGGCGAGCAACCGCCGCCGGCCGGAGGCGAAGGGGTACGAGGGGGAAGGCATGCGACGGTTCTACCGCCGCCGTTCGCGCTGGTGAACAGGGAACGATGGCGGGGCCATGCCGTGGCGTGACCCCGCCATCCGTGCCGGCGCCCCGGTTCCCGCCTCTCGGCGGGCGTAGCCGGTCTCAGAGGTCGAGGAGGATCGTGCGGGGACCGACGTTGACGCTCTCGACCAGCATGTGGGCGCGGAAGCGACCGGTGGCGACCGTGGCGCCCCTCGACCGGAGCGCCTCGACGACCTCGGTGACCAGGGGTTCGGCCACCTCGGCCGGAGCGGCTGCGGTCCAGCTCGGACGGCGTCCCTTGCGGGCGTCGCCGTACAGGGTGAACTGACTGACCACCAGGACCGGTGCGCCGGTCTCCGCCGCGGACCGCTCCTCGTCGAGGATGCGCAGCTCGTGGATCTTCCGGGCCATCGTCCGGGCAGTCTCCGGAGTGTCCGCGTGGGTCACCCCGAGCAGCACCAGCAGACCGTCGGTGACCGCCCCGACCACCTCGCCGTCCACCGTCACGCTGGCCCGGCCGACGGTCTGCACCACCGCCCGCATCAGGCGGTCACCGGCTCCACGAAGCCCCGCTCGACCAGGTGCGCCACGATCGGACCGGCCGCCTCGGCCAGCTCGTCGGTGGCGACGTCGTGCGCGGCGGCCAGCAGGGCCAGCTGGTCGCGCAGCGGCAGCCGGCCGTCCGCGCCCCCGACCAGGGCCAGCACCAGCGGGTCGATCTCCTCGCTCCACCGCAGCCCGTGCGGCGCGGCCAGCACCTGCCGGTCCACCGCCCAGCCCTCGTCACCCATGGTCGCCTCCTGCCGGAGCTGCAACCCCTCGGCTGCCCGGAACCGGTGCGCCAGCAGCCCCTCGGTGTCGTGGGCGCGCAGCCAGTCCTGCCGGTCGAACCAGGCGGCGACGTGGTCACCCATCGGCGCTTCGACCCGCTGCCGCAGGTCCTCGACCCGGACCACCGGGTCGTCGTGGCCGCTGTTGCGCAGGCTCACGATGCCGAAGCCGACCGCCTCCACCCGGTGTGCGTCGAACCAGTCCAACCAGGCCGCCATCCGGTGCGGGTCCGGGGTCTCACCGACGTCGGTCAGCCATAGGTTCACGTACGCCATCGGGTCGGCCACCTCGCGCTGGACCACCCAGGCGTCGAGCCCGGTGTCGGCGAACCAGTCGGTGACCCGTTCGCCCCAGTCCTCGCCGGTGACGTGCACCCAGTTCGCCAGGTACTGCATGGTGCCACCCTCGGTGAGCAGCCCGGGGGCGGCGGCGGCCAGCTCGGCGCCGACCGCGTCGCCGACCCGGCCGGAGTCCCGGTAGACGTGGGTGGTCGTACCCGGTCCGACCACGAACGGGGGATTGCTCACCACGAGGTCGAACCGGCGGCCGGCGACCGGGGCGACCAGGTCACCCCGGAGCAGTTCCCAGTCCAGCCCGTTGAGCGCGGCGGTGGTGGCCGCGAACCGCAGCGCCCGCGTCGAGAGGTCGGTGGCGGTGACCCGGCGGGCGTGGGTGGAGAGGTGCAGGGCCTGGACACCGGACCCCGTGCCGAGGTCGAGGGCGGTCTCCACCGGCCGGCGGACCGTCGCGCCGAGCAGGGTCTGCGTCGCCCCGCCGACCCCGAGCACGTGCTCGGCGTGCAGCGGACCCGGCCGGGCGCTGGCCGGCAGGTCGGCGAGCACCCACCAGTCGTCCCCGTACGGCTCCAGATCGATGCCGGCGCGCAGGCCGTCGCCGTACGGCTCGACCAGCCCGGCGTCGAGGGCCTCGGCCACGGTCAGCGGGGCGAGGGCGTCGGCGACCGGCCCCGCCGGCTCGGTCTGCTCGCAGATGAACAGGCGGATCAGCGTGCCGAGTGGGTCCCGGTCCTCGGTCGCGCGCAGGGCGGCCCGGTAGTCGTTGCGGCTCATCGCCGCGGTGGCCTGCGGGCCGAGGCGGGCGGCGACGCCGGTGGCGGTGAAACCGGCGCTGGTCAGTGCGGTGCGCAACCGGTCGACCCCGGCGGGGGAGAGCAGCATGTCGTGTTCGTCCACCTCGTCATCCTGCCTGTCCGCCGGGACGGGGCCGGCACCACCCACGACATCCGGCGGGAACCGTCGGTCTCGTCGCATCCCGGTCCGGTACGTCGCGACGGCCGGCCCGGCCCGGCAGGATGAGGCGTATGACGCTCTCGCTGCCCATCGACCCCGAGGCCAACCGGCTGCTCAACGACGATCCGCTGGCCCTGCTGGTCGGCATGGTCCTGGACCAGCAGATCCCGCTGGAGAAGGCGTTCACCTCGCCGTACGTGCTGGCCCAGCGGCTGGGGCACACGCCGGACGCCCGGGAGCTGGCGGCGTACGACCCGGAGGCGCTGGTCGAGGTCTTCGCCCGACCGCCGGCCCTGCACCGGTTCCCGAAGGCGATGGCGGCCCGGGTGCAGGAGGTGTGCCGGGTGCTCGTCGAACGGTACGACGGGGACGCCGCCCGGATCTGGGCCGACGCCGCCGACGGTGCGCAGCTGCTGCGCCGCCTCACCGACCTGCCCGGTTTCGGCCGGCAGAAGGCGCAGATCTTCCTGGCCCTGCTGGGCAAGCGTTTCGACGTCCACCCGACGGGCTGGCGGGAGGCGGCCGGCGGGTACGGCGACGCGGACGCGCACCGGTCGGTGGCCGACATCACCGACGAGGCGTCGTTGCGCCAGGTCCGGGAGTACAAGCAGCAGCAGAAGGCGGCGGCCCGGGCGGCGAAGGGCTGAACCGGCTCCGGCGAACCCGCCCGGCCGGGGACGGCGCGCACGGCGGCGGCCCCGGCCGGACGGCCCGCCACCGTAGCCGACGACCGGGCGATCCGGGCCGGTGGCGACCGTTGGGGTCAGCCGGTGGTGGGTGGGGTCAGGCGGCAGTGGGCTGGGCGAGGGCGGCGAGGGCCCGCCGGACGTCGGCGAGGGAGACCGTCGCCGAGTCGTCCAGGTCGGCCAGGCCGGCCTCGATCCACTGCCGCATCAGCGTGGTGACCCCGAGCCCCCGGGCCTCGGCCGCGGCCCGGACCCGTTCGTACGTCTCCAGGGGCAGGCGGACCGAGCGGCTGACCATCGGCACGTCGGAGTCCGGCGTCGGCAGCCGGGCGGGCTGGCCCTCGTCGACCAGCTCGGCGAGCCGGTCGCCACCCTCGTGGAACTGCCTGGTCGCGTCGTCGCGGTTCATCGTCCCGGCCTCCTCATCGGCGCGATCTCCGCACGGCGTCCTCGTAGCGTTTGGCCTCCACGTCACTGAGGTCGCGGGCGGAGAGGATGTCCCAGTCGTTGTCGAGCCCGTCGGCCTCGGCGAGCAGCACCGCCAGCCGTCGTCCCCGGACGATCATCACGTCGTCGCCCAAGTGCCGGATGACCCGGCGGGAGCTGTGCAGCGCCTCCCAGACCTCGCCCGGGAAGACGCCGTAGACCCGCAGGTTGGCCAGTGCCTGCTCGGTGAAGCTGAACCGACTGCCCACTCCGCGGAGCGTACCACGGGCGTAACACGGAATCCGTCGCGTCGATTGTCGCCGCCACCGGCCGCGAGGTGACAGGATGGGTCGAATCCCTCGAGGAGGCCGTGGTGAAGCGACAGGCGTACGAGCCGATCCTGATCACCGACGCCCCGCGCAGCCAGGACGACCAGCTCAGCAGCCGTCAGCGACGGTACGTCGTGATGATGTCCATCCGGGCGGTCTGCCTGGTCGGGGGCGCCGTCCTGGTCGGCGTGCAGGCCCCGCTGCTCTGGCTGTGGCTGCCGCTCTGCGGTGTCGGCATGGTGCTCATCCCCTGGCTGGCGGTGCTGATCGCCAACGACCGGCCGCCGAAGGAGGAGCACCGCATGTTCCGCCGGCCGTCGCGCCGGGAGGCACCCCCGCCGCGCAGCCTCGCCGGCGCCGAGGAACGCCCGCACCGCGTCATCGACGCCGAACTGTAGAGTCCGGCCTCACCGCGCCGGCCGCGCGCCGATCTGACCGACCACGCGGGCACCCAGCTCACCGGCGCGGGCCAGCGCCGCCGTCGGGGTCGCCCCGGCCAGCCAGCCGGCGAGCAGTCCGGCCGCGAAGGCGTCCCCGGCCCCGGTGACGTCGACCACCGCCACCCGTCGCGCGGGTGCGGTCGTCACCAAGCCGTCCGGCCCGGCCCACACCGCCCCCGCCGACCCGCACTTGACCACCACGTGCCGTGCCGTGGCGGTCAGCGCCCGGGCCCGCTGCGTCGGATCGGCGCCACCGGCGAGCGCCTCCGCCTCGTCGGAGTTGACCAGGAGCAGGTCGACGTCGCGTACCCAGTCGAGGAAGGCCGCCGCGCCGACCCGCCGCAGCGGCGCCGCAGAGGCGGCGTCGACGCTGGTGCTGAGTCCGCCCGCGCGTGCGGCGGCCAACGCCGCCAGTCCCGCGTCGCGCGTCGCGGCGTCCAGCAGCGGATACGCCGACAGGTGCAGGTGCCGCGCGTCCGGCAGCGCGGCCAGGGCGTGCCGGACGTGCGCCTCGGTCAACCGCTCGTTCGCCCCGCGCTCGGTGAGCATGGTCCGCTCCTCGCCCGAGGCGAGCACCACCACGCTGCCGGTCGGCCGGTCGCCGCACGCGGTGACCGCGCAGTCCACCCCGCCACCGGTCAGCTCGACGACGCGCGCCCGGCCCGCCTCGTCGTCGCCGACCGCCCCGACCAGGGTGACCGGCATGCCGACCTCGGCCAGCCAGGCGGCCGTGTTCGCGCCCTGCCCGCCTCCGCCGACCCGGATCGCGGCCGGGGTGTCCGAACCGGTCGCCAGCGGGCCGGCGACCACCGCGACCACGTCGGTCACGACGTCACCGACCACGACCACCCGACCCGGACGGCTCATCCGGCGACGGTCCCGGCGGCGGCCACCGCGATCCGCGCGGCCAGGTCCGCGTTGCGCAGGATGATCCGGACGTTCACCGCCAGACTCGCCCCCTCGGTGGCCGAGTGGAAGTGGGCGAGCAGATACGGCGTCACCGCCTTGCCGGTCACGCCGTCCCGGTCGAGCAGGGCCAGCCCGTCGGCGAGGGTGCGGTCGTGCAGGTCCCGGTCGAGCTGCTCGTCGACGGGAAGCGGGTTGGCCACCACCAGTCCGCCGTCGTGCAGGCCGTGCGCGGCACGGGCGGCCAGCACCGCCGCCACCTGCTCGGGCGTCTCGACCGACCAGTCCAGGTCGAAGCCGCCGTCGGTGACGAAGAAGCCCGGGAACCGGCGCGTGCGGTAGCCCACCACTCCGACGCCGAGCGTCTCCATCCGTTCCAGGGTTGCCCCGACGTCGAGGATCGACTTGACCCCGGCGCAGACCACCGCGATCGGGGTGCGGGCCAGGGTGGTCAGGTCGGCCGACTCGTCGAAGGACTGCGCGGCCTCCCGGTGCACCCCACCGAGCCCACCGGTGGCGAAGACCCGGATCCCCGCAGCGGCGGCCACCGCACTGGTCGCGGCGACCGTCGTCGCGCCGTCGACGCCGGCCGCCGCCGCCACCGCCAGATCGCGTACGGAGAGCTTCGCCACGCCGTCGGCGGTGGCCAGCCGGGTCAGCTCGGTGTCGTCGAGCCCCACCACCAGCCGACCGCCCACCATGCCGATGGTCGCCGGCACCGCGCCGGCGTCCCGTACCGCCTGTTCGATCTGTCGAGCCACCCGCAGGTTGTCCGGCCGGGGCAGGCCGTGCGAGACGATGGTGCTCTCCAGGGCGACCACCGGACGTCCCGCCCGCAGCGCCTCGGCCACCTCGCCGCCTTGTTGAATGTGAAAGTCGGTCACGCCGCCACCGTACGATGCGGGCCCGGGACCTCTCCGGTGGACCATGCGGAAGTGACCTGCCAGACTGAAAAGTTGGAGGTGTGACGTGAGCACAGAGGTTCTCGAGCGTCCGGAGCTGAAGGATGCCGATACCGGTCCGGAGATGTTCCACTACGTCCGGAAAGACAAGATCGCCGAAAGTGCCGTGATGGGCACGTTCGTGATCGCGCTCTGCGGGGAGAAGTTCCCGGTGACCAAGGCGGCCAAGCCCGGTTCTCCGGTCTGTCCCAAGTGCAAGGAGATCTACGACTCCTGGGGTGACTGACCATGGGCGGCCCCTCCGGCCGCCCACGTAACCTGCGGCGGTGACCACCTCCACCGCCCTGCTTCTGGCCGACCTGGTCGGCGTGGCCGTCTTCGCCGCGTCCGGAGCCTCCGCCGCGGTGGCCAAACGGCTCGACCTCTTCGGTGTCGTGTTCGTCGGCTTCGTGGCCGCGCTCGGCGGCGGCATCCTCCGGGACCTCGTCGTCGACGAGGTCCCACCACTCGCCTTCGCCGACTGGCGTTACGCCGCCACCGCCGTGGCCACCTCGGCGATCGTGTTCCGGTGGCACCCCCACCTCGCCCGGTTGCGGACCACCGTGCTGGTGCTGGACGCGGCCGGACTGGCCCTCTTCACGGTCACCGGCACGCTCCGCGCCCTGGACGCTCAGGTGCCGCCGGTCGGCGCGTGCCTGGTCGGCATGCTGACCGGGATCGGCGGCGGCCTCGGTCGGGACCTGCTCACCGGGGAGATCCCGGTCGTACTGCGCCGGGAGATCTACGCGGTCGCCGCCCTGCTCGGCGCGGTCGCCGTGGTGGTACTGGACGGCCTCGGCCGCACCGGCCCCGCCCCGCTGACCGCCGCTGCGACCCTGGTCTTCGGGCTTCGCCTGGTCGCCCTGCGCCGGCGCTGGTCCGCCCCGGTGTCCACCTTCCGCCTCCCACCCCACACCCCCGACGGGCCGCCCGCCTCCTGACGCCCGATCCGGCGGAGGGCGGTCGTCGGGCCGTCGCCGGGTGGCTGTTGCGTGGCTGTTGGGTGGTTGTTGCGTGGCTGTTGGGTGGTTGCAAGGGCCCCTTCCTGCCGCTTTCTGCCGAGGAGGGGACCCCTGCAACCACGTCGGCGGACAGGGAGCGCCGCGTAACCACTTCGGCGGTCAGGGCCGGGGGTGCGGGTGGGGCGTGGTGGGTGTGACCGAGGGCGCGTGGTGTCGCCGGGCACCCACGGGGGTGTCCTGGTTATGCTGATCCGGCCTTCGCGGCATCCGACGCGGAGGCGTTTTCATGGGCGGCGGTACCCGTGGCCCCCGGCCGGGTTCCGCCTGCGGCGGTCGGAAGAACCTACGGCGGTCGGAGAGGAGCGGTTGCGTGCCTGCCCCGTTGCCGGCGATCGAGACGTTTCCGCCACTACGTGCCTGGCAGCGCAGGGCCCTGGTGGAGTACCTGCGCCGTCGGGATCCCGACTTCACGGCGGTCGCCACCCCCGGAGCGGGTAAGACCACCTTCGCCCTGCGGATCGCCGCGGAGCTGCTCGTCGACGGCACCGTCGACGCGGTCACCGTGGTCGCGCCGACCGAGCACCTGAAGACCCAGTGGGCACTGGCGGCGGCCCGGATCGGCATCCAGCTCGACGCCGCCTTCCGCAACGCGGACCTGCACTCCTCCGCCGATTTCCACGGCGCGGTGGTCACCTACGCGCAGGTCGGCATGGCCCCGCACGTGCACAAACGTCGCACCCTGACGCGTCGGACCCTGGTCATCCTCGACGAGATCCACCACGCCGGGGACTCCCGTTCCTGGGGTGACGGAGTGAAGGCGGCCTTCGAGCCGGCCGTGCGTCGGTTGATGCTCACCGGTACCCCGTTCCGCTCCGACGACAACCCCATCCCGTTCGTCACCTACGAGCGGGGTGGGGACGGCCTGCTCCGCTCCCGCGCCGACTCGGTCTACGGCTACTCCGACGCGCTCCGCGACGGTGTGGTCCGACCGGTGCTCTTCCTGGCGTACTCGGGGGAGACCCGGTGGCGCACCAACGCGGGGGACGAACTGGCTGCCCGGCTCGGCGAGCCGATGACCCAGGATCTCGTCGCGCAGGCCTGGCGCACCGCCCTCGACCCGGCCGGCGACTGGATGCCGCAGGTTCTGCGTGCCGCGGACGCCCGACTGACGGTGCTGCGTAAGGCGGGGATGGGCGACGCCGGTGGACTGGTGATCGCCAGCGACCAGCAGACCGCTCGCTCGTACGCCAAGCTGATCGAACAGGTGACCGGTGAGAAGGCCGCCGTGGTCCTCTCCGACGACGTCGGCGCCTCGGCCCGGATCGCCACCTTCTCCACGTCCGACCAGCGGTGGATGGTCGCGGTGCGGATGGTCTCCGAGGGGGTCGACATTCCCCGCCTGGCGGTCGGCGTCTACGCGACCAGTGCCAGCACGCCGCTGTACTTCGCCCAGGCGATCGGGCGGTTCGTCCGGGCCCGTCGCCCCGGGGAAACCGCCTCGGTCTTCCTGCCGAGCGTGCCGCACCTGCTCGGGCTGGCCAGCGAGATGGAGGCCGAACGCGACCACGTGCTCGGCAAGCCCAAGGAGCGGGAGGGTTTCGACGACGACCTGCTGGAGCGGGCCCAGCGGGACGATCAGGCCAGTGGCGAGCTGGAGAAGCGTTTCACCGCACTCTCCGCCACCGCCGAGCTGGACCAGGTGATCTTCGACGGTGCCTCGTTCGGCACCGCCGCCCAGGCGGGCACCCCCGAGGAGGAGGAGTATCTCGGCCTGCCCGGCCTGCTCACCGCCGACCAGGTCTCGCTGCTGCTGAGCAAACGGCAGGCCGAGCAACTCGCCGCCCAGCGCCGCCGCGCCGCCACCCGGACCGCGGAACCGGTGGCCGTCGCGCCGCCGGCACCGCCGCCGATGAGCGCCGCCCAACGGCGGGTGGCCCTCCGGCGACAGCTCAACGCCCTGGTGGCTGCCCGGCACCATCGGACCGGCCAGCCACACGGCAAGATCCACGCGGAGCTGCGTCGGCTCTGTGGGGGGCCGCCGAGTGCTCAGGCCACCATCGAGCAGCTCGAGGAACGTATCGCCACCGTCCAGACCCTCTGACCGCCCGCTCGCCCTGCCCGGCAGGCCGCCGGGGTCGGGCCCGGCGGGGCGGCTGAGGGTCGGGCCGGGCATACGAGAGGACCGGGAGCCCCGTGGGACTCCCGGTCCTGACTTATGTCGGTTTTGCGGTTAGTTCGCCATCAGATCGGCGCCACGCCAGCTGAACTCCGGGTCCGTCGCGTACCGCACGGTGATCTTCACGAGATCTTCCGCGTACTTGTTCGCGTGGTGCCCACAGAACACCAGCTCGCTCCCACCAGCCAGAGTGATGCGGAGCTTGCCGGCAGCATTGCAGCGGTCGCACCGTTCATCGGCGGCTGGGGGAGCCACCGTCTCGGGCGGCGGCGTGAGGGTCGGGGTCATCGCCTTCCTCCTCTGGTCGTCACCGATGAACACTCTCGTCGGTCATTGCTCACCTATCGTGCAACACCCTTGCCGGGCCCTGCCTTCCCAGTGTGCCCGCGGGGGACCGGGGTCACACATGGGAGACAGTGTGCCGTGCACCAAGGGTGCCACGTCAACGATCACAATCGTGCAACCGCCCGGTCGCCGGGGTGTGTTGTACGCGTGGTGATCAAACCGACACCGTTTGTTGACGGAACCGCTCAGTCCAGGTAGTCACGGAGAACCTGGGAGCGGGACGGGTGACGGAGCTTCGACATCGTCTTGGACTCGATCTGCCGGATTCGCTCCCGGGTCACGCCGTAGACCTGGCCGATCTCGTCCAGCGTCCGTGGCTGACCGTCGGTCAGGCCGAACCGCAGCCGGACCACACCCGCCTCGCGCTCGGAGAGCGTCTGCAGGACCTGCTGGAGCTGGTCCTGCAGCAGCGAGAACGACACCGCGTCGACCGCGACCACGGCCTCCGAGTCCTCGATGAAGTCGCCGAGCTGGCTGTCCCCTTCGTCACCGATGGTCTGGTCCAGAGAGATCGGCTCCCGAGCGTACTGCTGGATCTCCAGCACCTTCTCGGGTGTGATGTCCATCTCCTTGGCCAGCTCCTCCGGAGTGGGCTCGCGGCCCAGGTCCTGGAGCAGCTCACGCTGGATGCGGCCGAGCTTGTTGATCACCTCGACCATGTGCACCGGGATGCGGATGGTGCGGGCCTGGTCGGCCATGGCGCGGGTGATGGCCTGGCGGATCCACCAGGTGGCGTAGGTGGAGAACTTGTAGCCCTTGGTGTAGTCGAACTTCTCGACGGCGCGGATCAGGCCGAGGTTGCCCTCCTGGATGAGGTCGAGGAAGGCCATGCCCCGCCCGGTGTACCGCTTGGCGAGGGAGACCACCAGCCGCAGGTTCGCCTCCAGCAGGTGGTTCTTGGCCCGCTCGCCGTCCCGCGAGATCCAGCCCAGGTCGCGCTGCATGTCGCGGGTGAACTTCTCCTCGCCCTCCTCGGCGAGGCGCAGCCGCTCGGCGGCGTAGAGCCCCGCCTCGATCCGCTTGGCGAGCTCCACCTCCTGCTCGGCGTTGAGCAGCGGCACCTTGCCGATCTGCTTGAGGTACGCCCGGACGGAGTCGGCGGAGGCGGTGAGCTCGGCGTCCCGCCGTGCCTGCTTGAGGGCCTCGGACTCCTCGTCGTCCCACTCGAAGTCGTTGTCGCTGGCGGAACTGGCCGCGTCGGCCTCGGCGGCCCGGGTCAGCTCGACCGGCTCCTCGACCACCACGTCCTCGATCTCGGCGGCGAGTTCCTCGGGATCGATGTCGCCCTCGGGACCCTCACCCTTGGCCTTGCCGGCCGCCTTGGTCGGGGCGCCGGGGCCCGCCCCGGCGGCCGTCGCCTTGGTGGCCCGGGTCGCCTTGGCGGCCTTGGCCGGTGTCGCCTTGGCGGCCCCCTCGGCGGTCGCGCCGGCGGCCTTGCGGGGGGTCGCCTTACGCGGGGCCGGCGTCGTCTCCTCGGCGGCGGGGGCCTGCTTCGGCGCCGGGGCGGCCGTCTTCTTGGTGGTCTTGGCGGTGGTGGCCCGGGACGCCGGTGTGGCCGACCGGGCGGCGGCGACCCGGCGGCGGGTGCTCGCCGAACCGTCGACCACCACGGTCACGCCCGCGTCGGAGAGCGCGCGCAGGATCTTCTTGGCCTGGGCCGGAGTCACCTCAGCGGACTCGACGGTGCGCGCGAGCTGGGCCGACGTCAACTGGCCGCCGGCGCTCTGCGCGTGGGCGATCAGCGTGTCGGTGAGCGAGCGTACGTCGGCGCCGGTGTGGCGGGGTTCTGTCACGAATGACCTTCCGGAGGCGATGAGCGAGCACGGCCGGGTTCGTCCAGCGCAGCATGGGGCACCGCGTCGGGCGATGTGGTTGAGGGACCCCCGTGTCCCGGGCCGGCCGGTCGTCTGGCGGTCCGTGGCGCGTGGGCAGGGGTGAATTGTAACGCCGTCTGCGGCGATCATCCTGCGCCGCACGGCGTACCGGCGGCCGGGGGCCGCGAAATTGGCGAACTTGTGGACTTTGTAGGGATGATACTCGCGGGCGACACCGGGACGACCCGGACGTGCGGAAGGGGACACCATGGGCGCGGTGAGGCCGGAGGAACTGCTCGAGGTCGCCGTCGGGGTCGTCCGGGCGGCGGCCGCGACGGCCCACCGGATGCGGGGCGAGGGGGTCGCGGCGGTCGCGACCAAGAGCACCGCCACCGACGTGGTGACCGCCGCCGACCGGGCGGTGGAGGAGCAGGTCACCGGGGAACTGCGCCGGCTGCGCCCCGGGGACGCGGTGTTGGGCGAGGAGTACGGCGAGGGCTCACCGGCCGTCGCGGGGGGCGTCCGGTGGATCGTCGACCCGATCGACGGCACGGTCAACTACCTCTACGGCCTGCCGTACCACGCGGTGTCGCTGGCGGCCGAGGTCGACGGCCGGGTGGTCGCCGGCGTGGTCCGCAACATCGCCACCGGTGACGAGTGGACCGCCACCCTCGGCGGCGGCGCGTACCGCGAGGGACGGCGGCTGCGCGGCTCGGTGGAGACCGATCTCGGTCAGGCCCTGGTCGCCACCGGATTCGGCTATGACCCGGCCCGGCGGGCACACCAGGCGCGGGTGGTCGCCGGACTGATCCCGCACGTACGGGACATCCGCCGGCTCGGTGCCGCCGCGCTCGACCTCTGCCTGGCCGCCGAGGGACGGGTGGACGCGTACTACGAGAAGGGGCTGGCCGCCTGGGACATGGCCGCCGGCGCCCTGGTGGCCGCCGAGGCGGGGTTGCGCGTCACCGGGCTGCGGGGACGTGTCCCCGGCCCGGACATGCTGGTCGCGGCACCACCCGCCCTGCACGAGGCGCTGCACGACCGCCTCGCCGATCTGGACGCCTCCGGCGGGCCGTGACGCCCGCCGTCCGGTCCGGGGCCCCGGACCGGACGGCGGCGGGTCGGCGGGCGGTCGGCTAGTTGTCGACCGAGGCCGGGCAGGTGTTCTCCGGTGCCTGGGGCGACCCGAGGTCGCCGAGGGACTGGTTGACCTCGGTGGTGGTGGCGAGCTGCTGGAACGAGTTGCCGATCACCACGTCCACCACGTCGTCCTCACGCTTGGCGTCGTACTCGTAGACGGCCTGGTTGAGGAAGTACGCGCGGAGCAGGTGGGCCGAGCCGACACCCTTCGGCCCGTACCGCAGGGCGGCCACCTCGTCGACGGCGCGCTTCTGCGGGTCGTTGCCGGCCTTCTTCACCTGGAACTTCCGGTTCCGGAAGTCGTCCGCCACGCTGGTGGCCACGCCCACCTTCTCCGTGGCGTTGTAGACGTTGATCTTGACGTCCTTGGATTCGCGCAGGGTGACGTCGGCCACCGGCCACCCCGCCGGGCAGCCCTTCGTGGCACCGGCGTCGCTCTGGCTGTCCTTGACCAGCGCCACGACCGCGAAGACCAGCGCGCAGGCCGCCAGCAGACCGACGACAACGAGTGCTCGCACTCGCGCAAAGCTCATCTGGGCGCTCCCCCGGGAGAGGTGGACGAGGACGGCCCACGACGGGGCGGCCGTACGGACGGGCCGTCGGGTACGCCGCTGAGGTTATCGGTTGTCCGGCGGACGCGTGGAAACAGCCGGACACGCCGGCGTGCCGACCGGCGAGCGGGTAGTACTACCCCTATCTTCGTGTCGCCTGAGTCACATTGGGAACATCTTTGGGGACGAGGGCGTACATCCATGCCACGAGAGCGGTATACATGCCTCGCCCAGAGGGGGGTAGGTACCGCGCTCGCTGGGGGACGTTCCTCTGGCAAGCCCCGACCCGACTGGCCGTCGGGTCGGGTGACCGACACTGTGGTGGCCGGCCAGCGGAACCGGGACAGCGTCGTCCGGCGTGACAACCGGGTAGCGACCATATCGAAATGGGAGAGTGAAACCGATGGCCACCGACTACGACGCCCCGCGTCGCGACGAGGTCGACCTCGGCGAGGACAGCCTGGAAGAGCTCAAGGCCCGGCGGGTCGACTCACAGTCGGGTGCCGTGGACGTCGACGAGGCCGAGGTGGCCGAGAGCTTCGAGCTGCCCGGCGCTGACCTGGCCGACGAGGAGCTGACAGTCAAGGTGCTACCGATGCAGCAGGACGAGTTCCGATGTGCCCGCTGCTTCCTGGTCCACCACCGCAGTCAGCTCGCGACCGAGCGCAACGGGGAACTGATCTGCCGCGAGTGCGTCTGACCGCGTCCCGCGACGGCTCCACGGAGACGTCGCGGGACGCGATCGTCGTGCGCCGGTGTACGGGAGCTGCTTCACTCGGTGACGGTACGGGTGGTGTCCCGGACAGCGCACGACACGGAGGGCGACGGTATGAGCGGACGCGGGACGGAGCCGACCCCGGAGCCGGCGACCACGACGGGGTCGGGCCCGTCTCCCGACGGCGGATCAGGGGGCCCGTCGCCCGACGGCGGACCGGGGGGCCCGTCGGCCGGCGACGAACTGGGGGCGACCGTCGCGGCACTGACCGCCGACGACCTTCCCGCCGGGCGGCGTCGACAGCTGCTGACCCGGTTGGTCGGTCAGGCCCGCGCCCGGGGTCTGACCGACCTGTTCAAGCCCCGGGCCGCCCTGCGCTGGATGACCGAGACGGTCGGCGAGATCGCGCCGTACGTGCCCGTACGGGACCTGGCCACCCTGCGTCGCCACCACGAGGGGCTGGACGGCGAGGCGCTCGCCGAACGCCTGGTCCGCAACGCCTCCCGGGCGACGGCCGGGGTGGGGGCGGCCGGTGGCGGCATCGCCGCAGTGGAGTGGGCGGTCACCCCGACCCTGCTCTCCGCGCCGGTGCTGCTGGCGGCGGAGACGGTCGCCGTCGTGGCGATCGAGCTGAAGCTGATCGGCGAACTGCATGAGGTCTACGGCGTCCCGCTGCCGGGGGGTGGCACCCCGCGCGCGGTGGCGTTGCTGCACTCCTGGGCCAGCCAACGGGGCATCAATCCGATGGCGCCCGGCGTCGGGGTGGCGGCGGTGCTCGGCACGGCTGCCCGGAGGGAACTGCGGGACAGCCTGCTCAAGCGCTTCGGCCGTAACCTGACCACGCTCGGGCCGTTCCTCACCGGCGCGGCGGTGGCCAGCTACCTCAACCGGCGGGCGACCCGCTCGGTCGGCGACCAGATCCGGGCCGACCTGCGCTGGCAGCGTCGTGGGCTGCCCGGCCTGCCGCCGA
This sequence comes from Micromonospora sp. NPDC050187, assembly GCF_044459745.1. Classification (NCBI taxonomy): domain Bacteria; kingdom Bacillati; phylum Actinomycetota; class Actinomycetes; order Micromonosporales; family Micromonosporaceae; genus Micromonospora; species Micromonospora sp. NPDC050187. The sequence continues at coordinate 286,455 of NZ_JBITJH010000001.1, forward strand.
TCGCGTCCTGACCGCCGGCCGCCGGGCCTCAGTTGCCGGTCGGGCCGGCCTCGGCGGAGACGGTCTCCTGCCGGCCGGCGGCGGCGTCGCGGGCCGCCAGCAGGGCCGCCGCGAGCCGCACCGGGTGCCGGGTGCTGACCACCCAGAACGGGGTCGGGTCGGCCGGGTCGTCGAGCAGCACCTGCACCGCCCCACCGATCCACGGCCGCTGCACCACGAAGGCCAGCGGGTCGGCACCGACGCCGAGCACCTCGCGCCGACCGTCCGCGTCCAGCGGCACCACGTCGGCCACGAAGCGCACCGGCAGCCGGGCGTCGTCCACCCGCAGCTCGCCGTCGCCGACCGCGACGCGGATCCGCCCCAGCCACCACAGCCCGGCGGCGGTGGCCGGCAGGAGCACCACGAACGGCAGCCAGGCCCGCAGGCCGGGGGCGCCCATCCAGATCTCGACGGCGAGCAGCACCGCGACCGCGACGCCGCCCAGCCAGAGCCACCACGGCAGGGTGAGCCGCTCGGCGTGCTCGCCGGGCGGGCTGGGCGGGGAGGAAGGCGACAGGCTCACAGTCCGAGGGTACGGCGCGGCGCGGGCGTCCGAACCGGCAGGATGGCAGGGTCACCGGAGCGACCGGAGGAAGAGGCGAGACGTGAACGACCCCGTACCCGTACCCGTGCGGCAGCTCGATCCGCAGCTGCCGCTGCCGGCGTACGCCCATCCCGGCGACGCCGGGGCCGACCTGGTGGCGGCCGTCGACGTCGACCTGGCGCCCGGCGAGCGGGCCCTGGTGCCCACCGGCGTCGCCCTGGCGCTGCCCGACGGGTACGTCGGTCTGGTGCACCCGCGCTCCGGACTCGCCGCCCGGCTCGGCGTGACGGTGCTCAACGCTCCCGGTACGGTCGACGCCGGCTACCGGGGTGAGATCATGGTCAACCTGATCAACCACGATCAGGTGAGCCCGGCGAGGATCTCCCGTGGCGATCGGATCGCGCAGCTCGTTGTGCAGCGGGTGGAGCGGGCCGATTTCCATCCGGTGACCGAGCTGCCCGACTCGCGCCGTGGGGTCGGTGGACACGGGTCGACCGGCGGGCACGCCGGCCTCGTCCCACCGCCGGCCGACGGTGCGGCGGGGCGACCAGACGGAAGAGGTGGCACGGTGAGTGCGAACAGCGGAGGGTGGGCGCAGTGATCTTCTCCCGAAAGCGGGCCGGTTCCGGGCGGCACGCCCGCGACGAGCGGGCCGCGGAGTCCCGGGTCGGGCAGGACACCGACGAGGCGACCGCGAGCACGCCGGCCCGTGGCCCGTACGACATCTCCGAGATGTCCGACGACGTCCAGCGACTCGACCTGGGCAGCCTGCACATCCCGGCGGTGCCCGGGGTGGAGGTGCGGGTGCAGGCCGACCCGCAGGGCGTGGTCCAGCAGGTCGTGCTGGTGCACGGGGAGAACGCGCTCCAGCTCGGGGTCTTCGCCGCGCCGCGCAGCGACGGCATCTGGGACGAGGTACGCGAGGAGATCCGGCAGTCGTTGTTCAACGACGGGGCCGCCGCCCAGGAGGTGTCGGGGGAGTACGGCACCGAACTGCGGGCCCGGGTTCGCACCCCGGACGGCATCACCGACCTGCGGTTCATCGGGGTGGACGGCCCGCGCTGGATGGTTCGGGGTGTCTACCAGGGCGTCGCGGCGGTCGACCCGGCGGCGGCCGGTCCGCTGGCCGAGTGCCTCGACGGGCTGGTGGTCGACCGGGGTCAGGAGGCGAAGCCGGTGCGTGAGCCGCTGCCGCTGCGGCTGCCCCGGGAGGTCGCGGACCAGCACCAGGCGCAGGCGGCGGCACAGGGCGCCGACGGCTCCGTCGAGGCCTGACCGGCGGTCGCCGACCGGCGGCACCGGGAAGCCCGACCGTCGGCGTACGCTGACGGGTACGCCGGCCCGGTTCCGGGCCCGGCCGGGACCGGTCCGCCGGTCGGCGTGGAGAGGGTGACGCGGAGGTCATGGTGACCGACGAGGGGCGGGTGTCGCTGCGTCGCCTGCTGCGCCGGCTCACCGCCGACGAGGCCGAGATCGAGGCACAGGAGCTGCGTCGGGAGAGCGCCGAGTGTGGCGGCGTCCCCGCCCGGCAGTGCCGGCGCGGGCAGGTCGTCTCCGTGTCCGGCCGGTTGCGTACCGTGGTGTACACGCCCCGGACCAACCTGCCGACGCTGGAGGCCGACCTCTACGACGGCAGTGACGTGGTGACCCTGGTCTGGCTCGGCCGCCGGCACATCGCCGGCATCGAGCCGGGCCGGCACCTCACCGCACGGGGGCGGGTGGCCGTGCGGGACGACCGTAAGGTCATCTACAACCCGTACTACGAGCTCGAGTCGCCACGGTGACGGGCCCGCGAGCGGAGGACGTACCGATGACCACTGGGCAGCACCCGACCGCCCCGCCCCGGGACGACTCGTCCGACGAGGAACGCCTGCCGACCCTCGCCGAGCAGATGGCCGACCAGCTCGGCGGCTGGCGTGGGCTGGTCGAGTCCAGCGTGCCGGTGGTCGTCTTCGTGGCGGCCAACATCGTCACCGACCTGCGGCCGGCGATCATCGCGTCGGTCGGGGTGGCACTGCTGATCGCCGCGCTGCGCCTGGTCCAGCGTCGCCCGGTCCGGCACGCGGTCAACGGTCTCTTCGGCGTCGGGATCGGCGCGGCGATCGCCTGGCGTACCGGCGACGAGAAGACCTTCTACCTGCCCGGCATCCTCTACGGCATCGCGTACGGGCTGGTGCTGCTCGGCTCGGCCGTGATCCGGCAACCGCTGGTCGGGTGGATCTGGTCCGTGCTGGCCGCCGGCGGCAAGTCCGAGTGGCGGCGGGATCCCCGGCTGGTGCGTACGTTCACCTGGCTGACCGCGCTCTGGGGTGTGGTCTGGTTGGCCAAGGTGGGCGTGCAGGCCGCGCTCTACCTCGCCGACATGGACACCGCGCTGGGCATCGCCCGGCTGGCGCTCGGCTACCCGCCGTACGCGCTGCTGCTGCTGATCACCGTCTGGGTGGTGCGCCGGGTGACCAGGGAGCCCGCCGCCACCCCCGCCACCCCCGCCACCCCCAACGCCTGAGCCGCACCCCCCCCGCCCGTCCACCCGCCCCTCACCGCTGCCCGCCCCACCCGGTCGATCAAGAGGTTGGCGTCACCGGTCGGCCCGGATCCTGACGTGAACTTCTTGATCAACGCGGCGGGAGCGGCGGGGTCAGCCGCCGTTGCGGGTGCGTTCCACGCTGTCCGGGCCGAGGACCACCGCGCGGACCGCGTCCTCGACCTCGGCGGTGCAGACGAAGACCAGTTCGTCGCCGACCTCGATGGTGTCGTCGGGGCTGGGCACCAGCACCCGCCGGCCGCGCACGATGGCCACCAGGGCGCTGTCCCGGGGCAGCGGCACGTCCCGCAGCGGCTGCCCGACGTAGGGGGCGGCCGGGGGCAGGGTGATCTCGACCAGGTTCGCCTCGCCCTGCCGGAACGTCATCAGCCGGACCAGGTCGCCGACGGTGACCGCCTCCTCGACCAGGGCGGCCATCACCCGAGGCTTGCTCACCGCGACGTCGACTCCCCACTGTTCGGTGAAGAGCCACTCGTTCTCCGCGCGGTTGACCCGGGCCACCACCCTGGGCACCGCGAACTCGGTCTTGGCCAGCAGGGAGACCACCAGGTTGACCTTGTCGTCGCCGGTCGCCGCGACCACCACGTCGCAGCCGGCGAGCTCGGCCTCCTCGAGGCTGCTCAGCTCGCACGCGTCCGCCAGCACCCAGTCGGCGCCCGGCACCCGGTCCGGGCGGAGCATCCGGGGCTGGCGCTCGATGAGCATCACCTGGTGGCCGTTGTCGATGAGCTCCTGGGCGATCGAGCGGCCCACGTTGCCCGCCCCGGCGATGGCGATGCGCATGCTCAGTGCCCTCCTTCCGGCGGGGCCACGGCCACCGCCGTCACCGCCGCCGCGATGTCGTCGGTGACCAGCATGAAAAGCTGGTCACCCTCCTGCACCACCGTGGAGGAGGTGGGGAGCGTGCCGATGCCGAAGCGGGTCAGGTACGCGGTGCGCGCGCCGGTCGCCTCCTCGAGGGTGCGCAGCGGCCGGCCGATCCAGTCCTTGTGTGTCGGCACCTCGATGATCGACACGGTGCTGGTCGGGTCGCGGAAGATCTCCACGTTCCCCTCGGGGATCAGGTGCCGCAGCATCCGGTCCGCCGTCCACCGGACGGTGGCGACGGTGGGGATGCCGAGACGCTCGTAGACCTGGGCCCGACGCTGGTCGTAGATCCGGGCGGCGACCCGGGCCACACCGAACGTCTCCCGGGCCAGCCGGGCCGAGATGATGTTGGAGTTGTCGCCGCTGGAGACCGCCGCGAAGGCGTCCGCCCGCTCGATGCCGGCCTGACGCAGCACGTCCCCGTCGAACCCGGCGCCGGTCACGGTGACCCCGGCGAAGTCGGGGCTGAGCCGCCGGAAGGCGTCGGCGTCCTGGTCGATGACGGCCACCGAGTGGCCCCGCGACTCCAGGTTCTGGGCGAGGGTGGAGCCCACCCGGCCGCACCCCATGATCACGACATGCACGGCGTCCCCTCCCGACGGTGCGCATCCCCGCCGCCCCGACGGGCGTGGTCGTCTGCGAGCCTGCCACGTTCGCCGCCCCGGCGCGGAGGAGACGCTACCCCGGTGCGGCCCCGGGAGCCGTCGGGCACCCCGGGGTGGGCTGCCCGGACTGGCCGTACGCTTAGCGGTTGTGGCCAGTCCCACCTCGCTGCTGAAGCGGCTCCTCCTCGGTCGTCCGTTCCGGTCCGACCGACTCCAGCACACGCTGTTGCCGAAGCGCATCGCCCTGCCGGTCTTCGCCTCCGACGCGCTCTCCAGCGTCGCGTACGCCCCCGACGAGATCCTGCTGACCCTCTCCATCGCGGGCGCGTCGGCGTACCTCTTCTCCCCGTGGATCGCCTTCGCGGTGGTCGTGGTGATGCTCACCGTGGTGGCCAGCTACCGGCAGACCGTGCACGCCTACCCCTCCGGGGGAGGCGACTACGAGGTGGCCACGGTGAACCTCGGCCCCCGGTTCGGCATCGGGGTGGCCAGCGCGCTGCTCGTCGACTACGTGCTGACCGTGGCGGTGTCGGTCTCGTCCGGGGTGGCCAACCTGGGCTCGGTGATCCCGTTCGTCGCCACCCACAAGGTGCTCGTCGCGGTGACCGCGGTGGTGCTGCTCACCGCGATCAACCTGCGCGGCCTGCGCGAGTCGGGCACGGCCTTCGCCATCCCGACCTACGGCTTCATCATCGTCATCGTCGGCATGATCCTCACCGGCCTGGTGCGGGTCTTCGTGCTCGGCCATGACCTCCGCGCGCCCAGCGCCGGCCTGGAGATCGTCGCCGAGTGGAGCGACACGACCGGCTGGGCGATGGCCTTCCTGCTGCTGCGCAGCTTCTCCTCCGGCTGCGCCGCGCTCACCGGCGTGGAGGCGATCTCCAACGGGGTGCCGGCGTTCAAGCGGCCGAAGAGCCGCAACGCGGCCACCACCCTGCTGCTGCTCGGCACGGTCTCGGTGACCATGCTGGTCGGCATCGTCTGGCTGGCCCGGCTGACCGGCCTCCAGTTCGTCGAGGACCCGAGGTTGCAGATCGTCTCCGGTCCGGAGGGGTACGTCCAGAAGACGGTGGCCGCCCAGCTCGGCGAGACGATCTTCGGCTCCGGGTCGGTGCTGCTCTTCGTGGTGGTCGGGGCGACCGCCCTGATCCTCTTCCTGGCCGCGAACACCGCCTTCAACGGCTTCCCGGTGCTCGGCTCGATCCTCGCCCAGGACCGGTTCCTCCCCCGGCAGCTGCACACCCGGGGCGACCGGCTGGCCTTCTCCAACGGGATCCTCTTCCTGGCCGTCTTCGCGATCGTGCTGATCGTCGGTTTCCAGGCCGAGGTGACGAAGCTCATCCAGCTCTACATCGTCGGGGTGTTCGTCTCCTTCACCCTCTCCCAGGCGGGCATGATCCGGCACTGGAACCGGCTGCTGCGCACCGAGCGGGACGCCCAGGCCCGCCGCCGGATGGTCCGCTCCCGGGCGATCAACGGCGTCGGCATGGCGATGACCGCGACGGTGCTGGTCATCGTGCTGATCACCAAGTTCCTCCTCGGCGCCTGGATCGCCATCGCCGCGATGGGGGTGAGCTACGGGCTGATGGTCGCCATCCGGCGGCACTACGACCGGGTCGCCGTCGAGCTGACCCCGGACGAGGGCCGCCCCGTGCTGCCCGCCCGCAACCACGCGATCGTGCTGGTCAGCAAGCTGCACCAGCCGACCCTGCGCGCGGTGGCGTACGCGCAGGCCACCCGGCCCGACTCGCTGACCGCGGTGACGGTGAACGTGGACGACAAGGACACCCGAGAACTCCAGGCCGAATGGGAACGGCGGGCGGTGCCGGTGCCGCTGACCGTGGTCGACTCGCCGTACCGGGAGATCACCCGGCCGATCCTGAACTTCGTCGCCTCCACCCGCCGGGAGTCGCCCCGCGACGTGGTCACCGTCTTCATCCCGGAGTACGTTGTCGGCCGCTGGTGGGAGAACCTGCTGCACAACCAGAGCGCGCTGCGGCTGAAGACCCGGCTGCTCTTCGAACCGGGGGTGATGGTGACCAGCGTGCCCTGGCAGCTCGCCTCCTCCCGGGGCAAGAACCTGACCCGGTTCGACGCGACGCTGAGCCGGGGTCCGGCCCGGGGTCCCCGGGTGGCCCCGCGCAGTACGCTGCCGCCGACCGTCCCGCCGGTGCCCACGGCGGCACCCGGCGAGGGCGGCGGCCGGGAACGGGAGGCCGGCGGTGAGTGACGTGGACGTCGAGGTGGAGGGCGTACGGATGGGGCCGGAGGAGGCCGAACGGATCGAGCTGACCGTCGGGGCGGTCGCCCCGGGTGGGCACTGCGTGGCACGACTCGACGGGCAGGTGGTCTTCGTCCGGCACGCGTTGCCCGGCGAGCGGGTGGTCGCCGAGGTCACCGAGGTGCATTCGGGTTTCCTCCGGGCCGACGCGGTGACCGTGCTCCAGGCCGCGCCGCAGCGGGTCGAGCCGCCCTGTCCGTACGCGGGGCCGGGCCGCTGCGGCGGCTGCGACCTGCAACACGTCGCGCCGGAGGCCCAGCGGGAGTGGAAGGTGTCGGTGGTGCGCGAGCAGCTCAGCCGGCTCGGCGGCCTCACCGACGCCGAGCTGGACGCGCTCGACCCGCAGGTCGAGGCGTTGCCCGGCGGGCCGCTCGGCTGGCGCTCCCGGGTCCGCTACGCCGTCGACGCGGCCGGTCGGGCCGGGCTGCTGAAGCACCGCTCGCACGAGGTCGTCCCGATCGACCGCTGCCTGATCGCCCACCCCGCGCTCCAGGAGCTGCCGGTGCTGGCGACCGGTTGGCCGGAGGCCGAGGCGGTCGAGGTGGTCGCCTCCACCGGCGGGGACGTCACCGTCACCGCAGTCGCCGAGGGGGTCGGCACGCCGGTGCGCGGACCGGACACGGTCCGCGAGGAGGCCGCCGGCCGGGACTGGCGGCTACCGGCCTCGGCCTTCTGGCAGGTCCACCCGGCTGCGGCGGACACCCTGGTCACGGCCGTGCTGGAGCTGGTCGGAGCACGTCCCGGCGAGACCGCGTGGGACCTCTACGGCGGGGCCGGCCTCTTCGCCGCCGCGCTCGCCGGCCGGGTCGCGCCGACCGGCCGGGTCACCCTGGTCGAGGCGGCGGCCGACGGCGTCCGGGCAGCCCGGGAGAACCTGGCCGGCCTCGACCGGGTCGAGGTGGTGCCGGCCCGGGTGGAGACCGCGCTGGCCCGCCGCCGGATCACCGGCCCGGTCGACGTGGTGGTGCTCGACCCGCCGCGCTCCGGCGCGGGCGCGCGGGTGGTGCGCGACCTGGTCGCCGCCGGGCCGCGGGCGGTGGCGTACGTGGCCTGCGACCCGGCCGCCTTCGCCCGCGACGTGCGCACCTTCACGGCGGCGGGCTGGCGGCTGGCCGCCCTGCGCGGGTTCGACCTGTTCCCGATGACCCAGCACGTGGAACTGGTCGGGCTGCTGCTGCCACCGGCCGGGGAGGGCTGAGCCGTGCTGCGGATCGTGGGACTGATGTCGGGCACCTCGTACGACGGCGTGGACGTGGCCGCCGCCGAGTTCGCGGTGGAGGGGGAGACGCTGCTGCTGCGTCCGCTCGGCCACCGGGGGATCGACTACGACGACGAGCTGCGCGCCGCCGTCGGGGCGACGCTGCCGCCGAACGAGACCACCGTGGAGGCGGTCTGCCGGCTCGACAACCGCCTCGGCGAGGTGTTCGCCGAGGCGGCGGCGGTCGGGGTGGAGCTGGCCGGCGGCCGGGCCGACCTGGTCGTCTCGCCGGGGCAGACGGTCTTCCACTGGGTGGAGGCGGGACGGGCCCGGGGCACCCTGCAACTCGGCAGCCCGGCGTGGGTGGCCGCCCGGGTGGGCGTACCGGTGCTCAGCGACCTGCGCAGCGCGGACGTGGTCGCCGGCGGGCAGGGCGCGCCCCTGGTGCCGGCCTTCGACGCGCTGCTGCTCGCCGACGCGGCGGCCACCGGGCCCCGGGCTGCGCTGAACCTGGGCGGCATCGCCAACCTCACCGTGGTCGCGTCCGGCGCGCCCCCGGTCGGGTACGACATCGGGCCGGCCAACGCGCTGCTCGACGCGGCGGCCCGCCGGTTCCTCGACGCGCCCTGCGACTCCGGCGGCGCGCGGGCCGCCGCCGGTCGGGTGCACCCCGACCTGCTGGCGTCGCTGCTCGCCGAGCCCTACTACGCCGCGCCGCCGCCCAAGTCGACCGGGAAGGAACTCTTCCACGCCGGTTACCTGGACGACCGGCTCGCCGGGTTGGACGGCTCGCTGTCCGTCGACGACGTGTTCGCCACGCTGACCGAGCTGACCGCCCGCACCGTGGCCGCCGAGTGCGACCGGCACCGGGTGGTCGAGGTCGTCGCGGCCGGGGGCGGGGTGCGCAACCCCACACTCCTGGGCCGGCTGGCGGCGCTCGGCGCGGGGCGCTGGCGGCTGCGCACCACCGACGAGCTGGGCGTGCCCGCGCAGGCCAAGGAGGCGTACGCGTTCGCCCTGCTGGGCTGGCTCTCCTGGCACGGCCTGCCCGGGGCGGTGCCCTCGGTCACCGGGGCCCGCCGGGCGGCGGTGCTGGGCTCGTGGACCCCGGCCGGGCCGCCCCGGGGCACCGTCCCGACGCCGGCCCCGCGTCGGCTCCGGGTGGTCGACGGCCGGTCCGGCTGAGCTGCGGCCCAGACTGCGGACTGTGCGGCGGCCGATAGACTCATCCCTCATGAGTGTTGAAGAGGACACGGCCAACCACGGCCGGCTACTGGCCACGGTGCACGGTCCGCAGGACGTCAAGCGGATGTCCGCCGAGGAACTGGACATCCTCGCCGCCGAGATCCGGGACTTCCTGATCGCCAAGGTCTCCCGCACGGGCGGGCACGTCGGCCCCAACCTCGGCGTGGTGGAGCTGACCATCGCCATGCACCGGGTCTTCGACTCCCCCCGCGACCGCCTCCTGTTCGACACCGGCCACCAGGCGTACGTACACAAGATCCTCACCGGCCGGCAGGCCGGCTTCGACCGGCTGCGCCAGCGCGGCGGCCTCTCCGGCTACCCCAGCCAGGCCGAGAGCGAGCACGACCTGATCGAGAACTCGCACGCCTCCACCGCCCTCTCCTACGCCGACGGCCTGGCCAAGGCGTACAAGCTCCGGGGAGAGCAGCGCAGCGTGGTCGCCGTGGTCGGCGACGGCGCGCTGACCGGCGGCATGTGCTGGGAGGCGCTGAACAACATCGCCACCGCCGGCAACCCGCTGGTGATCGTGGTCAACGACAACGGCCGGTCGTACGCGCCGACCATCGGTGGCCTCGCCGACCACCTCTCGTCGCTGCGGCTCAACCCCGGCTACGAGAAGATCCTGGACACGGTCAAGGACGCCCTCGGCTCCACCCCGCTGGTCGGCCGGCCGATGTACGAGGTGCTGCACGCCGTCAAGCGGGGCATCAAGGACGCGGTCGCCCCGCAGGCCATGTTCGAGGACCTCGGCATCAAGTACGTCGGCCCGGTCGACGGGCACGACCGGGAGGCGGTCGAGTCCGCGCTGCGGGCGGCGAAGAACTTCGGCGGCCCGGTGATCGTGCACGCGGTCACCCGCAAGGGCTACGGCTACCGCCCCGCCGAGGAGGACGAGGCGGACTGCCTGCACGGCCCCGGTGGCGCGTTCGACGTCGAGACCGGCAAGCTGGTCGCCGCCCCGTCGGTGAAGTGGACCCACGTCTTCGCCGACGAGCTGGTCGCGATCGCCGACGAGCGGCCGGACGTGGTCGGCATCACCGCCGCGATGGCCGAGCCCACCGGCATCGCCAAGCTCGCCCGTAAGCACCCCGACCGGGTCTACGACGTCGGCATCGCCGAGCAGCACGCGGCCACCTCGGCGGCCGGGCTGGCGCTCGGCGGGCTGCACCCGGTGGTGGCGGTCTACGCGACCTTCCTCAACCGTGCCTTCGACCAGGTCCTGCTGGACGTGGCGATGCACAAGCTGCCGGTCACCTTCGTGCTGGACCGGGCCGGCGTAACCGGCCCGGACGGGCCGAGCCACTACGGCCTCTGGGACATGTCGGTCTTCGGGGTGGTGCCGGGCCTGCGGATCGCCGCGCCCCGGGACGCCGCCACGCTGCGCGAGGAGCTGCGCGAGGCGGTCGCCGTCGACGACGGCCCGACCATCGTCCGCTTCCCGACCGGTTCGGTCGCCGCCGACCTGCCGGCGGTACGCCGGGTCGGTCCGGTGGACGTGCTGGCCGAGGCGGCCCGTACCGACGTGCTGCTGGTCGCGGTCGGCTCCTTCGGCCAGCTCGGCATGGAGGTCGCCACCCGGGTCGCCGAGCAGGGCTACGGGGTCACCGTGGTCGACCCGCGCTGGGTGCGGCCGGTCCCGGCGGAGCTGGTCGAGCTGGCCGCCGCGCACCGGCTCGTGGTCACCGTGGAGGACGGCGTACGCACCGGCGGGGTCGGCAACGCGCTGGCCCAGGCGCTGCGCGACGCCGACGTCCGGGTCCCGCTGCGTGACCTCGGCGTACCGGCGGACTGGCACCCGCACGGCACCCGGGCGCAGATCCTCGCCGACCTTGGCCTGACCGCGCAGGACGTGGCCCGCGACGTCACCGGCTGGATCTCGCGCCTCGACTCCGAGCAGGTCGAGCCGGTCCGGCTCACCGCCGGCAAGCCCGCCGCACAGAACTGACCAACCCTCCGGCCGGGCGGCCGCCCCCCCCGGCTGGCGGGCGCCCCCGGGGGGGGGGGGGGGGGGCGCGGGCCCGGGCCCCCCGGGGGGAGGTGGGGGCGGCGGTTGGCCCGGGGGAGTTGGGGGTGGCCCCCCCCGGAGCGCGGACCTGGCGGCCCACCCACCCCCCGGGGGGGGGGGGGGGGCGGCCCCCCCCCCCCCCCCCCCCCACAAAACCCCCCCCCCCCCCCCCCCCCCCCCCCCCCCCCGCGCCCCCCCCCCCCGCCGCGTCTGCGGCGGAGAGGGTCAGCGGCCGCTGACCGAGCGGTAGTAGGTGCGCTCGGCGTTGGCCAGGCTGAAGGTCTGCGTGGACTCCGGTTGCGGCACGACCACCAGGCCGGGGCGGTCCACCAGCCGTCGGGTGCCCGGCGGGGTGGACAGGGAGGTGGTCCGACTGGCCCGCCAGCTCAGCACCACCAGCGGCTGTCCCGGCACCGGCAGCACGTACGTCTGGAGGGTGCTGGTCCGGTCGGCGGAGGAGACCACGGTCGGCCCCCCACCGGGGGAGAGGTGCACCAGGGCGGTCATCGGACCGGCCTCGCTCTCCCAGCTGAGCTGCTTCAACTCGGCCGGCGCGCCGCCGTCGAGGGTGATCTCCCCCAGCACCCGGGCGGTGACCTGCTCCATCGGCCAGGAACGCGGGACCGACTCCGGTGCCTCCCGGTCCCGCAGCCGGCGGGGGACGCTGGCGAACGGGCCGTCCTCACCGGCGAGCTGGCAGGTGTCCAGCCCGTGCAGGGCCCGCTGTCCGGCGCCGGACTCGTCCCGCACCAGCGGGTAACGGGGCGGTTCGGTGGCCGTACCCAGGTCGAGCAGGCGGTCCGCCGCCCGGCCGCGCGGCAGCGACTCGGTGGCCCGCAGCGTGGCGGTCAGTGGGACGGCCGCGCACGCCGGCACGGCGACCGGCCCGGTCAGACCGTCGGTGACGGCCAGCGCCCGCCCGTCCGGTCCGAGCAGGCGCTCCACCCGGGCGGAGGTGAGGTAGCGGCGCTCGGCACCGAGCTGCACCGGCAGGACGTCGGCGTAGACCAGGTAACCCCGGTCGGTGTACTCGACGGCGTGGGTGACCGTGTACCGCGACCCGTCGCCGGTGAGTTGGAGCAGCCAGGAGGCGCTTTCCCCGGGCACGTCGGCGGCGACCAGCGCCAGCCGAGTCCCGCCGACCTCACCGGACCAGAGGATGCCCGAGGTGGGCAGGTGGACCCGGTCGTCGACCGGTGAGCGCCAGTCACGGACCGCCTCCGTCACCGCGGCCGTCGTGTCGGCGTCGGCGGTCAGACCGCCCCGTGCCGGCCAGACCGCCAGGGCGCCGTCGAGAGAGTCGTAGCCGACCGGGAGCCGGGCCTGCTGCCGCTGGGTGACCGGTCCGCAGCCGGCCGTCACCAGGGCCAGCGCCAGCAGCGCCGTGGCCGTCCTGCCGCGCCAGCGGACTGAAGCCACGTGTACGCCCCCGATCGTTCTGCCCGGTCCGGAAGCCACATGCTACGAGATGTCCGATGGCCCCCGACCGGGGCCTCGGCCCGCTGGGCGTAGGCTGGACGCCGGCTGTGTGGCGTCCGACCCGGGCGTCGCCGCCGTTTTCGTGGCTTTTCTCAGCTCCGGTAGACTCCGCCGACTGTGACGCCTGCCGTGCCCCGTGGGGTATCCACGCTGGAATCCGCCACCCTCGGCCCGGAGAACGACCCGACAGTGGCGCAGGTCACCGCCCGGTCGGTCGACGAACGGACGCTCGACGCGGGCGCAGCCGACGGGACCACGACCGACGGGACCACGACCGACGGGGACCCGGCGGCCACCCGGGCGGACGCCGACGACACGGACGCACCCGGTGCGCTGGCGGGGGACACCGCCGCCCGTCGGCGACGCTGGCCCACCTCCCGACGTGACCTCGGCGTCTTCGGCTTCTTCCTGCTGGCCGCGATCTGGGTGACCAGTCAGATCTGGGTCGACCCGGCCGGGCGGGTCGCCTCGCTCTACAGCAGCGACCCGGCCCAGGTGCAGTTCTTCCTCGCTCACTCGGTGCGGGTGGTGCTGCACGGCGAGTTCCCGTTCTACACCGAGCAGTTCAACTACCCCGACGGGGTCAACCTGATGGCCAACACGGCCATCCTGGCGCTCGGTATCCCGATGGTGCCGATCACCTTGCTCTTCGGCCCTGCGGTGACCTTCGTGGTGCTGGTCACCCTGGCCCTGGCCGGCACCGCCTCGACCTGGTATTACGTGCTCTCCCGGCACGTCGTGCGGACCCCGTTGGCCGCCGTGGTCGGCGGCTGGTTCTGCGGGTTCGCACCGGCGATGCTCTCGCACGCCAACTGGCACCCGAACATCATCTCGCAGTGGCTGCTGCCGTTCATCGTCTGGCGGGTGCTGGTCATCACCCGCTCCCGGCGCCCCGTCCGGGACGGGCTGATCCTGGCGCTGCTGGTCACCTGGCAGGCCTTCATCAACGAGGAGATCCTGCTCTTCACCGCGATGGCCTGCGGCATCTTCCTGATCGCCGTGGTCGCCCAGCGACGGGACCTCTGGTCGGCCGCCTGGCGGCCGATGGCGGTCGCGCTCGGGGTCTGCACCCTGGTCGCCGGGTCGCTGCTGGCGTACCCGCTCTACGTCCAGTTCGGCGGCCCGATGGCGTACCACGGGCTCAGCGACGCGGTCCGCGACTACGGCAACGACATCGCGGCGTTCGTCACGCCGGGTTCACCGACCCTGGGCGGCAACGAGCGGGCCAACGCCAACCTGGCCCCCAACTACTCCGAGGAGAACGCCTTCTTCGGCTGGAGCCTGGCGCTGATCACCGTCGGCATCGTGCTCTGGCTGCGCCGGGAGCTGATCGTCCGGGCGCTCGCGGTCACCGGCGTCTTCTACGCCGTGCTCTCGCTCGGGGAGCGGATCTCCTGGTGGGACCGGGACCTCTTCACCGGCCCGTGGGAGTGGCTGGTCCGCCTGCCGCTGCTGGACGCGGTGGTGCCCACCCGGTTCGGGATGATCACGACGGTGGTGATCGGCGTGCTGCTCGCCATCGCCGTCGAGCGGGCCTGGACGACGCGACCACTGGCCCAGCACACCCGCACCCTGGTCGGTGCCGGCCTGGTCATGGCGCTGCTGCCGATCGCCCCGATGCCGCTGAAGGTGACCAGCCGCCCGCCGGTGCCGGACTTCATCACCTCCGACCAGTGGCGGCGCTACGTCGCGGCGGAGCAGACCCTGGTGCCGGTGCCGGTGCCGAGCATGGGCAACACCAACGGCATGCGGTGGGCCGCCTCGACCAACCTGGACTTCAAGATCCCCGGCGGCTACTTCCTCGCGCCCCGCAACGGCAACACCGGTGACCCGGGCCGGTTCGGTGGCCGGCCCAGCGGGGTGGGCGAGATCCTCCAGGAGGTGGCGACCACCGGGCGGACCCCGAAGCTGACCGACCGGGAGCGTCGGCGGTCCCTGGACGAGCTGCGCTACTGGCGGGCGGCGATCATGGTGTTGCCAGTCGACCAGAAGAACGTCGAGCCGCTGCGGCAGACGGTCGAGCAACTCGTCGGCCCGGCCCGGCGGGAGCAGGACGTCTGGCTCTGGGACGTCCGCCCGATCACCACCCGCGCCGACTGACCGGCCCACCGGGTCCCGCCGCCGTGCGGGGGCCGGTGGGCCGGGGGTGGATCAGACCAGGGGACGGACGTCCCAGAGCCACACGTCGTCGACCCGGCGGGGCTCGCCCAGCAGGCCGGTCATCAGCTCACGCAGCGCCGCCTCCCGGGGGTGCGCGCCGAGCACCACCACGGAGGCCCGCCAGTAGCGCAGGTCCTCGACGGCCCGGCGGCGGTCCTCGTCGGTCAGCTCCGGTGCCGCACCCTTGTCCATCGTGGAGTAGATCAGGGTGCTGGTCGGGCGGTTCGGCGCCCCGAAGATGCCCTCGTCGTTCGGGCCGGGGCCGATGAAGTAGCCGCCCGGCACCGGGAACTCGTGCTGGGTCAGCGCGCTCCAGCGCAGCGTGGAGAGGCCGTGCACGTTGCTCGGGATGGGCACCGGCACCAGGGTCCGGCCGTCCGGCACGTAGGGCCGCCAGGCGCCGGAGGTGATGAACGCCGGCGGCGGGTCGATCTGTTGGGCCGGCAGCGGCCGGGGGACCAGCGGTAGCACCGCCAGCGCGACGGCGGCGTACCCGACCGGGCGGACCCAACGGCGGCGGGAACCGGCGGTGGCCGCACCGGGACCGGTGTCGGCGGTGGCGCCGGGCGTGGTGCCGGCGACGGCCGGCTGGCCGTCGGCGCCGGTCGCCGGGGCGCCTCGGCCGCTCCGGTCGGCCGCGTCCCAGGCCAGCGCGAGCAGGACGCCCACCGCGCCGGTCACCACCAGGGCGAGCCGGGTGGGCATCATCATCTCGACCAGCGGCAGGTCGTCCGGGACGTAGTGCCAGGGACCGTAGATTTCGGTCTCCACGCCGTTGAGCCGGATCCGGGGGCCGAGCGACGCCACGGTGAAGAGCGCCACCAGCACCGCCGCGATCCGCGCGGCCAGGGAACGCCGCCAGAGCAGCACGATCGCCGCCAGCGTGACGAGCACCACCGGCCAGCCGAACCAGGTGTTCTGCTCGGTCAGCCCGATGGTCTTCTCCACCGCAGGGTCCCCGGCCAGGGTGTCCCGGGCGAAGGTGACGAAGGCGGCCAGATCCTCGCCCCAGCTGTGGAAGACGCCACCCTGGAGGCCGCGGTAGGACTGCGGGCCGTTGAACTGGAACCAGATCGGGTACGCGGTCAGCAGCAGCGCCAGCCCGCCGCCGAGACCGAGGGCAGCGAGGAAGGTGCCGGCCTGGGCCCGCGCGGACCGCCAGCGCGCCACCGCGTACCCGACCACGACGACCAGGCAGGCGAGCGCCGTCAGCAGCAGCATCTCCTCGTTGACGAAGATCTGGTACGCGACCAGCAGCCCCAGTGCCACGCCGTTGCGCCGCCACCGGCCCGGCTCGCCGAGGCGGAGCACCCGGGCCACGATCAGCGGCAGCAGGAAGTTCGAGACGAAGTTGGGCTGCCCGTTGGCGTGGTGCACGATGCCCGGCGCGAACCCGAGGAACGCGCCGCCGACGAACGCCGCCGCCCGGGAGCGGACCAGCCGACGCGACAGCACCCAGTACGACGTGGCGGCGGTGGCGGCCAGCGCCCCGCCGAGGTAGAGGGCGTAGACCACCTGTGGGCCGAGCAGGAGCGTCAGCGGCGCCAGCGGCAGGGTCACCCCGAGCAGCGAGGTGTTCGCCATCAGGTTCACCCCGTCCGGGGCGTTCTGCCGCTCGGAGAAGAGCGGGTTCTCCAGGTGACGCACGGAGTACGCGCCGTGCGAGAAGAGCCACTCGAACCAGCTGTGGTCGGTGGGCAGGTGCGAGGAGACCCGGTTCTCGATGTCCCCCCAGTAGTTCAGGCACACGAGAACACCGAGGAGCACATAGGCTCCGATGGCCAGCGCGTCGGCACGGACGAACCGGCCGTTCGTCGTCGGCCGGGTGTCCGCCGGCGGGTCGGCCGCAGCGGACACGGACGCGGACTTCAACGAGGGGTCTACCACCGGCACAGCCACGACGCGCCATCGTACGCGAGAGGTCTTGTCGCTTTTGCCACCGCCGGTGCCGATCGCGGCCGGCGGCCGGCGCGCCGTGACCCCGGCGGTGGCGGGAGGGCGCGGGGAGGACACGGATGGCGCTGATCGATCTGGGTGAGGTGCGCGACGACGACCCGGAACCGCCGGTACGGCCCCGACCCGGGATGACGCGGCCCTGGCGGGTCGCGCTGGTGCTCGGCCTCGTCCTGGTCACCCTGGCCGGGGCGGCACCGGCACCCCGGCGGGTCTCGGTGACGGTGCCCGGCCGCTCCGGGGCCGAGGCGTTCCTCGCCGGTGACCAACTGGTGGTGGTCGGTCCCCGCTCGGGCGGCGTGCGGGGTGGCCGGGAACTGACCGCCTACGACCTGCCCGACGACGGGCGGATGGCGTCGTCGACGCTGCGCGCCCGCTGGCGGCGGACGGTGCCGGACGCGCCGAGGATCTGGCCGATGGCCGCTGCCGCCGGGGTCCTTCTGGTGACCAGCAACGACGGCGGACGGGAAAGTGCGCTCACCGTCGCCCTTGAGACCGCGACCGGGCGGGAACGCTGGCGTCAGCCCGGCTCGCCGATGCTGACCGAGGGCGGCCGGGTGCTGCTGACCGTTCCCGTCGGGGAGGACGGGCAGTCGGTCCGGGTGGTCGACCCGGCGACCGGGGCGGTGCACTGGTCGGTGACGGGGACTCCGCACCTGACCGACCACCGCTTCGCCGAGCGGGGGATCGACCGGTTGGTGTGGATTCTCCCGTCGGGGCGGATCGAGGTACGGGACGCCGACTCCGGCCGGGTGCTGGCCGCCGCGCCCGTCGACCTGGGCGCCCCGGACGCCGGCGTGGGCGGTCAGGTGACCGGCGACCTGCTGCTGGCCGTCCGGATCGATCCGCCCACGCTGACCGCGTACGGGTTGGACCGGCTGGACCGCCGCTGGACGGTCGACCTGCCCTCGGTGGCGTACGTCACGCCGTGCGGCGGCGCGTTGCTGTGCTCCTGGGAGCAGGCCGGTGGGGTGCGGGCGCTGGACCGGGCGACCGGCCGGACCGTGTGGCACGACCCCCGGTGGCTGGCGGGATTCCCGGTGGGGGACCGGCTGGTGGCGACCACGTCGGTCAGTCCGGTCCGGGAGGAGGTCGTCCTGCTGGACCTCGCGACCGGCCGGGAGCTGGCCAACCTGGGCAGCTGGAACGGGTTGCAGACGCCGGTCGATGGTGGGCCGCCGGTCGCCTCCCGGGAGATCCGGGACCGGGGGCTGCTGGTGGCCGAGTTCGACGTCGTGCTCGGCCGACCCCGGATCCTGGACGTGCTGCCCGGCACCTACGGCGACTGCCGCTTCCACCCGGAGCTGCTGCTGTGCCAGCAGCTGGACGGCTCGTTCCGCCTCTGGTGGCTGCCGCACTGACCCGCCTGCCGCACTGACCGGGTGGTCTGGCCGACGCCCCGGCGGGCATCAGGCCGACACCCCGGCCGGCCGGGGTCCGCGACGTGCCGGATCGGGTCGGGCGGTCACCAGTTCGGCTGGGCGGGTGGCGGCGGCAGCGGCACCGACGGCGGGCGGATGACGTACGCCACCCCGCCGCTGCCCTGCTGCCAGGCCGCCGTGAACCGGTGGCGGTCGACGGTCCGGCGCACCCCGGCGTCGTCCGACGCGTACGGGTCGTTGAGCACCGGGTCGCCGTCGGGGGTGAAACCGACCAGCACGATCAGGTGCCCCTTGGTGTCGTAGTCGAGGCCGGGCACGTCACCGGTCCGGAACGCGGCGGAGACCACCAGCGGCACCCCGGCGGCGACGAACCGTTCCGCCTCGGCCAGCGACCGAAGCCGGGTGACGAAGGCGTCCATCCCGTAGCGGCCGGCGTAGGCGGTGTTGAAGGGCCAGTTGCCCGCGCCCCGGTAGGCGTGGTCGTAGCAGTGCCGGGCGGCGTGGTCGACCTCCGGGCGGGGGTCGGCCGGGTCCACCCACGCGTACTCGTCGGGCGTCGGGCCGACGCCCCAGTAGGCCAGCACCATGGCGACGCAGGTCGGGCTGCACCAGGAGTCCCCGCCGCCGCCCCACCGGGGGTGGTGCCCGGCGTGCAGCCGCTGCGAGAACATCGGCACCGCCAGCACCCGGCCGCCCGCCGCGTCCCGTGCCGTCCCGTCGGTTCGCGCCGGCCCGGTCCCGTCCGCCCGCACCGGGGACGGGGCCGGGGGCACGGGTGGGGGAGTCGTCGAGCGGGGACCGGAGGCGACCGCGCCGACCGTCCGCAGGGTCGGCCCGACGGTGGTGCCGACCGGGCGGGCCAGGGTCACCCGCACCTGCCAACCGGTCGCCTGCGCGCCGGTCACGGTCAGCGTGTCGGTGTCCACCTCAGCCCGCCGGTCCCGCTGCCCGGGTACGGAGGTGCGGCGGATCCCCTCGTCGCCGGCGGCCCACCGGGCCAGGACGCACCAGTCGGTGACCGGGGCGTCGGCGGCCCAGCCGCACACCTCCACCTGGATCCAGCAGCCCGCCGGGGTGTCGGCGGTCCAGGAGGGGACCACCTGGTGGACCCCGAACCCGACCCGGACCGGTGGGGAGGTCCAGCGGCCCACGTCGTACCGGGTGCGGACGCCGGTGTGCGGGTCGGTGTACTCCAGCTCGGCCGGCGGTCCGCCCAGGACGAGTCCGCCGTCGTCGGGTCGTACGCCGAGCACCGTGCCGGTGTCGAGGTCCGCCGGGAACCGGAAGACCCGGTAGACGACGTCCCGGCCCTGCGTCGCTGCGGCCATCACGGTCCGATCCGTAGACATGTTTCGTGCAGCATCGCGTACCCGAAGTTTCTTTGCAATGCCCCGGCGGGGTGTGCCGGAGGCCCGCGACGACCTCGCGTTTGGCGGCCGACACTAGGTTGTGGTGGGCAGCAGCGAGGAGGCCGGGAATGCGGGTACTGGTGGTCGAGGACGAGCGCAACCTCGCCGACGCGATCGCGCGGGGACTGCGCCGCCGGGGGATGGCGGTCGACGTCGCGTACGACGGGGACGCCGGGCACGAGATGGCCTTCGTCACCCGGTACGACGTGGTCATCCTCGACCGCGACCTGCCCGGCGTGCACGGCGACCAGATCTGCGCCGAGCTGGCCGCCTCCGGCACCCTCACCCGGGTGCTGATGCTCACCGCCAGCGGCACCGTCTCCGACCGGGTGGAGGGGCTCCAGCTCGGGGCCGACGACTACCTGCCGAAACCGTTCGCCTTCGACGAGCTGGTCGCCCGGGTCCAGGCCCTCGGCCGGCGGGCCACCCCGCCCGCGCCGCCGGTGCTGGAGCTGGCCGACCTGGTGCTCGACCCGGCCCGCCGGGTGGTCACCCGGGGCGGGTCGACGGTCGACCTGACCAACAAGGAGTTCGGCGTCCTCCGCGAACTGCTCAAGGCCCGGGGTGCGGTGGTCTCCAGCGAGGAGCTGCTGGAACGGGTCTGGGACGCCAACACCGACCCGTTCACCACCATCGTCCGGGTCACCGTGATGACCCTGCGCAAGAAGCTCGGTGACCCGCCGCTGATCGAGACGGTGGTCGGGGCCGGCTACCGGACCGCCGGAGAGCTGTCATGACCGTCTACCTCACCCGCCGTCCCCGGCTGCGGCCCACCCTGCGGCTACGGCTGACCCTGCTCAACGGCATCCTGCTGGTCGGCGCGGGGGCGATCCTCGTCCTGCTGGCCTGGCTGCTGGTGCGCGACGCGCTGCGTCCCACCGACGAGCTGCTGCCCGGCACCACCGTGGTGCTCGCCGACGGCCGCACCCTGGACGCCGGGCAGTGGCAGCGGCAACTGGTCGACGCCGCGTCCCGGGAACTGCTCGCCAAGGGTCTGGTCGCCCTGCTGGCGATCAGCGTGGTCGCGGTGGCCGGCGCGTACGCCGTGGCCGGGCGGGCGCTGCGCCCGCTGCACCAGGTCACCTCCACCGCCCGCCGGCTCGGCGAGGCCACCCTCGACCAGCGGATCGGCTACTCCGGGGCGGACGACGAGGTGGCCGAGCTGGCCAAGACCTTCGACGCGATGCTGGACCGGATCGCCGAGGCGTTCGAGGCACAGAAACGGTTCGTCGCCAACGCCTCACACGAGCTGCGGACGCCGTTGGCGGTGATGCGGACCGAGATCGACGTGACGCTCACCGACGACGAGGCGGACACCGCCGAGTTCCGCCGGATGGCCACCGTCGTCCGGGACGCCTCCGAGCGGGCCAACGGCCTGGTCGACGCGCTGCTGGTGCTGGCCCGCAGCGAGGCCCAAGCGGGACGCCGGCTCGGCCGCAAGACCGAGAGCGACCTGGCCGACGGCACCGCCGCCGCGCTGTCGGCGGTCCGTCGGGAGATGGAGCGGATCAAGCTCCGGGTGGAGACCGCGTTGGAGCCGGCCCCGGTGGTCGGCGACCCCGGCCTGCTCGGCCGGCTCGCCGGCAACCTGATCGAGAACGCGGTGCGCTACAACCACCTGCACGGCCGGCTCTGGGTGCGCACCGGTTCCGACGGGCGGGAGTCCTGGCTGGTGGTCGGCAACACCGGCTTCGAGGTGGATCAGGCGGACGTGCCGGGGCTGTTCGAGCCGTTCCGGCGCGGCGGGCGGGAACGGACCGGGGCACGCGGCTCCGGGCTCGGGCTCTCCATCGTCCGGGCGGTCTGCGACGCGCATGGCGGCAGCGTCCGGGTGATCGCGCAGCCGGGCGGGGGCCTGGAGGTCACGGTGACCCTGCCGGCGGCGGACGCCACCCCGGTGGTCAGCGCCTCCGCCGTGGTCACCACCGCCGCCCTGCCGGGCACCGGAGTCGCCGCGACGACCGACTGACTGACGGCGGCGGCGGTAATACGTTTGCGCCGGCCAGCGAGGGCCTGGCATGATCGCCCGGTCAGCCCGAGCAGGGAAGGGAGGTGCGGTCGATGTCCACCATTGTCATTCCCGCGCCTCGCCGCCGGCACCGCTGACAGTCGACTCACGCGGGGCGCGTCCCATCCTCGTACGGAGGAAACCGTGAGTTCAGGAATTCACAGCGTCACCGTCGACTGCCACGACACCTACGTCCTCGCCGGGTTCTGGGCCGAGGTCTACGGCTGCTCTCGCCGGCCCGACGACTTGCCCGGGGACCCGGAGGCGATGCTGCTGCCGCCGGGCGGCCCGATGATGCTCTTCGTGCAGGTGCCGGAGGGCAAGACTGTCAAGAACCGGATGCACGTCTGCCTGCAGCCGGCCGACCGGGACCGGGACGCCGAGGTGGAGCGCCTGCTCGCCGTCGGCGCGACCCAGGTGGACGACCAGCGGCGGCCGGACGGCACCGGCTGGGTCGTGCTGGCCGACCCGGAGGGCAACGAGTTCTGCGTGCTGCGCAGCGCCGCCGAGCGGGCCGCGACGGCCTGACCCGGGGACGCGAAGGGGCCCCTCCCGCACGGAAGGGGCCCCAACCGGATACCGGACGACTCAGTTGCGCTGCTCGATGGCGGCGCGGATGGTGCCGAACTCCGCCTCGGCCTCCTTGCCGGTCTTGAAGTACATGACCACCATGCCGAGGCTGCCCCGGTCGGCCCAGACGCAGATGCCGAGCTTGACGCCTTCGGAAGACCCGTCGCCGCACTTGGCGTCGCCGCCGAGCGGCCCCGGCTCCACGGCGGCCATGTTGGTGGCACCGAGCTGCCCGGAGATGGCGCTGATCGCGTCGTTCATCTCTTTCTCCGGGTCGGCCATCACGCCGGAGATCCCGATGATCATGACCAGGTCGTTCTTGGCCGGGTCGCCGTAGAAGCCGCCGACCGTGCTGGTCGCCTCCGGCACGTCCTTCTTGATCGCGGCGGCCATCTGCTCCGACGCGGCCACCAGCCCCGGCTCGGTGACCTTGGGGCGGCCGTTGAGCGTCTCCGGGGCGACCACCCGGGTCTTGGTGGCCTCCACGACCTCGCCGACGTCGTCCTTGACGGTGGCCCAGATGGCGATGCCGCCGCCGACGCAGAGCACCAGCACCACGGCGAGGACGATCAGCAGGACCTTGCCGACGCCGGACTTCTTCTTCGGCGGCGGCGCGAATCCGGCCCCCATCGGGTCGGCCCCGTACGGCTGGCCAGCGCCGTAGCCGGGCGCGCCGGACGGCTGGGGGGTGGCAGAGCCGTACTCCGGCTGCGAGGGGTGGTGCGGCTGGGACATCGATGCTCCGAATCTCAGGAATGGACGCGTGATCCTAACCAGCCGCACCGACATGACCGTTGCCCCGATGGGACGCTCCACCGTCCGGCGGCCGGGGCGTGCCGGCCCGAACGAACGGGGGCCGACACGCCGTCACGGCGTGCCGACCCCCGGTGGTCGTACGGCGGATCAGGCGGGCAGGCTCGCCGCCCCGCGCGGCAGGAAGCGCGTCCCGGTGACCCGCTCCGAGGTGCCCGTCCGGTCCAGGTACGGCGTCACGCCGCCCAGGTGGAACGGCCAGCCGGCGCCGAGGATCATGCACAGGTCGATGTCCTGCGCCTCGGCGACCACGCCCTCGTCGAGCATCAGCCGGATCTCCTGGGCCAGCGCGTCCAGCGCGTTCTGCCGGACCTGCTCGGCGGTCAACGGCGCGTCCCCGACCACCAGCAGCTTTGCCACCTCGGGGTTCACCTCGTCGTCCACCATGACCGGCTGCCCCGACTCGGCGATCCGCTTCAGGTTGCCGCTGACCGCGAACCGGTCCGGGAAGGCCGCGTGCAGGGTGCCGCCCACGTGGTGGGCGACCGCCGGGCCGACCAGCTGGAGCAGGGCCAGCGGACGCATCGGCAGGCCCAGCGGGTCCAGCGCGCTGTCGGCGACCTCCAGCGGGGTGCCCGCGTCCACGGCCGCGAAGATCTCGCCGAGGAAGCGGGTGAGCAGCCGGTTGACCACGAACGCCGGGGCGTCGGCGACCAGCACGCAGGACTTGCGCAACTGCTTGCCGACGGCGAACGCGGTGGCCAGCGTGGCGTCGTCGGTCCGCTCGCCCCGGACGATCTCCAGCAGCGGCAGCACCGCCACCGGGTTGAAGAAGTGGAAGCCCACCACCCGCTCGGGATGCTCCAGGTCGGCGGCCATCGCGGTCACCGAGAGCGATGAGGTGTTGGTGGCCAGCACCGCCTCCGGCGAGACGATCTTCTCCAGTTCGGCCCAGACCTGCTTCTTGACGCCCAGGTCCTCGAAGACCGCCTCGATGACGACGTCGGCGTCGGCGAAGACACCCTTGTCGACCGAGCCGGAGACCAGGCCGTACAGCTTGGCCGCCGTGCCCTTGTCCATCCGGCCCTTGGACACCTGCTTCTCGATCTGCGCGTGCACGTAGGCGACGCCCTTGTCCACCCGGGACTGGTCCAGGTCGGTCATCACCACCGGCACCTGGAGGCGGCGGGCGAACAGCAGCGCGAGCTGGCTGGCCATCAGGCCGGCACCGACGATGCCGACCTTGGTGACCTCGCGGGCCAGCCCCTTGTCCGGCGCGCCGACCGGCCGCTTGGCCCGCCGCTGCACCAGGTCGAAGGCGTACAGGCCGCTGCGCAGCTCCTCGGAGAAGACCAGGTCGGCCAGGGCCTCGTCCTCGGCGGCGGTGCCGGCGGCGAAGTCGGCCTCCTTGGCCAGGGCGAGCAGCTCCAGGGCCCGGTTCGCGGCCGGGACCGCGCCGTGCAGCCGCTGGTCGAGCATCTGCCGGGCGAAGAAGAGCACGCCGTCCCACATGTCCCGGTCGACCTCTGGCCGGGACACGGTGAGCTCACCGCGCACCACGCGGGCGGCCCACTCCAGGGACCGCTCCAGGAAGTCGGCCGGCTCCAGCAGCACGTCGGCGATGCCCATCTCCGCGGCCTGCTTCGGCCTGAGCATCTTGTTCTGCATCAGCGGGTTCTGGATGACCACCTGGGTGGCGGCCGGAATGCCGATCAGGTTGGGCAGGAGCTGGGTGCCGCCCCAACCGGGAACCAGGCCCAGCGACACCTCGGGCAGGGCCAGGGCCGCCGCGCCGCCGGAGAGCGTCCGGTAGTGACAGTGCAGCGCCAGCTCCAGGCCGCCCCCCATCGCCGCGCCGTTGACGAAGGCGAAGGTCGGGATGTCGCTGTCCTTCAGCCGGGCGAAGACCCGGTGGCCGAGCCGGCCGACCTCCAGCGCCTGCTCCCGGTCGGCGATCTGCGGCAGGCTGACCAGGTCCGCGCCCACGCAGAAGACGTACGGCTTGCCGGTGACCGCGACGAACGCCGGGTTCGCGGCCAGCGCCTCGGTGATCGCCTCGTCCAGGCTGGTCAGACCGCCCGGTCCGAGGGTGTTCGGCTTGGTGTGGTCGAAACCGTTGTCCAGGGTGATCAGGGCGGCCGGCCGGTCCAGGCCGGGCACGTTCACCCGGCGCAGCAGCGCCTTCGTGACCACCTCGTTCGCCGCGGCGATCGTGCTCACTTGTCTCCACCCTCCCGCTGAGCCTGCTCGCTGGACCCCGTCCAGTGTGGGTTCTCCCAGATGACCGTGCCGCCCATGCCGATGCCGATGCACATGGCGGTGAGGCCGTACCGGACCTCGGGGTGCTCGGCGAACTGCCGGGCGAGCTGGGTCATCAGCCGTACGCCCGAGGAGGCGAGCGGGTGACCGATGGCGATCGCGCCGCCCCACGGGTTGACCCGGGGGTCGTCGTCGGCGATGCCGAAGTGGTCGAGGAAGGCGAGCACCTGCACGGCGAACGCCTCGTTCAGCTCGAACAGCCCGATGTCGTCGATGCCCAGGCCGGCGATGCGCAGCGCCTTCTCCGTCGAGGGGATCGGGCCGACGCCCATCACCTCCGGCTCGACGCCGACGAAGCCGTACGACACCAGCCGCATGGCGATCGGCAGTCCCAGCTCGCGGGCGGTGGACTCGGCCGCGATCAGGCTGGCGGTGGCGCCGTCGTTCAGTCCTGCGGCGTTGCCGGCGGTGACCCGGCCGTGCGGGCGGAACGGGGTCTTCAGGGTGGCGAGCTTCTCCAGCGAGGTGTCCCGGGGTGCCTCGTCCGCCGTGGCCAGCCCCCAGCCTCCCTCCTCGTCCCGGGTCGCGACCGGGACCAGGTCGGGCTGGAGTTTGCCGTTGGCGTACGCCTTCGCGGTCTTCTGCTGCGAGGCCAGTGCGAACGCGTCGGCGCGCTCCCTGGTGACATGCGGGACCCGGTCGTGCAGGTTCTCCGCGGTGGCCCCCATCACCAGGGCGGACGGGTCGACCAGCTTCTCGGCGAGGATGCGCGGGTTCGGGTCCACGCCCTCGCCCATCGGGTGCCGCCCCATGTGCTCGACGCCACCGGCGATGGCGACGTCGTACGCGCCCATCGCGATGCCCCCGGCGACGGTGGTCACCGCGGTCATCGCGCCCGCGCACATCCGGTCGATGGCGTAGCCGGGCACGGTCTTCGGCAGGCCGGACAGCAGGGCGGCGGTCCGGCCGATGGTCAGGCCCTGGTCGCCGATCTGGGTGGTGGCGGCGATGGCCACCTCCTCGACCCGCTCCGGCGGCAGCTGCGGGTTGCGCCGCAGCAGTTCCCGGATGCAGCGGATGACCAGGTCGTCGGCGCGGGTGTTGGCGTACATGCCACCCGCCTTGCCGAACGGGGTGCGGACGCCGTCGACGAAGACGACATCCCGAACTTCACGGGGCACTTGAGCCTCCTTTTCGACCATGATTCGGCCTAGGCGCCGACAAGCGGCACTCCGGACCGAATGAAGGTCGCCGGCACGGGCGTGGTTCCTCGCATGCTACTCACCAGTAACCATGCGTGCCCGTGCCCTCCGTGTGTCCCACACCACACCCACCCCGGGGCCGGGGTGGGTGTGGGCCGTCACGGCGTGGGCAGGACGGCGGTCAGCTCCGACACCAGCAGGTCGAGCTGCCAGCTCCGCGCGCCGAAGCCGCGCAGGGTCTCGGTCACCGTCTCCTCGGTGATCTCGTCCGGCGGGGTCCAGGCCAACCGGCGGATCGAGTCCGGGGTAATCAGGTTCTCCGGCGGCAGGCGGTGTTCCCCGGCGATCCGGACTACCACCTCGCGGCACCGGGCCAGCCGTGCGGCGGCCACCGGATCCCGTTCCGCCCACCGGTGCGGTGGGGGCGGACCCTCCACCACCGGGGTGACCGGGAGGGCGTCCTCCGGCAGCAGCCGGGCGTCCTCCAACGCCGCCAGCCAGGTGCGGGCCAGCCGGCGTACCGACCGACCCCCGAACCCGGGCAGGGTCAGCAGCGTCTTCTCGTCCTTCGGGTCCAGCTCGGCGGCGGCGACGATCGCCGAGTCGGGGAGCACCCGCCCGGGGGCGGCGTCCCGGCGGGCGGCGATCTGGTCCCGGGCGTACCACATCGACCGGACCCGCGCCTGGGCCCGCGCACCGCGCAACCGATGGATGCCGGAGGTCCGCCGCCACGGCTCGGCCCGCACCCGGGGCGGCCGCGCGCCGGCGGCCACCAGCGCGGCGAACTCCTCCGCTGCCCACTCCTGCTTGCCCTGCCGTTCCAACTCGGCGGCGAGCGCGTCGCGGAGATCGACCAGGAGTTCCACGTCCAGGGCCGCGTAGGTCAGCCAGGACTCCGGCAGCGGCCGGCTCGACCAGTCCGCCGCCGAGTGGTGCTTCTCCAGGGTGTAACCCAGCAGATGTTCGGTCAGCGCGGCCAGGCCGACCCGTTCGAATCCGGCCAGCCGCGCGGCCAGTTCGGTGTCGAACAGCCGGCGCGGACGCAGCCCCAGCTCGGCCAGGCAGGGCAGATCCTGGCTGGCCGCGTGGAGCACCCACTCGGCTGGGCCGATCACCGCGTCGAGGGCGGACAGGTCGGGTAGGGGTAACGGATCGATCAGGACGGTGCCGGCCCCGCCACGGCGCAGCTGGACCAGGTAGGCGCGCTGGCTGTAGCGGTATCCGGAGGCGCGTTCCGCGTCGATGGCCACCGGTCCGGTGCCCGCCGCGAACCGGGCCACCACCTCGGCCAACGCGGCCGATGTGGCCACCGGCGCGGGTGTGCCCTCCCGGGGCGCGGTCAGGGGTACGGGCTGCTCGGCGGTCGCTTCGGTCCCCGCGTCCGTCGGCTCCGGCGCGGCCGATGGCGGGTGTTGCGGTTCGTTTCCCGGTCGGCGTTCGGCGGCCCGACGGCGCAGGGGTGGTTCGTCGGTCACC
This sequence comes from Micromonospora sp. NPDC050187, assembly GCF_044459745.1. Taxonomy (NCBI): domain Bacteria; kingdom Bacillati; phylum Actinomycetota; class Actinomycetes; order Micromonosporales; family Micromonosporaceae; genus Micromonospora; species Micromonospora sp. NPDC050187. Next base: position 314,435 of record NZ_JBITJH010000001.1, read on the forward strand.
TGACAACCCTAGTGCGCGCCGCGATCGGGTGCGCGCAGCCTCCTCCGGTGTGTGTCGGCGGCCGGCCCGGCACCGCCGTGTCAGGGGGGTGGACAAGAGGGGAGACAATGTCGTTCCGGGCCGGTACGGTCCATCGGGCCCACCGCCGGCGAAGCGCCGGTGGCAGGGCCGCGGGCAGGCGCTCACCAGGAGGACGGGGCAATTATGACGGCGGGGTACGGGCCGCAGGACGGTGGACCGGTCGGGCCGGCATCCGGATCCGGTGAGCAGGGAGGTCGACCGGGTCCGTTGCCACCACGGATGGAACCGCCGCGCACGGCGGTGGGCGGCTGGCCCGCGCCCCCGGCCGGTGGCGCCCCGATCCCCGGCCAGCCGCCGGTAAGCGGAGGACACCCGGGCGTCCCGGCAGCCGGCTACGCCGCCGCCCCGGCCCCGCCCGTGGTGCCCGCACCCCGGGGCACCTGGCCGACCGCCGGTGAGGCCGGGCAGCCGTCGGCGCAGCCGCACCCGGTGGCCGCCGGGCAGCCGGCGCCCGCCCCGACGACCTGGTCGCCCGGCCAACCACCGGCCGCCTCCGGACCGGCCTTCCCGGGCACCCCCTACCCGGGCGCCGCGACCGGTGGCCGCCAGCGCTCCGGCTGGCTGCCCCGCGCCGCCCTCCTGCTGGCGCTGCTGCTGGTCCTGGTGTCCGGCGTCCAGGCGTACCAGATCCACGTGCTCAACGACCGGCTCGGCGACACCCGTCGCGACCTGGCCACCGCGCAGGACCGCGACGGCCTCCGCCTCGACGGTGTGGAACAGCGAACGGAGGAACTGGAGAAGCAGGCCGGCACGGTGTTCAACCCGGAGGACATCGCCGAGACAGTGCTGCGCAGCGTCTTCCGGGTCAGGGCCGGCAACGCCACCGGCACCGCGTTCGCCGTCGGCAAGCCCAACTCCGAGGGCGGGGCGAACCTGTTCACCAACTACCACGTGGTCGAGTCGCTCTGGACCAGTGGCGAGCGCCAGGTGTTCCTGGAGCGCACCGACCAGCGGTTCCCGGCCACCATCGTCAAGGTCGACGAGGAGAACGACGTCGCCCACCTGCGGACGGCTGCCAAGTTCACCGGCCTGGTCACCGCCGCCACCCCGGTGAAGTCCGGGCAGCAGATCGTCGTCGTCGGCGCGCCGCTCGGCCTCACCGACAGCGTCACCACGGGGGTGGTGAGCGCCTTCCGCAAGGCGGAGAACGGCGGCGGGGACGTGATCCAGTTCGACGCTCCGATCAACCCCGGCAACTCCGGTGGTCCGGTCATCAACAGTGCCAAGCAGGTCGTCGGCATCGCCACCGCCAAGGCCCGCAACGCCGAGGGCATCGGCCTGGCCGTGCCGATCAAGACCGCGTGCGACGGCTTCGACATCTGCTGACCCGTCCACCGACGCGCCCTGTACCCGCCCGGTCCGCCCGGTCAGCCGGAGCCGGACCAGCCCTTTCGGAGGAAGTAGCCATGACCCAGCCACCTACCGGCGGATACCCCCCGCCGGGGTATCCGCAGCAGCCGCCGGCCGGCCCCGGCGGCGGGTTGTACGGTTCCCAGCGCGAACCGCAGGTGCACGAGCCGACCCAGCAGTTCGGCATCGACCCGACGCTGTCGGCCCAGCCGCCGGCCGGCTACCCGCAGTCCGCTCCGCCGGCGGCCGGCTACCCGCAGTCCGCTCCGCCGGCGGCCGGCTACCCGCAGTCCGCTCCGCCGGCGGCCGGCTACCCGCAGTCCGCGCCCCCGGCCGCCGGCTACCCGCAGCAACCCGGCTACCCCGGCGGCTACCCGCAGTCCGCGCCGCCGGCCGAGACCCCGGCCCCGGCCGGGTACGGCCCGACCTCCGGCGGCCCTGTGCCGGGTCAGTACACCCCCACCTCCGGTCAGCCCTACGGCCCGCCGATGTCCGGCCCGCCCGGGTATCCGCCGCCTGCCGCCACCTCCGGCGGAGGTGGCGGACGCGGCCGGGCGGTGCTCGTGCTGGCGATCGTGGCCGGCCTGCTCTTCGTCCTCGGCGGCGTGATGACCGGGCTGTACCTCAACACCAGCGGTGACCTCGAGCGCACCGAGAAGAACCTGGTCGCCCGGACGACCGACCGGGACACCAGGGTCAAGGAAGTCGAGAAGCTCAAGGGCGAGTTGCAGACCGCCAAGGACAAGCTGACCGACACCCAGCAGGACCTCACCGGCACCAAGAACGACCGCGACGAGCAGGCCCGGCAGAAGAAGGTCATCGCGAACTGCCTGGAGAAGCTGACCACCGCACTGGCCGCCGCCGCGGCCAACAACAAGGCCGCCTACGACCAGGCCGTCAAGGGTCTCGACGCGGTCTGCGACGAGGCCGAGAAGTACCTCTGACCCACCGCCCGCTTCCCCGTCGGTCCGCAGGCCGGTCGTCGCTCCACGGCGTCGGGCCTGCGGACCGACGCGTCAGGGGAGACCGGACGTGCCGGGCCGTGACGCGCCACGGCCGGGACCGTCGGACCGTCGTGGCCTGGTGGGGGCGTCAGCCGGTGGTGGCGGACCGGCGGTCGGCCAGCGCGGTCACGCCCGGCGGCGGCAGGCCGGCGGTCGAGGCGAGCAGCGTGCACCAGGCGTGCAGGTGCGGGGCCAGGTTGTCGTCGAGCGGGGTCCACGAGGCCCGGATCTCGACGTCCCCGTTGGCCGGTGGACCGGCCAGGTCGCCGAACCGGGTGGACATGGTCTGGGTGACCGTGCCGCCGAGCGCCCGGTGACCGGCGTCCTGGGCCTCCAACGCGTCGGTCAGCCAGGTCCAGCCCACCCCGGGCAGCAGCGGATCGGCGGCGAGGTCGGACTCCAGGTCCGCGGTGACGTAGCTGACCAGCCGTAGCGTGCCCTGCCACGCCTCGTGCCCGGCCGGATCGTAAAGCAGGATCAGCCGTCCGGTGGCGACCTCGTCGTCGTCGCGCAGCACGGTGGCGGAGAGGGCGAAGGCGAACGGGGCGAGCCGCTTCGGGGCGCCCACTTCCTCCATCACGATCTCGGGCCGGGTCGCCACCGACCGCAACCCGGCGACCGCGCGGGCGAAGGTCTCCGGGAGCGCGATCGGAGGGGACATGCGGGCAGCCTAAGCCGCCGCCGCGCCCGGCTGGCGGACGGCGCGCCGGCACCGGGTCGCTCGCCGTCGCCGTCGTCGCCGACCCGGCCACCGGGAACGCGCAGCGTGATCGTCCGATGGCTCCCGGGGGCGTGTCCTTCGCAACCCGGGCGACCGGCGGCAGCGGTGGACGTGGCACGATTGCGGCGATGACCACCACCACCGCGGGCGGCGCTGCCCGAGACGGAGACACCCGCCCGAGCGCGGGCGGAGCATCCCGCACCACCGACTCGCCCTTCGTCCGGGCCTGTCGTCGGCGACCCGGTCCGCACACGCCGGTCTGGTTCATGCGTCAGGCCGGACGCTCGCTGCCGGAGTACCGCGAGATCCGGGCCAACGTGGCGATGCTGGAGTCCTGCCGTCGCCCCGAGCTGGTCACCGAGATCACCCTCCAGCCGGTCCGCCGGCACGGCGTGGACGCGGCGATCCTGTTCAGCGACATCGTGGTGCCGGTCGCGGCGGCCGGCGTCGACCTGGACATCGTGCCGGGCACCGGCCCGGTGGTCGCCGAGCCGGTGCGCACCCGTGCCGACGTCGACCGGATCCGACCGATCACCGTCGACGACGTCCCGTACGTCGACGAGGCGGTCCGGCTGCTCGTCGCCGAACTGGGCGACACCCCGCTGATCGGGTTCGCCGGCGCGCCGTTCACCCTGGCCAGCTACCTGGTCGAGGGGGGCCCGTCGCGGACCCACGCGAAGACCAAGGCGCTGATGTACGGCGACCCCGAGCTGTGGCACGCGCTCTGCGCCCGGCTCGCCGAGGTGACCCTGGCGTTCCTGCGGGTGCAGGTCGCCGCCGGGGTCTCCGCGGTGCAGCTCTTCGACTCCTGGGCCGGCGCGCTGTCCGAGGCCGACTACCGCCGCTTCGTGCAGCCGCACTCGGCGACGGTGCTGGCCGGGCTGGCCGACGCCGGGGTGCCCCGGATCCACTTCGGGGTGGGCACCGCCGAACTGCTGCCCGCGATGGGGGAGGCCGGTGCCGACGTGGTCGGCGTGGACTGGCGTACCCCGCTGGACGTTGCCACGAAGCGGATCGGCCCGGACCGGGCGGTCCAGGGCAACCTCGACCCGTGTGTGCTCTTCGCCCCCTGGCCGGTGGTCGAGGCCGAGGTGCGGCGCATCCTCGACGAGGGCCGGGCCGCTCCCGGTCACGTCTTCAACCTCGGTCACGGCGTCCTGCCGGAGACCGACCCCGACGTGCTGACCCGGGTGGTCGCGCTGGTGCACGAGGTGTCCGCGCGGCCCGTCGACTGACGGAGGCGACGATGCGGCGACCGTGGCGGATCGCGGTCATCGGCGGTGGGATCACCGGGCTGGCCGCCGCCGTCCGGTTGCGCGACCGCGCCCCCGCCGGCACCGAGGTCACCCTGTATGAGCAGTCCGGCGCGCTCGGCGGCAAGCTGCGCACCGGCAGCCTGGCCGGCGGGCCGGTGGAGTTCGGCGCGGAGTCGTTCCTGATGCGTGACCCGGCCGGCGGCGAGTCCGGCGCGGTGGCCCTGGTCCGTCGGCTCGGACTCGACGCCGAGATCGTGCACCCGACCGTCGGGCAGGCCGCGCTCGCCGTCGACGGGGGACTGCGACCGATCCCCGGCGGCACGCTGGTGGGCGTACCGGGGGATCTGGACAGGGTGGCGACGGTGGCCGAGCCGACGGCGGCGGCCGACGTCGACGGCGGCAAGCCGCTGCTCGGCCCGGACGAGGACGTCGCGGTCGGCGCGCTGGTCCGGGCCCGCCTCGGCGACCAGGTGGTGGACCGGCTGGTCGACCCGATGCTCGGCGGCGTCTACGCCGGGCGGGCCGACGACCTGTCGCTGGTCACGACCATGCCGGCGTTGGCCCGCGCGGCCCGTGTGGAACACACGCTCACCGGGGCGGTCCGGGCGGCGCAGGCTGCCGCACCCCGGGCCCCGGGGGCGCCGGTCTTCGGCGCGCTGGCCGGCGGGATGAGCCGGCTGGTCGAGGCGGCGGCGACGGCCAGCGGGGCGACGGTCCGGCTCGGCGCGACGGTCCGCGACCTCACCCCGCTGGGCGGGCGATGGCGGCTGACCGTGGGCCCCACCCGGGATCCCGAGTCCGTCGAGGTCGACGCGGTGGTGCTGGCCGTGCCGGCCCGTCCGGCGGCGCGCCTGCTCACCGGTACGGCCCCGGAGGTGGCCGCCCGGATCGGTGGGCTGGACTACGCCAGCGTCGCGTTGGTCACCCTGGCCCTGCCCGAGCCGGAGCTGCCCGCCCTCTCCGGATTCCTGGTGCCCGGCACCGAGGGGCTGCTGATCAAGGCGGCCACCTTCTTCACCACCAAGTGGGGGCACCTGCGCCGGCCGGACGGGGTGGCGCTGGTGCGCGCCTCGGTCGGCCGCTACGGCGAGGAGGGGCAGTTGCAGCTCTCCGACGCCGACCTGGTCGCCAGCGTGCACCGGGAGCTGTCCGGGGTGCTCGGCGCGACGCTGCCGACGCCACTGGCCAGCCACGTGCAACGGTGGGGTGGGGCGCTGCCGCAGTACACCCCGGGCCATGCCGACCGGGTGGCGGCGGCCCGGACGGCGCTGCGGGCGGCGCACCCGACGCTGGCCCTGGCCGGGGCCGGGTACGACGGGGTCGGCATCCCGGTCTGCGTGCGGTCCGGCGAGACGGCGGCCGAAGAGATCATCAGTGCACTGGGAGGACCGGCGACATGACCGAGCAGACCGAACAGACCAACGCGGCCCGGCTGCGGGAGCTGAACGACAGCATCCGCTACACGATGTGGTCGGTGTTCCGGGCCACCGGCCCGCTGCCGGCCCTGCGGGAGAACGTCGTCGCCGAGGCCGAGGCCCTCGTCGAGGAGCTGGCCGGCAAGGACGTCGTGGTCCGGGGCACCTACGACGTCGCCGGACTGCGTGCCGACGCCGACCTGATGGTCTGGTGGCACTCCTCCTCCAGTGACGACCTCCAGGACGCGTACGGCCGGTTCCGGCGCACCGCCCTGGGGCGGACGATGACCCCGGTCTGGTCGCAGATGGCGCTGCACCGACCGGCGGAGTTCAACAAGAGCCACATCCCGGCGTTCCTGGCCGGCGAGGAGGCGCGGGCGTACGTCTGCGTCTACCCGTTCGTCCGCTCCTACGAGTGGTACCTGCTTCCCGACGCCGAGCGGCGGGAGCTGCTCGCCGAGCACGGCCGGATGGCCCGTGGCTACCCGGACGTGCGGGCGAACACGGTCGCCTCGTTCGCCCTCGGCGACTACGAGTGGATGCTCGCCTTCGAGGCCGACGAACTGCACCGGATCGTGGACCTGATGCGCGATCTGCGCGCCTCCCGGGCCCGCCGGCACGTCCGCGAGGAGATCCCCTTCTACACCGGGCGTCGTCGCTCCCTCGCCGACATCGTCGCCGCCCTGCCCTGACCCGTTCGCCCACCGTCGCCGCCCCCGGCCGCCGCCGGACCCGGGGTCGGTCCTCGCGACCCCACGGCCCGGTCAGGGCGTGGGGTCGCGGCGCATCGGGGTGTGTGGGATGCCGTCCTCCACGTACTCCGGGCCGCTGGTGGTGAATCCGTACCGCGCGTAGAAGCCGACCAGGTGCGACTGCGCCTCCAGGACGCACGGACGGTGCCCGACCAAAGCCAGCGCCTCGGTCATCAGCCGCCCGGCGTGCCCGCCGCCGCGCGCCGCCGGGGCCACCACGACCCGGCCGATCCGCTCCACCCCGCCGGGGTCGGCCAGGATCCGAAGGTACGCCACCGGCGGGCCGTCTTCGGCCAGCCAGAGGTGCCGGGTGCCCGGCTCGACGTCCCGCCCGTCGAGTTCCGGATAGGCGCACTCCTGCTCCACCACGAACACGTCGATGCGCAGTCTGAGCAGGTCGTGGAAGGTGCGGGCGTCGAGGTCGGCGAAGGAGGCGACCCGGACGACGACGGTGGGCGGCAGCATCCCGCCAGGTTAGTGCTCCGCTCGGCCACGCAGCCGAAGGCCCGGCTTGGACGCGGGCAAGCATCTGTCGCTATATGGACAGCCTTCGCATCTTCGTAACATTCCGACAATACCATTGCGTGGAGGAAAGTCCCATTTCGTGGCGTTGATGGAGGCTGTATGAGCACCGCCGTTACGACCGGCAGCTGGTCGTCCCTGAGCGTGACCCCGCCGAATCTCAACGGACTCGGCACCGGCCAGGTCCGGTGGGGCATCCCGGCCGGCTCCGGCCAGAGCGGATACGTCTTCCACGGCGGCTCCGTCGAGGTACGGACCGACGGCACCGAGTTCACCCTCGGCACGTACACGCACGAGAACTTCCCCGTCGTCGCCCTGCCGGATCGGCAGTTCGACGTCGGCCTCGTCGTGCGGGTGGCCTTCGAGGACGGCACCGAGGCGGATTTCAGCTTCCGCTTCCACCACAACGAGACCCCGAACGACGGTCCGACGCCGGACGACGTGGTCGACCTGCCGACGTTCGTCTCGCCGGAGACCGTGACGATCGACGGGGTCGAGTACGGCGTGGTGATCAGCGGTTTCAAACGGGGCGGCCAGGTCGTACGGACGTTCGTCAGCCCGGAGAACGGCGCGAACAGCGCGGACATCGTCGCGATCTTCGCCCGTGCCGGTCTACCGGACGTGGTCATCACCACCGTGCGCAACCGGGGCGACGTGAAGTACACCCAGGCGGACGAGTACGTCGAGATCGTCAACCGGGGCACCGTGGCCGCGAACATCAGCGGCTGGACGCTCGGTGCCGACGACGCCGGCCAGGACTTCGAGTTCCCACCCGGAACCGTGCTCCAGCCGGGGCAGCGGATCAGGATCTACACCAACCAGCACCACCCCGAATGGGGCGGCTTCTCCTACGGCAGCGGCCGTCCGATCTGGAACGACAAGGGCGACCGTGCGGAACTGCGCGGACCCGGCGGCGAGGTGGTCTCCGAGTACGGGTACGGCTCGCGGGCGTCGACGACGCCCTGACGGGTCACGCCGGAAACGGCCACCGTGCTACCCGCGCTGGTCGGTGCCTGTCCGTCAGGCCGGACGGGCACCGACCGCGTCGCTGATCGCGGCGGCCCGTTCGCCCTCGACGGTACGGGCACAGTGCGCCGAGCAGAAGAACCGGCCGGACACCTCGACGCCGTGCCCGACGATCTTCAGCTGGCAGTGCTCGCACACCGGTGCCAGCTTGTGCACCGCGCACTCGAACGAGTCGAAGGTGTGCGAGTCACCGCTCACCGTCCGGACCTCGAACGCCATCCAGTAGTCGTTGCCGCAGACCTCACAGGTCGCCATGACGGAACCCCCCACCGACAGTCATGCCCTGAGGGTGCGTCATCGGACGACGGCGTGGTGGCGGAACGGAGGAGAAGCGCCCGGTCGGGTGGCCCCGTGCGAACGGCTCAGCCCTCGCGCGGCTCCAGCCGGATCGACACCGAGTTGACGCAGTGCCGGGTGTCCTTCGGGGTGAAGCCCTCACCGTGGAAGACGTGCCCCAGGTGGCTGTCGCAGCGCGCGCAGCGGATCTCGACGCGCCGCATGCCGAGGGTGTTGTCCGGGATCTCCTTGACCGCGCCGGGCAGCGCGTCGTCGAAGCTCGGCCAGCCACAGTGCGAGTCGAACTTGGTGTCGCTGGAGAAGAGTTCCACGCCACAGGCGCGGCAGTGGTAGACGCCGGTGGTCTTGGTGTCGACGTACTCACCGGTCCACGGGCGCTCGGTGCCGGCCTGGCGCAGCACCCGGAACTCCTCCGGGCTGAGCCGGACGCGCCACTCGTCCTCGGTGCGGGGCAGTTCGCTCTCGGAAAGACTCACCCAGCAAGGATAGGTCCTCTGTCACTGGTGTGACATATGGTCGCGGCATGGGTGGCACGAAGGCTTCGGCCGTCGAGATCGAGGTGGCCGGGCACACCGTACGACTGAGCAGCCCGGACCGGGTGATCTACCCCGAGCGGGGCTACACCAAGGCCGACGTCTTCCAGTACTACCTCGCCGTGGGCGACGGGATCATGCGGGCGCTGCGGGACCGTCCCACCACGCTGCAACGCTTCCCCGAGGGCATCGAGGGGGAGATGTTCTTCCAGAAGCGGGTGCCGGCCCGGGGCGTGCCGCCATGGGTCCGGACGGCGCGGATCGAGTTTCCCAGCGGTCGCAGCGCCGACGAACTCTGCCCGGCCGACCTGGCGCACGTCGCCTGGGCGGCGCAGATGGGCACGATCGTCTTCCATCCCTGGCCGGTGCGCGCCGCCGACGTGGACCGGCCCGACGAACTCCGCGTCGACCTGGACCCGCAGCCCGGCACCGACTTCGCCGACGCGGTGACGGCGGCCGGCGAGCTGCGGGCCCTCCTCGACGAACTCGGCGCGACGGGCTGGCCGAAGACCTCGGGCGGCCGGGGTGTCCACGTCTACCTGCGCATCGAGCCGCGTTGGACGTTCACCGAGGTGCGCCGGGCCACCATCGCCCTGGCCCGGGAGCTGGAACGCCGTCGCCCCGACCTGATCACCACGGCCTGGTGGAAGGAGGAGCGCGGGGCGCACGTCTTCGTCGACTACAACCAGATGGCCCGGGACCGGACGATCGCCTGCGCGTACTCGCTGCGGGCCAACGCCCGGGCCACCGTCTCCACCCCGGTCGACTGGGACGAGCTGCCCGACGTCGACCCGGACGACTTCCACCTCGGCAGCGTGCCGGCCCGACTGGTTGAGCGGGGCGACCCGCACGCCGGCATCGACGACCGCCCGTGGGACATCACCCCGCTGCTGGAGTGGGCCGACCGGGACGACGCCGCCGGTTCGGGCGACCTGCCGTACCCACCTGACCACCCGAAGATGCCCGGCGAGCCCAAGCGGGTGCAGCCGTCCCGCGCCCGGCAGGAGGCCGAATGAGCGCGGGCGAGGTTCATTCTGTGGGATTGGTGTCCCGCATGTAGGGAAAGGGCGGCTAGGTTCGGGGCACCCGGAACGAGGAGGTCCCGTCATGGTCGCCGCCCGCAACGTCTACACCCACGGACACCACGAGACGGTGCTGCGGTCGCATCGCTGGCGTACCGCAGAGAACTCCGCCGGATACCTCCTGCCCCACCTCGCGTCCGACCAGGCCCTGCTCGACGTCGGCTGCGGGCCCGGCACGATCACCGTCGACCTGGCCGGACGGGTGGCGCGGGTGACCGCGCTGGAGGTCACCGGGGAGGCCCTCGATCTCGCGCGGGCCGAGGCGTACGCCCGGGGACGGGACAACGTCGACTTCGTGGTCGCCGACGTGCACGCGCTGGACCTGCCCGACGCGGCGTACGACGTGGTCCACGCGCACCAGGTGCTCCAGCACGTGGCCGACCCGGTCCGGGCCCTGCGGGAGATGCGCCGGGTGTGCCGCCCCGGCGGGATCGTCGCCGCCCGGGACAGCGACTACGCCGCGTTCGCCTGGTTTCCCCGGGTGCCCGAGCTGGACGAGTGGCTCGCCCTGTACCAACGAACCGCCCGCGCCAACGGCGGTGAGCCCGACGCCGGCCGGCGGCTGCTCTCCTGGGCCCGCGCCGCCGGATTCGCCGACGTCAGGGCCACGGCGAGCACCTGGTGCTTCGCCACGCCCGAGGACCGGCAGTGGTGGGGCGGCATGTGGGCCGACCGGATCCGACACTCGGCCATGGCCGAGCAGGTGCGGGCGTCCGGTCTCGCCACGGAGGACGACCTGGCCCGCCTGTCGGCGGGATGGCGGGAGTGGGCGGCCGCCGACGACGGCTGGTTCACCATCCTGCACGGCGAGATCCTCTGCCGGGCCTGACGACCGGCCCGGGCGGGGTGTCACCGTCGTCGGTGACGGCTTCAGCGGTCGTCGGGGAGCGCTCCGGAAACCGCGATCAACACACAGCCGAGCAGCGCCAGGGCGGTTCCCGCGCCCGGCCGGGCCGAGGACATGCCGGCCGCCTGCCGGTACGGGTCGTTCGCCACGAAGTACCAGATCGCCCCGATCGAGCTGCCGCAACCCAACGTCGTGGCGATCGCCCAGCCCCGGCTCGCCTCCCGCCACGGCCGGCGCGCCGTGCCGGTACGCAGCAGTGACGGCACCGCCAGCAGGGCCCCGACCAGTGCGAAGGGCAGCGCCACGAAGACCATGTCGAGGCTGGCGTCCACCTCGACCCGGTCCGGGTACTCGCGCCGCCAGGACGGCAGCAGGACCGCGACCGCGACCGTCGCCCAGCCGGCGGCCAGCAGCAGCACTCCGACGCGCCGCCAGCGTGACCGGGGCGGCCCCGCGACGGCCGGACGCGCGGGTGCCGACCAGATGCCCACCAGACAGGCCAGCAGTGCTCCGGCGGCGGGGAGCAGCGCCGGCCCGGGCTGGGTGAACACCGGTCCCCGGTCGGTGGCGAACGGAGGGTCGAGGGTCCGTACCAGCGACACCGCGATCACCCCGAGCACCACCACGAGGACGACCGCCAGAGCGGTGCCGACCAGCCGGAGCAGCCGCTGCGGCCGTCCGGTCGAGACCGCCACCGCCCGGGCCACCACCAGCAGCGTGGTCGCCCCGACCAGCCAGGGGCCGGCCACCGCGCCCACCGCCGCCACCTTCAGCTCCAGCGTGGCGGCGACGACCGGGTCGCCGCTGACCGTACGCCAGCGGGTGAACGCGGCGATGACCAGCAGCGCGGCGGCGACGAGCAGCCAGGCCACGGGTGGCAGCCGTGCCGTCCACGCCGCTGGTGCCAGCCGAGCCCGCCGTGCCATGGCGGTCAATCTAGTGGAGTACCGGCCGGTCGCGCCTTCTCCGCCGGTGCCGATGCGGGCTTGGGCACTGGTGCGGTGCTGGATGCCGGTCCGGTGCAGGATGCCGGTCCGGTCCGGGTGCCGCTGCCGGTTCGAGTGCGGGTGCGGGGTGCACGTGACTGCTTCCGCCCCCGGGAAGGACATGAGGTTCGGACACTGTGGAGCTGCCCCGTCTGCGCTACCGGCATGTTCCCCCAGGTGGAGCAGGAGCAGCGACGGTTCGCTCCGAGCTCACCCGGCGGTGAGTCGTCCGCTCGGAGCCGGTGCCTCGGCGCTGATGGTGGCCGGGACGAGGGGGAGGAGAGGGCCGACTGCCCCGTCTGTGCGGGCAGCTCCACAGCGTCGGTGGAGGCATCATCCCGCCGGGAGCCGGGAGCCGGGAGCCGGGAGCCGGGAGCCGTCAGAGCGGCAGTTTCATCCCCTCGTGGCTGGCGGCGAACCCGAGGCCGAGATAGAACCGCTGGGCGTCGGCCCGGCGCTTGTCCGTGGTGAGCTGCACTAGCGCGCAGCCACGCTCCCGGGCGCGGTCGATCACCCAGGTCATCAGGGCCCGGCCGACCCCCGCGCCCCGGCGGTCCGTGCGCACCCGGACGGACTCGACCAGGGCGCGTTCCGCGCCGTGCCGGCCCAGGCCGGGGATGTAGGTGACCTGGAGGCAGCCGACCACCTCGCCGTCCTGCTCGGCGACGACGAGCTGGTTGCGCGGGTCGGCGGCGATGTCCGCGAAGGCCCGCTCGTACGCCTCGTCGACCACCGTGGCCTCCCGGCTCCGGCCGAGGACGTCGTCGGCGAGCAGGGCGACCACTGCGGGCAGGTCGGCCCGGACCGCTGTCCGGAACACCAGGTCAGGCATACCGCCGAGGATGGCACATGCGGCCGGCTGGTCCGTGGGTTGGGGCCGGCGACGGTCAGCGTGCCGGGCAGCGCAGCCCCTCCGCAGGCACGGTCAGGTCGATCAGGTAGGCGTCGACGGCCTCGGTGACGCAGGTGGTCTGCGGGTAGGCGGTGTGCCCCTCGCCCTCCCAGGTGAGCACCCGTCCCACCCCGAGCATCGCGGCCAGGGCCGGGGTCTGCTCGTAGGGCGTGGCCGGGTCGCCGGTGGTGCCCACCACCAGGACCGGCGGTGCGCCGTCAGCCTTCCCGGTCGGGTACGGGTCGGGCTCGGCGGGCCACTTCGCGCAGGTCAGCAGGCCCACCGCCAGCGCCGGCCCGAACAGCGGGTATGCCCTGCGCCACTGCCCCTGGAGCTGGCGGATCCGTTCGAGGCTCGGCCGTTCCTCGTCGTCGACGCAGTTGACGGCCAGGTTGGCGTCGAACAGGTTGCTGTAGGTGCCGTCCGGGTTCCGTCCGGCGTACGCGTCGGCGAGGCGGAACACGCCGGCCGGGTCGCCCTCGGCCAACTGGTCGATCGCGCGGGCCAGTTCCTGCCACCCCTGCTCCGTGTAGAGCGAGGAGATGACCGCGTAGAAGACCCAGCCGGCGGTGGCCTCCCGTCCGTCCGCGCCCCGGACCGGGGAGACCCGGGCCTTGTCGATGGCCGAGGTCACCGCGGCCCGGGCGTCCGGGGCGAGCGGGCACCGGTCGGCGTTGGCGGAACACCAGCGGACGAAGTTGTCGAAGGCCCGCTCGAAGCCCTTCGCCTGGCTCTCCGAGGCGGCGACCGCCCCCTGGCGGGGATCGATGGCGCCGTCGAGCACCAGCGCGCGGACCCGCTCCGGGAAGCGCTGGGCGTAGACCGCGCCGAGCAGGGTGCCGTAGGAGTACCCCAGGTAGGTGAGCTTCTCGTCGCCGACGGCGGCGCGCACCGCGTCCATGTCCAGGGCGGCCTGCTCGGTGCCGAACAGCGACAGCCGGTCGCCGTACTTCGCCCCGCAGGCCTGGCCGATCCGCTGGTTGAGGGCGACCAGACCGTCGAAGGCGGCGGTCGACTCCGGGTCGGGGTCGTAACCGAAGCTGGCGTCGAGGTCGGTGTCGGAGATGCACTCGACCGGGCTGGACCGGGCCACTCCGCGCGGATCGAAGCCGACGATGTCGAACCGCTCGGTCACCGAGGCCGGCAGGCCGCCGAACTGCTCCCCGAAGGAGAGGTAGACCGCGGTGTCGACGCCGGAACCACCCGGACCACCCGGGTTGACCACCAGTGACCCGATCCGGTCGCGCTGCTTCGTGGAGCGGGCCCGCAGCAGCGCGATCTCGAAGGTCCCGCCGCCGCCCGGAGTGGCGCTCGCCGACTCACCGGTGGTGTTCCACTGCTGCGGTACGGCGATCCGGGCGCACTCGTACCGCATGTCCGGTGCGGCGCGGCCGGCCACCTGCTCGGCGGTCTCGGGGCAGGATCGCCACCCGGGGGTCGTGCCCAGCGGGGCCACGGACGCCTCCCCCTCCACCTCGGCCCGGGGCGCGAACGTCGGCAGGGTGCAGCCGGTGGCGACCAGGGCCGCCGCGACGAACCCGGCCAGCGCGAAGCGGACCCGGCGGGCCGGGGACGGGTCGGGGATGCGGCTCACAGCCTGCCCTCCAGGATCGTGTCGGCGTCAGCTCGGCCCGGTCGTCGGCACCGGATCGCCGCGCAGCACCTGGTCGACGTCGAAGCGGACCGGGCGTTCCAACTGGTCGTACCCGCAGGAGCGGGGGTCGCGGTCGGGCCGCCAGCGGACGAACTGGGCGGTGTGCCGGAACCGATCGCCCTCCATCGCGTCGTAGCCGACCTCCACCACCAGCTCCGGGCGCAGCGGCTCCCACTCCAGGTTCTTGCCGCCGGTCCAGCGGCTCACCCCGCCCGGGATGCGCTGGCCGCGCTCGTGGTCGCCGTGCGCCCACGGATGGTCGTCGCCGACGTCCCGGTACGGGCCCAACTCCTCCAGCAGCTCCGCCCGACGGGCCATGGTGAACGAGGCGCAGACCCCGACGTGGTGCAACGTGCCCGCCTGGTCGTAGAGGCCGAGCAGCAGCGAGCCGACCACCGGGCCGGACTTGTGCCAGCGGAAGCCGGCCACCACCACGTCGGCGGTGCGGGCGTGCTTGACCTTGAACATCAGCCGCTTGCCCGGCTCGTACGGCAGGTCGGCCGGCTTGGCGATCAACCCGTCCAGCCCGGCACCCTCGAAGACGTCGAACCAGCGGTGTGCGGTGTCGACGTCGGTGGTGACCGGAGTGACGTGCACCGGTGGACGCACCCCGGCCAGCGCGGCCTCCAGCCGGGCCCGGCGCTGCGGGTAGGGCAGGTCGAGCAGCACCTCGTCGTCGATCGCCAGCAGGTCGAAGGCGACGAAGTCGGCGGGGGTGGTCTCGGCGAGCAGCCGAACCCGGGACGCGGCCGGGTGGATCCGCTGGGCGAGCAGCTCGAAGTCGAGCCGGGGCTGCCCGTCGGGGCCGTCGCGCCGGATCACGATCAACTCGCCGTCGACCGCGCAGCGCTCCGGCAACTGCTCACGGGCCTGCTCGACCACCTCGGGGAAGTACCGGGTCATGGTCTTGCCGCCCCGGCTGGCCAGCTCGACGGAGTCCCCGTCCCGGAAGACGATGCACCGGAACCCGTCCCACTTCGGCTCGTAGGTCATCTGTTCCCCGGTGGGGATCCGGGCGACGCTCTTGGCCAGCATCGGCTCGACCGGCGGGTTCAGCGGCAGCTCCACGGCGACCAGTCAACCAGACGAGGCCGACAACGGTGAGGCACATCACGGGCGCGTACGGTGCCGAGTGTCCCGTGCCGGAGCTGTCCGTCACCCGTGGCCGATCCGGGAAACCGCAGGTCAGAGCTACCGTCGCCGGGTGCGGGAGTTCGTCTGCGGCTGCTGTGGGCGCTGGCGGGTCAGCGTGGAGCTGATCCGGGGCCGGTACCGGTACCGGCTGGTGCGCCGGTACCGCCCGGAGTTCGGCGGCGGCAAGGACGTCCTCGGCGAGGCCGGATCGATCCCCGAACTGGCCGACCTGCTGACCCGGCACACCCCGCTGACCCTGGCCGACCTGCGCGAGGCGGCCTGAGCCGGCCGTCGCGTCCGCCGGCTCGCGTGGCCCGGTCCGGGTCGCGCACAGGCGGTCGTACGCTTGCCGGGTCCGCGCCGAACCCCGGAGGTGATCGTGCCGCTGACCTATCCGCACGTCGGAGCCACCCGCGCCGGGGACCTGCCGGCGGGCTGGCGGCACGTGCGGCACCGGGTCCGGCTCCCCGACGGCTCCTTCGCCGTCGCGGGCGCGGCCGTGCTCACCTGGCGGCTGCACCGCGCCGCCGGCGTCCGGATCACCGCCGACGCGCCGCGCGCCGCGCCCGGTGTCCACGTCACCTCCGGGCTGGGCGTCGGCCCGCTGCGGCTCGACGCCCCGTGCGAGGTGGTCTGGGCCGCCGACGACGACCGCCGGGCCGGTTTCGGGTACGGCACGCTCCCCGGCCACCCGGCGTCCGGCGAGGAGGCGTTCGTGGTGGAACGCGACGACACGGGCCGGGTCTGGTTCGAGATACGCGCGTTCAGCCGCCCGGAGCGGTGGATCATGCGCGCTGCCGGGCCCGCCGGCCGGATCTTCCAGCACGGGTACGCCCGCTGGCTGGCGGCCACCCTGCGTCGGCTCTGCGTCCGCGCCGGCTGACCGGCGGTCAGTAGGTCGCGAAGGAACGCAGCGGCATCCGGGGGCCGTACCGGGGCGCGTGTACGCCCCCGGCGGCCAGCAGCAGGCAGACCCGTCCCCGGTGCCCCCGGAACGGCTCCAGCAGCGCCAGCATCCGCGCGTCGTCCCCGCGCGCCTCACCGGCCAACGCCCAGCTCACCGTGTTCGGCACGTGGTAGTCCCCGACGCTGACCGCGTCCGGGTCGCCGAACGCGATGCGCACCACCTCGGCGACGCTCCACGGACCGATGCCGGGGATCGCGGTCAACCGCCGGGTCGCCTCGGCGACGTCCACGCACGCCTCCAGCCGGTCGGCCAGGGCGGCGACCCGGCGCAGCGTCTCGGCCCGCCGCTGCTCCACCCCGAACGGGTGGAACACCCAGTACGGCGCGGCGGCCACCGCCGCCGGGTCGGGCGGCAGCAGCAGCGGAAACGGCCCCGGCGCGGGCTCGGCGAAGTGCCGGACCGTCGCCGCGTAGGCCCGGTACGCCTCCTTGCCGGTGACCTTCTGTTCGAGGACCGTGCGCAGCGCCTGCCGGAAGACCCGGCCGGTGGCCGGCATCCGCAGCCCCCGGTACCGGGTGGCCAGGCGGGACACCACCGGGTGCCGGTCGACCAGGTCGGCGAAGCCGGTCAGGTCGTCACGCAGGCCGGCGATCGCGTCGGCGCACGCCAGCACCCAGCCGGCGCCCGGCCCGTACCCCTCGGCGAGCAGGTCGCCGTCGTGCCGGCGCAGGCACAGGGTGGCCGGCCCGTCCGGCGTACGGGTCGCCCACCAGAACGCCCCGGCGGCGATCCGGGCGCACGGGTCGTACGGGCTGAAGGTCAGCGCCCGTACCGTCTCGGCGAACCGGTGCTCCGGCGGCGGGTGCAGGATCCGGGCGGCGGTCACCGGGACACTCTGCCACGGCCCGCGTCGACTCCCGCCACCACCGGGCGGCCGTGTGCCGGCACCGGTCCCGGACGGGTCACCGGCGGACGGAGAAGAGCCCAGGCGGGTCACCGGCGGACGGAGAAGAGCCCGGGCGGAGGCGGTGTGGAGGCGGTCGCCCCGGCGTCCCGGACCACCGTCGCACCGCCGGCGAAGCGGTCCAGCTCCGACCCGGCGACCACCCGCCCGGGGAACCAGTCCCCGGCGGCCCGCCGGGTCAGCGCCGCGACCGGTGGCTCGGCCCGACCGGCGACCAGCACCAGGTTGCCGTACCGCCGGCCGCGCAGCACTGCCGCTTCGGCGACCAGGCACGCCCGGGGCAGCACCGTCCGGACCGTCGCCACCTGGGCGCGGGCGTACCGCAGCGGCGGGCCGTCGGCCAGGTTGGCCAGGTACCAGCCGTCCGGACGCAGCACCCGGGCCACCTCGGTGGCGTACTCCACCGAGGTGAGGTGTGCCGGGGTGCGAGCCCCGGCGAAGACGTCGGCGACGACCACGTCGTACGCGGCGTCGGGCGTGGTGGCCACGACCTCGCGGGCGTCGGCGACCCGGACCCGGATCCGGGCCTGCGCCGACCAGGGCACCACCCGGCGGACCAGCTCCACCAGCGCGCCGTCCACCTCGACCACGCGTGACGCCGAGCCGGGCCGGGTGGCCGCCAGGTAGCGCGGCAGGGTCAGCGCGCCGCCGCCGAGGTGCAGCACCCGCAGCGGTACGCCGGTCGGGGCGACCAGGTCCAGCGCGGCGGCGAGCCGCCGCACGTACTCGAACTCCAGGTGGGTCGGGTCGGTCAGGTCGACGTGCGACTGCGGTGCCCCGTCGAGCAGCAGGGTCCACGATCCGGGGCGGTCGGCGTCCGGCAGCAGCTCGGCCTCGCCGGTGTCGACCCGCTCGACCACCCGACCCCCGTCCCGTCTGCGCCCCATGCGGCCCAGTATCCCCGCCGCCCGCGCACCGAAGGTCAGCGGTCAGCGGTCAGCGGTCAGCGGCGGCGGCGTGCGGCGGCGGAGAGCGCCCGGTGCAGCAGGCGGGCGTCGCCGAGCAGGGCACGCAACCGGCGTTCCAGCCCGGCGATCGGGACCAGGTTCTGTGGGGCGCGTGGGTCCTTGTACGGGGTGGAGGCGAACCGGGGAAGGGTGACCAGGGAGAGGTCGGCCAGTGCGATCGCGTCGGTGGGCTCCAGGTCGGGCGAGCACTCCACCCGGACGATGCCGGCCCACGGCGCGCCCCGCGCCACCGGCAGCCGCAGATACCACGACCAGCCACCCCAGCCGGTGCCCACCCGGAGCCGGAACACCGGACACCGCTGCCCCGGCGCCATCCCGGTCACCACCGCCGTCAGCCGGGCGTCGAGGTACTGGCTGTGCTGGGTCTTGACGTACCCGAGGGTGCGGGGCAACTGCCGTCGGGCGCGCAGCGGGCCGTCCACCACCAGCAGGTCGCCGTCGGTCCGGGCGGCGTCGGAGACCGCCACCTCCAGCGCGGTCAGCGGCCCCTGCACGGCGGCCGGTAGTTTGCTCAGCTCGCCGCTGCCGCCGACCCGGTGCACCGGGTAACGGACCGACCCGGCGACCATCTCCTGCGCCGACGGGCTGGCCGTGAAGAGTCCCCGGGCCACCCGGGCACCGGCCATCTCCGCCGCGCCCCGCCCCAGGTCGCAGCGGACCACGCCGGCCGCGTACGACGCTGCCACACCCGGATAGGAGACGCCGTCGGACTCGGCCGTCCAGACGCTGGCGTCGATCCGGCGCACCCCGTCGACCAGGAGCACCACCTCGGGGGCGCGGACCCCCGTCCGGGGACCGAGCGCCCGCCAGTCCGCCGCCGGCAGCTCCACGTCCGGGTCGACCTGGGCGCTGCTCGGCGCGGCCGGGCCGCCCGGGGACGCCTCGAACGACGCCCCGTACGCCGGGTCCCACGCGTCCACGAAGAACTGCGGACGACCCGCCCCGCTCACCGGGCACTCCAGGCGCTCACAGGCCACTCCGTTCGACGCGGGCGCTGCGGGCGTCCTTGCGGACCTCGAAGCGCACCGGGATCCGCTCGGCGAGCGCCGGCACGTGGGTGACCACCCCGACCATCCGGTCGCCCCGGGCGGCCAGGCTCTCCAGGGTGGCGGCCACCGTGTCGAGGGTGGCCGCGTCGAGGGTGCCGAACCCCTCGTCCAGCACGATCGACTCCAGGCTCGCCGCCGTCGTGGAGAGGCCGGCCAGCTGCTCGGACAACGCCAGCGCCAGTGCCAGGGACGCCTGGAAGGTCTCCCCGCCGGAGAGTGTCCGTACCCCGCGTCGCAGGCCGGCGTCGTGGTGGTCCACCACGAAGAACTCACCCTTGTCGTGGACCAGGTCGTACTGCCCGCCGGAGAGTTCCCGCAGGATCCGGGAGGCCCCGTCGACCAGCACGTCCAGCGCCTCCGCCAGCAGCCAGCGCTCGAAGTTGTTGGCCCGCAGGTGACCGGCGAGCGCGCGGGCCACCCGGGTTTCCCGTTCGTGCCCGGCCCGCTGCTCCCGCAGCTCGGCGGCCTGCTCGCGGCGCTCCACCAGCCGCCGGTGGGCCGCCTCGGCGCGTTCCACCGCGACGGTTGCCGCGCGGACCGGGTCGTCGTCGGGGGGTAACCCGGCGGTCGCGAAGATGCCGGCGATCCGGTCCTCCACCGCCTCGGCGGCGGCCTCCGCCGCCGTCACCGACGCCACCAGGTCCACCCGGTCCGCGCGCCGCCGGTCCGCCTCCCCACCGGCCCATGTGGCCAGACCCGTCCAGGCGGTGGCGACGTCGTCCCGGTCGGCGGCCGGCGGACCGAACCGGGCCAGCCGGTCCCGTACCGTGTCGAACTCCCGCCACGCGGCGCGCAGCCCCTCCTCGGCGGCCTCGAACGCGCCCCGGGCCCGCCGGGCGGCGTCCCGCCCCGTGCGCACCGCGCCCGCCGCCTCGTCCAAGGCCGTTCGCAGCCGGGCGTGCTCGGCCAGGTCGTGCCGCAGCGCCTCGGCGGTGGCGGCCCCGGCGAGCTGGGCGTCCACCTCGGCCAACCGGTCCCGTAGCTGGTCGTGCTGGGCCCGGACGCGCAGCAGCGCCCGTTCCCGGTCCCGGCCGGCGGTGTCGCACTCCTGCACCCGCCGCTTCGCCGCGTCGCTGGCGGTCCGTGCGGCCTTCCCGGCGGCGACGGCCCGGGCCACCGCTGAGCCGGCCGGGACCACCGGCACCCGGGGCACCACCTGCTCGCACACCGGGCAGCACGCCCCGTCGGTCAGCTGCGCCCGCAGCGCCACCGCCTGGTCGGCGGCCTTTGCGTCCTCGTGCGCCCGGAACGCCGCCTCCAGCTCGGTCTCGGCCCGCTCGGTCGCCGCCCGCGCCTCGGCCAGCGCGGCCACCGTCGCCTCGTGCTCCGCCTCGGCCGCGGCCACCGCCGCGGCCACCGACTCCACCTCGCCGGTGAGCCGGTCCCGGTCGGCATGTGCCCTGAGCAGCAGCCGCAGGGCGCTCTCGTCACCCGCGCCGGCCAGTTCGCCACGGAGCTTCTCCTCGCGCTCCTCGGCCAGCGCCACCGCCTTCGCCGCATGGTCGACGTCGGCCCGCGCGCCCGCCACCGCCCGGGCCACCTCGGTCACCCCGTCCGGCGCGCACACCGCGTCCAGCACCGCCAGGTCGGCGTCGAGGGCGGCCAGCGCCGCGTGCGCGTCCCGCGCCGCCGTCCGGGCCCGGTCCCGCTCCGGTACGGCGTCGGCGACCGCCCCGGCCAGCTCGTGTGCCCGGTCCACCTGCTCCTGGGCCTGGGTCAGCGCCGCGTCGTCGACGTCGGTCAGGCCGCCGAGCATCCGGTCGACCTGCTCCAGCCGCGCCTCGGCCTTGCCGGCCCGCTCGGTGGCCCGCTTCTGCACCTCCTCGTAGACGCCGAGGCCGAGCAGGTTGACCAGGATCTGCTGTCGGGTGGCCGGCTTGGCGTGCAGGAAGTCCGCGAACTGCCCCTGCGGCAGTACCACGCAGCTGGTGAACTGCTCGTACGGCAGCCCGACCGCCTCCAGGACCGCCGTCTCCATCTCGGCCGGGGTGCCGGCCAGCACCTCGCCGAGATCCTCCGGGCTGAGCCCGGTGTCCAGCTTGGTGACGTCGAAGCCGGGTGGCATGAGCTGCAACCCGGCGTTGGCGGTCTTGACCGTGCCCCGGCCGTCCCGGCGGACCACCCGGGTGGCGACGTACCGGTCCCCGGCGGACTCGAACACCAGCCGGACCCGCGCCTCGACGGCGGACGGGGCGAGCGCGTTGGCCAGCCCCCGCGCCCCGCCCCAGCGGGGGACCGTGCCGTAGAGGGCGAAACAGATCGCGTCCAGCACCGTCGACTTGCCCGAACCGGTCGGCCCGACCAGCGCGAAGAAGTCGGCGTCGGTGAAGTCGACCGTGGTTTCCTCGCGGAACACGGTGAAGCCCGCCATGTCCAGCCGCATCGGGCGCATCAGCGGTCGACCTCCTCGAACAGCTCGTCGAACAGCTCCCGCACCCCGTCGTCGTCGTGCCCCCGACCGGCCAGGTAGTCGGCGAAGAGCTGCTGCGGGGAGCGGCCGGCGCGCTGGGCCGCGCGGGCGCCACCGCCGGGAGCGGGTAGCAGCTCCGGGTCGATCCGGATCTCCAGTGCGCGGGGGAGCAGCTCCTGCACCTCCTCGCGCAGCCCGGCCCGGGGTTGTTCCCGGACGAAGACCCGCAGCCACCCCTCGGGCGGCTCCACCTCGGCGAGCTGGGCCAGGGTGCCCCGGACGGTGTGCAGGGGCACCGCGGCCGAGACCGGCACCTCACGGACCTGCGCGGCCGTGCGGGCGGTCACCTCGACCAGCGTCACCGAGCAGACGTTCTCCTGCTCGCCGAAGTCGATCGCGATCGGACTGCCGCTGTACCGCACCGGGCAGGGCCCGTCGACCCGCTGGGCCCGGTGCAGGTGCCCGAGTGCCACGTAGTGGGCGGTGCCCGGGAAGACCGTGGCGGGGACGGCGTACCCCATGACGGTGTGCGCGTCCCGCTCGCCGCCGCCGGTGCTCGCACCGACCACGGTCAGGTGCGCGGTGACCAGGTGCACCCGGTCGGGTTCGTCGAAGCCCTCGGTGAGCCGGGCGAGCACCCGCCCCAGGTGGTCGGCGTACGTCTGGGTGGCCTCGGCGGCGGTCAGTTCGTACATCTCCACCGCGCGGACGGCGTACCGCTGGGAGAGGAAGGGCAGCGCGGCGAGCTGCCAGCGCTCGCCGTCCCGGGTCGTCCCGTCGACGACCAGGTCAGCGGGGTTGGTGTCCCGGACGCTGCCGCGCAGGACGATCCCGGCGGCCTCGGCCCAGGGGCGCAGCGCGTCCAGGGCCGGGCCGTTGTCGTGGTTGCCGCCGATGGCGACCACGTCCGCGCCGGTGCGGCGCAGTGCCGTCAACGCCCGGGTGACCAGGCGGGTGGCCTCGGGCGTGGGTGAGCCGGTGTCGTAGAGGTCACCGGCGACCACGACCAGGTCGGGCCGCTCCTGCCGGGCGATCTCGATGACCTGGGCGAGGACCTGCTTGTGCTCCTCGGCGCGGGACTGGCCCTTGAGGACCTTGCCGACGTGCCAGTCGGAGGTGTGCAGGATCTTCACGGGTGACCGCCCCTCTAGAACGGGATGTCGTCGTCGGTGCCGCCGGAGCCGACCACGGCGAACGGGTCGGCGGACTGGGTGATGGACCGGAGGGTCTCCGACGGGGCTTGGCCGGCCTCGGAGACCCGGGTGGCCCAGGCCGGGAACGGGAACTCCAGGCAGAGCGGCACCGGGATGTCCGGCTGGTTGACGAACATGGTGCCCGGCTTGGCCAGCAGCGCCCGCTGTCGCTGGGCCGGCGGGAGGAAGCCGTACTCCGGGCGGGACGCCTCGGCCGGGTCGAGCCGGCCGACCACCCGGATCGCCGAGTTGGTGACGATCCGCCGTTCCACCTCGCTCGCCGTCTGCTGCGCGCCGACCAGGATCACCCCGAGCGAGCGGCCCCGCTCGGCGATGTCGAGCAGCACCTCCTTGATCGGGGAGGAACCCTCCCGGGGGGCGTACTTGTTCAGCTCGTCGAGGACGACGAAGAGCAGCGGCCGGGCGGTGCCCGCCTTCTCCTTGCGCTCGAACTCGCCGCGCAGTGTCACCCCGACCACGAACCGCTGTGCCCGGTCCGGCAGGTTGTGCAGGTCCACCACGGTGACCTGGGCGCTCTCCGCGGTGTTGATCGAGTGCGGGCGGCGGGTGGCGAGGTCGCCCCGGATCAGCCGGCCCAGATCCTTCTTGCTGCCGATGAGCCGTCGGGCGAAGGCGTTGACGGTGCCGATGCCGACCGCGCTGCCGGCCCAGTCGCCCCGGGTCTCGTCGTCGTTGAGCTGCTCGACGATGTGGTCGACCAGGTCGGCGTAGGAGCCCAGCCGGGTGCCGTCGATGCTCACCCCGCCGTCGGCGGGTTGGGCGTACCGGGCCAGGTGGGCGGTGACCGCGTGCACCACCATCGTGTACTGCTGGCGTTCGTCGTCGGCGTCGGCGAAGACGTACGGCAGGAGCCGGTCGGCGCAGAACTCGCTCAGCGTCCAGTAGAAGCTGTCCACCCCGGTGAGCCGGCTGCTGACGTCCGGCGTGCCGGAGGAGTCGCCGACCCGGGGCGGGGCGTGCACGCGCACGTCCGGGAAGGCCCCGGCGGCCAGCCCGAGCTTCGCGTACGCCGCCCGGGTGGGGTCGTCGAGCCGGGTGTTCGGGTGGTCGAGGAAGAGGAGGTCCTCACCCTTGACGTTGAAGATCAGCGCCTTGGCGTTGACCGCGTCGCCGCCGAGCACCCCGGAGCGGAACACCGAGTAGAGCAGGAAGGTCGCGAAGCTGGTCTTGGTGGCCACCCCGGAGATGCCGGAGATGGAGACGTGCGCGCCCCGGCTGCCGTCGAGGAAGTCGGCGTTGAGGTAGACCGGCACGCCGTCGCGGCCCGTCCCCATCGGGATGCGCCGTTCCATCCGGTCGAAGTGCAGCGCCCGGGCGCGGGCGTCACCCTCGGCGCGACGCACCACCGCGCCCGGGGTGGGCGGAACGTACAGCTCCGGGTCGACCCGGGTGGTGGTGATCTCGGCGGCCTCCTGCACCTGGGCGGGGAGGGTGCCGTCGGCGATGGCGAAGACGTCCGAGTCGAACTGGGCGCCCTCGTGCCGGGCGCGGACCTGGGTGACCACCCCGGCGATCGTCACCGGCTCGCGGTTGGGCAGCTCCCGTCGGGTCACCACCACGTCGTCGAGCTGGAGGTAGCTGCCGTCGGCCACCGCCGTCCAGAACTGGAGCGGGGTGGCGTCGGCGGTGCCGAGGACCCGGCCCACCGCCTCGCCGGAGCCGTCGAACGCGTCGTCGGCCGTCACCGGGCTGTCGTCGGTCATCGCCGGGCTCCGCTGGTCAGTCGCATTCGCTCAGGGCACACGTGCTGCATCCTGCCCCAGCGGTACGACAGGTTGCCAGTTGCGACCGGTCAGTCCCGGGCGTGGCGCAGCATCAGCACCCCGTCGTCGGTGGTGAGGACGTGCCGCAGCGGCAGGTCTCGGGCCGGTGCGGCCGGTCCGGCGGTGATCCGGCCCGCGCCCGGGCCGGCGAGCAACGGCGCGACCGTCAGGCAGACCTCGTCGACCAGGTCGGCGGCGGTGAGCGCGCCGAACAGCTGCGGTCCGCCCTCGCAGAGCAGGTGGTCGAGACCGCGCCGGCGCAGTTCGGCCAGGCCGGCGGCCAGGTCGACCCGGTCGGTCCCGCAGCGGACCAGGTCGGCGACCTCGGTCAGCCCGGCGGGGGCGGTGGCGTCGTCGGTGGTCAGCACGACCGGCCGGACCGGGGCGTCGGCGAAGGCGGCCTGCGCCGGGTCGAGGCGGAGTGAGCCGGAGACCACCACCAGCGTCGGGTACGCGGCCAGCCCGTGCGCCCGCCGCCAGGCCCGCCGGGTCTCGTCGAGGCGTACCGCCCGGTAGCCCTCGTGCCGCAGGGTGCCGGCGGCCACCACGAGCGCGTCGCAGAGCATCCGGAGCAGCCCGAACACCCGCTTGTCGGGCTCGCCGGAGAGGCCGGCGGAGAAGTCGTCCAGGGCGACCGCCCCGTCGATGCTGGTCACGAAGTTGACCCGGAGCCGGGGACGGTCGCCGCGACCGTAGAGGGCGGTCAGCGTCGCGTCGTCCAGCGGCCCGGTGACCGGTCCAGGCCAGGCGCGGTGGATCGGGATTCGGACGCTCATTCGCTTGCCGGACCGGTGACCGGAGGGGTCGGCGCGGGGGTACGGTGCTGACAGTCGCACCAGTTCCGGCCCGGGCAGTCACCGTGCCGCTTCGCCCGGCACGCTCGGCAGATCATGCTGGCAGCCTATGCCGAGGGAGGATGGACAGCATGCCGCGTCAGATCTTCCAGTTGCGGATCTCCCTGGCCGGGGTCCGGCCGCCGGTCTGGCGGAGGGTGCTGGTGCCCGGCGGGTACACCCTGGACCGGCTGCACCGCGTGGTGCAGCACGCCATGGGTTGGCGGGACTGCCACCTGCACAGCTTCGAGATCGACGGGGTGCAGTACGCCGCCCCCGACCCGGACGACGGGCTGGCGTCGCGCGACGAGCTGGACACCCGGCTGGACACGGCGGTGGGCAAGGGCAGCCGGTTCCGCTACACCTACGACTTCGGCGACTGGTGGGAGCACGACCTGGTGGTGGAGGACGTGCTGACCGCCGACCCGGACGGGCGCTACCCGGCCTGCCTGGACGGCGAGCGCGCCTGCCCGCCGGAGGACGTCGGCGGTCCGGCCGGCTACCGGCTCATGCTCGACGCCCTGGCCGATCCGGCGCACCCCGAGCACGACGCGATGCGCGACTGGCTGGGTCGGGCCTTCGACGTGTCGGCCTTCGACGCCGGTCGGGCCGACACCCTGCTGCGCCGGTTCTGCTGACCCCGGCCTGACCCGCCCAGCCCCACCCCCGCATGCCTCGCCGGTCGGCGGGGTCTCCGGTTGATCGACACGCGATGCGGCGTCCCGGGCTGTCCGGGGTTCGGGACGGCCCGGTATGTCGCATCCGGAGTCGATCACCGATTCCGGTAACGATATGGGAACGCTCCCACGATCTATTGACACGTCCGTTACCCGCCGGCAATCTCATGGGAGCGCTCCCGAGGCGCCCCCACCACACGAAAGCCTCACCACCGAAAGAGGGGTCAGGATGAGCCTCACCTTCCGCCGCCGGCGGTTCGCGGCCCTCGCGCTTGCGTCCGTCGCGGCGCTCGCCAGCGTCGCGGCCTGCGGCAACGACGACTCGGACACCGGCAGCAGCTCCGGCGAGAAGATCACCCTCGTGGTCGACGTCTTCGGCGACCAGGGCTTCGGCTACGACGAGCTCTACAAGCAGTACGAAGCCGCGAACCCGAACGTGAAGATCCAGGAGCGGGGCAAGGGGCTCGGCCTGGGTGACTACAACACCCGACTGACCCAGCAGATCACCGCCGGGTCGGGTGCCGGTGACGTGGTCGCCCTCGAGGAGGGCACCATCGTCCAGTTCTACGCCCAGGCCGACAAGTTCGTGAACCTGGCCGACCACGGCGCCAACGACCTCAAGGGCAACTTCCTGCCGTGGAAGTGGGAGCAGGGCACCACCCCCGACGGCAAGGTGCTCGGCCTCGGCACCGACGTCGGCTCGATGGCGCTGTGCTACCGCAGCGACCTCTTCAAGGCCGCCAACCTGCCCACCGACCGGGAGCAGGTCGCCCAGCTCTGGCCCACCTGGGACGCCTTCATCGAGACCGGCAAGAAGTTCGCCGCCGCCGACTCCAAGCACAAGTTCGTCGACTCGGCGACCAACTTCTACAACGTGGTGCTGATGCAGGTCGCCGGCGCCGGCACCGGCTACACCTACTACGACAAGAGCAACAAGCTGGTCATCGGCGAGAACCCGGACGTCCGGACGGCGTACGACCTCACCACCAAGATGATCGACGCCAAGCTGTCGAACAACCTCCAGTCCTTCTCCAACGAGTGGAACGCCGGGTTCAAGAACGGCACCTTCGCCACCATCGCCTGCCCGGCGTGGATGACCGGCGTGATCAAGGGACAGGCCGGCGACGCGGCGGCCGGCAAGTGGGACATCGCCAAGGCCCCGGGCAACGGCGGCAACTGGGGTGGCTCCTTCCTCGCCGTGCCGAAGTCCAGCAAGAACGCCGCCGAGGCCGCCAAGCTGGTCAAGTTCCTGACCGACGCGAAGGGTCACGTCGAGGCCTTCAAGAAGGTCGGCAACCTGCCGTCGTCCCCGCAGGGTCTGGCCGACCCGGCGGTCGCCGACTCCACCAACCCGTACTTCAGCAACGCCCCGGTCGGCAAGATCTTCGCCGCTGGTGCCTCGGAGCTGAAGCCGGTGTACCTCGGCCCGAAGAACAACGCGGTCCGGACCGCCGTGGAGAACACCCTGCGCGCGGTCGAGCAGGGCAAGTCCGCCGGTGAGCAGTGGCAGGCAGCGCTGAAGAACGGCGCGGCCGCCGGCAAGTGACCCTGGCCGAGCTGCCCATGGGTGGCGTCGACGGCGGCAACGCCCCGGCGCCACCCGCGGTGCCGCCCGACGCCGCCCGCCACCGGGCGGCGTCGCCTGACGTGAAGGACCGCTGATGAGTCTCGACCTGCACGCCGAAGCGCCCCCCGACGGACGCCGACCCCGCCCCGCCCCGGCCGAACGGGGCCGCCTCGCCGCACTCACCCGGCTCGACCTGAAGTACTCGCCGTACCTCTACGTCCTGCCGTTCTTCGCCATCTTCGCCGTCTTCAGCGCGTACCCGATCGGCTACACGGTCTGGATCGCGCTCACCGACCGCTCCCCGCTGAACACCACCATCAGCTTCGTCGGGCTGGACAACTTCGTCGAGCTCTTCACGAACGACCCGCAGTTCTGGAACGCGGTCTACAACACCTTCGGGATGTTCGTTCTCTCCACGGTGCCGCAGCTGCTGATCGCCCTGATGCTGGCGAACGCGCTCAACCGGCGACTCCCCGCGCAGACGTTCTTCCGGATGGCCATCGCCATGCCGATCATCACTTCGACCGCCGTGGTCGCGCTCATCTTCTCGATGCTCTACGCGCGCGAGTTCGGCCTGGTCAACTGGGCGCTCGACCTGGTCGGCATCGAGCCGATCGACTGGCGGGCCAACCGGTACGCCTCCTGGTTCGCGATCTCCACCATGGTCGACTGGCGGTGGATCGGCTACAACGCCCTGATCTACCTCGCCGCCATGCAGTCGATCAGCAAGGACATGTACGAGGCGGCGTCCCTGGACGGCGCGTCCCGGCGTCGGCAGTTCTGGTCGATCACCGTCCCGCAACTGCGTCCGACGATCATCTTCACGCTGATCATCTCGACCATCGGCGGGTTGCAGCTGTTCACCGAGCCGCTGCTGTTCACCAGCGGGTCCGGGGGCATCTCGGGCGGCTCCGAGGGCCAGTTCCAGACCATCACCATGTACCTGCTCGACGTGATGAACACCCGCTTCCGCTGGGGGTACGCCGGCGCGGTCGCGCTCGTGCTGTTCCTGCTGATCGCCCTCATGTCGGTCGTGAACTACCTGCTGGCCCGTCGGATCAGCTCGGACAAGTGAGGGTTTGCGCAGATGACGACCACGACGCTCCGTCCCCCCGTACGCCCCGCCAACCGACCCTCCCGTGGGCACCGGGCCGCGCAGCTCTGGAAGGCCAGCCCGCTCACCTGGGTCGGCCTGGTCCTCGGGGTGATCCTCTCCCTCTTCCCGTTCTACTGGATGATCGTCATCGCGTCCCGCACCAACGACGCGGCGAACTCCTGGCCGCCGCCGTTCCTGCCCGGCGGCAAGCTCGGCGAGAACATCGAGCGGGTGCTCAGCAACGGCGACGCCAACGTCGTCAAGGGTTTGATGAACTCGTTCCTGGTCTCCGGGACGATCACCGTCGCCACGGTCTTCTTCGGCTCGCTCGCCGGGTTCGCCTTCGCCAAGCTGAAGTTCAAGGGCAAGAACGCGCTGCTGCTGGTCATCCTCGCCTCGATGATGGTGCCGATCCAGCTCGGCGTGCTGCCGCTGTACATCCTCATGGCGAAGCTGGAGTGGCTGAACACCATGCCGTCGGTGACGGTCCCGTTCCTGATCGGCGGCTTCGGCATCTTCATGATGCGGCAGTACGCCGAACAGGCCGTGCCGAACGAGCTGATCGAGGCGGCCCGGGTGGACGGCTGCTCCACCTGGCGGATCTACTGGCACGTGGTCGCCCCGGCGCTGCGTCCGGCCGCCGCGGTGCTGGGCCTGCTCACGTTCATGGAGCAGTGGAACCAGTTCTTCTGGCCGTTCGTGGTCCTCGCCGACCCGTCGAACCCGACCGTCCAGATCTCGCTGCGCAGCCTGAACACGGCCTACTTCGCCGACAACTCGCAGATCTTCGCGGGTACGTTGATCGCCACCCTGCCGTTGTTCGTGATGTTCATCCTGTTCGGCCGCCAGATCATCGGCGGCATCATGGAAGGTGCGGTCAAGTCGTGAGCAACCCCGCCACCCCACCCGGTGTCGACCTGCTGGAACAGCGCCCGGAGCTGAGCTTCCCGCCCGACTTCCTCTGGGGCGCGGCCACCGCCGCGTACCAGATCGAGGGGGCCGCGACCGAGGGCGGCCGGACCGCCTCGATCTGGGACACCTTCAGTCACACCGAGGGGCGTACGGTCGCCGGCCACACCGGCGACGTGGCCTGCGACCACTACCACCGGATGCCGGCCGACGTGCGGCTGATGGCGGAGCTGGGGCTGCGGTCGTACCGTTTCTCGATCTCCTGGCCGCGGGTGCAGCCGGGCGGCTCGGGGCCGGCGAACCAGGAGGGCCTGGACTTCTACCGCCGGCTCGTCGACGAACTGCGCGCCCACGGCATCGAGCCCTGGGTGACCCTCTACCACTGGGACCTGCCCCAGGAGCTGGAGGACGCCGGCGGCTGGCCGGCCCGGGACACCGCCAGTCGGTTCGCCGACTACGCCGCGCTTGTGCACGACGCCCTCGGTGACCGGGTGCGGTACTGGACCACGCTGAACGAGCCCTGGTGCTCGGCGTTCCTCGGGTACGGCTCCGGGGCGCACGCCCCGGGCCGCTCGGCCGGCGTCGAGGCGGTCCGCGCCGGGCACCACCTGATGCTCGGGCACGGTTTGGCCACGCAGGCGCTGCGCGCCGGCCGGCACGCCGCCGAGGTGGGGGTGACCCTCAACCTCTACCCGGTCACCCCGGCCAGCGACTCGCCCGACGACGCCGACGCGGCCCGTCGGATCGACGGGATCGCCAACCGGTTCTTCCTCGACCCGATCCTGCGCGGGCGGTACCCGGACGACCTGGTCGCCGACCTGCGCGCGGTCAGCGACTTCGGGCACGTCCGGAACGAGGACCTGGAGATCATCTCCAGCCCGCTGGACCTGGTCGGCGTCAACTACTACAGCCGGCACGTGGTCGCCGCGCCGGTCGAGGGCACGCCCCCGGAGAAGTACTGGCGGGCCCCGTCCTGCTGGCCGGGAAGCGAGTTGGTGCGCTTCGTCACCCGGGGCGTCCCGGTCACCGACATGGACTGGGAGATCGACGCCCCCGGCCTGGTCGAGACGCTGCGCCGGGTGCACGAGGAGTACACCGACCTGCCGCTGTACGTCACCGAGAACGGGTCGGCCTTCGTCGACACCGTCGTCGACGGCCGGGTCGACGACGCCGACCGGTTGGCGTACTTCGACGCCCACCTGCGGGCCGCGCACGAGGCGATCAGCGCCGGGGTGCCGCTGCGCGGATACTTCGCCTGGTCGCTGATGGATAATTTCGAGTGGGCGTGGGGCTACACCAAACGCTTCGGCATGGTGTACGTCGACTACGACAGTCAGCTCCGCATCCCGAAGTCCAGCGCCAGGTGGTACGCCGAGGTGATCCGACGCAACGGTCTGGCCGCACAATAGGCCGCAGGGCCAGCCAGTAACGGGCGGCTCCGGCGGGTGCCCTCTCCCGGGTTCCCGCCGGACCGCCCGACGTCGGAGGAGCAGAACCATGACAACCCAGCGCACCCGCTCCCTCGGGCGCCCGACCCTCGACGCGGTGGCGGCCCGCGCCGGCGTCGGTCGCGGCACGGTCTCCCGCGTGGTCAACGGCTCGCCGCAGGTGAGCCCGGAGGCCCGGGCCGCGGTGCAGCAGGCCATCGCCGAGCTGGGGTACGTGCCGAACCGGGCCGCCCGCGCCCTGGTCACCCAGCGTACCGACTCGGTGGCCCTGGTGGTCTCCGAGTCCGGCGAGCGGGTCTTCACCGAGCCGTTCTTCGCCGGCATCGTCCGGGGGATCAGCTCCGGGCTGCTGGAGACCCCGATGCAGCTCTGGCTCGCCATGGCCCAGTCGCCGGTCGAACGGGAGCGGGTCGAGCACCACCTGACCAACCAGCACGTCGACGGCGTCCTGCTGCTCTCCCTGCACGACGCCGACCCGCTGCCCACGCTGCTGGAGGAGCGTGGCCTGCCCACCGTGCTGGGCGGCCGACCGGCGCGGATGCTGCGCCCCGGGGCCCAGCCCGCCTACTTCGTGGACGTGGACAACGTCGGCGGTGCCCGGCAGGCGGTGGAGTACCTCGCCGCCAAGGGCCGGCGGCGCATCGCCACCATCGCCGGCCCGCAGGACATGGGCGCCGGCCTGGCCCGGTTGACCGGCTACCGGGAGGCCGTCGCGGCGACCGGCGGCCAGGTCGACCCGGCGATGATCGCGTACGGCGACTTCAGCGAGGGCAGCGGGACGGCCTGCATGCGCCGGCTGCTGGAGTCCTGCCCGGACCTCGACGCCGTTTTCGCCGCCAGTGACCTGATGGCGTACGGCGCGCTCCGGGCGCTGCGCGAGGCCGGTCGGCGAGTGCCCGACGACGTGGCGGTCGTCGGATACGAGGACTCGCCGCTGGCCCGGCAGTCGGACCCGCCACTGACCACGGTTTTCCAGCCGGTGGAGGAGATGGGCCGACAGATGGCCCACCTGCTGGTCTCCCGCATCCGCGGCGAGGACCTTCCGGCCCCCTACGTCCTCCTCGACACCCACATGGTCCCCCGCGCCTCCGCCTAGGGTGCGTCTCGCGGATCTCGTTGGTCGGCGACGGCGCGCGGCTGCTCGGGGTTTCGACCAGGTCGGCAGTGGTGTGCATGTACATGGGTGCGAACTTCCGCGCGGTCACGCTGTGTGTCCGCCGGTCGAGGCGGAGGCGGTCGCTCACGGTAGGTAACCCTCTGTCCGCCGGTGCCTGTACCCAGTCTTCCTTTGCTCTGCACCCGCATGTGCGACGCCTGCGCTGAGCAGGGGGCGTGGCATGTCGACGAGCGTCGGTGTGGGGACTGTCGATTACTGAGGGTGCCTGGCGCGTTCGGGAGTGCAGAGCAAAGGGGTGCGCGGGGGGTCTGCTGTCCCGGGTGGAGGTCACTCAGGGGGAACTATCCGCCCGTCGCCGGCGACGGGCTTCGCGGTTCCCTTCACCCGTGTCGGCGGCGTGCTGCGGTGCCAGCAGAACCCATTCGTGGTTCGGGAGATCACCTCCGGTCTGGTGAGTCTGCCCGCCAGCACTTCCCGTCTCCGTCGGGGAACAACTCCCGAATCCCGCGTCTCGGTGCGGTGCGGCGTCTCGCGCCCACCGCACAAAGGTGCCGTTCACCCTCGCTCCCGGTTGTCGTAAGGGCGGAGAATCGGCGGGCACTTGATTCGCATAGATGAATATCTTCAATGCTGGTCAGGTGCGTCCGGGAAATCACGATGGCCGTCCGGGACTGCGCGGACGAGAAAGGACGATCGTGAATCGATCAGTCGATGGCCGGACCAGCCGGCGCTGGTTCTTCCGTCTCGGGGCGCTGCTCGGCCTGGGTGTCAGTGGCGTCCTCGTCGCCAGGGCCGCCGACGCCACGTCGAGCGGCGGTGCGCCACGCCCCGACCCGGTCGGTGCTCTCGGTGACGCGCCGGTGGCCCAGGTCGTGCGGCGCCACCGGCAGGGGGAGGAGGGGCGCGCGGCCGGCGGGCTGACCGAGTCGGCGCAGCGGCCCTCCTCCTCCTGAACCCCGCCCGGTCGTGGTGCGCGACCGTCCACCCGCGTCGACAGAGAAAGGACGAACCTGTGCAACTGCACTTCCGTAACCAGTACGGGCCCCGGGTGTGGATCTGTATCTCGTTCTACGACCCGGTCAGATGCGCCACGGCGGGGCAGTGGGGAACGCGTGGCTATTGGGCCATCGACTCCGGTCAGTCGGTGTGGGTCCTGGACACGAACCATCCCCGGGCGTACTTCTTCGCCGAGGCCGCCGACGGCGCCTTCTGGGCCGGAGAATGGGGCATCTTCGCACCGAACGCCCCTTTCGACTCCTGTCTGTGGAATCAGCGCATCGGGGATCGTCATCTGGGGATGCGCCCGGTCGACATCCCACCCAACGGGCTCATCATGAACCTGATCCCCTGATCCGTCCGGGCGGTGGGGCAGGAAACAGGGTCAGGGGGTGGTGTGGCGGCGGAGTTCGCGGCGGGCGAGAGAGGCGCGGTGGACCTCGTCCGGGCCGTCGGCGAGGCGGAGGGTGCGGGCCTGCGCCCAGAGCGCGGCCAGCGGAGTGTCCTGGCTGACCCCGGCCCCGCCGTGCGCCTGGACGGCTTTGTCGATCACCCACTCCGCCATCGCCGGTGCCGCGATCTTGATGGCCTGGATCTCGGTGTGGGCGCCCTTGTTGCCGACGGTGTCCATCAGCCAGGCGGTCTTGAGCACCAGGAGCCGGGCCTGCTCGATCCGGACCCGGGACTCGGCGATCCACTCCTGGACCACGCCCTGTTCGGCCAGCGGCCGGCCGAACGCCACCCGGTCGACCACCCGCCGGCACATCAGGTCCAGGGCCCGCTCGGCCATCCCCACCAGCCGCATGCAGTGGTGGATGCGCCCCGGTCCGAGCCGGGCCTGGGCCATGCCGAAGCCGCCGCCCTCCACCCCGACCAGGTTCGCCGCCGGCACCCGGACATCGGTGAAGTCGATCTCGGCGTGTCCGCCGTGCGCGGCGTCGGTGTAGCCGAACACGGTCATGCCCCGGCGGATCGTCACGCCGGGGGTGTCCCGGGGCACCAGGATCATGCTCTGCTGCTTGTACCGCTCGCCGTCCGGGTCGGTCTTGCCCATCACGATCAGCAGCTCGCAGCGCGGGTCCATCGCGCCGGACGACCACCACTTGCGCCCGTTGACGACGTACTCGTCGCCGTCCCGGACGATCCGGGTGGCGATGTTGGTGGCGTCGGACGAGGCGACCGCCGGCTCGGTCATGCAGAACGCCGACCGGATCTCCCCGGCCAGCAGTGGACGCAGCCAGCGTTCCTGCTGCTCCCCGGTGCCGAACGCGGCGAGCAACTCCATGTTGCCGGTGTCCGGGGCGGCGCAGTTGAGCGCCTCGGGAGCGAGGTGCGGGCTGCGGCCGGTCAGCTCGGCAAGTGGGGCGTACTGGAGGTTGGTCAGGCCGGCCCCGTGACGGGGGTCGGGGAGGAAAAGGTTCCACAGGCCCCGGGCCCGCGCCTCGGCCTTCAGCTCGGCCAGCACCGGTGGGCGCGCCCACGGGTCGCCGGCCGCCGCGACCTGCTCCGCGTGCACCGCCTCGGCCGGGTAGACCTTCTCCTCCAGGAAGCGCAGCAACACGTCGTGCAGCTCGGTGGTCCGGGCGTCGAAACCGAAGTCCATGTGTCCCTCCCCGAGCGGCGCACGGCCGCCCTCGTGTCAATTCCGGCGGTGCCGGTCGGTCCCCCTGCGGCGTGCCGGTCAGCGGTGGCCGCCGGTGGCGGCCAGCCCGTGCGCGACCAGCGGGGCCACCAGCTCGCCGATCCGGTCGAACCCTGCGCCGACGGTCTGCCCGAGGGTGTGCCGGTAGTGGATCCCCTCGCAGATCACGGCGAGCTTGAAGCAGCCCAGGGCCACGTGCCAGTGCAGCGGGCCCACGTCCACGTCGGCCCGGCCGGCGTACCGCTCGATCAGCTCGGCGCCGGTGGGGAAGCCGGCGCGGGGGCCGAGCCCGTCGGCCACCGGGTTGCCGGCGGCGAGGCCGGAGTCGCCGAGCACGTCCCAGTAGGTCAGCAGCAGGCCCAGGTCGGCCAGCGGGTCACCGAGGGTGGCCATCTCCCAGTCGAGGACCGCGCGGACGGCGACCGGGTCGACGACGGCGAGGAGGTTGTCCAGCCGGTAGTCGCCGTGCACGATCCGGCCGTCGTTCGCCCCCTCCGGAACGGTCGCGGCGAGCCGGTCGCGCAGCTCGTCGATGCCGGGCAGCGGCCGGCTGCGGGACTTCTCGAGCTGGCCGGCCCAGCGGCGGACCTGGCGGGCGAGGTAGCCGTCCGGACGGCCGAAGTCGGCGAGCCCCACCTCGGCCGGCGGCACCGAGTGCAGGGTGGCGAGGGTGTCCATCATCGCGGCGGCCAGCTCCCGCCGCTGCCCGGCGGTGAGCCGGTCGGTCTGGGTGCGGCTGCGGTAGACCACCCCGTCGACGCGTTCCATCAGGTAGAACGGTGCGCCGATCACCGCCGGGTCGGTGCAGAGCAGCAGCGGGGTCGGCACCGGCACCCCGGTCGGGGCGAGCGCGCTGAGCACCCGGTGCTCCCGGGCCATGTCGTGCGCGGTGGCCAGCACGTGGCCGAGCGGGGGCCGGCGCAGCACGACCTCCCGGTCGCCGACGGCCAGCAGGTAGGTCAGGTTGGACTTCCCACCGGCGATCAGCCGGGCGTGCAACGGGCCGTCGG
Source organism: Micromonospora sp. NPDC050187 (assembly GCF_044459745.1). NCBI lineage: Bacteria > Bacillati > Actinomycetota > Actinomycetes > Micromonosporales > Micromonosporaceae > Micromonospora > Micromonospora sp. NPDC050187. Next base: position 350,557 of record NZ_JBITJH010000001.1, read on the forward strand.
CCAGGTCGGGCCGGTGGGTGGCCAGGTGGGCGGCGAGCCGGTCGAGGTCGAGCCCGCGCGGGGGCGTCCCGGCGGGGGAGGCCGAGCCTGTCCCCGGCCGGACCGCGTCGACGGCCGGATCGGTCATCCGAATAGTTGATGGCACCTCAGCTCATCGTGTCAAGACGTGTTTTTCGCCGGGGACACCAGGCGGCAACAGGGGCGAAACGCCCGTCGGACACGCTGGGACCAGCCTGCCGGACGTGTACCGGCCCGCCTGCCGGGAACGCGTACCGGCCGCCGAGCGATGGGGGACAGACATGCTGCTGAGAGTTCGGGTGACCCTGCCGGACCGGCCCGGCACGCTCGGCCAGGTGGCCCGCACCCTGGGGGTCTCCGGCGCGGACATCGTCCAGGTGGTGGTGCTGGAACGGCTCGGTGGCCGCGCGGTCGACGACTTCACCGTGGTCTGGCCGGGGGCCGGTCGGCTGGAGCGGCTGATGGCCGGCCTCGCCGCGATTCCCGGTGTGCAGGTGGACGGGGTGTGGCGGGCGATCGGCGCGCCGACCGCCACCGGGCAGGACGCCGAACTGCTCACCCAGGTGGCGGCGAACCCGGCCGACGGGTTGGCCACCCTGGTCGACGCGGTGCCCGGCCTGATCGCGGCGGACTGGGCGGTGGCCGCGGTGGTCCCCGTCGACTGGGCCTCCTCCGGCGGTGGCGCGGCCACCGTCGGGTACGCGAGTTGGCGTACCCCGACCGGACCGGCCCTGCCGGAGGTGACGCCGCTGCGCTCCCGCGCGCTGACCGCGCCCGACGGCGCCCACCACGCGGTCGCGCCGTTCGGCCGGGCCGGGCTGGTGCTCGTGGTGACCCGCGGTGCGACGGAGATGTTCTCCCCGGCCGCCTTCCACCGCACCGAGGTGGACCGGCTGGCCCAGTTGGTGCGGGCCAGCGCGGTGATCCTCGGCGACCGGCTCGACCTGGTGGGCGCCCCGGCGTCCCCGGCATCCGGGGGGCGGCCGTGACCCTGTGGCGGATCCGGGCCACCGTGGACGACCGGCCCGGCTACCTGTCGGTGCTCACCGCCAGCCTTGCGCTGCGCGGGGTGAACATTCTCGCCGTGCAGGTGCACACCACCGAGGCCGGCGCAGTGGACGACTTCCTTGTCGACGCGCCGGAGACCCTCGGCGAGGCCGACCTGCTCGCCGCCGTCGAGAAGGGGCGGGGCCGCAACTGCTGGGTGGCCCGCAGCGAGGCCCGCGGCCTGGTCGACCAGCCCACCCGGGTGCTCGGGCTGGCCACCCGGCTGGTCCGCGACCCGGACGCCACCGGCGAGGCGTTGCGTGCCCTGCTCGGCGCGGAGACGGTGACCTGGCGGCCGCTGCCCGTCGTCGCGGCCGGTGCTCCGACGGCCGGCGTCGACGGCACCCGGATGCGCCTCGGCGACGGGGCCGGTGGGTCCTTCGACCTGGCCCGCGTCGCGCCGGACTTCACCCCGGCCGAGTACGCCCGCGCGCAGGCGCTCGTCGAGCTGGCCACCACCGTCGTCCGGCGCGCCGCCGAGCAGGTCACGCTGGTGCTGCTCGACGGCTCCGAGATGGTGGTACGCCCGGCCGGTCCGGACGACCTCCCCGCCGTCCTGGCGTTGCACGAACGGTGCTCGGCGCGGAGCCTGCACCGCCGTTACCTCAGCGGCGCGGGTCGACCGTCGCCGGAGCGGGTGCGGCGGCTGCTCGACCCGGCGTGGGGCACCACCCTGGTCGCCGTCGAGACCGACCCGGCCGGTTCGGCCGAGTCGGTGGTCGCGATGGCGAACCTGCTCGGCGAGGGGGACCAGGCCGAGGCGGCGCTGCTGGTCGCCGACGACCGGCAGCGCCGTGGCCTCGGCGGGGCGCTGCTGCGCCGGCTGGTCGCCCGGGCCGACCGGGCCGGGTACGCGGCGCTGGAGCTGCACGTGCACACCGGCAACACGCCGATGCTGCGGACCCTGCACCGGCTCGGCCGGCCGATGCGGCTGGACCGGGACGGCCCGATGGTGACGGTCACCCTGCCGCTCGACCCCCGGCCCAGCCCGGCGCGCACCTGACCGGGCGGGGTGCGGCAGGTCAGCGTCCCGCCGGCTCCCCGCGCTGGGGCACCTGGCCGGAGACGCAGAAGCGGTTGCCCTCGGTGTCGGCGAGCACGACGTACGGTGCGGCGCCCGGTTCGAGTTCCGCCGGGTAGTGCGGCCAGTCGACCCGTTGGGCGCCGCACCCGACGAGCCGCTCCACCTCGTCGTCGAGGTCACGGTCCCCGGCGATGAGGTCCAGGTGGATGCGGGGGAACTCGGCGACCGGACTCTCGCTGAGATCCATCGCGATCGGCACGCCGGATGCGCCGGGAGGCGGCTCCAGCACGATCCACTCGTCGCCCGGGTAGCGCGGTGGCCGGCGTACGTAGCCCAGCGCGGCGGCCCAGAACCGGCCCGCCCGTTCGCAGTCGGACACCCCGAGAGAGATCTGGTCGATGGCGGCCATGGGGTGACCGTACCGCCGGTGGGGTCCGGCCGCCGGGCGACCGGACCCCGCGTGCCGACCGTCAGGTCGCCGGGTAGCTGTTGTAGTCGGGGAAGTTGCCGTAGAGGCGGCCGTCGCCGCCGACCGTGACCGCCTGCACCAGCAGGTCACCGCCGACGAACGCGCCCTTCCAGGAGGCGCCCCGGCCGCCGAAGGGTTCGTCCCGGTCACCCCGGGAGCGCGGCTTGTTGATGCCGACCTTGAACGCCTGGAGGTCCACCGCCAGCTTCGCCGCCTCCTCCTCGTCGTCGCAGGCGAGGCTGGCGACCAGCGCACCGTTGGAGGCGTTCATCGCGGCGAGCAGTTCGTCGGTGGTGTCCACGACCACGATCGTGTCGACCGGGCCGAACGGCTCGGCGTGCATCAGCCGGGACCGGCCGGGCGGGGCGAGCAGCACCGACGGGGCCACGTACGCCGAGGTGTCCTGACCGGCCAGGAACGGCGCGCCGTCGAGCCTGCCCCGGTAGAGCGGGACCGCCCCGCCCCGGACCGCCTCGTCGACCTTGCGGCGCAGCTCGTCGGCCTTGGCGCCGCTGATCAGCGGGCCGAAGTCCAGCTCGGGCAGGGGGTCACCGGCGGACCAGTCGTCGCCGACGGCGAGCGGGTGGCCGAAGCGTACCGAGCGGACCACCGGCAGGTACATGTCGAGGAACTCGTCGACCAGGTCCCGCTGCACGACGAACCGGGGGTACGCGGTGCAGCGCTGCTTGCCGTACTCGAAGCCCTTCTTGAGGTGCTTGGCGAGCATGTCCCACTGCGAGAAGTTCCAGATGCCCCAGGCGTTCAGGCCCTCCTGCTCGATGAAGTGACGCTTGTCCGAGTCGAGCAGCGCGGCGGCGACCTTCCCGCCGTTGGAGCGCCCGCCGACGAAGGCCACCGCACCGATCTCCGGGGCGCGGACGAGCACCTCGGAGAGTTCCTCGCCACCGCCGGAGACGAGGGTGGTGGGCAGTCCGGCGCGGCGCATCAGTGCGTGGGCGACGGTCAGGCAGACCGCGCCACCCTGCGAGGGGGTCTTGGCGATGACCGCGTTGCCGGCGAGGAGCTGGACCAGTTCGGCGTGGACCAGCACGCTCATCGGGTAGTTCCAGCTGGCGATGTTGCTGACCGGGCCGGGGAGCGGCTCGCGCCCGTCGGCGAGCATCCGGTCGATCTCGTCGACGTACCAGCGGACGCCGTCCAGCGCCCGGTCCACGTCGGCGCAGGCCAGCCGCCAGGGCTTGCCGATCTCCCAGACCAGCAGCAGGGCCAGCAGATCGCGGTGGGCGCTCAGCGCGTCGAGCGCCTCGTTCACCCGGGCCTTCCGCTCGGCCAGGGGGGTCTCGGCCCAGTCGCGGTGCGCGGCGGCGGCGGAGACCACGGCGGCGCGGGCCGTGGCGGCGTCCAGCCGGGGCAGGTTCACCAGGATCGTGTTGTCGACCGGGGTGCGCACCGGGCTGGGCGTGCCCGCCGAGGCCCAGTCGCCCTCGATCAGGTTGCGCAGCGTGGTGGTGCCGTCGGGGCCGGCGGGGTCGAACGCCTCGGGGGCGGTCTGGACGGCCCGGGCCAGGGTCTCGGACCAGGCGGTGCCGTCGGCGAGTCGTAGAGCCATCGCGATCTCCTCAGGTTCTTCCAGTGGAGCGGCGGCATCGACGGCACCGCTTGGCGGTACTGTCCCGTGCCCGGATCACCGGCGGCAACAGTACGTTCGTATGCCAGGACGGCCGTCCACCGTGGCGAGCCGGGGAATCCGGCTCGTTGTCCCGCAGTTCTCCGCGCTGAGCTGCGATTACGGAGACACTACATCGTTGTGGATCGATGATGTGATTCAGTCCGGCTTGACGGGAAAGGGCTTTCCTGGCAGCGCGGGGCAGGGTCCGTCCGCCGGGACGCGGGTTTGGGCTGGTGATCGGGTCGGCGGAGTTCCGGAAGGTGGTCGGCGGCCCGGCGCTCTTCACAAACAGGTGAGACGACCGTTACATTGTCGCGTATCCATGGGAGCGCTTCCACGTAACCGTCGGAGGACGCTTCCGGATCCCTCACCACCCACCGCCCGGCGGCGTCGCACCACCACCCGCCGTTCCGCCGACGTCGCCGGGCGCCCTACCGGACAGGAGTACCGGTATGCGTCTCCGCACCGTCCGCGGTCGGTCCGAACCGCCCTGGTACCGGCGTCTCGTCGCGGCCGGTGCCGCGCTGACCACCGGACTCGCCCTCGCCGTCACCGGCATCGCGCCGACCGCCGCCACGGCGGCACCCGCCTTCAACTACGCCGAGGCGTTGCAGAAGTCGCTCTTCTTCTACGAGGCCCAGCAGTCCGGCGACCTGCCCGACTGGAACCGGGTCTCCTGGCGGGGCGACTCCGCGCTGCGCGACGGCGCGGACGTCGGCCTCGACCTGACCGGCGGCTGGTACGACGCCGGCGACCACGTGAAGTTCGGCTTCCCGATGGCGTTCAGCACGACCATGCTCGCCTGGGGCGCGGTCGAGTACCGCACCGGCTACGCCACCTCCGGCCAACTGCCGCACCTGCTCAACAACCTGCGCTTCGTCAACGACTACTTCATCAAGGCGCACCCCGCCCCGAACGTCCTCTACGGACAGGTCGGCAAGGGCGACGACGACCACAAGTGGTGGGGCCCGGCCGAGGTGATGCCGATGGCGCGGCCGGCGTACAAGATCGACGCGAGCTGTGGTGGCGCGGACCTCGCCGGGGAGACGGCGGCGGCGATGGCCGCCTCGTCGATGGTGTTCCGCCCCACCGACCCGGCCTACGCGAACACCCTGCTCACCCACGCCCGGCAGCTCTACACCTTCGCCGACACCGTGCGGAAGAGCTACCACGAGTGCATCACCGACGCGACCAGCTTCTACCGCTCCTGGAGCGGGTACCAGGACGAACTGGTCTGGGGTGCGATCTGGCTGCACCGGGCCACCGGCGAGGCGAGCTACCTGGCCAAGGCGGAGGCCGAGTACGACAAACTCGGCACCGAGAACCAGTCCACCACCAAGTCCTACAAGTGGACGATCGCCTGGGACAACAAGCAGTTCGGCGCGTACGTGCTGCTCGCCGCGCTGACCGGCAAGCAGAAGTACCTCGACGACGCCAACCGGTGGCTCGACTACTGGACCGTCGGCGTCAACGGCCAGCGGGTGCCCTACTCGCCCGGCGGGATGGCGGTGCTCGACTCCTGGGGCGCGCTGCGCTACGCCGCGAACACCGCGTTCGTCGCGCTGCTGCACAGCGACAAGATCACCGACGCGACCCGCAAGGCGCGCTACCACGACTTCGGGGTCCGGCAGATCAACTACGCGCTCGGCGACAACCCGCGCAGGTCGAGCTACCAGATCGGCTTCGGGGCGAACTCGCCGCGCAACCCGCACCACCGCACCGCGCACGGCTCCTGGTGGGACAGCCAGACCGTACCCACCGAGACCCGGCACGTGCTGTACGGCGCGTTGGTCGGCGGCCCGTCCGCGGCCAACGACGCGTACACCGACAGCCGCTCGGACTACGTGATGAACGAGGTCGCCACCGACTACAACGCCGGCTTCAGCTCCGCGCTGGCAGCCCTGACCGCGAAGTACGGCGGCACGCCGCTGGCCGGCTTCCCGGTCGCCGAGCAGCCGGACCTGGCCGAGCTGAGCGTGGAGACCACGGTCATGCAGAACGAACCCCGCTCGGTCGGCCTGAAGGTGATGGTCTACAACAAGTCCGCGTTCCCGGCCCGCGCGCTCACCGACGCGAGGTACCGGTACTACTTCCGCACCGAGGGCACCTCCCCGGTGCAGGTCACCCCCGGCTACACCCAGGGCTGCCCCTCGCCGTCGACCGCCCGCCAGATCGAGGGCGACCTCTGGTACGTCGAGGTCGACTGCACCGGGCACACCATCGCCCCGGCCGGGCAGTCGCAGCACCGGATGGAGGTGCAGTTCAAGATCGGGGTGCCGGAGGGAGGCACCTGGGACCCGACCAACGACCCGTCCTGGCAGCCCGCCGCCGGGCCGAACCCGAAGGTGCCGCTCTACTCCGGCGGCCGGCGGGTCTGGGGCGAGGAGCCCTCCGGCACGACCCCGGACACCACCCCGCCCACCGTGCCCGGCACCCCGGTCGCGTCCGGGCTCACGGCCACCGGAGTCACCCTGACCTGGCCCGCCTCCACTGACGCCGGCAGCGGCGTGGCCGGTTACGAGGTCACCCAGGAGACCGTCGGCAGCGACGCGCTGGTCCTGCACCGGACCAGTACCAACACGCTGACCCTCACCTCGCTCCAGCCGGCCCGCAACTACCGGTTCTGGGTACGGGCCCGGGACAACGCGGGCAACTCGTCGGCGTCCTCCCCGGTTCTGCCGGTGACCACCCCGGCCGGCGGCGGCCCGGACACCAGCGCGCCCACCCCGCCCGGCACCCCCACCGCCTCGGCGGTCGGCCCGACCGGGCTCACCCTGGCCTGGGGGCCGTCCACCGACAACGTCGGGGTCACCGGATACCGGGTCTACCGCAAGGACTGGCCGGTGGACACCCTGGTGGCGACCGTTCCCGGCACCACGTACCCGGTGACCGGGCTGACCCCGGCGACCGCGTACGTGTTCTACGTGGTCGCGGTGGACGCCGCCGGCAACCCGTCGGCCCCGTCGCCCACTCTGACGGTCACCACCGCGCCGGCGCAGCCGACCGCGCCCTGCACGGTCGGCTACACCACCATTGACTGGAGCACCGGTTTCACCGCCACGGTGACCCTCACCAACACGGGCACCAGCACACTGACCGGGTGGAGCCTCGGCTTCAGCTTCCCGGCCGGGCAGCAGCTCACCCAGGCATGGTCGGCGAACGTCACGCAGTCCGGGGCGGCGGTGACCGCGACGAACCTGGCGTACAACGGCACGCTCGCGCCGGGGGCGTCGACCAGCTTCGGCTTCAACGGCACCCACAGCGGCAGCAACCCGAAGCCGACCGCCTTCACCCTCAACGGCTCACCCTGCACAGTCGCCTGACCATCCCGAGGAGACCTTGGACAGTTACCGTCGCATGTAGACGGTAACTGTCCAAGATCCGCAGCGGCGGTCGTCACGCGGCGGGGCGGAAGCCCGGCGGAGGGTCCGTCGACGGCCCGCGCGGCGGCGTCCGTCGGCGGTCGTCGGGCGGTGGGGTGGAAGCCGGCCGAGGGTCCGTCGACGGCCTACGCGGCGGGGCGCCAGCCGGCGGCGGTCAGGGCCCGGCGGAGGTCGGCGGCGACCTCCGCCGGGCGGGTGCGGACCAGCCAGGCGGGGAAGCGCAGGATCCGGTCACCCGCCGTCCAGACGTCGTTCTGCCGTCGCATGTCGGCCGCCCACTGGCGTACGTCCATGTGGTGCGCGCCGTCGATCTCCACGTGCAGCCGGTACGCCTGCCAGTACGCGTCCAGCCACCGGGTCCGCCCCGCCGGGTCGGTGCGCCGTTGCTGGAGATCCGGCCGGGGCAGCCCGTACCGACGGCAGAGACGGACGAAGTCGATCTCCGAGAGCGCTTCTGCGCCACCGGCCACGTCCTCGATCGTCTGCCGGATGAGCTGCCGACGGGGAGTCCGGGGCAGGACGGTCACCACACTCCTCAGCTCCTCGGGCAGCACCCGGCGCTGCTGGCAACCGGCGGCCAGCACCTCCTGCGCCTGGGCCTCGTCGCGTGCCCAGCCGGCCGCGTCCACCAGGGCCCGGGCGGTGGTGGTGCGGGGCGGCCGGCCGACCTGGAGGTGCTCCGCCGGGAGCACGGAGGTGCGGTGCACGCGTACGGCCGCCATGTCGATCGGCAGCCGGCGCAGCACCGTCCGGGCCGCGCGTCGTTCGGCCGGGACCAGCACATGCAGTGGTTCCCGGGGCAGCCCGCGGACGCCCGCCTCGGTGGCCGCAGTGGTCCCGGCCAGCACGGCACCCGCCCCGGCGACCAGCACCGCCACCCAGAGCTGCTGGTCCCGGGTCAGCCGACCGTTGCCGGTCAGCAGGACGCCCCGACAGATCGACCGCCAGCGTCCGGTGCGGATCCGGCTGCGGACCAGGCCCTCGGCCAGCAGACCGGTCGCCTGCGCGGTGGTGAGGATTCCGGACTGCTCGAACGCCAGCCAGTCCAGCGTCGCGGCATCTTCGCGGGGAAGGTCGGCAAACATCCCACCGAGTCTGGCCCGGTTCCCACCGACCACGCCGCCAGATCTTGGACAGTTACCGTCCTCATCGGACGGTAACTGTCCAAGATTCGCGGCGGCGAGTGGCGCGGTGGCGAGCGGCGGCGAGTGGCGTGGTGGCGAGCGGGCGCGGCGGCGATCCGCGAGCGGCAGGCGGTGGCGGGTGGAGTGGGTGGCGCGGGTGAGGGATGACGGGGGCGGTGGGTGGTATGGGGAGAAGCGGTGGGAGAGGGCGGGTCTGCCGGTTATCCGGTTCCATTCCCGATGGCGCCGTGTTCGACGCAGGTCGCCCGCCAGCCGGTCGGCAGCACCTGCACCTTCATCCGGCGCCGGCAGGAGGGGCAGTATCGGGGCGGCTCGAGCGTCCGGGCGGTCCGGCACGCCTCGTGCGCCCCCGCCCCGACCGGCTCACCGCACCGGTCGCACCACACGCTGTCCGGCGTCGTGCCGTTGTCCACGGACACCGCTCCGTCCGCCGTCACAGCGTCGCGGAGAGCGCCTTGACCGGCATCTTCAGGTCCTCGAGCAGCTTCAGGTCGTCGGTCGCCGGACGTCCCAGGGTGGTCAGGTAGTTGCCGACGATCACCGCGTTGATGCCGCCGAGCAGACCGTCCCGGGTGCCCAGGTCGCCGAGGGTGAGTTCACGTCCGCCGGCGTACCGGAGGATGGTGCGCGGCATGGCCAGCCGGAACGCGGCGATGGCCCGCAGCGCGTCCTTGCCCTCGACCACCGGTCGGTCGCCCAGTGGCGTGCCGGGGCGGGGGTTGAGGAAGTTCAGCGGGACCTCGTGCGGGTCCAGTTCGGCGAGCTGCGCGGCGAACTCGGCCCGCTGCTCGACGGTCTCGCCGAGGCCGAGGATGCCGCCGCAGCAGACCTCCATGCCGGACTCGCGGACCATCCGCAGGGTCTCCCAGCGCTCCTCCCAGGAGTGCGTGGTGACCACGTTCGGGAAGTAGGAGCGGCAGGTCTCCAGATTGTGGTTGTACCGGTGCACACCCATGTCGACCAGCTCGTCGACCTGTTCCTGGGTGAGCATGCCCAGCGACGCGGCGACCTGGATGTCGACGGCCGCCCGGATCGCGGCCACACCCTCGCGCATCTGCTTCATCAGCTTCGCGTCCGGGCCGCGTACGGCGGCGACGATGCAGAACTCGGTCGCCCCGGTGGCCGCGGTCTGCTTCGCCGCCTCGACCAGCGACGGGATGTCCAGCCAGACCGAGCGGACCGGCGAGGCGAAGAGACCGGACTGGGAGCAGAAGTGGCAGTCCTCCGGGCAGCCGCCGGTCTTGAGCGAGACGATGCCCTCCACCTCGACCTCCGGGCCGCACCAGCGCATCCGCACCTCGTGGGCGAGCTGGAGCGCTGCGGTCAGGTGCTCGTCGGGCAGGTTCAGCACGGCGAGGACACCGGCCTCGTCGAGGCCGACGCCGTTCTCCAGCACCTGGGTCCGAGCCTGGTCGAGGATCTCTGGCATGGCTCGTACCCTACAAGGCCGCGAGGGCGGGACGTGTGCCTGCTTCTCCCGGCTCCAGCCGCCCCCGAGCCGCCCCCGGCGGGGCCCCGGGAGGCGCTCCGGCGGGGGCCGAGCCGCGCCACGCCGGTGACTCGGGTCCGGATGGTAACTTCGCCCGGCGGAAGGGTCGCCGGGCGCGGCGGCGAGGTCGGGCGGCGAGCAGGGGAGTGACGGTGGCGGATTGGCTGGCGGCGCTCGAACGCCGTGCCGAGCTGCGGGCGAAGGCCGGGCTGACCCGGCGTCTGCGACCCCGGGGCGCGGACGACACCGTGGTCGACCTGGCCGGCAACGACTACCTCGGGCTCGCCACCCACCCCGAGGTCACCGCCGCCGCAGCGGCCGCCCTGCGGGCGTACGGGCTCGGCGCGACCGGCTCCCGGCTGGTGCGCGGCTCCACCGACGTGCACCACGACCTGGAGGACGCCCTCGCCGACTGGCTCGGCGCGGAACGGGCGCTGGTCTTCTCCTCCGGCTACCTGGCGAACCTCGGCGCGCTGCGGGCCCTCGTGCAGCCCCGTACCCTGCTCGTCTCGGACGCGCACAACCACGCCTCCCTGATCGACGGTTGCCGCATCTCCGGGGCGGAGACCGTGGTCACCCCGCATGCCGACGTGGCCGCCGTGCAGGCCGCGCTCGCCGCCGCCCCCGGCCGGCCGGCGGTGGTGGTCACCGAGTCGGTCTTCTCCGTCGACGGGGACCTCGCCCCGCTCGCCCGGCTGCACGAGGTGGCCCGCCGGTTCGGCGCGCTGCTGCTCGTCGACGACGCGCACGCGCTCGGGGTGACCGGACCGGCCGGTGCCGGCGCAGTGGTCGCCGCCGGGCTCGCCGGAGCGCCGGACGTGGTGGTGACCGCGACCCTCTCGAAGTCCCTCGGTGGTGTGGGTGGGGTGGTGGCCGGTCCCGCCCCGTTCGTCCGGCACCTGGTGGAGACCGGCCGGACCTTCATCTTCGACACCGCGCTCCCGCCGGCGGTGGCCGCCGGGGTGCGGGCCGCCGTCGGCCTGGCCCGCTCCCGGGACGACCTGCGCGCCGAACTCGCCGACCGGGCCGCCCTGACGGTACGCCGGCTGCGTGCCGCCGGCCTGACCGTCTCCACGCCCACCGCCGGGGTGGTGTCGGTGACCGCACCGGGCGCGGAGGCCGCCACGGGCTGGGCCGAGGCGTGCCGGGACCGGGGGGTGGCGGTCGGTTGCTTCCGTCCGCCCTCCACCCCCGATCCCCGGTCCCGGCTGCGGCTGACCCTCAACGCGGGGGTGCCCCGGGGCGACTTCGCGCGAGCGCTGGACGTCGTCGTGGAGTGCGCGCCCGAGGGGGCGCGGGGGCTGCGGGACGGGGTGGCCGCGTGACCGCCCCGTGGCAGGGGACGGTGCTGGTCACCGGCACCGACACCGGGGTCGGCAAGACGGTGGTGACCGCGGCCGTGACCGCCGCCGCGCAGGCCGCCGGGCTGCGGGTCGCGGTGGTCAAGCCCGGTCAGACCGGTACGGCCACCGGTGAGCCCTCCGACGTCGACAGCGTGACCCGGCTGGCCGCCCCGCTGACCGGCCGGACGCTGGCCAGCTTCCCCGATCCGCTCGCCCCGCTGACCGCCGCCCGGGTGGCGGAACTGGAACCGCTGGAGCTGTACACCGTCGTCGACGCGGTCCGCGAGGAGGCGGACAAGCACGACCTGGTGCTCGTCGAGGGGGCCGGTGGGCTGCTCGTCCCGATGGGGCTGCGCCCCTCCGGCGAGGCGTGGACCGTCGCCGACCTGGCCGTGGCGCTCGGCGCGCCGGCGGTGGTGGTGGCCCGGGCCGGGCTGGGCACCCTGAACCACACCGCGCTCACCCTGGAGGCGCTGGACCGCCGGGCGGTGCCGGCCGGGGTGGTGATCGGCGCCTGGCCGGCCGAGCCGGAGCTGGTGCACTGGGCGAACCTCGGCGAGCTGGTGCCGAAGCTGCTCGGGGCGCTGCCGACCGGGGCCGGGGCGATGGATCCGGGGGTGTTCCGCCGGTCCGCCCCGGGCTGGCTCACCCCGGCCCTGTACGGGGTGCTCGACGACTGGCGCGCCTGGGCCGAGGAGATCTGACCCCACCCACTTTCGGCAGTGTCGACCGGTCCCACCGGTGGGTAGCCTCCGAGGGCGTGCGGATATTCGGACGGCGGATCGACGGTGGCCGGCGGCGGCTGGGGGACGGGCTCCTCGGCGTGCTGCTCGCCGCGCCGATCACGTACCCCCGGTTGACCCCGCCGTACTCCGGACAGAGCGCGTTGCTGCTGGTCGGCGCACTGCTGCTGCTCGGCACGGCGGTGGTGCTGGCCTGGCGGCGACCCCTGCCGGCGCTGGTGCTGGTGGTGCTCGGCTCGGCCGTCGACGGGAACTTCGTCTTCGCCCTGCCGGTGTTCAGCTACCTGGTCGGCCGGCGCGAGGCCCGGGCCGCCCCCGCCGCAGTGGTCTTCGCGGTGCTCGCAGCCGGGGGGACCCTGCTCAATGTGGGGCTGCTCGGTACCCGGCCGCGCACCTGGTTCCTGCTCGTCACCGTGCTGATCTTCGCCGGGGTGTTCCCGTGGCTGGTCGGCCGGTACCTCCGTCAGCAGCACGCGCTGCTGCTGGCCGGCTGGGAACACGCCGAGTCGGTGCGCCGGGAGCAGCGCGGCGCGGACGAGCGGGTCCGGCTGCGCGAGCGGGCCCGGATCGCCCGGGACATGCACGACTCGCTCGGTCACGACCTGAGCCTGATCGCCCTGCGGGCCGGTGCCCTGGAGTTGGCTGCCGACCTCGACGACAGGCACCGGGCGGCCGTGGGCGAGCTGCGGGCCAGCGTGACCGCCGCCACCGCCCGGCTCGGCGAGATCGTCCGGGTGCTCCGTACGGACGCGGGACCGTCCCCGCTGGATCCCGTCGACGACGTGGCCGCGCTGGTGGCCGGGGCGCGGGCGGCGGGGATGGTGGTCGCGTTGCGCGGCGACCCGACCGACGCCGACCTGCCCGCGCTGACCGGGGTGGCGCTGCGCGGACTGGTCCGGGAGGCGCTCACCAACGCCGCCCGGTACGCTCCCGGCACCCCGGTCACCGTGTCGGTACACCGCGACGGTGACGACGTCGAGGTGTCGGTGCGCAACGCCCCGCCGCCGGTGCCGCCGCCGGCCTCGGTGTCGGCCGGCACCGGGCTGCTGGCGCTGCGCGAGCGGGTCCGGCTCGCCGGGGGCACCCTCGACGCCGGTCCCCTCGACGCCGGTCCCCGCGACGCCGGTCCCCTCGACGCCGGTCCCCGCGACGGCGGGTTCGTGGTGGCGGCTCGCCTTCCCGCTGCCCCGGCCGTCACCGGAGCGACCACGGCACCGGAGCCGGCCACCGCACCCCCGGGCGGGGCGACCGCGCCGGAGTCGGCCACCGTGCTCCCCGACGGGGCCGCCGCGCCGGAGCCGCCCACCCTGCTCCCCGACGGGGCCGCCGCGCCGGAGCCGGCCGCCGCACTCTCACGCGGGCAGGGCACGCCACCGGATTGGACCGTGCCGCCGGGCGGCGCCGCGACGGCACCGGCGTCGGTCCCGCCCCCGGGCGGGGGAGCTGCGCTGCCGGGACGGCTCGGCGACGCCCGGCGGCGGGTGCGCCGCAGCCTGCTCGTCGCGGTCGGGGCGCCGGTCGCCCTGGCCGGGTTGCTCGCGCTGGTCTACCACCCGTTCGTCACCGCCGACGCGGTGCTGGAGCCGGGAGCGTACGAGCGGATGCGGCCCGGTCAGCTCCGTTCCGAACTGACCGGTCTGCCCCGCCGGCAGGTCGAGGGCCCCGCCGACGCGCCGACCGGCTGCGAGTACTACACCGACGGGAACTTCCCGCTGGCCCAACCGGCCTACCGGCTCTGCTTCGCGCAGGACCGGCTGGTCGAGAAGGAACGAGTGCCGTGACCATCTCCGTACTGCTCGCCGACGACGAGGCGATGATCCGGGCCGGGGTCCGGGCCATCCTCGCCACCGACCCGGGAATCGAGGTGGTCGCCGAGGCCGCCGACGGCCGGGCCGCCGTGGAACTGGCCCGCGCGCACCGGCCCCGGGTGGCGCTGCTGGACATCCGGATGCCCCGGCTGGACGGGCTGGCCGCCGCCGCCGAGATCCGCCGACTGGTGCCCGGCACGGCGGTGGCCGTGCTGACCACGTTCGGCGACGACGACCACGTCGCCCGGGCGCTCGGCGACGGGGCCACCGGCTTCCTGCTGAAGGCGGGCGATCCCCGGGAACTGCTGGCCGGGGTCCGGGCGGTGGCCGACGGCGGGGCGTACCTGTCGCCCCGGGTGGCCCGCCGGGTGATCGAGCTGAGCGGCGCGCGGATGGCCCGCCGGCCGGCGGCCCGGGACCGCGCGGCGGCGCTCACCGACCGGGAACGCGACGTGCTCGCCCTGGTGGGGGCGGGGCTGTCCAACGCCGAGATCGCCCGCCGGCTGCACCTGGTGGAGGGGACGGTCAAGGGCTACCTGTCCAGCGTGTTCATCCGGCTCGGGGTGCGCAACCGGGTGCAGGCGGCGATCCTCGCGTACGAGGCGGGACTGGTCGGATCCGACGACTGACTCCCGCTCCCGGCGTCAGCCGCCGGGGGGCGGGGCGTGGCCGAGCCGGTCCGCCGGGCGGTGCGCCCGCCCGGCGGACCCGGTCTCACCGGAAGGTCACCTCGGGGTACGCGGGGTCCGGGCCGTCGAGCAGCGGCGCGGGGCGGGCCCGCAGGTGCCGGTCGACGAAGGCCGCCACGTACTCCCGGGTGATCAGCATCTGCCGCTCCGCCGGGATCGCCCCCGGGTCCTGACCGAGCTGCGCGCCGAGCACCGGCCGGTCGGTGAAGGACATGTGCCCGCTGCCGGTCACCGTCAGCCAGCGTTTCCAGCCGCCCAGGTCGGGCCAGTCCCGCACCCAGCTGTGGTCCGCCGGCCGCTCGGCGCCGACCAGCATGACCGGCCGCACGGTGGGCCCGACCGGGGTGAACAGCGTCCCGTCCAGGTTGGCGGCGGCGTCCACCCGTACGTCGGTGACCAGCGTGCGGACCGCCGACGCGCCTCCGATGGAGTGACCGACCATGGCGACGCGCTGCCGGTCGACGAAGCCCCGCCAGACCGGTCGTGGCCCGGTGAGCCGGTCCAGCAGGAACGACACGTCGGCGGTCCGTCCCGCGATCACCTTCTGCGCGGTGCCGTCGCCCCACTCGTCGCAGGCCAGGCAGCCGACGACCCGGCCGTCGGGGAACTCGACGCCGTACGCCTCGTACGGGTGGTCGATGCCGGCGACCACGTACCCCCGGCTGGCCAGTTCCTCGGCGAGCCCGGTGAGCGACTCCCGGCTGAGCGAGAAGCCGGGGGAGAGCAGCACCAGCGGCCAGCCGTGCCGGTTCGGCCGCACCGGGGCGTCCCGGCGGGCGTGGGTGCGGACCGTGGTGAGCACGTCCGGCGGGAGCGGCAGTCCGGTGCCGGCGACGACGCGGGCGGAGACCGCCGCCGTGGTGTAGGGGGCGGGTGCGCCGGCCGGGGCCGCCGCCGGGTACCACATCGACACCATCAGCTCGCGGGACTGCTCCGGCTGCCACGGGTCGGGCCGGTCGTGGTCGGTCAGGTGCAGCCAGGTGGTGCCGACCGGGTGCGGGCCGGTCGGCGCGGGCAGGGTCAGCGCGGGAGCGGGCGTGGATCCGGCGGCGACCGCGCCGCCGGGTGCCAGCGTCGCCGTCAGGGCCAGGAGTACGGCGACCGCCCGGCCGCCGTGACGTAGGGTCATCATGACCGGACGTTAACGGCCGTGGACCTCGACTCCCCACTGTCGACCGACCCGGTCGACCACTGATCTTCGTCAGGGTCGACGGTCGGCCCGGCGTACCAGGAAGGTGTCCGGCATCCGGAAGGTCAGGTTGTCCGGGCACCACGGCGCACGGACCACCTCCACGCCGGTCAGCAGCTCCGCCGTGCGGGTCACCACCACGGCCGCCTCCATCCGCGCCAGGTGCGCCCCGACGCAGCGGTGCGCGCCCGCGCCGAACGCCAGGTGGCGGCGGGAGCCGCGCTGACCGGGGCGGAAGTGCCCCGGCTCGGCCACCACGGCCGGGTCCCGTCCGGCCCGGGCCAGCCAGAGCACCACGCTGGTGCCCCGCCGCACCGGCGTCCCGCCCAGCGTGGTGTCCGCCGTGGCGACCCGCCGCCAGGTGACGATCGGTGGCTCCAGCCGCAGTCCCTCCTCCACCACGTCGGCCACCGGCACCGCGCCGGCGCGGAGCCCGGCCAGCACCGCCGGTTCGCCGGTGAGCCGGTGCAGCAGCAGGGTGAGGAACTGGGAGGTGGTCTCCTGTCCCGCCACCAGCAGGAAGAACAGCGCGCCGACCACCACGTCCGGGGGATGGCCGGCGGCCCGCAACCGGGCGGTCAGCCCACCGCCGGTGGCGGCGAACTCCCGCAGCACCCGGTGGAAGCGGCCCACCTCGACGGCGAGGGCCTGCTGCCGGTCGGCGTCGAGCGGGGCCCAGAAGAGTTCCAGCGCGGCGCGGGCGAACTCCTTGACCGCGCCGACCGGGGCGTCCGGCAACTCGACCAGGCGGGCCAGCACCAGCAACGGCAGGTCGGCGGCGAGCCCGGCGTGGAGGTCCACGGCCGTCCCGGCGTCCAGTGCGGCGGTGAGCCGGCCGACCCGCTCGTCGACCAGCCCGGTCAGCCAGGGCTGCTGGGCGGCGACCCGCTCCGGGTGCAGCGCCTCGGCGACCAGCGCCCGGATCCCGGGGTGGCTCGGGCCGGAGTTGTTGGCCAGGGTCGGCGGCAGCCGGAACCGGTGACCGGCGAGGACCCGCAGCGCGGCGACCGGGATCGGGGTGACCGCGTCCAGCGCGTTGTCGGGTCGCCAGGTCACCGGGTCGGCGAGCACCTGCCGGACCAGGGCGTGCCGGGTCACCAGCAGGTGGGTGGCGCCGAGGTGGTCGGCGACGGGCACCGTGTCGGGGGCGTCGACGGCCAGCGCCGGGCCCCAGCCCCGGAACAGCACGTCGGACACGTCAACCGTCGGCACGGGGACGGCCGGGTCTGAGTTCCCAGACGGTGGTGTGCCGGACCCGGACGCTCTCCAGCGCCGGGGGCACCGGCACGTCGTAGGCGGCCAGTTCGGTGAACCGCTCGCGGGGGAGGAAGGCCCGGCCGGGATCGCCGACCAGCACCCGCGCCCCGGCCCGGGTGGCGCGGAGCAGGAAGCGCAGCATCCGGTTGGCCATCGCCGCGCTGTAGAAGACGTCCCCGGCGAGCACCACCTCGGCCGTCCCGGCGTCGGGGTCGTCGAGGACGTCGCCGAGTTCCGCGTCGACGCGTACCCCGTTGGCCTCGGCGTTGAGCGCGACGGCGGCGACCGCCCGCTCGTCGATTTCCACCGCGCGGACCGCGGCGGCCCCGGCGCGGACGGCGGCGACCGCGACCAGGCCGGAGCCGGAGGCGAGGTCGAGCACCCGCCGGCCGGCGACGGTCTCCGGGTGGTCGAGCACGTACCGGGCCAGGGCCTGACCGCCGGCCCAGGCGAAGGCCCAGAACGGCGGTGGCTGGGCGCTGCGGAACTCGCCCTCGGTCAGCTCCCAGAGCCCGATCGGTTCGTCGGCCTGGTGCAGTCGCACCTCGGGGACGAAGGCGACGGGGGCGAGCCGGGCGTGCAGCCGGACGAAGGCCGCGGAGATCTCGGACACCCGGTGAATTCTGCCCGGTGGGTGCCGCCGGGGTCGGTGCGGGCCACCGATAGATCCATCGATATTTGACAAAATCTGTCCTCTTGTAAAGAAGCGTGTCCCATGTCACAGTCGAGGTAGCCGCTGATCGGAGGTTGGCATGGCCGACGGCATCGCTCCGACCCCGCCGCCGGCCGCCTGGCGGGACCCGCGCCGCCCGCTCTGGCCGCTGGCCCTGCTGGTGCCGGGGCTGCCCTTCCTGAGCTGGCTGGTGTGGGACGCCACCGGCGGGTGGTGGGCCTGGTGGCTCGCCCCGCTGCTGGTCTTCGGTGCGATCCCGGTGGTGGACCTGCTCGTCGGGGACGACCACGACAACCCGCCGGAGGAGGCGGTGCCCCGGCTGTCCGGCGAGCGCTACTACCGCTGGTTGACCTTCCTCTACCTGCCCGCGCAGTACGCCGGACTGGTGCTGGGCTGCGCGGTCTGGGTCCGTGACGAGCCCGGTGCGGTGGCCGGAGCCGGGGTGGCCGTCACCCTCGGCATCGTCAACGGCATCGCCATCAACACCGCACACGAGCTGGGGCACAAGCGGGAGCGGACGGAACGCTGGCTCGCCAAGATCGCCCTGGCGCCCACCGGGTACGGGCACTTCCAGGTGGAGCACAACCGGGGGCATCACGTCCGGGTGGCCACTCCGCAGGATCCGGCCAGCGCCCGGCTGGGGGAGAGCTTCTGGGCGTTCTGGCCGCGTACCGTCGTCGGCAGCCTGCGCTCCGCCTGGCGTCTGGAGACCAATCGGTTCCGGCTGCGCGGACGCACCCCGTGGACGTGGCGCAACGAGGTGCTGCACGCCTGGGCCATGACGGTGCTCCTGGTGGCCGTCCTGGTGGTCGTCTTCGGCCCGGCGGTGCTCCTCCTGCTGGCGGCGCAGGCGGTGGTCGGGTTCTCGCTCCTGGAGGCGGTCAACTACCTGGAGCACTACGGGCTGGCCCGGCAGCGCACCGCCACCGGCCGCTACGAGAAGGTCGACCCCCGACACAGCTGGAACAGCGACCGTACGGTCACCAACGTCTTCCTCTTCCAGCTCCAGCGGCACAGCGACCACCACGCCAACCCGCTGCGCCGCTACCAGACGCTGCGCAGCTTCGACTCCGCCCCGCAACTGCCCGCCGGGTACGCGACCATGGTGGTCGCCGCCCTGGTGCCGCCGCTGTGGCGACGGGTGATGGACCACCGGGTGCTCGCCCACTACGGCGGCGAGCTGTCGCGGGCCAACGTGCACCCGCCGGCCCGCCGCCGACTCTCCGGGCCGCCGCCGGGGAGCGGCACGCCCCAGCCGTCGTCCCGGTGAGGCGCGGGCGGGCGACCGCCGTGGTGGGGAGCGCGGGTCAGCCTCCCGGCGTCCAGGCCGGATCGCGGCCGAACAGGGCGAGCATCCGGTCCTGCTCGTCGGCGTCGGCGGGCACGTCCACCCCGGGGCGGACCAGCTTGCCCGCCTGGTAGTCGGCGACCCGTCCGGTGAACCACCGGGCGCACTCGCGGACGGCGTCCCGGTCGAGCCGGGAGTCCGCGCCGATCGCCACGGCCAGGTCCCAGCCGTGCACCAGGTGTTCGGCGACGAGCTGGTGGAGGTACTCCCGGGCCGGCGTCGGCCCGGTCGAGAGGTGGACGGTCCGCTCCGTCGTCCCCGGGACGCTGGCGACCTGTTCGGCCTGCCGTGCTGCGTCCCGGGCCGCCTCGACCGGGTCGTCGCCGAGCTGGTCGCCGGTGAACCGGTCACCGACCGACTCGACGGTCGCGCCGTCCAGCAGGGGCACCGCCCACCGGTCCTCAGTGACCACGTGCGCGACCAGGGCGCGGACGTTCCACTCCGGGCAGGGCGTCGGTGCCGACCACTGCCCCGGGTCGACCCGACCGACCCGGTCGGTGAACTCCGCCAGGCTGCGCCGGTACGTCTCCAGCAGGTCCATGCCGCGATTGTCCCGTTCCGCTGTCCGGGCGGGGCGGTTTCCGCCTCAGCTGACCCGAGGGGGCACCCGGCCCGGATCCGGCCTGGCCGACCCGAGGGACCACCCGGCCCGGATCCGGCCTGGCCGGCCCGAGGGACCACCTGGCCCGGGGAACCCGGCGACTCAGTCGAGTTCGGCCGGGTCCAGGCCCAGCTCCCGCGCGGTGACCAGGCGGATCCAGTCGGCGAACTGGCGTCGGGTGATCACCCGGTGGTGCACGGCGAGTTGCACCGCGAGCCCGTCCATCACCGCGTTGATCCGCCAGGCCGCGCCGGCCGGGTCGGCGCACTCGAAGGTGCCGTCCTCGACGCCGGCCGCGATGACCGCGGCGAGATCCTGACGCCAGCGCAGGTCGAGGCGGCGGCAGACCTTCTCCAGCTCCGGCGTGCGTAGCGACTCGGACCAGCCGTCGATCCAGAGCGACCAGGAGGTGGAGCGCCCGGACGGTGTGTAGATCCGCAGGATCTTCTTGAGCTTGGCCAACGGGGTGGCGGAGGAGCGGACCACCGTGTCCAGGCGGGCCAGGTCCTGCTCGACCGCGTAGGCGAACGCCTGCTCCAGCAGGCGGTCCTTGGTGGCGAAGTGGTAGAAGACCAGCGCCTGACTGACTCCGGCCGCCTGTGCCACGTCGGCGGTGCGGGTGTTGGCCAGGCCACGTTCCACGATCACGTCACACGCCGTGCGCAGCAGGGCATCCAGGCGGATCTCAGCGGCACGTCTCGTCACGCGGCTACCGTAGCCCATCCGCCCGCTCACGGGGAGTTACCGCTCCGGCCTGCCGTCGAGGAGCTGCCGGAGGGGCTCGGCAGTCCGACGGTTCCCGGCCGGCACGGGCCCGCGCCGCGGACGCTGGAACGGCACTGCGGTCTCCGCGCGCCAGAGGCCATTCTGGCCAGGCTCCTAGGAAGCTCACCGGTGGTGACCTCGACCTCCTCCACTACCGTCCGGTGCCCGCCCGGCCTGCCACGGGAGCGCGTGCGGGGTGGGCGGAACGCACCGGATATCCCCCCGATTTGGCAAGCGTTCCCGTGCTCGGCTAAAGTTCTCATCCGTCACCGGGAAACGCCGGGGGCGTGCGGACGTAGCGCAGCTGGTAGCGCATCACCTTGCCAAGGTGAGGGTCGCGGGTTCGAATCCCGTCGTCCGCTCGGAGAGATGCCGCCACGTATGCGGGGGCAACCTCGGTGGAGTGGCCGAGAGGCGAGGCAACGGCCTGCAAAGCCGTGTACACGGGTTCAAATCCCGTCTCCACCTCGGCAGTAGACGAGGGCGATTGGCGCAGTGGGAGCGCGCTTCCTTGACACGGAAGAGGTCACTGGTTCAAACCCAGTATCGCCCACCAGTTGGATGAACAGGTTCGGCCCGTTACCGGAGATTCGGTAGCGGGCCGACTGCTGTGCGGGTCGCGGTGGGACTCTGCTTCTGCCCGGTCCGTGCTGCGGGACCCGCGCCGACGGATCAGCGGGTCACCCGGCCGGAACCCCCGCACGTCTCGCACATCGCGGGCGGGTTCTCCACGTCCGCGAAGCCGGTGCCGGTGAAGGTCAGGGTCCGTTCCCGCCGGTCGATCCACCCCCGGCCCTGGCAGGTGAGGCAGATGAGGGTGACCTCCTCCGGCACCACCGGACGCCGGGGCTCCCCGGGCCGGCGCAGCCAGCGGGCGGACCGGAGCCGCCAGCGTTCCGGCAGGGACGGCTTGTCCCGCCCCGGACGTGCGTCCACCCCGGCCGGTCCGGACGCCTTCCGCCCGGTCCGTCGCCGCCACCGGGAGAAGGCGGTCGAGACCCCGACCGCCAGCAGCAGCAGGAGGACGGCCACGACGGCACTGCCCATGATGGCTCCTCGGGCCGGTGACGGGGACCGGACAACTCTAGGCCCCGTACCGCCCGGTAGCGGACGGTGGTCTTCTCGATTCGGCAGGTGCCTGGTTAACTGCGAATTCGATCGTGGATCGTGCCAGTGTGGAAGGCGGCTCCCTGCCCCATGACCGAGATCGCGCACCGTGACAACCCGCTGCCCCGGCTCGCCGTGCCCGGTGAGCGGTTCGGCTGGATCTACCAGGACTCCAGCCTCTACCGACGGCGCTTCCCCGAGCCGCCGCCGGAGCCGGGGATCGTCCCGCCGGAGCTGGTCACCCGGGCCGCCACCGCCCGGCAACGGGCGATGCGCCGGATGGGGGTGGCCCTGGGGGTCGGTCTCGGGCTGGCGGTGCTGCTCGGTTGCTGCCAGCGGTTCGCCACCGCCCTCGGCGAGCCGGTCGGCGCGCTCGTGATGTTCCTGATGATCCTCTCGGCGTTCGGCGGCATCGGCGGGGCGGTGGTCGTCTGGCTGCTCAAGTACCAGGCCGAGCGGGACCTGGCCACCGCCCAGGAGCAGGTCCGCACCACGTACGAGCAGGCCAGGGCGGGGTGGGACGCGCGCTGCGCGGCCTTCGAGCACCAGCAGCAGCAGGCGTTGGCGCAGATGTACGAGTGGGGTGCGGCGACCCCGTCCCCGGGCACCCGCCGCATCGACGTGGTCGGCGGCACCAGCTACGGCTGGGAGGCGCTGCTGACCGTCTTCGGGGGGTCGTTGCTGAGCACCCGGGGGCCGATGACGCTGGTGGACTTCACCGGTGAGGCGCTCTGCGGCGAGCTGATGACCCTGGCCGAGCAGACCGGTCGGTCGGTGCGGGTCACCGGGTTCCCGTCCGGCCTGCGCGACCTGGACCTGCTCGCCGGCCTCTCCTCCCGGGAGCTGGTCGACCTGCTGGTCGAGTCGATGTACGGCGAGGGCGCCGGCGGTGACCGCGCCGACCGGCACCGGGACACGATGCTGCTGGGCGAGCTCTGCGAGGTGCTCGGGGAGGACGTGAGCATCGCGCGGCTGGTCGCCGGCCTGCGGGTGCTGACCGACCGGCCCGGCCAGCCGGCGCTCAGCGAGATCGAGTGCGCGCTGGTGGCGGGGCTGATGCCGGAGGAGGCCCGTCGGCAGGCCCACCAGCACGTGCGCCGGTTGGAGAGCTTCCTGCGTCCGCTGACGGGGTTGGGGCAGGCCGCCGGGGGGCCGCCCACGGCCGAGCTGTCCTGCCTGGTCGCCGACCGGGACGGCCGCAGCGCCCAGCACGAGTTGCTCAAGGACCTGCTGGTGCAGTGGTTGATCCGGCGGGTGAGCCGGGAGGCGATCAGCGGCGGGTCGATCGTGCTGGTCGGTGCGGACGACCTGCACCACCGGCAGATCGAGCGGCTGGGCTCGCTCTGCGAGCGGCGCGGCATCCGTCTGGTGCTCTTCTTCGCGCACCTCCGGGAGCAGTCGCTGCACGCCCTCGGGGGCGGCGAGGTGGCGTTCATGCGGCTGGGCAACCACCGGGAGGCGCAGCAGGCGGCGGAGTTCATCGGCCGGCAGCACCGGTTCGTGCTCAGCGGGCTGACCCGCACCCTGGGCGGGGACCAGACGCACACCCTGGCCAACTCCGAGGGCGGGTCGGAGACCGAGGGGGGCAGCGAGGGGTCCCGGGGCGAGGGGAAGTCGCTGATCAAGCAGCGGAGCCGCAACTGGAGCCGGAGCCGGACCTGGAGTCAGACGCAGTCGGTGGCGAGCGGGGCGAACTGGAGCGACGCCGCCGCCGCGCAGCGGGTGTACGAGTACGCCGTCGAGCCCCGGGTCTTGCAGGACCTGCCGGACTACGCCCTGCTCCTGGTGAAGGGGGAGGGGCGTGGCTCGGTGGTGCAGGCGGTGGAGTGCAATCCGGAGATCGTCACCCTGCCCCGGATGACGATGGACCCGTTGCCGGTGGTGCCGCCGCCCCCCGTTGGGGAGGCCGCGCAGCCGGTCTCCGGGGTGCCGGGTCAGGTCACGCTCTCGCAGCCGGCGCCGATCGTCGCGCAGCCGACCTCGCCGGAGCAGGCCGCCGCCGGTGTGCTGCCGGGCTGGGGTGCGGGCGGCCCGGTGCCGCATCAGCAGCCGGTGCCGCAGCCCGGCCCGCAGCCGGGGCGCACGGCGCCGCAGCCGCCGGGTCCGCCGCAGCCGCCCCGGCAGCGGCAGCAGCCGGAGCCGCCGCAGGGACCGGGGTGGGGCCAGGGCTGAGTCCGGTCGGGGATACCCGGTGTCGGGCTGATCTTGTGTTCGGGTAGAGTTCACCCCGTCACCGGGACACACCGGGGACGTGCGGACGTAGCGCAGCTGGTAGCGCATCACCTTGCCAAGGTGAGGGTCGCGGGTTCGAATCCCGTCGTCCGCTCGCGGCCCGCCTGTGGGGCTTGGGCGATTGGCGCAGTGGGAGCGCGCTTCCTTGACACGGAAGAGGTCACTGGTTCAAACCCAGTATCGCCCACCAGCAATTTTGTAGAGCATATGTCGGCTCGTCATCCGATCAGCGGTGGCGGGCCGGTTTGTTTTCGGACCTGGAATCCGTGCGCCATCGGCAGGTCGAGCACGTCGTCGACGGCCCGGCGGGCGGTGGGTCGTCCCGGTTGGCCGTACCCGATCCGCATCACCATCTGCGGGGTGCCGAACCGGCCCAGGGACAGGCGCAGCTGCTCGCGTGCCCCGGGCACCTCGATCGGCTGGGAGAGCAACGACACGGCCAGGCCGGTGTCGGTGGTGGTCAGCAGCACCCGTTGCAGGGCCTGCCCGGCGACGATCTGGTCGGTGGCGGTGTTGCCGGCGGCGATGAGCACGGCCACCAGGGGCTCCGGCTCGAAGTCCCGCCCGGCCGCCCGGTGGAGGGTGCCGAAGCCACGCTGCGGGAGCAGGTCCTGCGGTTCGCTCCGGGGGCCACCGGCGGTGGCCGGCACGCCGTCGGGTGCCGGTTCGGCGCGGGTCCACTCGACCCGCTCGGCCCGGTAGGCCGGGTCCCGTTCCAGCACCCGGTGCGCGCTGCGGGCGAGTTCGCCGAAGGCGTTCACGGCGCTGGTGCCGATCACCAGTTCGAGCCAGCACTGCTCGGCCCGGGCCGCCTCGCCGAGCCGCCAACGGACGTCGGCCGGCACCGGGTCGGGCCGGAACGGTCGGCGGTTGCTGAACCGGTGCGGGATGGCGGCGTGCAGGCTCTGCTCGGTCGGGGTGGGGCGGCGGGGCAGGTCCGGCACCAGCCGGGCCACCACATCCGGTTCGCCCGGGTACGGCCGAAGCCGCACCGACGCCGGGGTGCCGGCCGCCGCCAGGGCGAGCCGCAGGTTGTACAGGGCCGCCCCGCAGGCGATCCGGGTTCCCCAGCCGCTGGGGTCGGTGGCGGGCAGCCGGCGGGCCGGGTCGACGACGACCTCGATGCCCCCCTCGTACAGCCGGAACCGCCACGGCTGGGTGTTGTGCAGCGACGGCGCCCGGACGGCGTCCGCCGCCGCGGCGCGCAGCTGCTCGACGGTGTAGCCGACGTGCATGGTGTTGGTCCCTCCGGGCGGTCGTGCGGGGCTCCTCCAGGTTCGTCTCCACGGTGCGCCGTCGATCCGGTCACCGGGCAGGGCCGGACGTCCCCACCCGTCGGGACCAGCTGCCCGCCGCCGGGTGCGGTGTTCGGGACCTTCGGCCCGTGTTCGTGCCCCTCGGACGGGGTAGAAACGAGGGATGATCCGGGTGTTCCTGCTCGACGACCACGAGGTCGTCCGTCGTGGCCTCGCCGACCTGCTCACCAACAGCGGTGACATCGAGGTGGTCGGCGAGTCCGGCTCCGCCCAGGAAGCGGCCCGCCGGATTCCCGCGCTCCGCCCGGACGTGGCGATCCTCGACGCCCGGCTGCCTGACGGCAACGGTATCGACGTCTGTCGGGATGTCCGGGCCGTCGACTCGTCGATCAAGGGCCTGATCCTCACCTCGTACGAGGACGACGAGGCGCTGTTCGCGGCGATCATGGCGGGGGCCGCCGGCTACGTGCTCAAGCAGATCCGGGGCACCGACCTGGTGGACGCGGTGCGCCGGGTGGCGGCCGGGCAGTCCCTGCTCGACCCGGCGATCACCACCCGGGTGCTGGACCGCATCCGCAGCGGGGTGGAACAGCCCCGGGAGCTCCAGTCGCTCACCGAGCAGGAGCGGCGGATCCTGGAGTACGTCGCCGAGGGGCTGACCAACCGGGAGATCGCCGGTCGGATGTTCCTCGCCGAGAAGACCGTCAAGAACTACGTCTCCAGCGTGCTGGCCAAGCTCGGCCTGGAACGGCGCACCCAGGCGGCGGTGCTGGCCACCCGCCTGCTCGGCCAGCGGCACTGAGCGACCGGGGCGGCAGCGAATCGGCCGGGCTGCCGTGGCGTGCCGCGTTCCGGGCGCCACAGTGTGCCGTCGCGTCGAGCCCGCCGTGAGGTCCGCCCCGTGCCGGTTCCGGCCGGCGGTTGCCCCGCGTTGACCCGGCGGGGTCGGGTGGTCATGGCGTTCGCCCTACGGGGGCCGGCGGTCCGGCCGGGGGAAGGTCTGACCTTGGCGACGCTGTCGAGCTGCCCCGTCCGTGCGCCCACCACCCGACGGACGTGGACCTCAGGGCCCTGAGCAGGTCCGTCGGTCGCTGCTACGGGGGAACAGCGGAAAGGGGTGGTGTCCCGACGCGCCGCCTCACCGGCGACGGTTGCGGCGCGGGCGCGGGTGACCGGCGGCGCGCGGCGGCGAATGGGTGCGGGCGGGCGGGTGCGGCGCGCGGCGGCGAATGGGTGCGGGCGGGCGGCTGCGGTGAGCGGCGGCGAATGGGTGCGGGCGAGCGGCTGTGGCGAGCGGGTGCGGGTGACCGACGGCGAGTAAGTGTGGGCGACGGTGGCGAGCGGTTGTGGTCGGCCAGTGGGATGTCTGCCCCGTCTGTGCGGGCAGCTCGACAGCGTCCGCAAGGGCTGTCCCGTCGGTCCGGTGGTGCCCGTCGGTCCGGTGGTGTCCGCCGGGTCGTGGTGCCCCGCCTGACCTACGCGACGGACCGCGGTCCGCCGCTCACCGCCGTGGAGGTGAGCAGGGTCAGTCGACGAGCGGGACGCCCCAGCACACCTCGGTGCCGTGTGGGTCGACCGCACGGACGGTGAACTCGCCGCCGAGCCGTTCGGCCCGCTCACGCAGGTTGACCAACCCGCTGCGGGCGGCGGACGGATCCGTGCCCACGCCGTCGTCGGTGACGGTCACCGTCACACGGCCCGCGTCGACCCGCACCCGCACGCCGACCCGGTCGGCCCGGGCGTGGCGTACCGCGTTGGAGAGCCCCTCGCGGAGGACGGCCAGGAGGTCCGGCCGGATCGACTCGGGTACCGCGCTGTCGATCGGTCCGACCAGGTCCAGTCCGGGGCGGAACCCGAGAGACTCGGCGGCCGCGTCGATCGCCTCGCGGATGTCGGTGCGCAGCGCCGCGCTCATCGGCGTCCGCAGCTCGAAGATGGTGCGCCGGATGTCCCGGATGGTGGCGTCGAGGTCGTCCACGGCGGCGTTGATCCGCTTGGTGACGTCCGGGCGGGACGACATCGGGGCAGCACTCTGCAACTGCAACCCGGTGGCGAACAACCGCTGGATCACGACGTCGTGCAGGTCGCGGGCGATCCGCTCCCGGTCCTCCAGGACCACCAGCAGTTCCCGTTCCTCCTGCCCCCGGGCACGTTCCATGGCCAGCGCGGCCTGACCGGCGAAGCTGCGCAGCAGGGCCACGTCGTCGTCGGTGGTGCCGTCCCGGTCCGGCAGGTGTGCCGTGACCAGCACGCCGTGCAGGGTGTCCCCGGCGGCCAGCGGAGACACCACCGCCGGTCCGTTGGTCACCGGCGCGGGCCAGGGGGCGGCCTCGGCGAGGTTCTCCACCAGCTCGTGCCGGTGCTCGGTGACCGATCCGCGGAACGTGGTCTCCGGGGCCGGGAGGACCGCCCCGAGCAGTTCCCCCACCCGGTCGCCGGTGCCGTCCACGACCTCGACGGTGAACTGGTCGGCCTCGTCGTCGTAGAGGAGCACCAACGCCAGCTGCGCCTCGGCGACCTCGCGGGCCCGGCGGGCGACCAGGGCCAGCGCGTCGGTCCGGCGTACCTCGCCCAGGAGCACCGAGGTGATCTCGGCGGTCGCGGCGAGCCAGCGTTCCCGGCGGTGGGCGAGCGCGTAGAGGCGGGCGTTCTCGATCGCCACGCCGGCCGCGGCGGCGAGCGCCACCACGATCTCCTCGTCGTCCTCGGTGAACTCCATCCCGCCCTGCTTCTCGGCCAGGTAGAGGTTGCCGAAGACCTGGTCGCGGATGCGGACCGGGACGCCGAGGAAGGTGTGCATCGGCGGGTGGTTCGGCGGGAACCCGTACGACCTCGGGTGCTGGGTGATGTCGGGCATGCGCAGCGGGCGCGGATCGCCGATGAGCAGCCCCAGCACGCCCCGGCCGTGGGGCAGGTCGCCGATCTGCGCGTGCAGCTCGGGGGAGATGCCGTGCACGATGAAGTCGTGCAGCATCCGGTCCGGCCCGATCACGCCGAGCGCGCCGTAGCGGGCGCCGACCAGCTCACACGCCGACCGTACGATCCGTTCCAGGGTGCTGTGCAGGTCGAGGTCGGTGCTGATGCCGACGACCGCGTCGAGCAGCGCGCGGAGCCGTTCCCGGCTGGCAACCACGTCGCCGACCCGGTCGAGCATCTCCTGGAGCAGTTCGTCGAGGCGGACCCGGGAGAGCGGGCTCAACCCCAACGACGGGATGCCCTGCTGCGGCTCGGGAGACGGGGTCGGGGCGGGTGCGGCCACCGGGGGATGCTACCGCTCGGTGACCGTGGCGGACGACCCCGTGAGCGCGCCGTGACCGCCCCCACGACCGGGTGACCGGCGCGCGGCCCCCGCCGTCAGAGCTGCCCCTGCACGGCGGAGGTGTCCACCACCTGGGCGGTGGGCAGCCGGGGGGTGTGCGGTGGACCGGCGTGCGCCGGGTCGGCGATGCCCAGCCGCAGGACCAGGTACGGGAAACCCATCCCGGCCAACAGGTGACGCAGGGTCTGCCGGGTGCCGGCCACCTCCACCACACCGCTCAACGGCACCACGGACACCCCGAGTCGGGTCGCGGCCAACCACGCGGCGGAGAGCGCCTCGCCGGCCCGCAGCCAGCTGTCCGGCTCGTCCTCGTCACCGTGGAGCAGCGCGTACACGGCGGCCCGGTCGTGCCCGGGGCCGATCGGCAGGGTGCCGGCCCGACCGAAGTCCCGGGCCGGGACGGTGGTCTGCGGTGCCTGCTCGGGCAGCACCTCCGGTGGCAGGCCCAGGCCGCTGTCCGCGCGGTCGGTCCAGTACGCCAGCTCCTCGCGTACCTGCGGGTCCTCCGCCTCGACCGACTCGGCGTGCGACGCGGCGGCGGCCAGCTCCAGCACCTGGTCGCGGTCGAGGATCTGCATCCGCCCGCCCGCCACGCTGACGGCCCGGGTGATCTCGCCGATCGCGGCGGTGGGCACCTGCTCCTCGCTGACCGGGCGGCGGTCGGTGTGCCGGACCTGCATGCACTGCACCAACCGCATCGCCTCCGGCTCCGGCTCTGCCCGCCGGGAACCGGTGATCCGGGCCAGCAGCTCCGGGTCGGCCGGGTCGGGCAGGCGTTCCACTGCCGGTGTCCAGCCCTCGGCGGTGAGCGCCACCCGGGCGTGGTGCAGGGCGGCACCGCAGCTCAGGGCGAGCAGCCGTCCCTCCGGGTCGGTCGCGGTGAGCCGTCGCTCCGGTGCCGTCCGCAGCTCCAGCGCGTCGGGCAGCACCCGCCAGCTCCAGGGCTGGGTGTTGTGCACCGAGGGGGCGTAGCCGGCGGTGGCGGCGGCCTCCGCGTACGCGGTGGTCAGCGGGCGTGCCGACGTCTCGTGGCTCATGTAACGACCTTTCGTCTCCACCCCATCGTGCCGTACCCGGGTGGTGCTCCGGGTGGGCTTGCGGCTCCATCCTGCGCCACGGCGGCCGGTCCCGCACGGTGCCACCGGTCCCGGGTCGGGGGCCCTTCGACCCGGTCGAACAGGGGCAGGTCCCGGGTCCGCCGCCGGTCCGGGCTGAGCCGATCGCCGGTCACCGCTGCCGGATCACCGCCACCGGGCAGTGCGCGTGTTGGAGCACCTGCTGGCTGACCGACCCGAGCAGCGCCCCGCGCAGACCGCCGCGCCCCCGGGTGCCGATCACCACGAGCTGCGCGTCCCGGCTCGCCCCCACCAGCACGGAGGCGGCGTTGCCGGAGAGCACCTCGGTGGTCACCGGGACGTCCGGGAAACCCTCCCGCCACCGTCGCAGGGACTCCTCGAGGTTGGCCTGCTCGGTCGCCTGGGCCTCGTCCGGGTCGAAGCCCTGGGCCCGCCACTGCGTCGGGGCCCAGGCCCGCACCACGTGCAGCGGGGCGTTGCGCCCGGCGGCCCGTTCCACCGCGAACCCGAGCGCGACCAGCGACATCTCCGAACCGTCCACCCCGACCACGACCCGTTTCCCGGTGGCGGTCGGGGTGTCGCGGCGGACCACCACGACCGGGCAGTGCGCGTGGGCGGTGACCGAGACCGCAGTGGAGCCGGCCAGCAGGCCGGTGAACCCGCCGTGTCCCCGGCTGCCCAGCACCAGCAGGGCCGCCTCGGCGGAACGTTCCTGGAGCACCAGCGCGGGCGGTCCGTCGAACACCTCGCCGTGCACGGTCAGTCCCGGGTTGGCCGTGACCGTGTCGGTGACCGCCCGCTGCACGAGCTGCTCCACCTGCTGTCGGGCGGCGGCGTCCGGCCACGCGCCGGGGGCGATGCCGGGGCCGATCCATCCTCCCACGGTCAACCACTCGAACACGTACGCCAGCCGCACCGGCTGTCCGGTCCGCCCGGCCTCCTCCAGCGCCCAGGCCAGGGCGGCCGCCGCGTCCGGGGAGCCGTCGTAGCCGACCACAATCTCCTCGTCGCTCATGATGCCTGCCTCTCGTTGACGGTCACTACCGGTTCGTCGGGTCGGTCTCGCGGACCCAGCGCCACTCCGCCACCCGGGGGGCGTCCTCGCCGGAGCGCCGGGTGTGGTCGCGGCACTCCTGCCGGGCGTCGATCATCTCCTGGCGCAGGTGCGCGGCCCGGGCGGCCAGCCCCGGGACCCGGTCGATCACGTCGATGACCAGGTGGAAGCGGTCCAGGTCGTTGAGCATCACCATGTCGAAGGGCGTGGTGGTGGTGCCCTCCTCCTTGTAGCCGCGCACGTGCAGGTTGCCGTGGTTCGTCCGGCGGTAGGTGAGCCGGTGGATCAGCCACGGGTAGCCGTGGTAGGCGAAGATGATCGGCTTGTCCTGGGTGAAGATGGTGTCGAACTCGTTGTCCGGCAGCCCGTGCGGGTGCTCCGACGGCGGCTGGAGCCGCATCAGGTCGACCACGTTGACCACCCGGACCTTCAGGTCGGGGAGGTGCCGGCGGACCAGGTCGGCGGCGGCGAGCGTCTCCAGCGTCGGCACGTCCCCGGCGCAGGCGAGCACCACGTCCGGTTCGCTGCCCTCGTCGGTGCTGGCCCAGTCCCAGATGCCCAGGCCGCGCCGGCAGTGCTGGACGGCCTCGTCCATGGTCAGCCAGTTCGGCGCGGGCTGCTTGCCGGCGACCACCACGTTGATGTAGTGCCGGCTGCGCAGGCAGTGGTCCATCGTGGAGAGCAGGGTGTTCGCGTCCGGCGGGAGGTAGACCCGGACCACCTCGGCCTTCTTGTTGATCACGTGGTCGATGAAGCCCGGGTCCTGATGCGAGAAACCGTTGTGGTCCTGCCGCCACACGTGACTGGAGAGCAGGTAGTTCAGCGAGGCGAGCGGCATCCGCCAGGGGATGCCCCGGGTCACCTTGAGCCACTTGGCGTGCTGGTTGACCATCGAGTCGACGATGTGGATGAACGCCTCGTAGCTGGTGAAGACGCCGTGCCGCCCGGTCAGCAGATAGCCCTCCAGCCAGCCCTGGCACAGGTGCTCGGAGAGGACCTCCATCACCCGGCCGTCGACGGAGAGGTGGTCGTCGTCGGGGCCGGTGCCGGCCACGAACACGCGGTCGGTGACCTCGAACGCCGCGTCGAGCCGGTTCGAGGCGACCTCGTCGGGGCCGAACAGGCGGAACGTCTGCGGGTTGGCGGTGATCACGTCGCGTATCCAGGGGCCGAGGACGCCGGTCGCGCCGGCCCCGGCCGCGCCCGGTTCGGGTACGTCGGCCGCGTACTTGCGGAAGTCCGGCAGGACCAGATCACGCAGCACCTGCCCGCCGTTGGTGACCGGGTTGGCGCTCATCCGCCGGTCCCCGGCCGGTGGCAGCGCGGTCAGCTCGGCCACCGGCGCGCCGGTGGCGTCGAAGAGCTCCTCCGGCCGGTACGACCGCAGCCAGCGCTCCAGCGCGGCCAGGTGCTCCGGGCTGTCCCGGATGTTCGAGAGCGGCACCTGGTGGGCCCGGTAGGTCCCCTCGACCTGCTTGCCGTCGACCACCTCCGGGCCGGTCCAGCCCTTCGGCGTCCGCAGGACGACCATCGGCCAGCGGGGCCGGGTGACCGTCTCCCCGGACCGGGCCCGGCGCTGGATGGCGGTGATCTCGTCGACCGCCCGGTCCAGGGTGGCGGCGAGCGCCTGGTGCACCCGCGCCGGGTCGTCGCCCTCGACCACGTACGGCTCGTGGCCGAAGCCGCGCATCATGGCGAGCAGGTCGTCGGTGGGGATCCGGCCCAGCACCGTCGGGCTGGCGATCTTGTAGCCGTTGAGGTGCAGGATCGGCAGGACCGCGCCGTCACGGGCCGGGTTGAGGAACACGTTGGACAGCCAACTGCCGGCCAGCGGGCCGGTCTCCGCCTCGCCGTCGCCGATCACGCAGGCGACCAGCAGGTCGGGGTTGTCGAACGCGGCGCCGTAGGCGTGGCTGAGGGCGTACCCCAGCTCGCCGCCCTCGTGGATGGAGCCGGGCACCTCCGGAGCCACGTGGCTGGGGATGCCACCGGGGAAGGAGAACTGGCGGAACAGCCGGGCCATGCCGGACCCGTCGCGCCCGACCGAGTGGTACCGCTCGCTGTAGGTGCCCTCCAGCCAGGTGTTCGCCACCAGGGCCGGACCGCCGTGACCGGGGCCGGTGACGAAGACGGCGCTCAGGTTCCGGTCGACGATCAGCCGGTTGAGGTGCGCGTAGAGCAGGTTCAGGCCGGGGCTGGTGCCCCAGTGGCCGAGCAGTCGGGGTTTGACGTGCTCGACGCGCAGCGGCTCCCGCAGCAGGGGATTGTCCAGCAGGTAGATCTGGCCGACCGTCAGGTAGTTGGCCGCCCGCCAGTAGGCGTCCAGCCGGCGAAGCTCGTCGTCGGTCAGCGGGACGGGCAGCTCCAGAGCGGTGTCCATCTGCACAAGCCTCTCGCGGGTCGGGGGATCCTGCATCCGCCAGCGGCGGATTCGTCCGGCGGTTCCAGCCTCGTCGGCCCGTTGCGGTGGGCGCAGGGTCGTTGGTCCCGGAAGCACCGGGCGGGACGACCCGTCGGTCACGGTGACTCCAGGGGCACGTCGGTGACCCCACGGATGAACACCACCGGGGCGGGCGCGTGGTACAGCAGCGACTGGCTGACCGCGCCGAGCAGGCCCCGCCAGGGCTGGTCGCCCCGGGTGCCGACCACCACCAGCCGGGCCGACCGGGACTGGTCGATCAGCACCTGGCCGGGGTCGCCGAGCACCACCTCCCGTTCGACGGTGACCGTCCGGTGCCGCTCGCCCCGCTCGGCGAGCAGGTCGCCGACGTCCCGCCCGGCCCGCTCGGCGTCGTCGTCCGGTTCGACCACCCGGACCGCGCGGAGCCGGCCGTCGTGCCGGGTGGCGCAGTCGAAGGCGAAGTCCAGCGCGAACCGGGAGGTGGGCGAGCCGTCCAGTCCGACCAGGACCGGGCCTTCCGGCGGCGGGTCGAGCCGGGCCACCAGGGTCGGGCAGCCGGCCCGGGAGGCCACCTGCACGGCCGCCGCCTCGGGCGACACACAGTCCCGCGCGGCCATGCCGCCGTCGCCGACGACGACCAGGAAGGCCGACTCGGACTGCCGTAGCAGCGCCGCCACCGCCGCACCCTCGACGACGTGTGCGTCCACCGGCAGGTCGGGGGCCACCCGACCGGCCACCTCGAC
Source organism: Micromonospora sp. NPDC050187 (assembly GCF_044459745.1). Taxonomy (NCBI): domain Bacteria; kingdom Bacillati; phylum Actinomycetota; class Actinomycetes; order Micromonosporales; family Micromonosporaceae; genus Micromonospora; species Micromonospora sp. NPDC050187. Next base: position 384,366 of record NZ_JBITJH010000001.1, read on the forward strand.
GGCCCGGGTGAGCCCCCGCTCGGCCTCGGCCCGGGCTCCGGCGAGGCTCGGCGCGGCCAGTGCCGCCTCCCAGTTGAAGGCGTGCAGCACGCAGAGCCGCCGGCCGTGCTCGGCCGCCTCGCGGGCGGCCAGCCGGACCACCGGCAGGCTCTCCTCCGAGCCGCTCACCCCGACCACGACGGGCGCGTCGGCGGCTGCGCTCATTGTCGCGTCACCTCCCGGCCGTCACCGTGTCATCGCCGACAGTAGTGGCGTGGTCGCCGCCGTCAGGGCGAGTCGGCGGAACCGGAGGGCTGTTCAGCCGAGGAGGCAGGGCAGGCCGTCGAGGGAGAACGCGGACGGGTGCCGGTTGGCCGTGGACCAGCTGCCGAGGAAGCCGACCTCGACCGTCCCGCCGCCGGGCAGGGTCCCGTTCCACGAGGCGGGGGAGACCGTCACGTCGGTGCCGGACTGCTGGTGGGTGCCGTTCCAGAGTTGGGTGATCCGCTGCCCGTCCGGGAAGCTCCAGCGCACCGTCCAGCCGGTGCGGGCCCGCGTGCCGGTGTTGCTGACCCGGACGGTCGCCTGGAAGCCGTCCGACCACTGGTTGGTGACGGCGTACGTGACCCGGCAGGAGTCGATCCCGCCGGTGGGGTCGGGGGTGGGAGTGCCGGTGGGGGAGGGGCTGACCGTGGGCGACGGGGTCGGGTTGATCCGGGTCGGGTCGACGATCCCCCAGTAGGCGGGCTTGGCCTGGAGTTCGGTGTCGAAGAGCAGCGGCGCGTCCTTGCGGGCCACCGGGAAGGTGTCGAGCCAGGTGTCGTCGTCGGCCAGTCCCCAGAGGGTCACCGAGGTCAGCTCGTCGGCGTAGCGGCGGTAGAGGGCGAACAGGTCCCGGTACCGGTACGCCTGGGTGAGCAGCCGGTCGGCGGGCGGGGTGGGGAAGGACTCGTCGTTGTTGGTGTAGATGCTGATGTCCATCTCGGTGACCTGCTGCTCGACGCCGAGCGGGACGAACGCCTGGAGCATCGCCTCGGTCTCGGCGACCGACGGCCACTGGATGTTGACGTGCATCTGGTGCCCGACCCCGTCGATCGGCACGCCTTCGGCACGCAGTTGGCTCACCAGGTTGCGCAGCGTGTCGCGCTTGGCCGGCACGTTGGTGTTGTAGTCGTTGATGTAGAGCTTCGCCTGCGGCGCGACCTGGCGGGCCACCCGGAACGCGGTGCGCAGGTAGTCCAGGCCGCTGATCTCGTACCACCGGCTGCGGCGCAGGCCGTCGGCCTGGTTCTCGTCGATCACCTCGTTCGCGACGTCCCAGACGCCGACCGCGTCGCCGTACCGGCCGACCACCGCCCGGATGTGGGTTTCCAGCCGGTCGAGCAGGAGCGCCCGGTCGGCCGGGTCCGAGGTCAGCGGGGTGCCGTCGGTGTCGGTGAACACCCAGGCCGGGGTCTGCTGGTGCCACACCAGGGTGTGCCCCCGCACGGCCAGGCCGTGGTCGGTGGCGAAGCCGACCTGCGCGTCGGCGTCGGCCCAGCGGAAGGTGCCCTCGGTCGGCTGGGTGGCGTCCCACTTGAGCGCGTTGCCGGGTGTCACGGTGGAGAAGTGCCGGCGCAGCAGGGTGGCCTGGTCGCCGATGATCTGCCGGTTGCTGATCGCCGCCCCGATCGGGAAGTCGTCGGCGAGGACGTCGCGCAGCGCGGGGATGTCGGTCTGCACCGGCTTGGTCGGCAGGTACGACAGGGTGAAGTCGTCGACGTGCAGGTCGGCGGTGCCGCTGGCGGTCTCCACGTACGCCGACAGGCCGTCCACGTCGTGGGCGAGGACGTAGGTGCCGCGCAGCCGGACCCAGGCGTCGGCGGTGACGGCCGTGTTGCCGGCCACCTGGTCGTAGGCGGAGGTGCCGTCGGCGTCGCGTTGCACGCTGAGCCGGACCTGGGCGGGGGACTGCCCGGCGGCGAGCCGGACCCAGATCGACAGTTCGTAGCGGGTGCCCTTGACCATCTCGTCCAGCAGGTCGACGGTGGGGCCCTGCCAGCTCGCGGTCCGGGCGGAGGCGAGCAGGCTGCGGGTGCCGCCGTGGGCGGCGGCGGTGCTGACCGCGACGGTTTCCCCGCCCCGGGCCCGGAAGCCCTGGGTGGTGCCGTTCTCGAAGGTGGCGTCGAGCACCACGACGGGGTCGGCGGCGTGGGCGGGCGGACCGGTCAGCGGCACGGCGGCGAGGGCGGCGGTGGCGAGGGCGGCCAGGGCCAGCAGGCCCGGCAGCGCCCGACGGTGGCGCGTTCTGACAGCGCGCATGGGTTGTCCTTCCATGGTCCGGGTGTATGCGCGCGGGGGCGTCGGTGCGAGGAGGACGCGGGGACCGCACGCCGGTCGGCCGGCATGAGCCCGCATGCCGGTGGGGTGGTCCCGCTCCGCGGCGGCACCCGTGCCGGGATGCCGCTGACGCGCCTCGATGGTACGGATCACCGCCCGGCCACACCAGGGTCTGTCAACTGAGGTTGACAAGGGGTGGAGTGTCAACGTACATTGACAGTATGAGTCAGGCGACGGAACTCGCGGCCGCGGCCGGCAGCGCCGACCCCCGGGTCGGGCTGCGGGCCGTGCTCGCCCTGCGCCGGCTGCTGGAGCGGTTGGAGGTGGTCCAGGTGGACAACGCCCGACGGGCGGGCTGGTCCTGGCAGGAGATCGCCGACGCGCTCGAGGTCAGCCGGCAGGCGGTCCACAAGAAGCACGCCGGGCGTCCGGCGGTCGAGCACTCCAGGGAGGCGTGATGTTCGAACGGTTCACCCGCCGGGCCCGTGAGGTTGTCGGGCGGGCCCGGGACGAGGCCGGCCCGGAGCCGGTCGACACCCAGCACCTGCTCCTGGCCCTGCTCGCCGACCCGGACAGCCTGGCCGTCCGGGTGCTCGCCGACGGTGGACTCCACGCGGACGACCTGCGCTCCCGGATCGTCGCCCAGGTCGACCGGGGTGCGGTGCTCGGCGAGGCGGACGCCGACGCGCTGCGGCAGATCGGGATCGACCTGGCCGCCATCGAGGCGCGGATCGAGGAGACCTTTGGGCCGGGCGCGCTGCGTGGCCCCACCCCGCCTCCACGCCGCCGGGGCTGGTGGCGGCGATCGGAGGGCGGCGCCTTCTCGCCCCGGGCGAAGAAGGTGCTGGAACTGGCCCTGCGCGAAGCGCTGCACCTGCGGCACCGGCACATCGGCACCGAGCACATTCTGCTCGGCCTGCGGCACGAGCGTGCCGGCCTGGCCGGTCAGGTGCTCGCCGAGGCCGGTGTCGACCTGCGTGACCTGCGTCACCGCGTCGACGTGGCGGTGCGGGCGGTGGCCTGAGCCCGGACGGCGGTGGCGACCAGAGCCGCCACCGCCGTCCGCTTTCCCCGATTGCCGATCCCCGGGACTCTCCAGCCGGGTGGGGCGTAGCCGGCGACGGGTCGAACCGCCCGGGCCACAGCGGTGCGGTCCCTGACCACCGGGGGCCCGCCGGAAACCTTTTTGTGGTGTGCTCGACGACGGACGCCGCCGGGTCGCTGCCGCCGTCACATTGCTGCACACTTGCGCCGTGGATGCTGGAGAGGGCGGACGGCGCGGGGCGGACCGGGGCGGGCTGCGTTCCGCCGTGGTGGTCAACCCGGTCAAGGTCGCCGATCTCGACGACCTGCGGCGCGTCGTCGACGAGACCCTGACCGCCGCGGGCTGGCCCGAGCCGCTCTGGTACGAGACCACCGTCGAGGATCCGGGTCGCGGCCAGACCGAGAAGGCCGTCGCGGCCGGGGTGGACGTCGTCTTCGCCTGCGGCGGCGACGGCACGGTGATGTCCTGCGTGAGCGGGCTGGTCGGCACCGAGGTGGCCCTGGCGGTGCTCCCGCAGGGCACCGGCAACCTGCTCGCGGCGAACCTCGGTCTCTCCGGCGACCTCGCCGCCGGACTGGAGGTCGCCGTCGAACGGGGACGCCGCCGCCTCGACGTGGGCGCCGTCGACGGGCACCACTTCGTGGTGATGGCCGGCATGGGCTTCGACGCCCAGATGCTCGCCGACACCTCCGAGACCACCAAGGCGCGCATCGGTTGGCCGGCGTACGTGGTGGGCGCCGCCCGCCACCTGCGGGACCGGCCGATGAAGGTCAGCATCCGCGTCGACGACCGTCCCCCGCTGCGCCGCCGCGCCCGGTCGGTGCTGGTCGCCAACGTCGGGCGGCTCCAGGGCGGGGTCACCCTGCTGACCGAGGCGGAACCGGACGACGGCTACCTCGACGTGGCCGTGCTCACCCCGCGCACGCTGCGGCACTGGCTGGAACTCGGCTGGGCGGTGATGCGCCGCCGCGACCGGGTGCCCCGGATGGAGGTCCTCCGGTGCCGACGCGTCGAGATCACCAGCAACCGGGCGCAGCCCCGGGAACTCGACGGCGACCTGATCGAACCCGGCCGGTCGCTGCGGGTGGAGGTCCGCCCCGGGGCGCTGTGGCTCTGCGTACCGCGCCCGGCGCAGGCACCCGACCTCACCGAGGACGCCGACGCGGTCGCGGAGCGGGGTGAACGCCGGGTCGAGGAGGCACGCGGTGAGTAGCACCCGGATCGTCCCCGAGACCCGGTGCATGGCGGACGAGGAACTCTCCGCCGACGACGCGTGGCACACCCTGCGCCGCGAGGGCGGCTGGTCCCTGCTGCGGGACGCCTTCGTCCGGTTCCGCTACGGCGACGGCTTCAGCCACGCCCGCGCCTTCGCCTTCCAACTCTGCCTCGCCGTGGTGCCGTTCATGATCGCGCTCACCGGTCTGATCAGCGAGTTGGGCGTGGAGGAGGGCGGCACGGTCGTCGCGGACACCGTCCTCGCGCTCAGCCCCGGCGCGAGCGACGACATGGTCAAGGAACTGCTCAGTGACCGGGAACGCACCGAGGAGGTCGGCGAACTGGCGCTGACCCTGGGTCTGCTGACCGGCCTGGTCGCGTTGACCTCCACCATGGCCCAGATCGAGCGGGGCGCGAACCGGATCTACGGCGTCGAGCGGGACCGCCCGGCACTCTGGAAGTACCTGCGGGCCGCCGTGCTCGCCGTCACCGCCGGCCTGCCGGCGCTGGCCGGCTTCCTCATCCTCGTCGGCGGCGGCGCGATGGGCGACTCGGTACGCCGGCACTACGCCTGGGGCGACGCCGCGCACGGCGTCTGGAGCGTGCTGCGCTGGCCGCTCAGTCTCGGCCTGACCGTCCTCGCCGTCTCCGTGCTGTTCCGGCACGCGCCGCGCCGCAAGCAGCCTGGCCTGTCCTGGTTGTTCTTCGGAGCGGCCATCGCCACCGTGCTCTGGTGGCTGGCCAGCCTGCTGCTCGCCGGCTACGTCGCCTTCGGCGACAACTTCGGGCAGACGTACGGACCGCTGACCGGGATGATGGCGTTGCTGCTCTGGGCCAACCTCACCGGCATGGCGCTCTTCGGTGGGCTGGCCTTCGCCGCCCAGTTGGAGGCGTTGCGCATCGGCGTGCAGGAGCCCGCCCAACCGGACCTCTGGGAGCCGGACAGTCACCGGGAACAGATCCACGACACCGGAGAGATGACCGCGCTCTGACCCCCGCGCCGGACGCGTGTACCGAACCGCCCGTCCGGGTAATTCGGCTCGCCAGAGGCGAAAAGGGAGGCTGGACGTGACCACGGTCAGAGAGGTTCTGCGTCGACCCCTGGGACACTTCACCGAACGGAGCCTCGCCGGCCTGGCGCTGGTCCTCGGTGCCGGGGTCGCCTTCGGGGTGCTGCTCGTCGGAGTCCGCGGCCGGTGGACCCCCCTCTACGACGTCGACCACGGCATCGCCGCCTGGCTCAACGAGCAGATCGCACCGCACGGCCCGCTGGTCACCGTGCTGAACGCGGTCACCGACCTCGGTGGGCTGGCGGTGATCCTCTGGCTGGTGTCGGTCGGCGTGGTCGGCCTGCTGATCCGCAAGCAGGGACGGCTCGCGGTCTACCTGCTGGTCACCGGGGCCGGAGCGCTCATCCTCGACCCGACGGTCAAGGCCCTGGTCGACCGACTGCGGCCCGAGGTCGAGGTGCCCATCGGCACCTACTCGGGGGAGAGCTTCCCCAGCGGGCACGCGCTCGGCTCGATGGTGGCGTACGGCGCGCTGCTGCTGGTCTTCCTGCCCGCCATGTCCCACCGGTGGCGCAAGCCGGCCATCGCGATCACCGCCCTCGTCGTCGCCCTGATCGGCTTCACCCGGATCGCGCTCGGCGTCCACTTCGTCTCCGACGTGCTCGGGGCCTGGCTGCTCGGCGCGGTCTGGCTCGGCGTCACCGCGTACGCCTTCCGGCTGTGGCGGCTGGAGCGCGGCCGGCCCGCCGTACCGATCGAGGAGGGGTTGGAACCGGAGGCCGCGCACGACGTCGCGCCCGCGCCCGACGAGGAGCGGCTGCTGCCGCATCCCCGGGCCGGTGTGGCCGAGCTGATCATCGGCTGGGTGCTGGTGCTCGGCGTGCTCTACGGCTTCGGCACCTTCGTCAGCTACCACGCCGACGGCACCTTCTTCGCCACCATGGACCGCGCCGTGCCGGAGTGGTTCGACGCGCAGCGCACCCCCGGCCGGGACGACCTCAGCCACTGGTGGAGCAAGGTCGGCGACACCCACGCCATCCTGCTGATCTCGCTGGTCTTCTGCCCCCTGGTGCTGGCCGTCTGGCGGCGCTGGCGGCCGGTGCTCTTCGTGGCGCTGACCATGTTCGGTGAGCTGACCCTCTTCCTGGCCAGCTCGGCGGCGGTGGACCGGCCCCGCCCGCCGATCGAGAACCTGGACGGGCCGATGCCCACCTCGTCCTTCCCGTCCGGCCACATCGCCGCGACGCTCTGCGTCTGGGTGGCCATCGCGATCGTCGTGTTCCCGCGCACCGACCGCTGGTGGCGCTGGGTGTTCGTCGGGCTCGCCGTGGTCATGCCGCTCGGGGTGGCGATCTCCCGGATGTACCGGGGCATGCACCACCCGACCGACTTCATGGGCGCGATGATGCTCACCGCGTGCTGGGTGGGCCTGCTCTACTGGGTGGTCCGCCCCAACGCCGACGTGGCCGAGGGCAACCGACCCGCGATCGAGTCCGAGGACGTGCACACCCTCGACGACGAGCTGGTCAAGGCCGGCCGGGTCGACTGAGGCCGCCGCCATGCTGCGGGTGATGACCTGGAACGTCCGGACCGGCGGCCGGGACCGCACCGCCGACCGCCGGGACCGGCTGGTCCGGGTCGTCGGCGAGCAGTGGCCGGACGTCCTCGCCCTCCAGGAGCTGCGCGGCTTCGACGCGCCCGGCGTGGCGGAGCGCTTCGGCGAAGCGGTGGAGATGCGGGTGCACCTGGCCAAAAGCTGGTTCGGCCAGCCGGTGGCGGTGCTGGTCCGCCCGCCCTGGCGGGTGCTCTCCGCCGGCCCGGTACGCCGGCCGTTCCACCACGCCGCGCAGCGGGTCACGCTGGCCACCGCCGAGGCCGGACCGTTGACCGTGGTCAGCGCCCACCTGGACCCGTACTGCGGGCGTCGGCGACTGTGGGAGGCGGGCTGGCTGGCCGCCGCGCTGCGCCGGGCACCGGGGGAGTCGGCCCTGCTCGCCGGGGACCTGAACACCCTCGAACCGGGCGTCGACCATCGGGCGCGGATCGCCCGGCTGCCGGCGGCGTACCGGCGGCGGCACCTGCGCCGTGACGGTCGGACGGTGGAGACCCGGGCGGTGGCCCGGCTGCACCGGGCCGGGCTGGTGGACCTGTTCACCCACGCCGGCTCCGGGGAGCCGGAGACCGCCCCGACCCGGTACGGCGGGGGCGCGGAGTTCTCCGGAATGCGCCTGGACTACCTGTTCGGCACGCCCGCGCTGGCCGCCCGCGCCCGTGACTGCCGGGTGGTGCGCGGCGGCGCGACCGAGTACGCCTCCGACCACTACCCGGTCGTCGTGGACCTCGACCTCTCCCCGGCCTGACCGGCGCACGCGCGAGGCCCCCGGCACCGTTCCCCGCCAGCCCCGTCACGGTGACCCGGTCAGGCCGATGGCGGCGGCGAGGCGGGTGAGGTCGGCGGGGGTGGGGCCGGCGCGGAGCACGGCGGTCAGCATGGTGTGGGCGGCGGGTCGGAGGCGTACCTCGGCGGGGGCGATCCGGTCGGCGGTGAGCAGGGCACGGCCGGCGGCGTGGTGATCGCCGAGGTCGAGGTGGGCTCGGGTGATGTCGACGAGGTGGGCGGCGCGGTGTTCGGCGGGTAGCCGGTGCCAGGCGTCGGTGGTGGTGGCGCGGTGGTGCAGGGTGACGGCGAGATGGTTGTCTCCCAGGTGCGCGGCGGCCAGCGCGCGGGCCAGGTCGACCACGATCGGCCCGAAGCTGTGGTCGGGCAGCTCACCGTGGGTGGCGGCGAGGTGGGCGGCGCGGTCGGTGAGGTCGTCCACGGCGGTGGGGTCACCGCAGGTGGCGGCGGCGAGGGCGGCTTCGGTGAGGAGCGTCCCGGCCAGGGCGAGGTGGTCCGGCGGGGATTCGCGGTGCCGGGTCAGGTCGAGAGGGCATACGGCGGTGGTGGCGACGGTCAGCGCCAGCCGGCCCCGGTGGAGCGTGCGCAGCGCCTGGGCCAGGGGGACGGCGGCCAGGGCCGTGCGGCACGGGTCCCCGGCTGCGGTGGTCATGGCCCGGTCGGCGGCGAGCCAGGCGAGGTGCGGCTCACCGAGCTTGACCAGCGTCTGGGCGGTGAGCCGGTAGACGCGTACCAGGAGAAGAGCGCCGGCTGTCGAGGCCGGGTGGCGGGCGGGATGGGCGGCGGCGAGCAGGTCGGGCAGCATCCTGAGGACCTGGGCGTGGTGCGCGTGACGGTATGCCGTGCAGGCGTATCCGACCTGGTGGTCGAGGGCGGCGATGGACGGCGGCCGGTCGCGGCCGGCGGTGTCGAGGGTGTGGTGGCTGGCGAAGGCTTCGCGGACACGTTCGATGGCGGTGGTGGCGTCGGTGGCGGGTGCGCGCTGGACGCGCCGGCCGAGCAGGATGCCGGGCGCCACGCCGAGGGCGGCGGCGACTGTTTCGATCATGGGAAGGCGGTCGAGGGTGCGAACGCCGCGTTCGACCTTGTCGACCCAGCTCTTCGAGCGGCCGATTCGGTCGGCGAGGACCTGTTGGCTCATGCCGCGTCGGGCGCGTAGTTGTGCGACGCGTCGGCCGATGGGTAGGTCCCGGCGGTCGGGCTGGCGGGGCGCGTTCACCGCCGCTCCGTCGGGTGGACGGGTTCGGTGTGCTCGCCGCAGCGCGGACACCAGCGGGACTTGACCCGGAAAGCGAGCAGGCCGAGCAGGAACCCCGGCATCAGCCCGCCGAACACGACCGACAGGATCTGGGACGTCACGACACTCTCGCCTTCCGTCGGGGTTCGTCGACCCGGTCCAGCGGTCGCGGAGCCAGTGGTACGGGTTTGGGACGACGTGCCATCTCGATCCTCTCCTCACTGCCTGTTCACACTCTGCGGTCGATCGACTACTTTCCGAAGAGGATGTGGTGTCCCAACGTCGGGCGTGCTCTCCGGTCGACCTCGCGTGTCGGGGCGGTGACACCGGGTGGGGCAGCGGTGGTGGAGGTGTGATGGCGGACGGTCGACTGTCGACCCTGGAGTTCCTCGGCGCGGAGCTGCGGCGGGCGCGCAAGGAGGCCGGGCTGAGCCGGGACGACCTGGCCCAGCGGATCAGCTACTCGTCCTCGTTGGTGGGGATGGTGGAGATCGGGCACCGGACGCCGTCACAGGACTTCATCGTCCGGGTGGACGCCGAACTGCGGGCCGGTGGCCTGTTCGAGCGGCTGCTCACGCTGGTTCGCGCCGATGCCGCGCCGCCTTGGCTGCGTGAGTGGATCAGCGTGGAGAAGGAGGCCACCCTGATCCGCTGGTTCGAGCCGTCCCTCGTCCCCGGCCTACTCCAAACCGAGGCGTACGCCCGCGCGGTCCTGGGCGGAAGCGGCATGCTCCGGGAGAGTGAGATCGAGCAACGTGTCGGTTCCCGGTTGGAGCGGCAGAGCATCCTGTGGGGGGACGATCCTCCTGAGTTCGTGGCCGTGGTGGACGAGGCGGTGTTGCATCGTCGTATCGGCGAAACGGCCGTGATGGTCGAGCAGTTCGCACATCTACTCCAGGTTGCCGAGCGCTCCCATGTCCATCTGCACGTCGTGCCGGCCGATGCTGGCATGCATGCTGGTCTGGCTGGACCGTTCATCTTGGCCAAGACGCGGGACGGAACTGAGGTCGCACACCTGGACAACCCGCTCTGGGCGCATGTCACCGACCGGCCGGAGGACGTTGATAGCCTTCAACGTAGGTGGGAGTGTCTGCGCGGAGAAGCGTTACCCCGCAGGGCGACCAGGGACCTTATTCAGGAGTTGACGAAGTCATGGGGTTGACCGGCGCGGTCTGGCGGAAGTCGAGCCGCAGCGACAACGGCGGTTCCACCTGTGTCGAGGTGGCGATGAACCTGCCCGACGTGGTGGGCGTTCGTGACAGCAAGGACCGGCAGGGGCCGGTGCTGTCCTTCCCGCCCGCCGCATGGGCGGCTTTCGCTCGGGCCACCGTGGCTGGCGCACTGACGCCGCGTGACTAATCAGACCATCCGGTCTGTCAGGTGACGGGGGAGGCCGAGCTGTTGGGCGATGGCTTGGCCGTTGCTCGCGCCGAAGGGATGTACTCGCTGCCGCTGTTCAGCGCTTACCGGATCGCCTGTTCACACTCTGCGGTCAATCGACTACCTTCCGAAGGGGTGCGGTGTCCCAGGCGGTGGTGGAGGTGTGATGGCGGACGGTCGACTGTCGACCCTGGAGTTCCTCGGCGCGGAGCTGCGGCGGGCGCGCAAGGAGGCCGGGCTGAGCCGGGACGACCTGGCCCAGCGGATCAGCTACTCGTCCTCGTTGGTGGGGATGGTGGAGATCGGGCACCGGACGCCGTCACAGGACTTCATCGTCCGGGTGGACGCCGAACTGCGGGCCGGTGGCCTGTTCGAGCGGCTGCTCACGCTGGTTCGCGCCGATGCCGCGCCGCCTTGGCTGCGTGAGTGGATCAGCGTGGAGAAGGAGGCCACCCTGATCCGCTGGTTCGAGCCGTCCCTCGTCCCCGGCCTACTCCAAACCGAGGCGTACGCCCGCGCGGTCCTGGCGTGGGGCGGGCTGCTTCGCCAGCCCGAGATCGAGCAACGGGTCACGTCCCGCATGTCACGGCAAGCGATTCTCTCGGCTGACACGCCTCCGCAGTTCGTGGCCTTGTTGGACGAGGCGGTGCTGCACCGCGCCGTCGGTGAGCCGGCGCTCATGGTCGAACAGTTCGAGCACCTGGCGCAGGTTTCCGAGTGGCCGCACGTTCATCTGCACGTGATGCCGTTCGGGGCAGGTGCTCACGCTGGCCTCGCCGGTGCGTTGATCCTCGCCAAGACGCCGGACGGCAGTGAGGTCGTGCATCTCGACAACCAACTCCGCGCGCACGTCACCGACAGACCGGAAGACGTTGATACTCTTCAACGCAAGTGGGAGGCCATGCGTGGGGAGGCGCTGCCGCGCAGGGCTTCTCGTGAGCTGATTCAGAAGGCGGCGAAGTCATGGACCTGACCGGGGCGGTGTGGAGGAAGTCCAGCCGGAGCGGTAACGGCGGTTCCACCTGTGTCGAGGTGGCGACGAACCTGCCTGACGTGGTGGGCGTTCGTGACAGCAAGGACCGGCAGGGGCCGGTGCTGTCCTTCCCGCCCGCCGCATGGGCGGCTTTCGCTCGGGCCACCGTGGCTGGCGCACTGACCCGGCGTCACTGATCGGACGACGGGTGGGGCCTGACTCTGGCTGAAGTCAGGCCCCACCCACGTCTGTCAGGGTGTTCGAGGTTCGTGGCTGCCTGAGGTGTGATCCGCCCGGCGTGTCGTGTATCTGAGCTGTCACCACTGCGTGCGGTAACGGATGTCCGCTCACCCGCTGCAATGTCGGCAATCAGCGCCCGTGGACTCCACAGCGCTCGACCGGGCTCTAGCGCAGATGTCGGGCGAAGAACGCGGCCGCGTCCTGCCCGGCGAACTGCGGAACACCGGTGTGTCCGCCCATGTTGGCGTGCAGCGTCTTTTCCTTGGAGCCGAAGGCGTCGAACAGGTCCAGGGCGGCCTGCCGGTCGTTCCCTTCGTCATCCCACTGCAGCAGGACGTGCAGCGGAATGGTGACCTGTCGGGCCTCCTCGAACATGGTGCGAGGTACGAGACTCCCGGCGAAGAAGCCGGCGGCCATGATGCGCGGCTCGACCACCGCAAGCCGGATGCCGACGGAGATTACTCCCCCCGAGTAACCGACCGGGCCGCCGATCTCGGGCAGCGACAGGAGGGCATCCAGGGCGGCCCGCCACTCCGGGACAGCCTTGTCGACCAGCGGGAGGACGAGGGCGTCGATGATGTCGTCGCTGACCGGCTCGCCCGCCTCCATGGCCCGACGCAGGTCGGCGCGGGCCCGCTCGGCGGCGGCCCAACGGGGCCGGTCACCGCTGCCGGGAAGCTCGATGGTGGCCGCGGCGAAGCCGTCCGCTGCGGCGTGCCGGGCCCGCGTCACCAGACGGGGGTACATCCTGCGCAGCCCGAGCGGGGGGTGGCCGAGCAGGATCAGCGGGACCGGTGCGGATGCGGACCCGGGCGTCCACAGGATGCCGGGGATCTCGCCGAGGGTGAATTCGCGTTCGAGGACGCCGTCATCAAGGCGCTGTTCAGAAGTGAATCGCATGGTCGTGCCCTTCGGGAGTGCTCGTGAACGGCGCTCCCGGACGACCTATCGCCCGACCGTGACCCCAGAGGGGAGCACCCATGTCGAACGTTCACGGGTACCACCTCCTCGGTCTCTCGCACGGCCTCCAGAACACTAGCAGCGGCCGCCGTGACCCGCCGAACGTGTTTTCTGCGCAGGCTCCGTGGCCGGCGCCACGGACAGGCCGCCTGGCGGTGACACCGTCCAGGCGTCACCGCCGACCTTCGTGTAGGCCCTAGCGGTCTCTGCCGTCAGTAGACCGACCGGCTCCAGCGCACCCGGTGCCCGCACAAACGGGGCAGCTCCAAAGGACCGGCAAGGCGACCACCCGTCCGACCGGGTCCTGCCGATCAACGGACAGGACCGCCAGCACCGTCGCGGCGAGGACCGTCAGCACCGAGGCGGCAGGCGGATCAGAGGTAGACCACCCGGCGGCGACGTTCGGCGGTGGCGTCGTCCAGGCTGGGCGCGTCGAGGTCCAGGTAGAGCTGGAGCAGTTGCACCACCGGGTCGAGGTTCACCCCGGCCGGCAACGCGAGCTGGATGCTGTCGTCGTTCGGCTGGCCCTGCGAACTGGAGTCCCACACCGCGCGGACCACGTTGCCGTCCGGGCCGGTCGCCTCGACCTGGGCCCGCAGCGTCTTCGGGGTGCCGATGACGGCGGTGAACGAGTCGGTGGCCGGGTCCTTGGTGACCGAGATCTTGACGCCACCGACGACCTGGACCACCGCCCCGATGGTCAGGCCGCGTACCGCGAAGCTGAGCGTGCGGGCCAGGCCGCCGGTCGACGCGGTGGAGGTCGGGCTGGGGGCCAGGAAGACCTGGCCGTCGGAGAAGGCCTGGAGGTCCGGCTCGCACTTGTACGCGCCGCCCTTCGGCAGCGGCTGGTACACGCTGGTGTTCCAGGCTGGGTGTGCTTGAGGTCGGCATCGTCGCCGCGCCCTGAGTGCGCGTCATGTTACTAGCGGTAAATATCGAAAGCCATAGCTGTCTTTGAGGGGTGCTCAGAGCACCGTGTTGACCAGCACGGTCAGCACGATCGACGCGAGGACCGAGAAGAGGATCATCAGCAGGCAGCCGAGGCCGCCGCCGAGCGGCCGGATCTCCGTGTTACCGATGCGCATGGGTGTCCACCTGTCCGTCGAGGAGGTCGGGTCGGGTGAGGAAGGCACGGACCGCGTCGGTCACCCGCGCCGGTGCCGTGGTGGCGACGTTGTGCGCGGCCCCGGGCACGGTCACCGTGGTCGCCGTGGGGACCAGTCGGGCGACCGTCTCCCGCCAGGCGGGCGGCACGATCGGGTCCCGCGCGCCGGTGAGCACCAGGGTGGGCACGGTGATCCGGGCCAGGTCCGCCTCCACCGGGTTGCGCACCGAGTGCGCCAACGTGGCGTACACCCGGTGCGGGCCGGCGTCGCGGACGTCGCGGAGCAGGACCGGAAGTTGGAGCGCGGCCTCGCGGGTGGTGTCCAGCAGCCAGCGGCGGACCTGCCCCCACCGGGACCGGGCGGCCGGGTCGCTGGTCGGCCCGGCCAGCACGACCGCCCGGACCGCGTCGGGGTGCCGGGCGGCGAGCGCCGCGGCCACCTCCGCACCGAACGAGTGCCCGAACACACAGACCGGCCCCAGGCCGTACGCCTCCAGCCAGGCGGCCAGGTGCGCCGCGTGCTGGGCCGCGTCGTACGGACGTGGAGGCGGGCCGCTCAACCCGAAGCCGGGCAGGTCCGGTACGTAGACCGGATGCGTGGGCGCGAGGGCTGCGGCGAGCGGGGTGAGGTACCGGTGCGAGACAGCCAGGCCGTGCACCAGCAGTACGGGCAGTCGCCCGCCGGGCGCCCCGGCGGACCGCCGGCAGTGGGTGCGGATGCCGTCCACCAACCGCCACTCGCTGGTCAACCCGGCGGCCGGACGTGGCGCGGCCAACGCCAGCCGCAGCTGCGCCCATCCGAAACCGTCCGGGGCCGGACCGGTCGTCGGCACCCGCCCGGTGCCCCTCGGGGCCGGGACCAGTGGGGTGCTCACAGGTCGCGCAGCCGGGGCAGCAACTCCTCGCGCGCCCAGTCCAGGAACATCGGCTGGCTCTCGCCGCCCACCTGGACGACGGCGACGTGGCTGAAGCCGGCGTCGACGAACTTCTTGACCGCCTCGACGTGCCGTTCGACGTCCGGACCGCAGGAGATGCCCTCGGCGACGTCCTCCTCCCGGACGTACTGGCTGGCCGCTTCGAACGCGTCCGGTCCGGGCAGCTCGGCGTTGACCTTCCAGCCCAGGCCGAACCAGCGGAACTGGTCGTGCACGATCTTGCGGCACTCGGCCTCGTCCGGGCCGTAGCAGATCGCCACCTGCCCGTAGCGGGGCTGGCCCGCGCCGCCCGCGTCGTCGTACATCTGGATGATGTGCCGGTCCGGCTCGGTGGCGACGATGCCGTTGCCGTACTCGGCCGCGAGGGTGGCGGACTGCCGGCCGGAGGCGGCGATCGCCAACGGCACCGGCCGTTCCGGCCGGTCCCACACGTACGCGTCGGGCACGTCGTAGTGGTTGCCGGAGAAGGTCAGCGTCTCGCCGTTGAGCAGCGGCCGGATGATCTGTAACGCCTCCTCGAACATCTCGTGCCGCTGCTGCACGTGCGGCCAGCCGCCGACCACGTGCTCGTTGAGGTTCTCCCCGGCTCCGAGGCCGAGGGTGAACCGGCCGTCGGAGAGGACGCCGACGGTGCTGGCCTTCTGCGCCACGACGGCCGGGTGGTAGCGCCGGATCGGGCAGGTCACGAAGGACATCAGCTCGGCCCGGCTGGTGGCGTGCGCGACCGCGCCGAGCACCGACCAGGCGTACGGCGAGTGGCCCTGCGAGTCCAGCCACGGGTAGTAGTGGTCGGAGATGACGAGCTGGTCGAAGCCGGCCGCCTCCGCCCGTACCGCGTAGTCGACCAGCTGCTTCGGGCCGGCCTGCTCGCACATCAGGGTGTAGCCGACGTTGACCATCACGCTCCTCTCGCCGCACCGGTCCCTCCGGCTTACCCCCGGCCCCGCCGCTCAACCCTCCGTCCGTCACCGTGTGCGGGGCCGCAGCTGGGTGGTTTTCTTAACCGGTTCAGGTTGCCTCCCGGAACGCATCGGCCTACGCTGATCCCGCGCCGTGGAGTCGGGCGCGGCTGTCGGGCTGCAGCCGCCCTCGTCATACCCTTCACCCCCGTCGGGCCGGGGGTCATCCCTGAGGAAGGTCATGAAGACACGACTCTCCGTCGTCGCCGCCACCCTGCTCGCGTTCGTCGTGAGCCTGGTGGCGTTCGGTGGACAGCCGGCGCACGCCGCGACCGGGTTCACCGTCGCCAACGGCAAGCTGTACGACGCCAACGGCGCGGAATTCATCATGCGCGGCGTCAACCACGCCCACACCTGGTACGCCCACCAGACCAGCTCGTTCGCCAACATCAAGGCACTCGGCGCGAACAGCGTCCGGGTGGTGCTCGCCAGCGGCCAGCGCTGGACGAAGAACGACACCGCCGACGTCGCCAACGTCATCTCGCTCTGCAAGCAGAACCGCCTGATCTGCGTGCTGGAGGTGCACGACACCACCGGCTACGGCGAGCAGAGCGGGGCGGCCACCCTGGCCCAGGCGGTCGACTACTGGATCAGCATCCAGTCGGCCCTGACCGGCCAGGAGAAGTACGTCATCGTCAACATCGGCAACGAGCCGTACGGCAACCAGAACTACAGCGGCTGGGCGACCGACACCGCCAACGCGATCAAGCGGCTGCGGACCGCCGGGTTCGCGCACACCATCATGGTGGACGGGCCGAACTGGGGCCAGGACTGGACGTACACCATGCGGGACAACGCCGCCTCGGTCTTCGCCGCCGACCCGGCGAAGAACACCGTCTTCTCCATCCACATGTACGGCGTGTTCAACACCGCCGCGAAGATCAGCGACTACCTGGGCCGGTTCCGGACCGCCGGACTGCCCATCGTGGTCGGCGAGTTCGGCCACAACCACTCCGACGGCGATCCGGACGAGGACGCCATCCTCTCCTACAGCCAGGCCAACGGTATCGGCTACCTGGGCTGGTCGTGGAGCGGCAACGGCGGTGGCGTCGAGTACCTCGACATGGCGATCAACTTCGACCCGGCCAACCTGAGCAGCTGGGGGCAGCGGATCTTCAACGGTGCCAACGGCATCAAGCAGACCGCCCGGGAGGCCACCGTCTTCGGCGGCACCCCGCCGCCGACCACCCCGCCGCCCACCACGCCCCCGCCCACCACCCCTCCGCCCACCACGCCCCCGCCGACGACCCCGCCGCCGGGCGGCTGCACGGCGACGTACACGGTGGTCGGCTCGTGGCAGGGTGGCTTCCAGGGTGAGGTCAAGGTGACCGCCGGCTCCGCCGCCATCCGGGGCTGGACGGTGAACTGGACCTACGCCAACGGCCAGACCGTCAGCCAGTCCTGGAACGCCACGGTGACCAGCAGCGGCTCGGCCGTCACCGCCCGGAACGTCGCCTACAACGGCAACCTCGGGGCCGGGGCCAGCACCACCTTCGGCTTCATCGGCTCGACGTCCGGCGGCAACACGTCGCCGACGCCCACCTGCACCGCCGCCTGACCCCGACCCTCCCGGAGCCGGGTGACCCCGACCGGGAAAGGTCCACGGCGCCGGCCGGCCGCAGGGTCGGCCGGCGCCGTGTCGTCGGCTGGCACCGGTCCGTCATCATCCCTGTGGGGGGAACGTCCATCCACAGGGGAGCGTCATGTCGGAACTCTTCAGCGGTGTACGTCGGGCGCAGCTCGACAATCGGGACCTCGCGCGGGTCGCGGTCGTCGCCCAGTGTCTGGACAACCAGTGGATCACGCAGGACCTGCTCACCGAGATCATCAAGCGGCGGCGGTCGTTCCGGGACGTGGAGCGGCAGCGCCAGCGCGACGCGCGGGCCGAGTACCTCCGGTCGATCCTGAACGCCGAGCAGGTGGTCATCAACCGTGCGTACTTCTTCAACAACCCGGTCGTCCACCGGGACTTCGTCTCCACCGGTCCGCAGCGGGAGGCGTTCCGGGACCTGCTCGACGAGGGCGTGATCGTGCCCTTCCTGCTACGGGAGCGCAACCCCACCGAGGAACCGCAGTTCGGCGTCGACTCGGCCGGCTGGCCGGCCTGGCTGCGGGTCCTCGACGAGGTGGACTCCGTCCGCTGTCTGCGACTGTCGTGGGACGACGACGAGAACGAGCGACTGACCCAGCGCTGCATGTACGCCGAGTTCCGCCGGTTCCTGGTCGACATGGCCGTCTTCGACCTGCCCCAACTGGAGCGGGACCTGGGCCTGCGCGACGAGGACCGACCGGGGCTCAAGCGCCGGTTGCGGGAGATCAACAACTGGGCGGTCGACGTCGAGCAGGTCACCCGTAACAGCTTCTACCAGGAGTTCCTGGTGGAGCCGGGCACCAACCCGGCGGACGGGATCTTCCGCACCGATCCGCTGGTCGCCGAGCTCAAGCAACTCGTGGACCTGCGGTACAACACCACCCTCCCGGACGCCGTCGACAGGTACCCGTTGACCCCGGCGGACTCGCTCCGCCGTACGGCGATGCAGGAGTACCGCCGGCCGGAACAGGTGCGGCGCGGGCTCGACGACCTGCTGGAGGTGGTCCAGACACTCCGGCCACAGGTCTTCGACCTGGCGCAGCTGCCGCTGCGGCTCGACCTGACCGGGTTGGAGTTGCACCACGTCCGGCAGGCCCGGCAGACCGACGAGTGGCGCGACTACGTCGCCGCCCTGCAGGCGCTGCTCGACGAGCCGCTCGACTTCGTCGACCGGTCCCAGCGGCTGTACGACCGGTACGTCGCACTCGCCGGGCGGCTGGCCGAGATCGTGGGCGAGCGGCGACAGAACCGGATGAACGTCTGGGACCCGGCGATCCGGGTCACCGTCGAGGTCTCCGGCGCGGTCCTCTCGGTCGTCTTCGACGGCCATCCGAGGCTGGAACTGCTCGGCGAGGTGCCGACCGAGGTGGTCGCCCGGGCCGCGACCGCCGTGCTCCGCTTCGCCGTGGTGGGCCGGGACGAGCGCCGCGCCGCCCGGGAACTGAGCACCGGTATCGACGTGATGCGTGTGCGTCTGCAACGGGCCGGGGAGGATTGGCGGGAACTCGTCCGCCGGCTCCAGGAGCTGGGCTTCCCGGTCACCGACGGGGACGCGGCACGCGACGACGAGCCGAACATCGACCGGGCGCAGGGAGAAGACGGTGACGAGTAGCTGGGAGCAGTACGTCGAACTGCGCGAGCGGCAACCCGATCGCTTCGCCAACCCGTCGGACGCCGCGGTGCGCATCCTGCACGAACCGGAGGAGGTGGTGGCGGCGGAGCGGGCCAAGGCCGAGGCGCTCCGCAGGCGGGGCCTGCCGACGGAGTGGAGCCGGGTCGGGGTGGCGTACCGGGACGAGTACGTGACCCTGGTCCGTGACCCGGTCCGCTTCTCCGACGGGTCGCTCGGGACGTACATCCGGTCGATGCCGGGCAGCGACGCGGACGGGGTGGTGCTGCTGCCGGTGCTCGACGGCGCGGTGGTCCTGGTGGAGCACTTCCGGCACGCCATCCGGGCCTGGCAGCTCGAAGCTCCGCGCGGGTTCGGTGAGGCCGGCGTACCGGCGATGGAGCAGGCCGCCCGGGAACTGCGGGAGGAACTCGGGACGGTGCCCACGCGGGTGGTCGACCTCGGTCTGCTGCACCCGGACACCGGCACCGCCACCGACCGGGTCCACCTCTATCTCGTGGAGATAGCGGAGCTCGGCCCGCTGGACACGAAGGAGGGCATCCGGTCCGCCCGGACGTATCCACCGGAGCAGGTGGGCGAGCTGATCCGGGACGGCGTCGTCACCGACTCGTTCACCATCGCGGCCTGGACGCGGGCCTGGCTGCGCGGGCTGCTCACCACCCGGCCGGCCGGACCGGGCCGTCCGCTGTGACCGGTGGTGTCCTCCCAGGTAGTTCCCAGTGGGAGCGGTTAGGGTGCGGAGAGTGGCGTCCGGCTCCACCTGGAGGGCCGGTGCGATTTCCCGGGAGTTTGCGACATGGTCTTCAAGAAGATGTTGAGCGCGTTCGGTGTCGGCGGGCCGACTGTGGACACCGTCCTCGCCAACCCGAACACCCGACCCGGCCTCATGCTCGACGGCCAGGTCAACCTGGTCGGCGGGGACGCCCCGGCGAACATCGAGCAGATCAGCGTCGGGCTGGTCACCCGGGTCGAGGTCGAGACCGGTGACGGCGAGTACGCGGGCGTCATGGAGTTCCACCGGATGGGGGTCAGCGGCGCGCTCCAGCTCGCCCCGAAGCAACAGCTCTCCATTCCGTTCCAGCTGCCCGTGCCGTGGGAGACCCCGATCACCGACGTGTACGGCCAGCGCCTGCACGGCATGACCATGGGTCTGCGTACCGAGCTGGCGATCGCCCGCGCGGTCGACAAGAGCGACCTGGACCAGGTTTCGGTGCACCCGCTGCCGGTGCACGAGCGGATCCTGGAGGCGTTCCAGCGCCTCGGGTTCCGGTTCAAGAACGCCGACCTGGAGCGGGGGCACATCTACGGCGTGCAGCAGACGCTCCCGTTCTACCAGGAGATCGAGTACTTCGCCGCGCCGCAGTACGCGCACACGGTCCGGGAGGTTGAGCTGACCTTCGTGACCAGCCAGCAGGGCGTCGACGTGATCCTGGAGTGCGACAAGCGCGGCGGGCTCTTCACCCCCGGGCAGGACACGTTCGGCCGCTACACGGTCTCCCACGCCGACGTCGACCGGGTCGACTGGGCCCAGGTGGTCGACGGATGGCTCCAGGACACCATCAACCGCTACGGCAGCATGCGCCCGCACGGTTTCGCCCCGCAGGGGTACGGCCACGGCCACGGCCACGGCCCCGGGCACGGCCACGGCCACAGCCGGGGGATGGGCATGGGCGGCGTGGTGGCCGGCGCGGCCCTCGGCGTGGCCGGCGGCATGATCGCCGGCGAGATGCTCGACGACGCCTTCGAGGGTGACGACGGGGGCGACTTCGAGGAGTGACCCACCCGGGTCGCAGGACCGGCCCGGACGATACGACGACGGTGGCCCCCGGGGAATCCCCGGGGGCCACCGTCGCGGTGACGCCGGTCAGTGACCGCGCGTACCGTCCGTCCGGTCAGTGCCGGGCGGTGCGCTCCGCGCCGCTGCGGAAGGCGCTTCCGGCCTTGGCCAGGCCACGGCTACCGAGGTAACCGATGGTCAGCAGCGTGATCATGAACCAGGCGTTGTCGGCCCGGAAGATGTCCACTCCGGTCGAGTTCCGGCCCACCAGCTGAGAGGCGGCCAGGACGCCGATCACGGCGGCGACGTAGACCCAGAACTCGGTGGTACGGAAGGCGTTCTTCGTCTCCGTACCCGGTGCCTGCATGGCCTCGCGCCGGCCGTCGTGCATCGCCGGCATCGGACGGGTCGGTGCCTCCGCCATCGCGCGGTTCGGCATGTCCTGTCCCGCCCGGTTCTGCATGTCCTGCGCCGGGCGGTTGACCGGCCTGGTGCTTGCAGCCTGCGTGCTCATCTTTCCTCCTCAGGATGCGATGAGTACTGCACCCACGCCCCCACTCCGCGTTCCGGTCACGGGGCGGTACTCGGCGGGGCACCGCCTGGCTACCCGGCGTCGGTGGGGCAGTAACGCGCCTGCCCTGGGCGGATGACATCGTCGCCGGGTCCGCCGGCCGGCTCAGCGCAGGAGGCTCAGCGCTCCAGGGTGGTCACACCCATCTGGAGCGCGTTGCCGAACGACGCGAGGCTGCTCTCCACCCGCAGGCCCAGCCCGCCCCGGTGGGCCTGCACGTCGAACGTCCGGTCCGGTCACGGCCGCGCCTGCGCGGGCACGCTGAGCCCGGTCGTCACGATCGCCACCGCCAGGACAGCGGTGGCGGTACGGCGTACTGTCCGCACGCTTGCTCCCCTCGGGGGCGGGTGGGTCCCGCCTACCCGCCCGACAGCATCGCCGAGCGCGGTCGGCGCGCGGGCGAGCGGCAGACGACGTGACGGTGAACCGCCGGGGACGACCGTCGACGCCGGCCGCCCGGCGGCGGGGTTTAGCCGGGCCGGGGTCGGGCAGGCCACGGGTCACCGACAATTCTGCGAGGTGATCCACGTGTCCGAGAGCATGCGCGAGTCCGCCCGCCGGACCGAAAAGCGGCTCCTCGCCGGGGTCTACGGCGAGGACGCCCTGAACGAGATGAACTCGCCCCCGAGCGACGTGCAGCAGCAACTCCAGCGGGAGGACCCGGGCGACCCGGCGGACGTCCCGATCGACCCGGAGGTGCTGCGCGACGGTGGCCCGACCCGGGGACAGGGGGCGGTCACCACCACCGGCGGCACCGCCGGGCCGGCGAGCGTCCGCCGGTTGGCGCGGCAGCCGGAGCGGCATCCCGGCACGGTCGCTCCGACCACCACCGGGGACGCCACCACCGGGGGCCTGAGCACCCCGGCCGGCAGCTCCACCAGTGACCAGTCGGCGCCCGCCAGCCACACCGGCGGCTTCACCGACGACTGACCCACCCGCCCCGGCTCAAGGGCAGACGAGGGTGGTCAGGCGTTGGGTGGCGCGGGTGAGGGCGACGTACAGGTCGCTCTCGCCGCGCGGGGACTCGGCGACGATCGCGTCCGGGTCGACCAGCAGGACGGAGTCGAACTCCAGCCCCTTCGCCTGGGCGACGGTCAGCACCACGACCTGGCTCGCCAGCTCCGGGTGCTCGCCCACCGCCGCCTCCGGCAGCGCGCCGGTCACCGCCGCGCCCAACTCGTCGACGCGTCCGGCCGGCACGATCACGCCGAGCCGGCCGTCGACGAGGTCGGCCACCTCCCGGAGGGCAACGTCGATCACCTCGGCGGCGAGCCGCTCCGGGGCGACCGTACGCTCCACGGGCTCGACCCCGGTGCTGCGCACCGAGCGGGGCGGGCGGAGTTCCGGGTCGATCCGGGCGAGCACGTCGGCGGCGACCGCCATGATCTCGGCCGGGGTGCGGTAGCTGACGGTCAGCTCCGCCAACCGCCACCGGTCGGCCACGTACGGCTCCAGCGCCTCCCGCCAGGACGGGGTGCCGGCGAGCGCGCCGGTCTGCGCGACGTCGCCGACGATGGTCATCGACCGGCTCGGGCAGCGGCGCATCAGCAGCCGCCAGGCCATCGGTGACAACTCCTGCGCCTCGTCCACGATGACGTGCCCGAACGCCCAGTTCCGGTCGGCGGCGGCCCGCTCGGCGGTGGTCAGCGTGTCACCGGTCTCCTGCCGTTCCAGCAGCTTGTCGGCGTCGAGCAGGTCGGTGACGCCGAGGATCTCGCCGCCGTCCGCCTCGTCCTCCACGTCGATGGAGCGGGAGCCCCGCCAGATCTCCAGCACGCCCTCGGCATACTCGCGGGCCTGCGCGCGGATCCGTTCCCGGCGGGCCGCCGCCGATCGGTCGTCCTCGCCGAGCAGTTCGGCGGCCTCGTCGAGCAGCGGCGCGTCGGACGGGGCCCATCCGCCCGGTTCGCGGTGCAGCAACGCCCGCTCGTCCTCGTCCAGCATGGGCGCGGCGGTGGCGATCCGGTCCGGATCGGCGAACAGGTCGGCCAGCAGGCGCTGCGGGGTGAGCACCGGCCAGAGCTGGTCCAGCGCCGCGCGGACCCCCGCTTCCTCCCGCAGTTCCCGGCGGATCTCCGCGACGTCGGCCTCGTCGAGCAGGTTCTCCCCGCCGAGCGGGTCCGCGCCGATGCGGTCGGCCTCCTGGTCGGCGAGGGCATGGATGATCTCGATGTCGAACAGGGCGCGGGCCAGGTTGTGCGGCCGGCCCGAGCGGCGAACCCGTTCCCGCGCCTCCCGGCACATCTGCGGAGTCAGCGTCAGCACGTCGCGCTGCTCCAGCTCGATCTCCAGCGGCTCGTCCGGCACCTGCTGCCGGTCCCGGACGGCGGCCGCGAGCACCTCGACCATCGCCGTCCGGCCCTTCAGCGCTGCGGTGCGGGCCGACTCGACGCGGCGGGCGGTCACCCCGGGGAAGAGGTCACCCGGCGTGCGCAGCAGCACGCCGGTCTCGGCCAGCGTCGGCAGCACCTGCGAGATGTAGCGCAGGAAGGTCGCGTTCGGCCCGACCAGCAGGACACCCCGGCTGGAGAGCTCCCGACGGTGGGTGTACAGCAGGTACGCGGCACGGTGCAGCGCGACCGCCGTCTTGCCGGTGCCCGGCCCGCCCTGCACGACGAGGACGCCACCCAGGTCGGCCCGGATCACCCGGTCCTGTTCGGCCTGGATGGTCTCGACGATGTCCCGCATCCGGCCGGTCCGGCTGGCGTTCAGCGCCGCCAGCAGGGACGCCTCACCGGTCAGTTCCTCGTGTGCGGTGGGGGAGGCGCTGGCCAGGTCGAGGGTCTCGTCGTGCAGCCCCACCACCTTGCGGTCCCGGGTCCGCAGGTGCCGGCGGCGGCGTACGCCCTGCGGGTTGGCCGCCGTGGCCAGGTAGAACGGCCGGGCGGCCGGGGCCCGCCAGTCCATCAGCAGCGGGTCGTAGTCGTCGCCGGTGTCGAAGATCCCGATCCGGCCGATGTAGTGACGCGCGCCGTCGTCGGCGTCCAGCCGGCCGAAGCAGAGCCCCTGCTCCACGGCGGAGAACTGCTCGACCTGTTCGGCGTACATCCGCACCGCGGTGTCCCGCTGGGAGCGGGCCTGCATGGTGCCACCGTCGCTGCGCAGCTCCTCGGCCAACCGGCGGGCGGCCTGGTCGCGCAGCCCGTCCAGCCGGCGGTAGAGCATCGAGACGTACTCCTGCTCGTGGCCGATCTCGTCGGTGTGCTGCTGCTCGTCGGACTGCGTTGACAAGCCCTCTCCCAATTCGCTAAAATAGCTCCGAGCGGCCATTTGCTAATGGTCGTTCTTTTTGTGTCTGAACTGAGAAAGATAGCGTGCCCCGGCGGTGCCGACCAAGTCCAGGCAAAGAATTCGCGTCACCGGAACGGGGTTCCGGTGACGCGAATCATGGCTCGTCGGAGAGGTCAGCCGCGGGCGACCTCGTAGAGCCGCTCCGGCGTCACCAGACCGGCGAGCACCCGCCCGTCGTCGGTGAGCAGCACGCTGAAGACCGTGCCGGAGAAGAGCCGACCGCTGCCCCAGGGACCGCTGACCTTGGGCAGCTGGTTGAGCAGGTCCAGCCCGGCCGCGGCCTCCGGCCTCTCCGGCTGGCTGGCGGGGGCGTCCTGCCCCGCCGGCCGTCCGGCGGAAGACCCGGCACCGGTCCGGGCGACCAGCACGGCCGCCCAGCCCTCACCGACCACGGTCGCGTCCCGGTCCTTCGCGCCGGCCGGCTTCTCCGACCCGGCCGGACGCTCGGGCCGCGTCCCGGTGGACTTCTCCTCGTTCACCTTGACCCCCGGCGGCGGGTTGAAGGCGAACTGGTCGGCGTCCGGACGGCTGAAGTCGACCTGGGTGAAGGCCACCTCGATCGCCGGCGCGTCGCCCTCGTCGGCGAAGAGCTCGAAGCGCAGCGGCACGTGCTCCTTCGCGTCCAGCGCGATCCGCACCTGGTCGACCAGGGAGGCGCTGTCGCGCGGCTTGAGCACCAGCTCGTACGCGTCCCGCCCGGCCACCGTCGCGGACCGGCCGACGCTGACCTCGGTGCTCGGGTCGATCGCGGCCAGCGCCCGGTCGGCAGCCTCGGCCGGGGTCACCGGCAGCTCCGTGCCGGCGTCGGGCCGCTGCCCGGTGTCGGCCGGCAGCGTCCGGTGGTGCGCCTCGTTCTTCTTGCTGTTCCAGACCCACAGGTCGGTGCCGTTGCGGATGACGTCCCGCTCGCCGAGGGTGTCCTTGAAGGCGATCCGGGCCTTGTCCGGACCGGAGTACCAGACCCGCATGGTGTGGGTGCCGGCGACCAGGGCGGTCAGGTCCTCGCGGCGCTGCGCGACCGTGGCGACCAGCGGCGGCAGGCCGAGGTCGGCGCGCTGCACCACGGTGCCGGAAAGCCCCTCCAGCCGGGACGTCTGCAGGTCGACCAGGAGCTGGGCGGCGCTCCTCGGTGGCAGGCTCGGCTCGGCCTCGGCGGCGAACTGGCCGAGGGCCGCGCCACCGGAGATCAGGACGACCGTCGCGGCCGTCGGCACGATCCAGCGCAACGCCGGACGGCTTGTCAGAACAGACATGTGCACCTCCTGACCGCCATCCTGCCCGACCCATGCTGTGAGGGGGCTGAGGAAGACGAAACAGCCGGCGGCGCGACGGTGGCACCCTTGACCCGTGCGACTGCTGGTGGTGGAGGACGAGACCCGGCTGGCCGGGACGCTGCAACGGGGGCTCCAGGCGGAGGGCTTCGCGGTGGACGTGGCGACCACCGGCCCGGCCGGACTGGACGCCGCGCGGCACGGCGGCTACGACGCGATGATCCTCGACGTGATGCTGCCCGGCCTCTCCGGTTACGAGCTGGTGCGCCGGCTCCGGGCCGAGGAGCACTGGCTGCCGGTGCTGATGCTCTCCGCCAAGGACGGCGAGTACGACCAGGCCGACGGGCTGGACTGCGGAGCGGACGACTACCTCACCAAACCCTTCTCGTACGTGGTGCTGCTGGCCCGGCTGCGGGCCCTGCTGCGCCGGGGCGCACCGCAACGCCCCACCGTGCTGACTGTCGGTGATCTCAGCCTCGACCCGGCCGGTCGCCGGGTGACCCGGGGCGACGCCGAGATCGCCCTGACCGCCCGGGAGTTCGCCCTGCTGGACTACCTGATGCGCCGCCCCGGAGAGGTGGTGTCCAAGACCGAACTGCTCGACCACGTCTGGGACGCCAGCGTGGAGACCGCGCCGAACGCGGTGGAGGTGTACGTCGGCTACCTCCGCCGCAAGATCGGCCGGCACCACCTGGAGACCGTCCGCGGCGCCGGCTACCGCCTCACGCCGTGACCCGACCGCCGGAGCCAGCGCCGGGCGAGGAGCGGACCGGCGGCCGGGGGCTGCGCCGGCCGCCGCCCCTCGGGCTGCGCGGCCGGCTGACCCTGGTCAGCGTCCTCGGGCTGGCCGTCGGGCTGGCGTTGGGCGGGCTAGCGCTGCTCAGCGTGCTCGGCCACGTCCTGCAACGCAGCGTCGACGCCGAGGCGTTCCAGACCGCCGACGCGGTGGCGCTGCTCGCCGCCGAGGACGCCCTGCCCGATCCACTGCCGGTCGCCGCCGGGCAGGTGCGCGTCCAGGTGGTCGACGGACAGGGTCGGGTCCGCGCCGCCTCGATCGACGCCGACCGGCTGGTGCCGATGCTGCCGGTGGACCGGATCGACCACGCCGCCCGGCAGCGCGCCTTCGTCCGGGGGGAGCGGCTGGGACTGCCCGGCCCGGTCCGGGTGGTGAGCGTCCCCACCGGCACGCCGGCCGAACCGCTGACCGTCCTGGTCGGCAAGTCGATGGCGGACGTGAACCAGGGCGCCGAGGTGGTCCGGTTCGTCCTGCTGGTAGGCATCCCGCTGCTGGTCGTGATCCTCGGCGGGGTGGCCTGGCGGGTGGTCGGGGCGACCCTGCGCCCGGTCGAGGCGCTGCGTAGCGGGGCCGAGGAGATCACCGGCCGGGCCGGCGGCGGGCGGTTGCCGGTGCCGGCCTCCCGGGACGAGATCCACCGGCTGGCGGTCACCCTGAACGACATGCTGGCCCGGTTGGAGGCGGCCCGCGCCCGACAACGGGCGTTCCTCGCCGACGCCGCCCACGAGCTGCGCAGTCCGCTGACGAACATGCGCACCGAACTGGAGGTGGCCGGGCGGCTGGGGGAGCGCACCGACTGGCCGGTGGTGGCTCGCGACCTGCTCGCGGACACCGAACGGCTCAGTCGTCTCGTCGACGACCTGCTGCTGCTGGCCCGCCTGGACGAGGCCGGGAACACCCCCGCCGGCGCCGTCGCCGGGACCGGGGTCCCCGGGCGGGCCGGGCGCGGGCGGCGGGCCACCGGCCCGGTCGAGCTGACCGAGCTGGTCCGGGCCGTTGCCGCCCGTTTCCCGTCCCCTCCGGTACGCGTCCTGCCGGCGTCCGGGCCACGGTGGACGGTCGGCGACCCGGACGACCTGCACCGCGTCCTGACGAACCTGATCGACAACGCGGTCCGCCACTGCCGGAGCACGGTCGTGGTCGAGGTGAGCGGTGACGCCGCAGCCGGCATCCACCTGGTCACCGTGACCGACGACGGGCCGGGCATCCCGGCGGCCGACCGGGAACGGGTCTTCGACCGGTTCACCCGGCTGGACGACGCCCGGGACCGGGACGCCGGGGGCACCGGCCTGGGTCTGGCCATCGTCCGGGAACTCGTCCGGCTGCACGGCGGCACGGTGTGGCTGTCCGACGCCGAACCGGGACTGCGTGTCTCGGTGCGCCTGCCGGCCCTGCCCGACCCGGAGCCGTGACCGGAGCGACCCTGCGGGTGGGCGGCCGGTTCAGCTCCGCTTCGTGCAGACCGGCTTCGCCCGGCCGACGGTGTCCGCCGAGTGGACGACCGCCACCGTGAAGCAGTAGTCGGTGCCCTGGTCCAGCCCGTAGACGATGTAGTTGGTCGCGCCCGCCGGCAACTCCTGGAAGGCTCGGGCGTCCTGCCCCACCCGGCCGCCGGAGACCACCACCGGACCCTCCGCCCCCGCCGGATACGTCCAGCTCAACGTGACGCTGTCCCGGTTGTCGCGCAGGGTCACCCCGCCGGGCGGAGCGCCGGGTGCCGCGCTGGCCGGCTTCGCGGTGCCGCCGGGCGTCGCGCCCGGGGGCGACCCGGTGCCGGGGGCGGGCTGCGGTTGCCCCGCCGGCTCGTCGACCCGGGCCACCCCGGCGATCACCGCCCCCGTGCCGAGCAGCACCACGACCACCCCGGCGACGACCAGCGGCGCGAGCCGGCGGGGCGGATCGGCTGGCGGACGGGGAACGTGCACCGGCAGCCGCGAGCCGACCCGCACCGGCAGGTGGGCGACCCGGCGCACGCCGGGGGACTCCTCCGGGTGCTGCCCGCCGGTGAGGCCGACCACCGAAGGCGGCAGTGCCGGCCCGGTCGGACCACGGGTACCGGTCGGCTCGTCGGGGCGGTCCACCTCTCCCTCCGGGGGCCACCAGTCGTCGCCGTCGGGGTCGTCGCCGTACCGCCCGGCGCTTGTGAACCGCTGGTCGTGCCGGTACGAGCGGCCGTCGGTGGCGTACCGGTGGCCGGTCGACCATCCGCCGTCCGATCCGGGGCCCCCGCTGCCGTTGCGGGTGCGTTCGTCGGTGTACCCGGAGTCGCCCGCGTAGCCGACCCCCTCGCCCGCGTAGCCGACCCCCTCGTCGGCGTATCCGGCCTCGTCGACGTACCCGGCGTCGTGCCGCTGCCCGCCGTTGGCCGCCGGCTCCCCGGGATGGTGGCGACCGGGGTAGGTCCGGAACCGGTCGGGACCGGCCGGGTACGCGTCGTCCGGGCCGGAGCCGGCAGGCTCCTCCGGCACACGTGGGCGCGGGACCGGGCCGTGACCGGCCGCCGCCCCGTACCCCGGGTCCGTGCCGTACCCCGCCCCGGGGCCGTACGCCGGTTCCGTGACGTAGCCGGTGTCCGTCCCGTAGGTGTCGTCGTGACCGGCGTCCCGGCGGTGGCCCGCCGCCGTGTCGTGGCCGGGGTCCGTACGGTGGTCCGGGCCCGTCCGGTAGCCGGCGTCGGTGCCCCGGTCGCGCCCGGCGTACCAGGTCTCCGGTCCGGGCCCGTCGGAGTGGTCGGCCGTCTCGGGGGGCCAGGGCCCGCCGGTGTCTCCCTCGTCGGCCGAGGGGGTCCGCGCGGCGGGCACCACCGGGGGCTCGGCGTCGTCGACGTGGTCGCAGGCGTGGTCCGGGTTGGCGGCGGCGCGGGCCAGACCGGCCACCTGGGCGGCGAGCGGGTCGTCCGGGTCCAGGTGCTGCCGGCACAGCTCCCGGGCCAGGGCCAGGTTGTCGTGCGCGTCGGCGAAGTGACCGCAGTCGCGCTGCATCGCCCCGAGCCGGGCGAGCATCTTGATCCCGCTGACGTGCCCGTCGCCGTACACCTCGCGGTGCAGCTCCCAGGCGTCCTGGAGGCGTTCCCGGGCGGTCGTGCACTCGCCCCGGGCGTACTCGACGGTGGCCAGGTCGGCGTGCGCGGCGAGCACCCGCAGCGACTCCGGCCCGTCGAGCGCGGTCAGCTCGATGATCACCTCCTGGTACAGCCGGGCGGCGCGGGCGTAGCTGCCGACCCGGTGCAGTACGGCGGCGAGGGTCGCGGCGGCGGCCACGGTCCGTTGGTCGGACGTGCCGTACAGCCGGGTCATCGCGGCGTACGCGAACGCCGCCCAGCCCCGGGCGGAGTGCGGTTCGCCGAGGGTGACCAGCACCCGGGCCTGGAGACCGGCGGCCTCGGCCAGCTCGGGTGAGGCGTTCGCCGGGCGCGGGTCCGCGTCGGCCAGGGCGTCGGCGAGCAGCTCCTGGGCACCGGAGAGATCGCCGGCGGCCACGAGATGGTGCGCCTGGCCGGTCAGTTCACCGAAGGGGGAGGACACGCCTCATCGTGCGCATTCCGCGACGGTATGTACAAGACCCGTCAGGTGGCAGTTTGGTCAGGATAGTGGTCGATCGACGCCCAGATGGTCCACGAGGGACTCGCTGATCCGGCGCAACTGGTCGACCTGCGCCGGGCTGAGCGCGTCGAACAGGTGTCGGCGTACCCCCTCGACGTGGCCGGGCGCGGCGGCGGCGAGCGCGGCGAAGCCGGTGTCGGTGAGGACGGCGAACTGTCCCCGCCGGTCGGTCGGGCAGTCCCGGCGGCACACCCAGCCGGCGGCCTCCAGGCGGGCCACCGCGTGCGACAGGCGGCTGCGCGAGGACCCGCTGGCGAGGGCCAGGTCGGTCATCCGCAGCTCCCGTCCGGGCGCCTCGGAGAGCCGGACCAGGATCTCGTAGTACGCGTGCGGCATTCCGGCGTCACGTTGCAGCTCGCGGTCGAGGGTTTCCATCAGCGCCCGGGAGGCGGCCAGGAACGCCCGCCAGGTGCGCTGCTCGTCGGGGTCCAACCACCGGGTCATGCGGCCATCATACGACAACTAGTTGAACGCTCAACAAAATGGCGCTACCGTGGTGGGCATGGGAATCCACCGCCTCAACCACGCCGTCCTCTTCGTCCGCGACGTCGAGCGCAGCGTCGCCTTCTACCGTGACGTGCTCGGCTTCCAGCCCGTGCCGATGACCCCGGACGGGTTCACCGGCGCCGCCTTCCTCCAGGCGCCCGGCTCGACCAACGACCACGACCTCGGCCTCTTCGAGATCGGCGCCGCCGCCGGCCCGTCCGAGGCGGGCCGCCGCACCGTCGGCCTCTACCACCTGGCCTGGGAGGTCGACACCCTCGACGAACTGGCCGTCACCGCCGAGCGGCTCACCTCGGCCGGCGCACTGGTCGGCAGCTCCGACCACGGCACCACCAAGAGCCTCTACGGCCGCGACCCCGACGGCCTGGAATTCGAGATCGTCTGGCTGGTTCCCGCCGACCGGCTCGACGCCGCCGCGCTCGCCGCGCGCACCCGGATCGGCCGCCTCGACCTGGCCCGCGAGCGGCAGCGCTACGGCGGGCAGACCCGGGGCGGCGTCGGCGTCTCCGTCCCGGCCTGACCCGGAGCGGCTGCCCGTCCGCCCCCTGTCCGGAGCGCCCCGTCCGCCCCCGGCCCTCGGGGCTGGCACCGGCCGCCTGGTAGAACCACAGGATGCCGCGTGACCCGTACGACGCCGTTCTCTGCGGGCTCCTCGCCCGCCAGCTCGACACCTGGCTCACCGGGGCGCTGCGCCGATCGCGGCGGGTTACGCTCGCCCTCGCGTACGCCGGCCCGGTGGGCGGGACCGTCGAGGCCGCTCTGGGCGCCCTGACCGACGCCGCCGACCGGGTACACGGCCGTCGCGTCACCGTCGTGGCGGTCGGCGTCGACCCGGACCTGCCGGCCCGGCTCGGCGCGGTGACCTCCCGTCTCCCCGCCGACGTGGCCGTGTACCCCGTACCCGGTGCGCCGGACCGACTGCCGGTGGCACTGAAGGCCGCCGGCGCGGCCGGCGCACCCACCTTCACCGTCCTCGCCGACCCGGCCGGCGTCGTGCTGGGCGGACCGGCGGCCATGCCCCTCCTCACCGCCGCCGCAGCCGGCCGCCCGGCCGACCTGCTGCTCGCCGTGCCCGCCGACGCGGGCGGCCCGGCCGCTCTCCACCGGGCCGGCTTCCCGCTGGTCACCGGGGTCGAGACCAGCCCGGCCGACGACGAACCGGCCCGGCTGCTCGCCCTCGGCACCGGCTCGGACCGCAACCTGGAGGCGGGCAAGGAGGCCATCTGGCAGGTCGGTGCGACGGCCGGCTTCCGGTACCGGGACCTTGACGGCGTGGCGCGCGACCTCACCGCCGCCCCGGACGCCGACCGGCTCGGCGCGCTGCTGGTCGCCGAGCTGGCCCGCTCCGGCCCCCGTACGGTCACCGAGCTGCGCCGACACGTGCTGACCGCCACCCCGTACCGGGCCGCCGACGCGGTACGGGCGCTGACCGTACTGCTGGACGCCGGCACGGTGATCCGGGAACCGGCGGACGGCCGGCTCGGCGGGGACGTGCTCATCCACCCGGTGGCGGAGTCCCGGCTGACGGAGGAGTGAACCCGGCACCCGGCGGGCGGACGATCCGGACACGTCGAGCGGGGTGCCGGTGGTGGTCCACCACGCACCCCGCTCGACGTCGGGAGCTTCGGTCGTGCCGGTTACGCCCGCGACCGGGACTTGTCCTGCTTCCAGGAGAGCGGGCCGGGCAGGTCGACCCGGTGCGCCCGGGCCTTGGAGTTCCAGGACCACCGGCCGAGCCGGACGGTCCAGGAGGAGAAGCCGTTCTCGGTGAAGTTGAGGACCAGGGGACCGTACTTCTTCCGCTTGCGGAACATCAGGCCCATGTCGGGGCCTCCCTTCATGACCAGCCGTCCGTGTTCGGTGTCGAACATGCCCGGATGGCCGTTTCACGAAACCCGTGATCGTTCCACGGTGGAACACCGGCCGGGCCGGGCGGCGCGGTCACCGGTCGCCGAAGCCCCTCAGCGCGGCTCCCAGGCACCCGGCCGGGCGGTCAGCCGCCGCACGTGCGCCGGCAGCTTGCCGGTGGACAGGTCGGCCAGGCTCACCTCGTCGACGACCTGCCGGACCGCGGCCCGGACGGCCACCCAGAGGCGGGGCAGGTTCTCCGCCGCACCCAGGTACTCGGTCTCCTCGGGGCGCATCCCCCGTACGCCGGCCAGTGGCCCGTCCACCGCCCGCAGGATCGCGCCGACGGCGATCTCCCGGGGCGGTTGGGCCAGGGTGTAGCCGCCCTCGGCCCCACGTTGGGCCCGGACGATGCCGGCCCGGCGCAGATCCGCCAGGACGGCTTCGAGAAACTTGCGCGGCATGTCCTGCTCCGCGGCGATGGACTGGGTGGAGAGCAGCGAGGGGTACGCGGCGGCCAGACTCAGCGCCGCCCGGATCGCGTAGTCGCCACGGGCCGAGATTTGCACGATGCCATCATGCCCGGTCGGTCCAATGCGGCGGCCGGGGGCGGACGATTCGCGCCGGCACGGCCACCCGGCCGCCGGTCGCCCGGAACGCACCCGGGCTCAGGCCGACCTCCCGGCTGAAGAAACGACCGAAGTTCGTCGGCTCGGGAAAGCCGAGATACCGACCGATCCGGGCGATCGGCTCGTCGGTCGCCGCGAGCAGCCGGCGGGCCTGCAAGGCCACCCGTTCGTCGATGACCTGCTTGGCGCTGCGCCCGGTCATCGCCAGACAGGCCCGAGTGAGGGTACGCACCGAGCAGCCCAGCCGGTCGGCGTAGTCCTCGACCCGCCGGGTGTACCGGTAGTGGTGCTCGACCTCCCGGCAGAACCGCCGGAACGTACGCGGTTCGGTCCCGCCGGTCGGGGCGGTGGTCAGCGTCAGGCGCAGCAGCAGAACGGCGAGCTGGTGTCGGAGCAGGCTCTCGCCGGCCACGCCCGGGTGCCGCCGGCAGTCCACCACGAGCTGGCTGACCTCGTTGATCACCGCCTCCTCGTCCTCGCCGACCAGTTGGGTGTGGGCCGGTACGGCGTCCGGGTCGACGTCCAGCCCGTGCAGGGCGTGCGGGCTCCAGCGCACCATCACCGCGTCCAGCGCGTCGGTGCGCCGCACCGCCTGACCGGGGCGGACCCGGAACATGGTGCCGGGCCGGCAGGGGAACGGGTGGAAGTCGACCTCGAAAGTGCCGTGACCGCCGGTGACCAGAATCAGGTGGTCCGAACCGATCAGCACCGGTCGCCGCCACGCCGGGTCAGCGCCGAGATCACCCAGCGTGAGGGCCTGGATCCCGGTTGCGACCGGCGCGGGAGCGGCGTCCGTGGCCGGGGCGAGCTGACCGGAAGAGACCATCACCAGCGACGTTAGCCCGCCGGGCCGCCCACCGCATGTCGGCGGTGGGGACGTAGGGGATCGCCGGCCCTCCGACAGGGGTCGGGACGGTTAGGCTACCGGTCGGTAGCGCCCGGTCGGCCGGCGCGGGCGGCCCCGCCGACTCGCGATGGGATGCACATGACGGATCTGTTCTCGGTCGAAGGCAAGACGGTGCTGGTCACCGGAGGCTCCCGGGGCATCGGGTTGATGATCGCCCAGGGCTTCGTCCGGTCCGGGGCAGAGGTGATCATCTCGTCCCGCAAGGCGGAGGTCTGCGAGCGCGTCGCCGCCGAGCTGTCCGCCGACGGTCGGTGCGTGGCGATCCCCGCCGACCTGGGCACCGACGCCGGGGCGGAGGCCCTCGCCGCCGCCGTGCGGGACCACACCTCCCGGCTCGACGTGCTGGTGAACAACGCCGGAGCCACCTGGGGCGCGCCGCTGGAGGCGTACCCGGAGAGCGCCTTCGACAAGCTCTGGGCGGTCAACGTCAAGGCGGTGTTCCGGCTCACCACCGCGCTGCTGCCCGCACTGCGCGCGGCGGCCAGCGCCGACGACCCGGCCCGCGTGATCAACATCGGCTCGGTGGACGGCACCCGGGTGCCGACGATGGAGGTGTACGCGTACTCGGCCACCAAAGCGGCCGTACACATGCTGACCCGCACTCTCGCCCACCAACTCGCCGGGGAGCACGTCACGGTCAACGCGATCGCGCCCGGCCCGTTCGAGAGCAGGATGATGGCGTTCGCCCTGGACGACCCGGCGACCCGGGCCGGCATCGAGCAGCAGGTGCCGCTGGGCCGCATCGGCCGACCCGAGGACATGGCCGGCACCGCGATCTACCTGGCCTCCCGTGCCGGGGCGTACCTGACCGGCGCGGTCATCCCGGTCGACGGCGGCATCACGACACACGGTTGACCACCTGGTCGGGACGTCGCGGCGTACCCGGTGGATCGGTGGCGGGGCGCCGCGCGGACTCGGCAGATCCGCGCGGCCCCGCCGTAGTGTGGCGTCAGCGACCGGCCAGCAGCCGGTTCACCGCCGTGTCGACGTCCAGGTGCTCGGCCTCCCGGCCGCGCGGGACGACGACGTAGGTGCGGCGCAGGAAGCGCACCAGCACACTGCGTGGTACCTCGAACAGGGCGTTGCCGTCGGGTGACGACAGCGCCAGCGCGACGAAGTCGCCGCGTGGTGTGGCCCAGGGCCACACCCGGACGTCGCCGATGCCGGCCGGTTCGTCGAGCCCGGTCACCAGCAGTTCGCGGGCGAACGACCAGCTCACGGCCTCACCGCCAGCGGATTCGGCATGGAACAGGACATGGACCGCATACGGGTCAGCAGGGTCGTAGCGCAGACTGGCACGCACCGGCAAGGCCGTGGCGTCAGGTGCGACGAGCCTTAGCGACGTCTCGACCTCTACGGTCGTCGGTCGGATGACACTCATGGACGTTCTCCCCCCGGCACCGCTGCGGAACGCGCGTGTTCCGCTTTTCCATACTCAGGCGCTCCTCATGGCTACGCTCCGCCATACGCTGACTTCACCCAGTGGTGGGAAGGGGTTCGGAAACGCCGCCAGAATGTGAGAATTCATGTACGATATCCGGTTCTGCCCAGAACTTGGTCCCGCCCGGCATCGGGTGGTTCAGTCGTCGACTTACTCCGGTAACGTCCAGTCGTCGGTAGGAGTGACGGGCCGGGGCGACACTGGGGGTGAGATGGTCGCGGAACATTCCTCAATGGAGGCTGCGGCCGGGCGTCGGTTGCCGGGTCCGGTGACCGGAAAGACCGGAAATCGGGGGTACGGGGTGCCGGAAGAGGGGCGTGGCCGTAACGGGCTGCGCGGGCACGGTGCCGGCGGCACAGGGGGTGTGCGGGTCGCCGAACGGCGGGTCCGCTGGCGGCGGCTGCGGACGACGCTGGAGCTGATCCGGGCCAACCCCACCGGCCGTATCGCGCTCAAGGTCTTCATCTCCGTGGCCGGGGCCCTGGTGGTCGCCATCGGCGCGGTGCTCATCCCGCTGCCCGGCCCCGGCTGGCTGCTGGTGATCGCCGGACTCGGCATCTGGGCGGTCGAGTTCCACTGGGCCCGGCGGCTGCTCAACTTCACCCGCCGCCACGTCCAGCGCTGGACCAGGTGGGTGACCAGCCGCTCGTGGCCGGTGCGCCTGGCCCTCGGCACGGTCGGCCTGCTCTTCGTCTGCGCGGTCGTCTGGCTCTCCCTCAAGGTCGGCCTCGGCATCGACGTCGTCGCCCGGCTGTTGCACTACCTGGCGACGAACTGACCCCGGATTCGCGGAGTCCGGACCCGATCGGGTACAGTCATGCGCGCTGAGGGCGATTAGCTCAGCGGGAGAGCGCTTCGTTCACACCGAAGAGGTCACTGGTTCGATCCCAGTATCGCCCACATCTATATAGCAAGGTCAGAGGCCGGTTTGGAGAGTTCTCCAGCCGGCCTCTGACTCTCTCAGCCGAAGATCATGAGTCACCGGTGAGTCGGCGGCGCCGGCGGCCCGGCAAGTACGTCACCCCGCACTCCCTGAGGCGCGCCTGGTAGCCGATCGCGAAACCCTCCTCCATGCCGTCCTCTCGCGCCGCCGCCAACTCCTCGCGGTGACGCCTGCGGCGCTCGCTCAACCTGACGTGACCGACCCCCGCCGCGGTCACCCCCAGGGCAACCAGTCCCGCGACGTACATTCGCGCCACTGCTGTCTTACTGCGAGTGGCACGCCCACGCTCCCCCACAGCTAGTTCCTCCCCACAATTGGCCCGCCGATCTACAGTGGTCGGCGGTGCATCGATCAGACTCCGAATCGATGACCATGTCTAGCCACCGATCGTGAAATGGCCGGGCGGCCAGGGTTCATCCATCAGCCGATCGGCGTTAGAACGTCACGCTCGCGAATCGGAACATGAGTTCAGCCGATAGATACGTCCCCCAGCCGACTCCGCGTCCTGTCCGGACGGTCGGTCACCACCAGCCTGACGCCCGAGGCTGGAGCAGGCCCGGCGGGTCGACGCCTGCAATTTCCAGACGCGGCACCCGGTGCGGGGGCAGATGCCCCCAGCTCTCCATCACTACAAGGTCAATCTCGCCGGTCGCCATCATGCGGACGACATCCGGCCAGTGGGCCGCGTCGGGCGTCTCCGCCACCCGGCCGTGGATCTGGTAGCCGGCACGCTCGCACCACGTCGCGCAGTGCCGCTCCCACTGGCCGCCACCCTCGGCGGGTCCGTAGATCACCACCCGCAGTCCGGGCCGTCGAGCCGGCCGCCCCCGGCCGATGATCTCGACGCGGGCCAGCCGCAGCGGCGGCAGATCCGCCAGAGTGGCCACCACCACGACGTCGACCGTGCGGTCGGCCATCATGTGGAGCACCCGTCTCCACTCGGTCGTCGCCCCGGACTCGTCGACGACCGCCACCAGGTCGTAGCCTCGTTGGGCACACCAGGCAGCGCAGATCGGGTGCCAGCGGCCGATGTCCCGGGCGGGCCCGTAGATCGCCGCGCGCATCATGTGAACGGGCCGCCCGGGAGTTCGGCGGCGTCCTCTACCTGCTGTTTCACGAATCCCATTCACGGGAGTCTCATCGATCATGGGCGCATCGACACGCACCGTCGCCCAGATTTGCAGATGGCGCTACTCCTGCAACAGGGGCGTAACGAATCTGGCCGCCGCGTCGTTCTCAGGCGGTTCAGTCTGCCTCGGCCGGGGCGGCTGGCGGAAGCCCCAGGTCGGGCGACGTCCTACTCGGCCGGACGGTCGGCCCCCTCTGAAGGCACCCGTACCACGTACTGATCGGCGGGGTACAACCACTGGACCCCGACCGGGTCGGTCACGATCAGCAGCGACCAGCCCTCGGCCACGCCGTACGTCTCGCGCTCCTCCGGCGTGGGCGGCCTGGACGACACGGTCGACCCGGGCTCGGCGACGATCACCTCAGGCTCCGCGCGCTCCTGCACGACGACACCGTAGCCCCGGACGGCGGCCGCCAGGCCTTCCTGGCGCAGGAGCAGCAACGCGGCCCGTGCGGTCTTGCCAGCCACGCCGTACGTCTGGGCGAGCACCTTCTCGCTCGGCAGCCGGTGGCCGGGCCTGATCTGGCCGGACGTGATCTGCTCGCGGAGAATGTCCGCCAGCTCGCGGTAGCCGACCGGCGGCTGGCCCGGGAAGATCACCACCACACGCTATGGCGGGGCCAGGATTGAGCTAGCTCGCTAGCTCGCTAGCTCAATCTCGACACCGCCCGCGCCTTACATCCGCAGCCGCGCGTTCAGTTGGTGAACGAGGAGTACCGTCCGAAGTGGCGGCCCGCCGGAGTAGCGGCCGGCGGAGCCGCCGCCCAGACCGCTACCTGGGAGACAGCCATGCCGAAGAAGACCATTGGCGACCGTCTGCGCAAGCTGCGTACCGAGTCGACGATGACGCAGGAACGCCTGGCCGAGGAGTCGGGCATCTCCATCGAGACGATCCGCAAGCTGGAGCAGGGGGCGCGAAGCAGTGCCCGCCTGCCCACCCTCCACGCCTTGGCACGTGCCCTGGGCGTGCCCACCACGGCGCTGCTCGGCGACGCGTCCAAGGCCGCAGCGCGGCGGGAGCCCGACCACCGGCCACTCTCCCTGGCCGGCATCCGCCGGGTACTCACCCCCGCGCGCAGCCTGGCCGGCCCCGTGGCCACCGTGCCGGACGGTCCGCCGCCCACGCTGGAGACCGTGCGAGGGAGGCTATGGGCGGCCGACGCGGCGTACCACCGGGGCGACTACGCCACCGCCCTGGCCGAAGCGCCCCGACTGCTCGACGACGCCCGCCGGGCCGCCGAGGACGGCGGGTCGGCGCAGGCCCATGCCACCCTGGCGCAGGCTCGCTACCTGGCCACCGAGCTGCTGATCCAGCTGCGCGCCGGCGACCTGGCGTACGCGGCGGTGGCCGGTGCGCTCGACGCGGCCGAAGCCGCCGGCGATCCGCTGCTCGGTGCGTCAACGGTCAAGGGCGCGTCGTGGCTCCTGCTGCGGCAGGGTCGTCTGGCCGAGGCGGAGCAGGTGGCGGTAGCCACCGCCGACAGCATCGAGCCGCGGCTGCGGAAGGCCGCCCCGGCGGAGCTGGCGGTGTGGGGTTGGCTGCTGCTGGCCGGCGCTGCGGCGGCGGCCCGCGACAACCGGCCGGACGACGCGGTGGAGATGCTGGACGCGGCGTCGGCGGCGGCGGCACGTCTCGGATCCCGGCCGGTCGGCGACGGGCACCTGGCGGTCGTCGGCGGGTTCCGGGCGGCGCGGGTGGACATGATGCGCGTCGAGGTGGCGGCGGTCGCGGGCGATGCTGGGCGGGCACTGGATTTGGCCGAGCGGGTGCCGGCCGACAAGACGACGGCGACGTCCTGGCGGCGGCATCGCCTGGATGTCGCCTGGTCGCAGATGCAGGTAGGTGCGCACGCCGAGGCCACCGGGGTACTGGTGGAACTGCGGCACCAAGCCCCGATGTGGCTACGGCAGCAGCGGTACGCGCGAGACATCGTCCAGTCGATCTCGGAGCACCGCCGGCGGGCGATGAGCCAGGAGCTGGCTGACCTGGTGTCGCTGGTCGGGGCGTAGTCGCACGCTGCGTACGACCTTCTCCGCCTCGGGCCCAATGTGGTCAGTCGGGCACCTGGGATCATCGGTCGCTCTGGGTGAGCATGAGTTCACCAGGGCGACCGACGCGAGGTCCATCAGCACCGACTCGGCCGCGGGTCGCCCTCGCCAGTTGGGCGCGGCGGTGGCGGTCCTTCCAAGAGCACCCGCCGCCGCGCCCCCTCCCAGGGGGCGAACGTGGGCGATACAGAGGTTCCGGCAGCAAGCCGGGGCGAGCAGGTCCAGGCGGCCGAGCAGGAAGCGGCGAAGCGGCGACTCCTCGCCCTTGCCGAAGCCGATCGGGTGCCCGTCGACGAGGTGACCCGGGCCGTACCGGACCGGCGGTGGCGTCGTGGACGGTGACGAGCTGCCGATAGGCCGTCGGGTCGCCGAGTGGCGGACCCGACGGAAGATGTCCCAGCAGGTGTTCGCCGACCGGCTCGGCAAGTCGAAGAGCTGGGTCGACAAGGTCGAGCGAGGTGTGCGCCGCCTGGAGAAGGTCAGCACGATCCGCGAGATCGCCGAGGCCCTCGGGATCGACACCGCGGTGCTCCTCGGCCGGGACGCCCGCACGGACGACGTCGCCGAGCGGGTCGACGGCGTCGAGCGGATCCGTGCTGTCCTGTCGACGTACGAGGTCGCCCTCGCCCGGCCGAACGCACCGCTCGC
Organism: Micromonospora sp. NPDC050187; assembly: GCF_044459745.1. Classification (NCBI taxonomy): domain Bacteria; kingdom Bacillati; phylum Actinomycetota; class Actinomycetes; order Micromonosporales; family Micromonosporaceae; genus Micromonospora; species Micromonospora sp. NPDC050187. The sequence goes on from NZ_JBITJH010000001.1 coordinate 424,748, forward strand.
CGTGGTGCCCGCCGGTGAGCTGGCCGGCCGGGTCGAGCACGCGTGGACCACCTACCAGCATGCCCGGTACCCGCAGCTGGTCGCGCTGCTGCCGGGCCTGCTGGGCACCGCGCAGCGCACCCACGCCCACGGGCCGGTGTCGGGGCGGGCGCCGCTGGTCGACACGTACCGGGTGACGGCGTCGCTGCTGGTGAAGCTCGCCGAGCCCGACCTGGCGTGGCTGGCCGTCGACCGGGCCATGGCGGTGGCCACCGGTGATCCGGTGCTGGTGGCCACCGCGACCGTGCAGCTCGGCCAAGTGCTGCGCGCGGCCGGTCGGGCCCGGGCGGCGATGTCGGCGCTGCTGGCCGCCGCGTACCGGATCGCTGCACCCAACCCGGACGACGCCCCGGCGGAGGACCTGTCGCTCTGCGGGGCGCTGCTCGTGCAGGCCGCGCTGGCCGCCGCCGGGCACGGCGACGAGCGCAGCGCAACCGAGCTCGTCGACGAGGCCGCCGACCTGGCGACCCGGGTGGGCGACGGCCACGACCACCACCGGACCGGGTTCGGGCCGACGGCGGTGGATCTGGCCCGGGTCACGGCGGCCGTCGAGCTGGGCGACGGACGCGACGCGGTCGCATGGCATGAGAAGGCCACCGCGCGGGACGGCTGGCGGTGCCTGCCGCCGGAGCACCGGGCCGGGCATCTCGTCGACGCGGCCCGCGCGTACCTCCAGGCCGATGATCCGGCCGCCGCCGGCCGCGTACTGGTCGACGCCGGCCGGCTCGCCCCGGCCGAGGTCGACCGGCCGGCGGCCCGGGACGTGATGACTCGGGTGGTCCGTTGTCCGGACATGCCGCCGGCGGTGACCCGGCTGGCCACCACGCTGGGTGTGGCGTGATGGCCGCGCCGCACCTGTCGCTGGCGCAGATCCGGAACCGGCTGATCCTGTCGGCGCGGTGGATCGTGCGGGACCACCAGCCGCGCCGAGACGGCCGGTGCCCGGTCTGCCGGGTGGCCGACTGCCAGGCACGCTCGACCGCCGAGGCGTACCTGACGGCGGTGGACGACACGTCTGCCCGTGTCGACCGGTGTCGCGGCCCTCCGATAGTCGGCCGCACCCCATGCAATCGCCCATCGGCACAGCTCAGAGCAAGCGCAAGCCTGGCGTCACCCCCAACGATGGAGGTTGAAATTGCGCACCACCCGTAGAACCATCACGGCGGCCCTGGCCGCCCTGACCTTCGCCACCCTTCTCACCCCCACCTCTGCGAGCGCCAAGCCGGCCCCGGCGACCGAACCGCAGCCCGAGCCCTGTGTCAGCCTCGCGCTGAGCAGGGGCGCGGACCTCTGGACCTGCACCAGCGAGATGCTGGTGGAGGTCGACGTCGACGACACCGGCCAGCCCCAGCCGCCCGTCTACACGCCGATCGAGCAGCCGGTCGTCTGGTCGGAGCCGGTCACCGCCTCGGACCTCGGGCCGCTCGACGACTGGGACACCTGGTGCGAGCACAGCGGCATCTGCCGCCGGGTGATCACCCCGTACTACATCAACGAAACCAAGGGGAACGTCGCCTACGGCAACTCCAGCGGCGCGATCGGCCGGTACGACGTGATCATCCGGACCAGCCTCAACGGGAGGCAGGCCAACCACGGCATGGCCCTGATCTGGGACGGCGGGCCCAGCATCGATTTCAACGACGTGACCGTGCGCTGCCGGGAGGACCGGAACAACCTCCCCGACGCGAACTGCGGCGACCACTACGCCGGCGGCCCGCTGATCGGTCCGGCGACCTTCCGTTGGAACTCGGGAACGCTGTACGGGAACCGGCTGGCCAACGCGAACCCCTACTACGCCGATGTGACGGCGACCTTCTGGCCGACCGGGTACCCGGGCTACACCCACCCGCCGCTACGGACGTCGAAGTGGAAGTGCCCGGCGGACGTCGGCAGCGACACCCGGTGCAAGTTCTCTCTGTAGGGACCGTCTGAACTGCGAGGATGGCGGATGGGGTCGGCGTCGCCGGCTCCATCTCGCCGTGAAGGAGTCCCGTGCCCAACGACCAGCCGGCCACCGCCACGCCCCGCTGGGACGACGTGCCCGTTCTGGACGACCCGCCGGGCGACGGCTACTACGAGCTGACCGAGAACGGATGGGGTGCCATCATCGGGTGGCTCAGCGGCGTCGACCGGATGGTGCGCTGCCCGGACCGACTTCCCCACAGGTACACCGAGGTGTGCACCGACCGGACCGGGACGCGGGAGAGGACCGTCGCGCGCTCGCCGGAGGACCAGCAGATGATCGACGACTCCATCAACGAGTACCTGGGCGACGCGGGGATACCCGCTCGCCCGGGCGGGTGGCGGTGGTTCCTCAAGCTGCCGGCGGGATACACCGGCCCGGAGGTCGAGTCGCGGGTGAACACAGGCGTAGGGCGCCTGCCGGCCGATCACGTGCACCCGGCCCAGTTCGCCCCGCGGATCCGCGAGGTCCTCCAGGACGTCTACGCCGAGGGCTAGCACAGCGCGGTGGACGGCGCGGCTTGTCCACAGGTCGGAAGTTATCCACACGCTGGAGGCGGCGGGGTTGCCCTGACCGCCCGGCAGCCGGCACGCTGACCGGGTCGGCGAGGTCACCCTCCAGCCGCCGGCCACACCCTCGGGCGGTGGGGCGGCTCGGTCGGAAGGCCACCGGCAGCCTGGACTCTGGCCGGCTGATTCAACAGGGTGTCGTGTTGATTTGGAGAACAGGGTGGTCTAGTGTCCTCCACGTGACCGACACGGATCCGCTCTCGTGCCTCGGGGGCCGGCTCGCCGCAGCCCGACACCTGGCACCGATAGCCCGGTACCGGGAGCTGCGCAACCTGGCTTCCGAGATCAAGAGCGCGATCGCGGCCGAACAGGACGCCGCGATCGCCGAGGCCACCACCACGGCGACCTACGAGCAGGTAGCCAAGGAGGCCGAGATCTCCAGCAGCGAGATCAACCGGCGGATCAGCGCCCACCGGCGGCGTACCGGCGCACCGTCCAGGCGTGGCCAGCGACCGCGCGCCACCACGTGACGCACCTACCCCACAACTGAAGGCGGGCCCGGCAGGAGTTGGCGCTCCTGTGCCCCGGGCCCTTGATCGACTGACTGGAGTCGACCCGTGCACATCATCCCTGACGCGCGCCCCTGCGCGCACATCACCCTGCCCCCGCGCCTGGCCGCCGGCTACGTCGGCCCCGCATCCGGGCTGCGCACCGCGCTGCTCACCGGTGCCGCCGTCGGCCGCCCGGCCCGGACCGCTACCGCGCTGACCGCTGGCGGTGTCCGGTGAGCATGCCCGTCAAGGCCGCCCTGCTAGCCACCCGCGACCTGCGCGGCACCGATCGCCTGGTCGTGCTCGCCATCGCCGCCCACGCCGACACCACCGGCGACGCCTGGCCCAGCGTGCAGACGATCGCGGACTACGTGGGCGTCAGCGAGCGGACCGTGCAGCGGTCCCTCGCCCGGCTCGTCAACCTGGGCCGCCTCGTCTGGCGTCACGTCGCCGGCCGGGCCACCCGCACGTACCGGATCGTCATCGACGGGGTGTCATCCGCGATCAAGGGGGTGTCATCTGGGAAGCGGGGGGTGCCAGATCAGGCCGGCGGGGGTGACAAGGACAGCGGGGACGTGGCACCCGAAGGCGAAGAGGGTTTGAAGGAGAAGAAGCCGCGCGGGGCGCGGGACTGGCGTCGCTGGATTCCGAAAACCAAGGCGGGCGCCGACCCGGTCCGGCGTGGTGCCGCCCCGCCCCCGCCGCCGGGTGCCGACCAGTGCCCCCGCCACCGGGGCTCCCTCGCTCACAATTGCGGGCCCTGCCGGTCCGAGGCGCTCGCCGGGGGTGCCCGGTGAAGCTCCTGACGCGCCGTCCCCAGTTGACCGCCGAGGAGATCGCCACGCTGCGCCGCATCGAGCTGGACGCCGAGGTCGACCGGATCCGGCAGCTCGACCAGGTCCAGCGCGAGCAGGCCGCCGCCGACCGGGCCGAGCAACGCCGCGTAGCCCGGGAGGCCGAGCGGACCGCCCGGAAGCGGGCCAAGGCCAAGGCCAAGGCGAGAGCTCGCCGGATCCGGACGCTGCGCCGGTACGCCGAGGCGGCCCGCACCGTCGGCCCGCTCCTCGTCGTCAACGCGGTCACCATCGGCGCGCAGCTCGCCTACGTCCACGGCGAGACGCCCGCCGACTGGCCGGAGCCGGCCCGGGTCGCCGTCGCCATCGGCGTGGCCACGGCCGCCGAGTCGGTGGCGCTCTACGTGGGCTGGCACGCTCACGATGCGCTGCTGGCCAGGGCGTACACCACGGCGCGGTGGCTGCGCCGGGCCTCGTACGGGATCGCTGCGGTCATGGCGGCCGCGAACTACTCGCACTTCGTCGACGAGCTGACCCAGCCGACCGCCCTGGCGGTGATCGTCGGGGTGCTTTCCTGCCTGTCCCCGTGGCTCTGGGGCCTGCACACCCGCCGGGTCCAGCACGTGCAGCTGCTGCGCGACGAGCTGGTCGACGCGACCGGCGCGGCCTTCGACCCGGCCCGCCGGCGGGCGTTCCCGCTCCGCAGCTGGGCGGCCCGCCGGTGGAGCATCGACCACAACGTGCGGAACCCGATCGAGGCATGGGAGGGCTACCGAGCCGAGCGGGCCGCCCGGCCGACCGGCCGGCTCCGGGCCGCGTGGGCCGCGCTGCTCGGCCGGACCGTCCAGCCGACCCCGGCCACGCCGGCCGCACTGGCCGAGCCGGAGCCGGACAGCCGGTGCACCGAACTGCTCGCGCAGATGGCCGCCGCCCGCTCCCGGCTGACGTCCGGGGCCGCCTGGGCCGTGCGCCGGTGGTCCGGCTCGGCCGGGTCGCGCCGAGCGGCCGAGGTGCCCACCACGCCGCCCGCCGAGCCGGCCGAGCCGGAATCGGCGGAGGTCCCGGCCCAGCTCCCCATCCCCGGCTCCGAGCCCGCCGGCTCCGAGCCGACTGGGAATGACCGGGCTGGCCGGGGTCCGGGCCGGCCGCTCGACACGGCACGGCTCGCCCGGGAGTACGACCGGCTGACCCGGGAGCTGCGCCGGCGGCCGACCGGGAAGGAACTGTCCAAGGCGGCCGGCTGCGGGCTGTCGACGGCCAAGGGCTGGATGAAGCGGAACCGGCCGCTGGCCGCGTAGGTAGAGGCGGCCGGGCTCATCCGAGCCCGGCCGGCCGTGACGACTTTCTGCCCACAAGGTGGCATCGCTGCGGGCCGCCGGCCACGCCGTTGAGCCGCCAGACTGACCATGACCTGAGGAGGTAGGCATGCTCCACATCCGCCTAGAGGGCGACGAGGGCGAGGCCCGCGCGCTGATGGAGGCCCTGCGCGCGGCCGGCTGCGACGTGCTGGTCGGCACCGTCAAGGCCCGCCGGGAGGGGTTTTCGCACCTGTACGGCTCGGTGGCCATGCCGGGCTGGCGGCCGTCGGTGCGGGCGACCGCGACCACCGGTCCGGCCGAGGCCCCGCCGGTACGGGCGAGGCGGCCCCGCCGGGCGATCGAGGGCCGAGGGTCCGGCCGGTGACCGTCTACGGACCCCACTGCGGCCACGAGGAATGCGGCATGGTCGATTGCCTCGAAACCGGCCGACCCGAGTACTCCTGCCGCGACCAGGCCGCCTGCCCGTACTGCGGCCCCGAGTCGGAGGACTGGCCGAGGATCTCGGCCGCCGACCGGGCCTGGACGATCAAGTACGCCGGCACCTGCGACCCGGCCGAGCTGCGCAAGATCGGCGTGCCGACCAACGTCATCGAGCGGGCCGAACTGCTGAAGCGGCACGCGTAGAGAAGGGCCGGCCGGGCACCTCCTCCGGGCCCGGCCGGCCGGCCCGTCCGAACTGGCCTCAACCGGGGGGAAGGCCAGGCAGGGCGGTTGGCTACCAACTATCGACCGGCGCTGATCACGTCGCATCCGACGATCAGTTTGTGACGCGCGCCACTCGTGCCGCTAAGGTCAACGATCATCGAGCGTGAGCAGTCCGTGAGCAGTACGGCCCTCGGGGCGTGCACCATGACCGGCGTGACCCGAGACCAACTGGAGCAGCTGCTCGACGAGTACGCCCGCCTTACCGCCCGTCACACCACGCGCGGCCCGCGCGGCACCTACACGGCGTACCGGCCATCGGCGGAGCGGCGGGCCCGCGTCGCCGAGATCCGGAAGCAGATCCTCGACGCGGTCGCTCCGGAGTGACCAGGTGCCCGGAACCCGTACTTCTACGGGGTCCAGGCGGGGCCTGCCCGGCACCCTCGGCGTGTGTGGTCCTACCTGCTCTCCACCGCCGGCATCACCGGCCTGCTCGTTGCCGCCCGCCACCCGCGCGCCGGCTGGACGATCAACATCGTCGCCCAGGCGCTGTGGCTCGCGTACGCGGTCATCAGCCGGCAGTACGGGTTCCTGTTGGCCGCAGCGGCGTACACCGTGGCGTACGTTCGGCTGCTCCGCCGGGCCCGTGTCGCGCACCCGACACCCACTGTGGACACCGGCCGCTACCGTGCCCCGGTGACTCGTTCCCTCCCCGCCACCATCGCCGCGCTCGTCCTCACCGTCTCCCTCGCCGCCTGCGGTGGCGACGAGACCGGCCAGCCCACCGCCGCCGCAAGCAGTAGCGCCCCGGCCGCCACCAGCGCGGCGCCCCGCAACGAGGTGGAGTGCGTCAACATCAACCGCGCCCACAACGCGTGGGAACGCCCCAGTCTCCTCCGCACCGCCGACGAGATTGCCGCCATGAACGAGGGCGCCGTGCGCCTGGCAATGGAGGACGGCAAGAACTACCTCAACGCGGTCACCGGCTACGACGACCAGCCGTCGAAGGAGCTGGCCAGCGCGATCGCGCAGTACAACGTCGAAATTTCCTTCGTCAACCTCCAAGTCGTGATGGGCGATGGCGTCGACCAGGAGCAGGCCGAGAAGACGGCGGCGGCTGTGGCGAAGGTGATGAACTCGTACCAGGCGTGGAAGACCGCCACCTGCGGCTGACCCCGGATACGACGAAGCGGCCCCCGTCGCCCACCCTCGAACCGAGGGAGGCGACGGGGGCCGCAGTCTGCACGAGGATAGTCAGATCGTGCCGGTGTTGGTCTCCGGGCTCGGGGTGGGACTCACCTGGGGTCGGATGCCGAACAGGGCGAACCCGGCCAGCACCGCACCGGACAGCGCACCGGTGACCGCGTCCGGCACGTTCATGCCGTACTCGGCAACCAGGGCGACCCCGGCGGAGATGACGGCGGTGAACAGCGCCGGAGCGACCGGCCGGGTGGTCGCGGCGATGATGCACGACGCGAGGAAAGCGGTGATGGCCGCCGCAGCTCCGGCGTCGATGCCAGGCACGTTGAGAGCGGCGAGCACGGTCATGATCGAGCCGATCGCGCCGATGACCAGCGCCGGCTCCCGGCCGAGGATTTTCACAGGGTCTCCTTGGTGTGGGTTCGCGGTTCAGGCCTGCGCGGGCCAGTGCCAGGTGCCGGGGTGGCGTTCCGCAGTGTGGCTGGTGCCCCAGTTGAAGAACGAGTCCTGCCGGGTGAACACCACCAGGTCGAGGTGCCCGACGAACTCGCCGTCCACCACCTCCCCGTCGACTGCGGTGACGATCGCGGGCTGGCACACGCTCGGCTCGGGGCTGCCGACTGGGACGAAACTCTGGTAGTGGACGCTGCTGCCGATGGTCGGCTGCTGCACAGGTACCTCCTCGGTACGGTGATTGGGTGGTGCGGATGCGCCGGACCCGCGCCGGCTGGGAAGAGATCGCCGGGGCGTGCCCGGCCGGCCACTCGGACGTCTCGCCCGGGTGGGGTGCGTGCCCGACGTGCGGGCTGATGGGTCGGTACTGGCGGTGCCGGCGGGACGGGTGCGGCCAGGTCACGCAGGACCAGCACGACTGCCGGCCTACAGCGGGTGGCCGTTGACGCCCTGCGAGTTGGGACGGCCCACCAGCCGACGCAGCGCCGGGATGTCCGGCTCCGGTCGCCACACCTCGGAAGCGACCATCGTCATCTTGTCCGTCATCCGCGCCAGGGCTTCTCTGGCCTGTTGCACCTGGGCCTGGAGCCCGGTCATCTCGGAGCGGATCGCCTTGACGTCGTTGTCCGCCTCTTCCTTGATCCGCTCGGCTCGCTCCCGGGATTCCTGGGCCTCCCTGCGTGCGGCCTGGGCCTCCTCTCGCGCGGCCGTTTCGCTGTCTCGCAGCTGCTGCGCCCACGTGAGCATCGAGTCGCGCCGCGATGCTCGGCCGGCGACGCGGCTCGTAATCCATGCCGCCCCCAGCACCGCCACGGTGGACAGCACAGACGTCAGGACAGTGGTGGGGTCCACCACGGTCGTCCCCTTTCCGTGACCGGTTCAGGCCACCCCGCTACCAACCAGACACAGAACCCGAAGACGGCCCAGACCGCTCCAGACACCCACCCGTCCGGCACCTGACCGAGGGCCCACCCGGACAGGTAAAGGCAGCACCACAGAACCTTGATGGCGATCGCCAGGGTGAACGCGGTCCGGTCGCGTCTGCTGACCGCGCCGACGAGGCACACCCCAGCCACCAGCAGCCACGGACCCGCCCACACCCAGAGGGGCGCAGGTATGTCCAGCCAGGCGTAGAACGGCTGGGCGGCCGGGTCGGCGGTGGCCATCCGAAGCCCGATCGACACGTCGAGGGCTGCGAACGCGATCAGGGCTGCGCCGCGCCTTCCGATCCGCCGCCGTAGGCCCCCGGCCGCCGTGTCCATCAGTCCTGCGGCGCGGTGCCGGTGGTGAGCAGCTCGCCCAGCTCCGCCGCCCGGTCCTCGCCGAACAGCGTCCGGAGCTTGCTCGCGACCTCCGGCAGGGGCTTGTCCGCCAGCGTGACGAAATCGATCAGGAGCGCCAGCGGGGAGTCCGCCGCCGGCTTGATGTACTGATCCTGCGATCCCGGGGCGGAGACCAGGAGGTTACGGAGGTTCGCCACGTCCGCGAGCACGTGCCCCACGGTCCGCGTCGGGTAGTCGGTCCGCTGTACGAGCCTGTCGTTCTGTTCCATCTCATCCTCCGGTTGAGGTGCCGGCGCGGGGGCCGGCTTCGGCTTGGACATGGCCTGCTTGACCTTCGCCAGCAGGTGGTCCCACGGGAAATTCGGCCCGGGGTCGGTGTGGGTGGTGCCGCCCCAGGCCAACCGCATGTCGTCGTGGCCGTAGAACGCTCGGACCTTCGGGTTGGCCTTCATTTCGGCGACCGTGGCCCGGCGCGGCTCGATGCCGTACTCCCGGCAGACCACGGCGAGCACCTGGGCGAGACGGTCCCAGGCGACGTTGTTCAGCCACCACTGGCGGCTCTTGCCGTTCGTGCCGGTGATCTCCACGGACACGGCGTTGTCGTTGCCCTGCGACGAGCCGGCGTGGCCGGTGCGGTGCTTCGTGTCGATCGACTGGATGACCTCGCGGTCGTCGACGTAGAAGTGGGCGCTGACGCCGTCGGTGCGGCGGGTCGCGTACGACGCCTCACCGGCGGCCGAGGCGTCGTTGCTGGTGTTGTGGATTGCGACGCCGAATTTGCGGCCATCGCGGTCGGTGTAGTCGTTGCGGCCGGCGACGAACCGGATTCCGGGCACACGCATGGGTGCTCCTCGGTGTGAGGTCGGGTGGTGGCGAGGGGTGCCGGTCAGCCGAACGGGAGAACGATGATCCGGCGGCGACCGAAAGTCCCGGTGCCGATGTTCACGGCGTACTTCGCGGTGAATGTGTTTGTCCCGGCAGTCACGTCCAGCGGAAACGCATAGCTGATCTGCGCCTCACCGGACGCGCTACTCGATCGGAAATGGACCGCGTTGGCTGGATCGGTGGGGGCGATGGTCGTTGCGCCTGACACCTCCACGCTCATCGAGTTGGTGCCGCTGGCGCTGGTGTTGGACATGTACGAGCCGAGGATGACGATGACCCGAGACCCGGTCGTCATCGTCACGGTCGGGCCGAGCGTGGCCAGGTTGGTGGGCGATGTAGAGGAGGTGGTTTCGTTCGGGATCACCGACGCGATGCCGGCCTGCCGCTCCGCTATCTGGTTCAGGCCGGCCGCCACGAAGATCCGACCGGATGTGGTCGCCTTGGCCGGAGCGGTCTCCAGCAGGTTGTCTCGGACGTGCGTGTTGAACTGGGCGGCGGTGAACACGCTGTTCGCTACTGCCGTCATGGGTGCAGTCCAGGTCACGTCACACCTCGTGCTCTCGTGTCTCGTTGATCAGGTCCGCCACCGACTGCCCTTCCGGCATCCCGCAGGCGATTGCCTGCCGATGCCCGGCCGGCGCCCAGTTTCGGGTCTGCGGCACCGGCCTGACCTCCAGCGCCGACCAGATTCCGTCAGGGTCCGCAGGCCACGCCACCGCGCTGACCAGCAGGCAATTCGAGCAGTGGAGGCTCGCCTGCCGAGGTGACAGCCGCTCAGCGTTGCCGCAGTGCGGCCGGGGGCAGTCCGCGATCCACCTGCCGTGGTTGACGTAGGCGACAGCGTCCATGGGTTCCTCAGTTCGCGAACAGGCCTACGTCGAAGCAGCCCTGCGTGGGGTGGTCGAAGATGAAAACGGTGGCCGGGTCGTCTCGGCCGATGTCACCGAACGTGCCCTGGTCGAAGCCGCGGCCGGACCGGTCGAACGTGAACGGGTTGCCCGCCGGAGTGGGGATCTGCTCGCAGCCGAAGGTGGTGGTGTGGTCGAGGCGGCTGCTGGAGTGTTCGATCTGCTCGACCCAGAAGTCGGCGTCCAGGCCGGTTTCCGGGTCGACGATCCGGACTCGGTCGGACAGGTCCCGGGCGAGCTGTTCACGCAGCCGGTCCACGCCCCCGCCCCGCAGCGTGATCGACACGGTGGGCAGGCGTCGGGCCCGGTAGGCGAGGATCATGTTGGCGATGGCGATGGCGTCCGGCAGGGACGCCCACGTGGGGGCGCGCCCCGACGGCCACGACCGGCGTCCGACGTCGGCGATGCTCGTCGAGTCCTCGGCCTCCACGTGCACGGTCGTCTGGGTGTCGATCGGGTACGCCCGGACCGCCATCCCGTTGATCACCGCCGGGCCGCCTTCTGCGGTGACCAGCACGGTGATGTCCTGCCCCGAGGTCCGCGTCAACGTCGTCCGGACGGTTCCGGCGAGCGCCTCGAAATCCGTACCAGCGACCGGCGCGATCGCCCCGACGAATGGATCTGACGAGCGGGCGGACAGCGTCACGGTCTCGCCGTCGGCGAGTGCCCGCTGCCCGGACATCTGCCACACCTGCGACAGCTGACCGGACGGGACACGGACGGGGATGTCGAACGTCACCGAGTTGACGATCTCCCGCCATCCGTGGTGGTAGGCCATGGGTGGGCTGATCAGGGGTTCCACGGTGCCGGTCGTGCGGTACGTGGCCTGTGCCGTCTGCGACCGGGCACGCAGCAGCCGATGATGCCGGTCCCGGAACACGAGCCGGCCGTCGATGTCGACGGTGGCGAGGCTGCCCGGCCCCTCGGCGTCGAGGATCGCCTGAAGTGCGGACAGGGCGTCGGTGCCGGACAGCCACCACCAGCGGATGGTCGTGGCGCCCACGTCCAGGTCGCGGGCGTCAGCCGGCCAGCCGACCGCGTCGAGGAGCAGGCCGATCGCCTGCCCGGTACGCACCGAGTGGTACAGCGGTGTGGACACCTCCACGCCCCTGAGCCGGGCCAGACCGTCGAGCAGCGACAGCCGCACTCCGCGCCGCTCCCGGTCGGGGATCACCACGTAGTCGTCGAGGTGGGCGCGCATCAGCCCGTACGTGACACCGTCGAGCGTCGCCCGGATCCGCACGTCCCGGCCCGGCTGGACCAGCCCGGCCAGCGGTGATGCCGTGTTCTCTGGCGAGTAGTCCCGGGAGTCGTTGTTCAGCTCCATCGCCCCGGACCCGCCGGCGAGGGGGGAGAACGCGCGTGCCTGGTCACGGCCGTACCGCAGTTGCAGCGCTGGCCCTCGGTCGTTGATCCGCCCGGTGACGTCTTCGCCGGTCCCGTCGAAGTCGCCGTCGGCGTTCCAGTCGATGCGGATGTCGTAGTCGGGGATCATGTTCTGCCTCGCCTCTGGAGAGAGTCGAGCGCCCCGACGAGCCACTGCTCCAGCTCGTACCGGGATCCGACCACCCCGGGGGTCAAGTTGAGGGTGTACTGGTTCTGCTGCACGACGGTCGAGGTGACGCCGCTGTGCCGAGTCGCGGTCCGGTTGGTGATGCCCATCCCGTACCACGACGCTGCCTGGTCGAGGATGTCCAGCGACCGCCCCCGATCACCGATACGCGGAATGAACGCTTCGCCTCCGGTCTCCGGTTCCGCCCACGCGTACCGGGCCGGCGAGACCGGAGCGGCGATCTGCGCCTCACGGAGAACGCCCTCGGCGGCGTGCTCGTACACGCCACCCCACCGGTTGAACTCCCGGGGTCCACCGCGTGCCGTGTTCTGCTCGGTGATGACCCGCTGATAGATGGTGGATGTCTTGTCCAGGTTCACCGACGCCAGCCACGCGTCGTACGACTGCACCGCCCGGCGGGCCGGGCCGGTGTCCGCGTTGACCGTCGACTTCACGTTCTTCGGGATGCCGAACAGTTGGTTCGCCAGCGTCCGCGCCTCACCCGATTCGACGCCCATCGCGTCCGCCGCAGCCAGGAACCGCTTCCGGGCATCCTCGGTCACCTGCGCGGCCAACTGGTGGTTACCGGTGGTCTTCAGGATCTGCGCCGCGTTGGCGTTCGCCGCGTCGGCGGCGGCCTTGAGCGCCTCACGGTTCCGGTTCCCTGCCTCCGTGAGCGGGTTGATGCCTTTGTCTGCACCGTCCTTCGCCGCGTCCTTCAACCGCAGGAAGGCCGAGCCCATCCGAATGGTCGCCTCTTCCGACTCCGCCGCACGGCCAAGGGACTCGTTCAGGAACTGCGTGAAGGTTTGCACCTCAGGAGCGGCCTCGGCAGCCGCGTCACCCACATCGCGCACACCCTTGGCGGCCTGCTCGGTCTGGATGCGGAACCTGCCGCTGGCGTCGGCGGCGGCGATCTCCGCATCGGTCATCCCTGCCGTCTTCAAGGTGGCGAAGTCGGCCGCCTCGGCGGTGCCGAGGGTGGCCTTCCGGTATGCCTCCGCCGCCTCGCTACCGGCGGCGAAACCATCGGCCGTTAGGTCCAACTGGATGCCGAAGTTCTCCAACGCCCCACCGGAGGACATCCAGTCCTCCAGCGCGAACCGGCCCCGGTCGATGCCCTGGTCTACCTCGTCGAAAAAGCCCTTCACCTGTGCAGCCCCGTGCACGATCCCGCCGGTCACCCGGATGAGATTCGAGACGGCCATGGTCAGATCGTCGATCGCTGACGCACCCTCGTCGGCGTCCTCCGCCAGCGTCGACAAGGTGTCCCCTGCGGCATCGCCGATACGCTCGAAGCCGGCTGCCAGTGCGTCCACAGCCGGGTCGGCGTTGTCCATCACGTCGGCGATCCCGGCCACCATCTTCCGGGCACCGGAGATCCCGCCAGCCACCAGCGGATCCACAAACCGGTTGGCCCGGAAGATCCGGTCAAGGTCGGGGCCCAGCGACCGCCAGCCGTCTCGGATGTCGTCGATGGCGTCGAGCACCACCGGCGTGAACCCGGACGCCCGCTGCTCCAGGTCGGCAAGGATGAACTCGCCCAGCGCGGTGCCGGCGGCCTTGACCGCCGGGTCGCGGGCGGCCAGGACGACACCGCCGATGACGCCACCGCCAGCGACACCACCGGCGACCGCACCGGCGACCGCCGCCCCGAGGGTGGGGGCGAGCCCGGCAGCCAGGACGCCACCGGCGATCGCGCCAGCCGGGGCGAGCGGTGCTCGCGCAATCAGCGGACCGATCCGCTGTGTGAACGACAGGGACACCTTCTCAGCCAGCTCCGCGCCCAAGCCGTCAGCGTCGGTGAAGTCGATCAGCTTGCGGAGGTCGACCTGCTCCCGCAGCCGTCCCCGCTCCACCGTCAGCTTCTTGTTCAGGTCGGCGCGGGCCGCCTCATCCGAGGTGCGGGCGATCTCCCGCGCCAGGTCACGGATCCCCCGGGCCGTCTCGTCGATCTGCTGATCCAGGCGGGCCGCGTCGGTACGCAGCCGGTCGAGATCCTTCGCGGCGTCGCGGGCAGAGTCGCCCAAATCATCGGCCGAGTCGGAGGCCCGGTCGGTGCCGGCGGCCGTGTCCTTCGCCGAGTCGGTGACGTCGTCGAGGGCGTCCTCCAGGCGTCCGGCCGCCCCGGCGGCCCGGTCCATGCCCCGGACGAAGGGCTGCTCGTTGACGTCCAGGCCGACCTTGACGGTACGGGTCACGATTCACCACCTTCGGACGAGCCGGACCGCGTGTATCAGCGCGGACGGGAACTGTGGATTCAGGGCGGCCGTGTCCCGCTCGCTGCGCTGCAACGCGGCGCAGCAGTGGCACTGCACGGGCGTGCCCGGGGCGGCCTCGTAGAAGGCGGGGCTGAGTGGATTGTTGAAGTCGTGCTCCGGCTTCGTCGTCTCCGACAGCGGCTGGCCGCACTGCTTGCACAGCCCCGCCTCGTACTCCTCCAGCGCGGCCAGCCAGCCGACCTGCTCGGCCGTCCACTCCGTCTCCGGCGTCGACCGGATGAGCCGGCCGGCGTCGTCGTACTCGTGGATGGTCGACGGCTCCCATCCCTCGAGGCGGCGGGGGCTTACGCCGAGGGTGCGGGCGAGCCGGATTCGCTGCCGGAGTCCGGGGTCGTCAGCAATCCGGCGAGCGAGAAAGGGAGGTCGATGGGCTTCATGTTGAGGTTCCAGCAGGTCCGCCACCAGGTGCGCCACTGCTGGACGTCGAGCAGCTCGCCGTCCGGGTCGAGCAGCGCCGCCCACGTCTCCTCGGTCAGCTCCGGCTCGTAGGTGCTGACCCGCACCAGCACCGGCAGGAAAGTCGCCCGGTTGACGTCCATCCGGATGTCCTGGTCGTTGCCGGGACGCGGTGGATGCGCCTCCACCAGTTCGTTCCACCGCTTCGGGGGCAGCCCCCGCACCTTCATGGTGACGGTGGCGGCCTCCACCTGGCCACGCAGCGCCTCCATCCGCTCCGCCAGCTCGGTGACGCCGCTGCCGGCGATACGCGGGTCCACCGTGGTGCGGACCTTCGCGGCGGCCAGTTCCTCCGCCAGCCGCCGCCACTCGGTGACCAGGTCGAGGCGGGTACAGATCCGCACCTCATCCTCCGGTAGGCGCGCGCTGGTGAGCAGTGCGTTCGGGTCGGTCACGGGCCCGCCACCACCACCGCGTCGGACACCATCGTGTTCGGCACGAACAGCCGCTGCGTGTAGGTGTGCACGCTGTTCGCCCCGTTCCACTGCTTCATCGGCTCGCCCGCCTCGATCGGCCACACGTCGGTGATGTCGTCGGCCGCCCACGCCTGCGTACGCGGCACCCCGTACCGGGCCAGCACGTACCCGGTGACCCCTTCGGCGAGGGTCAGGTACGCCTCGTTGTCGTCCGGAGAGGCCGGGTTGTGCACGGCCACGATCGTCAGGCTCTTGCTCTTGCGGCCGGGCTTCTCGAACGTCTGCGTCGAGGCGATCCGCTCGTCGTTGACGGTGGCCTGCTCACCGGACGGCTGCCAGCCGTCACCGGTGATGTAGCCGTGCAGATCCTGCGACGTGACCGCGTTGATCTCGGTGAGGGTCGGGGCGGTCGGGTCGGCGAGGGTTTGCACGTACCGGAGGGTGAGGGTGCCGTCGGACTTGACGGAGGCGGGCAGCGGCTGCGTCATCGGGCCTGCTCCTTGCTCTTGTTGCCGGCGGCGCGCTTGGCCGGGGTGCTGACGGTGGCGGACTCGGTGGCGTCGTCCTGCCCGTCGTCGGCGGCGCGGTTCTCGTCCTGGCTGCTTGCCGGGAGCGGCTGGCCGAACGTGTTGGTCGCCGGCTGTCCGTCGAGAATCTCGACGTCACCCCGGCCGGCGAGCTGCTTCGCCCGCCGCACGGGCAGGCTCGACTCGGTCTTGTTCTTGTCGCGTACGCGCACGAACTCGGTCGGCACGACTCCTCCTGTGGGTGTGGTGCCGGTCAGCCCGGCAGGGTCTCGAAGCGGAACAGGTACATCTGGTCGACGACCAGGCGGCCAGTGGACTCGTCGGGGCGGGCCGGCGGCGAGTCGAGGTAGCGGATCGGACGGGACTGCCGGCCGGCGATGACCGGCTCGACGTCCAGCAGCGCGTCGACCACCATCTGGGCGACCGCCCGGGCGGCGATGTCGTTGCCTCCCACGCAGTGGCAGGTGACGTCGAAGACGGCGTTGGTGGTGGCGTCGGCTACCCGACCGGCCAGGCCGAACCCGGGCCGGATGTACACCGCCACGTACGGCGGATCCGCCCCGTCGGGCACGATCACACCCGTGTCGTCCGGGTCCTCCGGCGGATACACCGTCAGGTCCGGCCCGACGGCCCGCAGCAGGCCGAGGACAGCGTCGGCGTGGGCCTGGATGTCGATGGTCACGTTCGCCCCTCCAGGGCGTCCCCGGCGGCTTTCTCCAGGCCCGTTTCGAGGTCGGGGGTCCAGATGTCCAGCGCCGGGCCGAGGTGCGCGTACGGCGGGTTCTTCACCGTGCCGTACTCCAGGATGTTGCCCAGTGCCCCCTGCTTGCGGTCCTTGTCCGGACCGATCTCCGCCGACACCCCAACGCCCACGCCCTGGTCGTCGATGTCGTAGGTGATCGCGGCCGGGTAGTGCGGGGCGTGCGCAATGCCGCCGGCGAAGTCGCGGGCGGAGTCCTTGATGCCCCGGGCCGTAAACTCGACCGCCTTGCGAATGTTCCGGTGCGCGTTAGGCGGCACCTCCTCGAGGTCGGCGACGAGCCGATTCAGCTCCGACGACGTCAGGTCGATGTTCACGACGACCTCTCCTTCACGCCGATGCGGCGGGCCGTCGAGTCCGGCTGCCGGTGCGGCCGGTCCACCACGAACACCGCCCCGATCAGCGCCGGGTCACCTGCCGACCCGGTGATCACGCACTCGTCGCCGACCTGCGGCACCGGCGTGCCGGACATCGGGATGTGCACCTCGATCGCCGACATCACCACCACCGCCTCGCCGGCCTCGGTCGACGTGCCCTGCGGGTTCGGCATCTTCACCCGGCAGCGGCCCGCGTACCCGTCGGCGTAGACCGGCGTGATCTTCCCTGTCACCCGGTCGGTCGTCGTGCCGGTCTTCCGGCGGAAGGCGCACTCGTCGCGCATCCGTTCCTCGGCCGCCGCCCGGCCACGTGCCAGCACCGCGGCGACGTCCATCAGCACCGCCTCCAGACGGGCACCGACCGGTACCGCCGCAGTGAACCAGTGCCGGCCGGGCGGATCGTGAACGCCCCCGCTGGGTCCAGGCCCACCGCGCGGTGGATCCGGTCGATCTCGCTGTCGGTCAGCTCGGCCGGAGCCAGGGACTCCGTCGCATACGTGTCCGTCTCGGAGTAGTCGTCGAGCTGCCGGGACGTTGACCGCTTCCCGCCCGGGTTGTCGACCATCCGCCGGGCCAGCGCCAACGCGACCGGCTTGAGCGCGGACACGTCGGTGAGCGCGTCGTACCGGTCCGCGCCGACCACGCCCCGGATCTCGGCGGTGACGAGCGCCAGGACCAAGTCGGCGGTGGCCTGCGCGACCGTCACCGGTGGCGGGTACGCCTCCAGCTCGACCTTCGTGAACAGAGCGTCAGGCACCGGTTCCCCCTTCGTGGTCCGGCCGGCCCGGGCCCGTGGCTTCCCGGGCCGGCCGGAGTCCTACTCGGTGCGGACCTTCGCCTCGTCGAGGGCGGCGATGATGTCCTCGCGGGACGCGTCCGCCGGCACCTCCACGCCGTTGCGGGCGGCGTACTCCCGCCACGCCGGGGCCCCGGACCCGGCCCCGCCCTTCGGCGGCGGACCGTCCTGGCCGCCGGATCCGCCCGGGTTGGCGTCAGCCTGCGCGGCGTCCTGGCTGTCGGCCCACACGTTCGGGTTGTTGATCGACCGCACCGCCCAGTCCGGGAGGTCGTCGTTCGGGCCGAACACCTCGGTCCGGCCGGTCGGATTGCCGTCCTCGCCCCGCTCGTGGACGTGCACGAACGTGCTCAGCTTGCGTGCCATCTGGTCACCCCTTCCGGTCAGGCCACGTCGGCGGCGAGCGTCAGGTCCGGGTTCGCGAGGACCGGCAGGCCGATCGCTGCGGCCTTCGTCCACACCGCCACCGGGTCCTTCGTGCTGTAGGAGCCGGCCACGATGCCGGGCTCCACGCCCGACAGGCCGTACTCCGGTTCCAGCGACTCGGCGGTCGTACCCAGCAGCGTCGCCCCCAGGTCGGTGCTCTCCGCGTCGTCTGGGTCGCCGGGCGCCGGCAGCATGATGAGCCGGTCGGCGGGGATGACCCGGGTGGCGGACCCGCCGACGCGTACCTGCGCGTCGTAGACCTCGATCGGCGGCAGACCATAGGCGGCGAACACCGCGTTCACCGTCGCCTGCGACACGATCGCCGGCGTGCCGGCCACGGTCGCGGCGAGCTGCCGCATCTCGGCGTTGCGCAGCAGGTAGCCGAGCACCGTGGTGGACGTGACGATCGCGCCCGGCGCCTCCCCGTTCGTGGCGATGTAGGTGTCCCGCCAGGCGATCAGGTCCGCCAGCGGGGTCGCCGCCGCGGGGTCGGACCACAGCGTGGCCGGGGCCACCGTGTGGCTGCCGGAACGGCCGAAGTCGACCGTGGCGATCACACCGTTCTCGGAGATGACGAGCTGGCCCCGGTAGAGGGCCTCGCCGCGGAACATCTCCAGACGGGCCGCAACGGCGCGAGCCATCCGTTCGGCGTCGGTGAGGATCGCGCTGCGGATCCCGGCGTCGTCGCGGCGCATCCGCAGCCGGTCGTACTCGCTGAGCCGGATCTTGCGGCTGATGGGCGGCAGCTCGCCGGTCACCCGGGTCACACCCGGTCGGGAGCCGATCGGCGACTCCGCGTCGTACGCGCGGACCGTCGCGGCCTCGGTGAGGCCCTCACCGCCGCGCGTGTACCGGTACAGCAGGTCGTCGATTTCCCGGCGCGGCAGCCACCGCGACAGCGTGAACCGGTTGCGGTCCATGTCGGCCAGGGCCGCCCGCACGTAGCCGGTCAGCTCGGCGGGGGTGATGAACTCGTCGGTCAGCAGCATCGGTCAATCACCCCTCTCAGGCGTCGAATCGGATCTGCGGCAGGTCGGTCTTGTACGCGCCGCCGGCGTCGGGGCCGCCGTTGAGGCCCTCGGCCATCGGCAGCTTCGACAAGAGCACCCGGCCGTGCCAGAGCATGGCGCCCTGCACGTCGATGGTGTTCGTGCTCGGTGCGCCGACCGCGCACAGCAGGATGCCGGCCGCGGTCTCGGTGCCGTCGGACGCCGCCGAGCTGTACGGGCCGTACAGGCCGGTCGTGGTGATCCGGCCGAGGATGATGCCGGACTTGAAGTAGCCGTCGGGGTAGTGCAGACCGGCGTTGAACGCGCTGGTGTCCAGCGTGATCGACATGGCGCGGCTAGTGCCCTCGGCCGAACCCAGCCAGGACTGGTCGTCCTGGCCGAAGGACTCGGTGACAGGCGCAAGGTTCATCGTGCTCTCCTTCGCGAGCGAAACCGCGCCACCCTGGCGCGGGTCTCAGCGCGGTACACCCGCCCGCGCAGTCAGTTCTTCTTGCCGTGTTTCTGCTGGTAGAGGCTCGCCCCGGCGTCCACCGAGCCGCCCTTGCCGCCGCCGCGGGATCCCTGTGACGGGTCCGGCTTCGGCCCCTTGCGGGCCTTCGGCTCGCCGGTCGACGCGGCCAGGTACGGCTTCTTCTCCAGCAGGTCGTCGAGCGCCTCGGCGATCGCGTCGCCGTCGATGCGGGTGCCGTCCAGGAAGTCGTCGACGCCGTGCTCGCGCAACAGCAGTGCGGCCGCGTCCGCCGGGTCGGCGAACTTCCGGGCCTTCGCCTCGATCTTGTCCAGGACCCGCTCGTTGAGCGTCTCCCGATGCGCCTCGGCGCGGGCCTCCCGGCGGATCTGCTCCGGGTCGACCTGGTCGGACCCGTCACCGCCGTCCTTCGGCTTCTTGCCGGCGATTAGCGCCTTCAGCTCGTCGGGCGTCTTGACGCCCAGCTCGCGGGCCAGCGCCGACCAGGGGCGTAGAGCGGACTGGGCCTTGCGCCGCTTGTCCTTCTCCGCCTCGAGGGCCTTCTCGCCGGCCGGGCCGAGCGGCTTGTCGCCGTCCTGCTCGCCGTCGCCGTCCTCGTCGCCCGCCCCGTCGTCGCCGTCGCTCCCACTGTCGGAGTCGTCGCCGTCGTCCGGAGCGCCGCCCTTGACGGGCCAGATCGGCTGGCCGTTGCGGCGCAGTCCGATCGCGGTCAGCCCGGTACGCGGATGGACGGGCAGGTCCGGCCCGATGGCCGGCAGGTAGATGGTCATGCTGACTCCATTGCGGGGTCGGCCCGCCGCCTTG
The DNA here is from genome assembly GCF_044459745.1 of Micromonospora sp. NPDC050187. Lineage (NCBI taxonomy): Bacteria > Bacillati > Actinomycetota > Actinomycetes > Micromonosporales > Micromonosporaceae > Micromonospora > Micromonospora sp. NPDC050187. The sequence continues at coordinate 445,169 of NZ_JBITJH010000001.1, forward strand.
CGCTGCGGGAGGTCAAAGGATGTAGCCGAACCGCTTGAGCAAGCGGAGGGCCTCGTCGCGGTCGTCGCCGGCAATCGCGTAGATCGACTCCGGCATGAGCCGGGGCGGCCGGGCCGACCGGTACCGGCCGCCGGGCCGCTTGACGCCGGTCTCCCGAGCGCCGAGCCGAGTGCCGGCCACGCCCCGAGTGGTGACGCCCTCGCTGGTGATGTACAGCTGCCGCCCGTAGACGTCGACCGCCTCCAGCCGGCCGCGGTCCTTGCCGCCGCGTAGCGCACGCGCCTCGGCGGCGGTGATCCGCGCGCCGGCCGGCATCAGGCCGTACGAGCCCCGGCGAGCGTTGACCACCTGGCTGATGTTCGCGCCGTCGCGGATCGCCTGCGCGCCGGCCTTGGTGAACTGCTTGTCCTGCTCTGCGCGGCTCAGGCTGTCGAACCAGGCGCGCGGGTCTGTCCGCACGTCGTCGGCCGTGTCCTCCCCGGCTGGCACATGCACGCAGTCGCAGCGGGGGTGACGGTCGAAGCCGTGGTTCCACGCGTACCGGCGGCCCGCCAGGACGACGCAACGACCGCATGTACGGCCCACGACCATCCGGACATACCCGCCGGCACGCTTCCGGGTCACCAGCGCCACCTGGTCGGCGGCCCGGCCAGCGTCTGCGGCCTGCGTCCTGACCATCGTGTCCAGCGCGTCGCCGCCGATGCCGAGCGCTCGGTCAACATCCGCCCCGGCACCGATCGCCGTCAGGGTGCCGATCGCCGGCTCGTACAGCAGCGACGCCAGGTCCCGGCCGTCGGAGGCGACCCCGGCCAATGCGGCCGGCGCCAGCCGGCCCTCTGCGGTCGGGTCGATGCCCTGCTCGTCGAGCACCACGTCGAGGTACTCCTCGGCCGACCGCGCGGCCGCGAGCTGAGTGGCGTTGGTCATCACCAGGAGGTCGACCAACAAGCTGGTCCACGACCGGGCGATGTCGCCTGGGTCGATGCGCAGCCACAGCGTCTGGGCGATGTCGGCGAGCGCGTCGACGAGCTGCCGGCGGCTGCGGTAGTGGTCGAGGGCGACCTGCTCAGCCGGCACCGGCCGGCACCGCCTCGTCCGCGTCCGCCTGGTCGTCTACGTCCGCGTCGGTCAGTCCGTTGCGGCCCCGGCCCAGCTCGCGGGCGATCAACCGGCTCGGGTCCCTCGCCTCCTCGGCCGCGAACAGCGCGGCGAGCTTCTTGCGCCGCGCCGCCGAGTAGCCGAGGTCAACCCACGCCGCCTCACGCGGGATGATCTTCTGCTGCACGAGCTTCACCGCGTAGTCGGCGGCCTGCGCCCGGGTCGGCGTCGCCGCCGACCGCCACTGCGTCTCCAGCTGCTCCATTCGCGGATCCCACCGGCCGTCCCGGATCCGGACCGCGATCTTCATGGCCCGCTCGTAGGCCGCTTCCAGGGCCGTCTGGAAGTCCTCGACCTGCTTGATGACCCGCGACTCGTCAGCCAGGATGCCCTCCGCCGACGGCGGGTTCGTCGTGGCCTGGCCGAGGTAGCGCATCGGCAGACCCGACACCCCGGACACGAGCTTGGCGTAGAGGCTGACGATGGTGTCGAAGTTCGCCAGGTCGGCGGCGGAGAACGATCCGAACTTCGCGTCGGGGTTCTGCGTCGCCCAGACGGCACCGAAGTAGGCCTCCCAGGTCGGCAGCAAGTTGCCGTCCTTGTCCCGGAAGTCCTCGGGCTTCATGCCAGCCGCGAACCGCTGCGGAACCGCCAGCGCCTCCGTCGCCACCTGCCCGTTCGTCAATGCCCGTGCCGCCGCGTCCGTCAGCCCGATGATGCGGGTGAAGATCGACCGACCATCACGTCTCGACAGGCGGGCACCCCGCACCAGCGGCACCACGGGCACCACGCCCAGGTCGTGCTCGTCACGGTCGACCTCCACCCACTGGGCGTTGCGCCGCTCCAGCCACACCGTCGCCCGAGGCTGGTAGAGAGTGGCCTTAGCGGTGCCGTCATCGGTGTAGAACTTCGCGCCCGCGATCGGCTGCCGGGTCCGTGGGGACAGCTCGACGGCCATCTCGTCGGCGGACTCGACGCTGATCAACGGGATCTCCGCCGACCGCTCCCGGTCGTCGTCGCCACCTTCGGGTGAAGGGGCGTCGGGGGTGTCCGCGTCGCCGGCCCCGATGACCAGGAAGCTGCTGCCCCGCACGATCGCGTCCAGCTGACCCAGCTTCGACTCGGCGTCCAAGCCGTTCGCCTGCCAGATCCGCCACAGCTGCTCGTCGGCCTCGGTGGCGTCCGGCAGTTCGAAGCCCTCCAGGGTGGTCCGTGCGGCGATCTCGTCGGCCCACGTTCCCGGCCACGCCGCGATCGTCAAAAACCGGCGCAGCTCCGGCGGGATCGCCAGGCCGAGCTGTTCGACGCGCTGCTCGCCCTCGTAGTACGCCTCCATCAGGCGGTTGCGGCGCTCAGCGCGCCCCACCTTGATCTGCAGCTTGCCGAGGAGTCGACGCTCGTCATCGGTCAGCGCCACGGGCCCCCCTCTCGGCTATCGGAACACCAGCACGTGACGCGACTGCTCCTCGCGTGGCCACGCCTTCGCCGCCGTCACATCGCCGGCGGCCTCGTTGCACAGCACCGACGACACGGTCGCGTCGATCTTCTGGGCCTGGGACGGCTTGCCCAGCACGTACCTCTGACCGGCCCGGGGAAGCTTCCGGGTGTTCCGCACATGCACCGCGGTGGTCTGGCAACCGTCGTGCGTGAACGTGGTCCCCGACTTGGTGACGTCGGTGTGCAGCCGCAGCACCGCGGCGTGCATCTGCGTCAGCCGGTACGTCTCCCACCGCACGAACACCTTCTCGCCGTACCGCTCGGCCAGCTCGTCGATCTCCGTCTTCCACCCCGGCGGGTCCAGGTACGCCCGCACCAGCCGGTAAGTCTCGACGATCTCGTCCCACGCGGCCCGCACCTCCAGGCGCGGCACCTGACCACCGTGCTGCGCCGGATCCCACACGCACGGCAGCCGGTCCGGCCCGTACCGGGGGGTGAACTGGAAGCCGTCCTCGGTCTGGAGCCGGATCACCGACCAGTCGTCGGTGTCCGAGCCGTCGAACCCGGCCACCACCGGCGTGCCGGCCGGCACCACCCGCCGCGGCGTACCGGCTGGTTGCAACCGCAGCCACTCCCGGGCGTCCCACCGGTCACCCTCCATCCACGTGCCCGCGCCGTACACCATGCGGTTGCCGAAGAACCGTTCCGCCTGGGCCGGGTCCTTCTCCGCCAGCTCGGCCGCCTCGGCGTCGATCGCGTCGACGTCGACGTGCGGGCTGCCGGCGTAGTTGATCTGGTGGATCCGCCGGCGCTCCCGCCGGTTGCGGTAGCTCAGGTTCGCCGGCGGCGGCTCGTAGAAGCGGAAGATGTCCGTGGCCGCCGCCTCGTAGCTGCGCTGCGCCACCGAGTCCTGCGCCGGGTCGAACGCGTTCGTCGTTTCCTGCGCCCGGCCACCCATGCCCGCCAGACCGCGCCGCTGCGTCTCGGCGACCTCCCGCATCCCGTTCGCATCGGTCCAGACGCCCGTCTCGTCCTGAGGCACGTACGTGACCGGGTTCCCCAGACGCGACTTCGCCGACGATGACACCGTGTCGATCCGGCCCGCCGTGCCGATCCGGATGAAGTCCTCGCCGACGCGCATCAGGTCACCGAGCGGCCCGAGGCGGATCATCGCTTGGAGGGCCTCGCGGTAGATGTTGTCGGTCTGCTTCTCGGAGTAGGCCGTGATCTGGATCAGCGGGGTCGGCCAGCGCATGCCCATCGGCTCGCCCGGCTCGTACGGGTACTCCCAGCCGCACCCGCAGCCGTGATCCGAGCAGGCGTACCCGTCGTCCTTGCCCGCCCAGCCGCGGAACAGCGCCGGCCCGGCTCCCTCGAGCGCGCAACCCGCTGCCGACCATGGCCCCTTGCCGACCTTCTGCGGGGCGATGATGACCGACCGGCGGTAGTGGAACGCGGTGGCCAGCATCGGGTTCTCCGGCCGCCAGTACGCCGACGGCTTGACCCGGTAGTGGTTGAGCGTGCACCACATCTGCCAGTCGTAGAGGCGGAACGGGGCACCCCGCCTGAACCCGGCCGGCTGGATGCAGTGCGCCTCGATCCACGCCGGCGCGACCCACAAGGTCGGGAAGTCGACGACGTATTCGTCACTCGCCATCGGGCTTGACGATCTTCAGCCGGCCACGCTCCCGGCCGGCTGCCAGGGCCCGCCTCGGTGTTGCGGGCTGGCCCTCCGTGCCGGTCGCCGGCGGGGCATGCGGCGGCTGGTGCGACTCGCCGCCGATCTGCCACCGGTTCCGGGCCAGGCCCGGGATCGTCAGCCCCAACGCGTCGCCCATCTGCCGCAGCACCTTCACCGCGTCCGAACTGGCGTCGGGCCGCTCGGCAACCACGAACCGGCGCACGTAGAACGCGACCTCCTCGACCTGGCCGAGCTGCTCCCACATCACCGCTTGCGGCTTCGCCCAGACCCGGGCCCACAGCAGGAGCTCCCGGTCGGTCGCCTCGGTCAGCGGCCACTCCGGCGCGGGACCGACCCGCCCAGTGACGGGCAGAACTCGCCAGCCCGGGTCGGTAGCACGGTCACGGCGTAGAGCGCCCGGATCCGGCGGCGGGCCGGAGTTGGCGTGTCCACCTGACGGCATGTTCGATCACTCCTCGGGCCGCGTTGCGCGGCACCTCGGTTGGCCGTCACCTTGCGTGACGGTCTGCTTTTGTTTGACCCGGCGGACCGGACGGCGCCCTCCCCGGCGGTCCCGTGACCTGGGCATCCAGGGGGTCACCCCCCACCCCTGGTGACTCAGGGTGATGCCCGGTCAGGCCATGGAGTCGCGCAGGTCGTCGGCGCGCTGATGCAGGTTGGTCCACAGCTCGCCGCGTGCGGCATCGTCGGCCTCGGCCCACCGGTCGCGCATCCCGTCGGCGGCGACGAGCAGGTCACGCGCGGCCCTGAACCGTCGGGTGGTGAGGATCAGGCGGCGTCGGATCCCGCCGGCGTGCAGCGTCATCGTGCGTCCATCCTTCGAGCGGTCCTGTCAGTCGGGGTCGGCTTCGTCGCCGAGCGCCCATCGCTGCGCCTCGGCTTGCCACACGGTTTGGCCGAGCGCGATGAGGCCGAGGGTCTCGTGCTGCTTGGCCTCGTTGTTGGTCAGGAAGTACGTGCGCAGTTCGCCTTCGGCGTCGTGGTAGGTGCCGACGAGGACCCAGCCGGCGGGCATGCCGGTGGTGGTGTCGCCGAGTTCGCCTGCGCGGATGGCGTCGCCGATGGCGGCGGTGATGCGGTCGCTCGCGGCGTCGACGTCGCTCACTGGCCTCGCCTCCATCCTCGGTTGCAGGGTCGATGAGCCGGGCCGCGGTAGCCGCGCCGGTCGTCGGTGTGGTCGAGGTCCCAGTCCTGGCCGGGCTGGATGCGCCGCTCGGGCATGACGCAGGTGGACGCCTGGCAGTCGACCTCGCCTCGCTCGACTCGTGGCCGCCAGCGTTCGCGCTCGCGGTCATGCGCCGCGTCGTAGCCCCGCTGCTGTCGGGTGCCGCGTGCCTGCTCGCGCTGGCGCTGGTGGTCGTCGCAGCGGCGGGCCGAGGTGAGGGTGGGGCAGCCGGGTTCGGCGCAGACGCGCTGGGCAGGCATCGTTCCTCCCCGGGTACGACGACGGCCCGGGAGCGTGTGCTCGACCGGGCCGTTCGTGGTTTTGGGCAGGGTTCGCCTAGTGGTTCGGAGTGATCAAATCATGCGGCGGCGGGTGTGTGGGCGTCAAGTCGGCGGGGTCGGCCGCGGCCGGAGAGGTACTTCTTGGCTTCGATGTCGGTGGCTTTCTGCCGGGGGTAGAGGGTCTGTCGGCGGCCGTGCCTGTCGCGCATTCGTACTGCCGGGAGGCCGTCGCGTGCGGCCCAGTTGCGGATCATGGCTTCGGTGATGTCGGGGCCGAGGTGGTTGGCGATCATGCGGGCGGTGCCCCAGTGGTCGCCGTTGTGGTGGATCCACTCGTTGTCGGTCACCGTGCCTCCGTCCACTGTTCGCCGCATGCCGGGCAGTGCAGCGTCTGGTGTTTGTCGGCAATGGTCGAGATGTCGACGCGGCCGGGGTGGGTGCAGAAGATGCGCTTGATGAGGTCGGCGAACTCGGCTGCGGTTCGCCCGTAGGTGGCGAGTGGTTCGCCGGGCCGGTCGGGGATGTCGCTGGACGAGATCACAGGTTGATTCTCTCTCAGGCTGCGGTGGGCAGGGTGGTGGTGAGCTGGTGGTCGGGGCCCCAGACGTGGGGCACGTCCAGGGCTCGGATGTCCATGCCGCAGGGGCAGTCGTCGCCGATGCACAGGCAGGTGGGGGCGCAGGTGACGGTCCAGGTCGACCGGGGGCCGGTGGTGTGGGCGGTGAGTTGGCGGCGTGCGCAGCGGGGGCAGCGGCGGCCGGGGAGGTCGGTGCCGTCGGGGTCGAGGTGGAGGCGGTCGCGGATGCGGGTGTCGGCTTCGTCGAGCCAGAGGGTGAGCTCGCGGCAGGTGGTGGGGCGGAGAGCGGGCACGGCGTCGCCCAGGGCGTGGATCGGGTCGCTGGTGGCGGGGAGTCGGAGGGCATCGGCGAGCCAGGCGAGCGTCTGGGTGGTGGTGGCGGCGAAGCGGGCGAGGCGGCCGTCGCGGACGTCGGGTTCGAGGGTGTCGACGACGGCGCGTCCTGCGGGGTCGCCGTGGCCACCGCGGCCCGAGGGGCCGGGGATCGGGCGCCATGCCTGGAGGCTGCTCGCGGCGGCCACGACGCGGGCTTCGGCGCGGCGTTCGGCGGCTTCCTGGGCGACGGCGTCGTTGAGGCGTCGGCGGGCGTGGGTGAGGGACCAGGCGGCGCGGGTGGCGTGGAGCTGGTGGGGGTGCAAGGCGTCTCCGGGTCGGTGGTGCGTGCTGGGCTGGATGGTGCTCACGTGGTGGTGCGGGCGGCGTCGAGGTCGACGTGCAGCCAGGCGGTGGTGATGCGGCCTTGGCCGTCGGACCAGGCCCGGCACCGGCCGGCGCAGCCGGTGGCGTCGTCGCGGATGCCGCATTCGACGAGCTCGTACCGCCCGTAGCTGGGTCCCCAGGCGATGACGCTCTGGCCGAGGTGCCGGCAGTCGGCGTGCGGGCAGGGGCCGAGCACCGGGACGGGGTGCTCGCCGCTGAACCAGCTGATCTCGCCGGGGTGGTCGAGGTGCGGCTCTGCCATGGGTTCTCCTCCGTCAGGCGGTGCGAGGTCGAATCGCCGCGCGGGCGGCGGCGGCTCCTCGGCGGGATCGGTCGTTGAGGTCGGGGTCGTGCAGGCAGAGCCGGCCGTCGCGCTGGCCGTGCTGGTCGCAGAGCCGACAGGCGTCGATGGCGGCCCGGGACGCGGCCGCCTGGTCGCGGGCACGTTCGGACTGGATGCGGGCGAGCGCGGCGGCGGCGTTCCGGTCGTGCTGTTCGCGGGCCTTGCGGGCGTCACCGCAATTGCGGCACGGCGGCGGGCTCGGGTCGGTCAGGTGCTCCGGGCATCGGGAGGGGGGCGGGCTCGCGTGCGCGCGGTCGTGAGTAACGGTCGTAGAGCTACCCCCCTTAAGGACGGGTCGGGCCGGGTCGGGGGGAATCGGGGGCGATTCGGGTACCCCTTCGCCCACCCGATCGCCACCCGATCGGGTGGGCGATACCTGTTCCTGCTGGTCGGATGCCGGATTGCCCGATTGCCCGGGGGTGCTCGACGGGTCTTCGTCGGACGAACCCGATCGCGTACCCGATGCCTTCGATCGCTCTTCGTCGGGCGTTCGTTGGTCGTTCGTTGGCGGTACCCGATCGGGTCCGTCGCCCCGGCAGTACCTGCATTCCGGGTCGACCTTGCCGGCGACGACGTGCCAGCGGCGGTGGTTGCCGAGCGCGCCGGCGGCCGACAGCTTCTTCTTCCCGGCGGTCGCCTCCTCTCGAGTTGGTTGGTAGTCGGCCCAGTCGTGGAACCGGTATCCGCCTCGCGCCTTCTTCCACAGCCCTCGGGCGGTCAACTCGCCGGCGGCCGCATCGGGCGTCGTGGACAGCCGGGCGAGCATCCCGGTCGGCACGAACCCGTCGGTGAGGTTGCGTGCGGACCAGGTGCCGGCGCGGAGCCAGAGCGCGATGGCGGCGTCGGATGCGTCGAACGCCTTGGGGTGGTCGTAGAACGAGTCATCGACCTTGAACCACGTCATGTGTGCGGGCCTCCGGGGCTTGCGGGGTTGAGCGGGGTGGCGCCTGGTCGGCCCGGCCGAGGGGAAGCCGGCCGGGCCCGGGTCTCAGCGGCGGCGGGTCAGCAGGTCGGCCTGGTAGTCGCGGGGCTCGACGTGCTCGCTGGGGCGGACACAGCCCCGCGACCGCAGGTGCCGGCGCTCGACGTCGACCAGGCGCTGGGCGCGGAACGTGCCGATGGTGACCGGGCCGCCCGCGCAGCAGCACCGGGTCGGGTCGGCGGTGGCCGCCGGCGACTGGGCGGTGCCCTTCGGCCGGTTGCGGGCGGGACCGTTGTGGACGGTGCGGACGCGGGTGGGCATCAGCTGGCGCTCCTCTTCTTGACGGGGTTGCGGAAGTGCGGCGGCTGGACGCCGCGGCGGCGTCCAGGGCGGTAGCGGCGGTCGTTGTACGTGGTGCCACCCCAGATGCCGTGCAGGGCGGTGGGGGACTGCTCGAACGCCCACTCCCGGCACGGGGCGAGCAGCGGGCACTCGGCGCAGATGGCCTTGGCGCGGGAGGCCTGGACGTGTACGGCCGGCCCGCCCTTGCGGTGCTCCGGGAAGAAGGTCTCCGGGTCGTGGCCACGGCAGGCGGGCGGGTTGGTGGCCTCGTCCAGGAAGGCGGGCCACCGGGTCGGGTCGATGCGCGTCGTCATCGGCTCTTCCTTCTGCGGGTGGGTGCGGGGCCGGCTGCGGCGAGCTGGTGGCCGCAGCCGGCAGGGGGCTTGCAGGTGGCCGGGTACCACTGGCGGTTCGCGCCGATGGGGGTGTACGGCTGGCCGGGCCACAGGTGGGCGCCGCAGCGGCAGTTGCCGACGGGTTCGTTGCGGGACAGGGCGTCCATCCAGGGGGCGGCGTTGATGGCGCGGGAGCCGGACAGGCGGAACCGTGGCCAGATCCGGACCCGGCCGTCGGGGATCAACGCCTGCTGGTTCACAGGTCGGCCACCTCCGCCGTGACGAAGGCGTCGAGCAGGGACGGCTGGACGCCTAGCGGGCGGTTGCTCCACAGCACCTCGGTGCGGTTGGCCCAGGTGCCGCCCTGTCCGGTGCTGGCGGCGATGGTGTGGCGGTCCCAGCCGGCGTAGAGCTCGCGGTCGTAGAGGTCGCTGGCGTAGCCGGAGAGGACGACGGCGGCGCGGCAGGTGTGGAGGGCGGCGGCCAGGTCGCGGTGGTCGGCCTCGGCCTTCATCTCGTACACGTAGCCACCGCCGCCAGCCTGGCGAGCGCTGCCGAGGTACGGCGGGTCGACGTACAGGAGGCACCGCTCGTCGGCGCCGTACTTGGCGATCAGGTCGAGGGCGGGCATGCATTCCAACGACACGTCGCGCAGGCGCTCGGCAGAGGGGCCGATCCGGTCGACGTAGCCGGCGAGGTAGCGGGGCATGCCGACGGAGGAGCCGAGCGGGTTGACGAAGTGTCGCCAGCCGGTGCGGGTTCGCTGTCCGGCGCGGCTCTGGCTGAGCTGGACCCAGACGCGCCTGGCCCGCTCCAGGTCGGTGCTGGCCGGCTCGTACGCGGCGGCGTATTCGGCGCGTCCGTGCGGGGTAAGGGCGCAGACGCGGGCGAGGTCCTCGGGTTGGTCGCGGAGGACGCGCCACCAGGTCATGAGGTCGCCGTCGAGGTCGTTGACGGTTTCGTGCCGGCTCGGGGGCTTGGCGAGCAGCACAGCCAGCGATCCGCCGTACGGCTCGACGTAGTGGTGGTGCTCGGGCAGCAGTGCGGCGATGGCGGGGCCGGTGGTGATCTTCCCGCCGTAGTACGGGATGGGCGGCCTCACCGGCTGGCCCGCCGGAACCAATGCCACCAGCGACGGCGGGGCGTGGTCAGGGCGGCCGTCAAGGCCTCGGCGAGCCGCTCGGGGTCGAGCTTGCCGGGCGCGCCGGTCTGGTTGTCGGCCGTCGCCGGCGCGGCCGGCGGCGGGGCGGGCATCGCCGGTGCGGGCCAGGTCTGCGGGTGCCGATGATCGGCGTGGACGCACACCATGCCGACGCCCTGCCGGACCACCAGGACGCACTCCTCGCCCGGCCGGGACCACCAGGACGGGGAGCCCGGCTCGGTGGACGGGTACGTGGCGTAGCCGGGCCGGGTGTCGGCGGCCCGGCGGAGGCGATCGAGGTCCACGGCTCAGCCCTCCGTCTCTGCGGTGGGTTCGGTCCACCGGGCGGTGAGGCGGTCCTGACTGATCTCGACGAGGGCGGTCCCGGGCGCGCCGGCGACGTCCAGGGCGCGGGCGAAGTCGCGGATCACGCTGACGTCGCGGCCGTGGATGCTGCGGACGGTCACGGTGGTCTTGGTCGACGTGGTCGGCTCCGTGACGCCGTCCGGCTGGGTGCGGATGGTCTGGGTGTGCTGTTCGTGGCGGACGATCTCGGCCATGTCTCAGCCCCCGGTCTGGTCGAGGCAGCGGACGTCCCCGGTGGTCGCGGCGGCGGCCGGGCAGGTGGTGGTGCAGATGGGCGTCGGGCACCTCACCAGCCGCTCCGCCACGCCGCTGCGGTTCCTGGTCGCGGCGGTGACGTGCGCGTTCCACTCGACACCGGTCCACGTCTCGGGCGCGGGGGTCCGCACCTCGAGCACGGCGGACGGGGCAAAGAGCGGGTGGCCGGTGGTGTGGTCGTGGGCCGGGCTGCTGGCCGGCTGGCCAGGGTTCGGGTCGCCGCACGTCGGGCAGGGCTCGCCGGGCTCGGTCGGGCTGCTGTGCCACGGGTCCAGGCACTCGGGGCTGCAATGCCGGCCGGTGCCCTTCGGGTGCCCGTACAGCCGGCCGTTGAGGTCCTCGCAGTAGCAGGTCTCCGCCGGATGCGCGGCGGGCTCGTCGGTGCTGCACTGGCAGCCGCGGTCGGCTGGCGGCTGGGGGCCGTCGAGCCGGTCGAAGATGCACAGCCGGTCGCCGATGTCGTTGGCCTCGACCTCGTACCGGCCCGGTGGCGGGACCTTGTCGTCGTGGAGCTGCTCGCGGGCAAGGTCCTCAATCAGGCAGACGGGACCGGACGGGCCGCCGTTCTTGGGGGTGATCGTGCAGTCGGCGGGGTGCTCGATCGTCCAGGTGCGGTCGTCGGCGACGGCCAGGACGTGGTAGCCGGGCGAGGCGACCGTGCAGTAGCCGCCGGCGCCGTGGTGGTGCTTCGGCGCGCCGGGCTTGCAGGGGCACTGGCCGGGCTGGTGGCAGGTGCACGGGCACGAACCGACCGGGGTCACGCCGCCGGCGGCCATGAGCACCGCGCGGGCGTCGGCGAGCCAGTGGTCCTGGTCGTCGGCGTCCAGCTCGGACAGCGACGGGGCCTGGGTGCGGAGCCGGACGAGGGCGTCAGCGCCGGCGCGGATGTGTGCCTCGGTGGCCGGGTTGGGCTTTCGGGTCGTCCACTCGCTGCCGTCGTCGCCCCGGTGCCAACCGGCGTGCCCGGCGGTGAGCGAGCAGGACGGCAGCTGGTGGCCCAGGATGTCCGGGGCGGTCTCGCCGCACCGGCCCTGGGTGGTCAGCCGACCGGCGCGGGCGAGGTAGTCGAGGGCAGCGCGGGCGGTGTCCCGGCTGATCGGGGGCGGTGGGACGACCGAGCCGGGCATCGTCGCTGCCCACATTGCGTTGGAGACCAGCTCGACGCCGGCATCGGTGTACGGGGTGGAGCCGTGCGGGATGCCGGCGGACACGGTAGCCGAGTCGGCGGCGCCCTCGTCCGGGGTGGGCACGTAGCCCCACGTCATGGAGCCCACACCGCGGATCTCGGCGGTGTGCCGGTCGCCGGTGTGGCCAGCCGGCTTCGTGCAGCGCCAGATGCCGGCGGGGTTGTCGGTCGCGCCGCACTGGGTGTCGGGGTCGGAGGTCTGGTCGGTCATGGTCATGTCATCTCCACCAGCGGGTTCGGACGTAGGTGCGGGTACGGCGGCGGCGGATGAGCCGGGGCACCAGGTGCCGGATCACCGCCGCTCGCACGATCGGGTCGGTCACGTCGGAATGCTGCGGGTCAAAAGGTCGAGGCGGCGTGCCCCGACTGCACGCAAAAAAGGAATTGGTGCCGAGTAAACAATTGGGCGTCATTGCCAAAACGCCTGTTCATAGCCCCTGAAGAAAGGGAGCTCCCCTTTCGTGATTCTCGTGGGATTTTGGGTGCCGACGGGCACCAAGTCGGAGTCGGCGAGCCAGGCACGGACGCCGTTGTCGTCGAGCTGGTAGTGCGCCGTGCCCGGCGGGTGCGGCCGTCGGTTGCAGGTCAGGCCGTGCGTCTGGTTGGTCGCCCCGCAGACCGGCTCGCCTGGGCCGGCGAAGTCGTGGCAGCGGCACACGCAGTCGATGTCGACGCAGCCGCCCAGCCCGACCAGGCAGGTCATGGTGATGTGGCCGGCCAGCCCGGACGGCCCGTGCGAGGCGCTCACCGTCGCCTCCGTTCACGCCGCGTCGGCCGGGACCGGCCCGGCGGCTCCGGGCACGACGGTTCCCACCGCGCACCCAGGCGCCGCCACAGGCACTGGCCGGCCTCGCGGGCCTGCGCCACCGTCCACCGCGACCCGTCGGCCATCGGCGTGTCCTCGTACGCCACCGCCCCGTCGGGCGACAGCGACACCAGCCGCCCGCACCGACACCGAGCGCCGGTCAGGATGCGGCGGGCCAGCGCGTCGGCGGCCTCGGCCGGACCGCGCTGGTCCTCTACCTGGATCCGGGCACCCCGGTACTGGGCGTGCGCGTACCAGCCGGCCTGGTCGACGGGCACGTCGTCGTGTAGATAGCCGATCTGGAAGCTGCGGCCGCCGGCCCGGCCGACCAGGTCGGCGCAGGCGAGGATGACGTGCTGCTGCTCTGCGGGGAACTCGTTCACCGCCGCCTCCACTTCGCCGCGTCCTTACACGACGCGAAGTGGCTCTTGCGGCCGAACGCCCGGTGCGCCGGCAGCACCCGGGCGCGCAAGCCGGTGGGCAGCTGCTCGAGCAGCACGTTGCCGTCCGGAGTCGGCTCGGCGTCGACCGGCATCGGCTTGCCCCGCTCGGTGACCGCCCAGATGATCTGCGCCGGGCAGCTGCGGCAGGTCTCGGTCGGGTAGTCAGCCATGCCGCACCCGCCCGTGCCGGGGGTCGTCGCGCCAGCCCCAGCACTCCCCGCACTGCGGCGCGCCGGACAGCCAGCGCAGCGGGGTGAACGGGTGCACGACGTCAGTGCCCGCCAGGTGGCCCAGCCGGGTCGGCACCGACTGGGCGGCGGGCTGCGGCCGGACGGTGGCCGGCGGCGGGACGCGAACGGGCGCGGTCGCGAGGGCGCTTGCCATGGCGCTTCTCCTCCTCGATGTCGGGGTCCGGGGCGGGGGCCGGACCCCGCCCGTGGTGGGCGAGGATCCGGAGCACCGTGGTGATGTCGAGCCGCAGCAGGGCGGCGATCTGGCGGGCCGACCAGCCGTACCCGGCCATCCGCAGCACGTCCGGATCCGGGCGGGGCGCCAGCGGGGTGCGCGGGATGTCGTCCGGCCAGAGCAGGTCGTCGGCGGTGGCGCGCCGCAGGGAGACGTGGAGCGGGTGCACCTCGCCGACCGGCGGCCGGGTGCGCTCGGCGGCGAGTACCTCGGCCAGCACGGCGCGGGCAGTCACGTCTGCCGCCGCTCGATCAGCTCGGTCCAGGCCCGGGTGAGGGCCTCCCCTTCGGCGACGAGATGGACACCGTTGCGCGCCTGGAAGCCCATGGCCAAGGCCTCGCCCCAGGTGATCGAGGCCTTCCAGAAGTCGCCGATGACCTGGCCGAGGACGCAGGAGTAGCAGTCGTCCAAGTCGAGCACGTCGACGTCGATGAGGTCGTGCCAGCCGGGGTGGTGCAGGTCGAGCCATGCGGCCCCGGACTCCACCCGGGACCGCAGCTCATCGGTGAGGACCGGCGCGGTCACGGCGTACCGTCCGGCGGTGTGGTCCGGTACTCGACCCGGGTCACCTCGTGCGGGTAGAGCCGCGTCAGTGCCAGCGGCTCCTCGGCGTCGTCCCAGGGCCGCTCGCTTTCCTGGCTCTCGGTCAGCCCCTCGCGGTACTCCAGGCCCCAGTGCTCGCCCGCCTCGTCGCGGACGACCAGCCAGTAGATGTCGTGCCAGCGGGACTGGCGAATGTGCTGCGTACCGGCCAGGGTCCACGGGCCGGCGGTCGCGCCCGGCTCTCCGTCCTCGTGCAGCTCGGCGGCGTGGTCCGGCTCGATCGTCTTCACAGGGGGTCGCCCCCGTCCGAGAACGCCGGCTGCCCGGCGGCCTTCCGCTCCGCCCGGCGGGCCATCAGCTCGTCGCCGGACGGCTCCGGCACCCCGCCGTCGCCCTGGCCGTCACCCGGCACGACGTCGAAGAGCTTCGGATCGCCCTCCAGCGACTTTCCGGTCCGGTCGTGGTACCGGTCGGCGAGGATCTCCCGCACCCGGTCCGCGTCGCTGCCGTCGACCGGCTCGATGTGCGACAGCCGGATCGTCGGGATGTTGACCCCCTCCGGGATCTCCTCCGCCACCCGCAGCACCTCGTACGCCACCACGGCGTACCGGACGCCGCGCGGCTGGTCGACCAGCTCGTCGTGCATGCGGTCGAGCCCGTTGAACTCCTTGCGCTCGCGGGTGAGCTGGGCGCTGATCTTGACCGTCATCGGGTCGGAATCTCCTTGCGGTTGAGGACGGGCCAGGCGGTCGCCCGGCCCTGGATGAGCCGCTCCGGTACGGCCCGCCCGGGCCGGCGGATCGGCGACAGCTCCACCACCGGTGCGGCGGCGAGCGAGTCGTAGAGACGGACCAGCCGGGACGCCCGGCGCGGGTCGAGGCCGGCCGCGAAGCAGACCCGGACCACCCGCTGTCGGCGGTTCCACTGGCGCACGAGGTCGGCCATCGGCGTGCCGGCGGCGTAGCCGGCGAGGATGTCCCGGTCGAGGGCGTCGAGGGTGATCACGCGGCCACGCCCCGGCGGACGATCAGCACGGTCACCGGGGTCAGCGGGTGCTCGTGGTCGACGTCGGCGGTGTACCGGCTGCCGCACGTCTGGCACTGGCGGGCGTCGTACGCCCACAGCACCCGCTCCGGGTCCGCGACGTCGGCGGGGGCGAGCAGCCGGGCGACGCACCTCTCCAGCTCGCCGACGCGCTCCCGGGCTCCGGTCAGGCGCGCGCGAAGCCGCTCGATCGCCTCGACCGGGTCCTCGTCGACGGCGACGATGAGCGCGGCCCGCACCCGGCCCAGCTCGATGTCCTGCTCTTCGACGCGCTCGTACGCCTGGTCGCGCTGCACGACAGCCTCGTCGCGCTCGCCGGCGACCTCAGTGAGCTCGGCGCGGACCTTGTCCCGCTCCCGCTCGACCCGAGCCAGCTTCCGCTTCTGGTCGGCGATCGTTCCGTCTGCCGCCCGGAGCTGAATGCGCAGCCGCCGAATCTCGTCCTGCTGGGCGGCGATGTCGGCGGCGACGGCCCGGCCGACGTCGCGGATCACCTGGCCCGTCCGGTCGGTCCCGGTTGAGGTCGGCGCGGCGGCCGCCGCAGGTTCGGCCCGCTCGGCCACCACGTCCTCGCACAGGGCGTGGTCATGCTCGCCCTCGTCCTCGCCGTTCGGGTACGCGCACGTCGAGGGGGTCCGGACGCCGGCCGGCACCGCCAGGTCGTACGTGCCCAGCTCGATGCTCTGCGCGGTGAGGTCCGCGACCAACTCGGCCCGGGTGCGCTCCGGCTCGGCCCGCTCGACGGCCGACACCGGCACGCCGGCCTCGTTCGCCGGCGACTCCGCCCGGACGACCAGCCCGGCCGCCTCCGCGCTCTCCACCTCGGCAACCGGCAGCGGCCAGTCGTCAGCGGGCGCCGGCGCCGTGCCCTTCGGGGCCTCGTACTTGTCGCAGACGCAGTCCAGCTCCCGGCAGCCGCCCTTGCCCCGCTTGTGGGACCACTGCCCGTGCGGGCACCAGCGGCACGTGCCTGCGTCGATCAGCGTGGCCGCCTCAGCCGCGGTCATCGTTATCTCCCCTCGGCGGCTCCAGCTCGGCCAGCAGCGCGCGGGCGGGGTGGTCGAGGTCGCGGCCGTAGCCGAGCGCGGACAGTTCGGCCACCGCCAGGGCCAGCAGCGCGGCCAGTTCGTCGACGGGGATCTCTTCGAGCACCGCGGTGACCGCCGGACCCGAGCAGGTGCGCGGGTAGTCGCAGGCCTCGGCGTCGACGTGTTCGCGGGCGGTGGCCACCAGGTGAACCAGCTCGGCGCGGTGCGCGTCGAACTGGGCCAGCACGGCCGGGGATACGGTCGGCAGGCTCATGCCGGCACCACCGGCCCGGTCTCGGTGGCCAGCGTCGGCCACGACACCGCCGTCAGCGCCCGCGTCTGCTGCGCTCGGGTGATCCGTACGAGCGGCTGCCCGTACGCGGCCCGGCCGAGGGTGAGCAGCGCGACCGCGTCGCACTGGTTGTCGTCGCGCGGGTCGATGTTCAGCAGCCCGCCGTACGTCGCCAGGATCTCGGCGATGACCTTGTCCTTGGTCACCTTGTTCTCGCCCCGGGTCGCACCGGATCCGGTCGCCCAGACCTTCACGGTGGCCGGAGCGACGTCGACGTACGGGATCTTCTTCGTCCACAGCCAGTGGCACACCACTGTGCGGAGCCCGATCAGCGGGATGTCGCTGCCACCGCCCCGGGTGAAGGTGCCCTCGATGACGGCCAGGTGTGGTCGGGCCTTCGCCGCAGCGGCGACCCACTCCAGCACGCGGTGGATGCGGTTGTGGTCGACGGTGTCCTTGTTGACGCGGGCGGTGTGCACCGTGCGGACGCCGAGGTTCGCCGCGCTGTGGTGGTCGTGGGTCCAGGCGATCGCCGCGGCGCCGAGGCTGAGATCGAGGCCGATCATGCGCAGCGCGGTCACTGGCCCTCACCGCCCGGCGTGGCCGGCTCTGGCCAGTCGTCGTCGGCAGCCGGCGGCGGAGCAGTCCGCTCCTTGCGAACCCGCAGCAGCAGGTTGCCAATCTTCTCCTCGTCGCCGTGCTCGTTCTGCACGAGCTCGCCGCCCCGGCCCAGCGCCCGCAGCTCCTGGATCATCTGCGACAGTCGGGACACCGTCGTGCGGGTGTTCAGCGCCTCGTCGCGGTAGGTCAGCGGGTTGAAGCGGGTCTCCTCGCGCTCGAGGTTCACCCGGTCCGGGTCGACCTTCGGGTCCTCGGTGGGGATGGTCAGCGCGGTGGTCAGGAAGTTCCGGTACGCCGTCGTGAGCGCCTTCGTCGTGCCCCGCTCGCCCGTGTCGAGGCCCTCCCCGACGGATTGGGCGATGATGACGTCGCCGAGCGGGCCGCGGATCTCGTAGGTGACCCGGACCTGCACGTCGCGCATCCGCCCAGACGTGCCGTACGTGGCCTCGGTCTTGACGGGGATGACCATGACGCCGTGGCGGCGCAGCGCCGGGCCGACCGCGTTGAGGACCATGTCGATGCCTCGGAAATTGAACCGGTAGCTGCTCTTCTCGGTCTTGATCTCGGCACGTGCGCTCTTCGCGATCGACTTGACGTCGCGCATCACTCGGGCCCAGGCGACGTGCACCGCCACCGGGTCGACGTCGACGATTGGCGCGGTGTACTCGATGTCGGGCAGTTCGTCGGGCTCGTCGACCTGGCCGGCCGGCGCGGGGTCAGCCCAGGTATTCGGCTGGTCGGCGGCGTCGGCCGCGACCCTGTCTCGCAGGCTCACTCGAACTCTCCTGTACGTCGGAACTCCGGAGCGACCCGGACGGAGTAGTGCGTCTTCTCGGTGACCACGTCCGCGTACGCCTCCGGCCAGCGCTCACGCAGCCGGTCCAGATCGGGCGTCCGCTTCGTGACCGGCGCGAACTCGTAGGCCAGCTCGCCGCCGAACGTGACGGTCTGCGCGCCCCGGGCGAGCCGGGCGAGAGTCGCGCGGGCCTGCTTCAGTCGGCGGTCGGCCGCACCCTTGCGGGCGGACAGCTCGGCGTACTCCATGACCTCGCCGACCTCGTCGAGGCTGATCTCGCCCACCCGCTCGGGGTGCATGAGCGCGTCCATCTCGATCAGCGCGGCGGCCTTGTCGAGGTCCCACTCCGGCTCGACGCCGGCGAGTAGGTGCTGCTCGCGGAACCGGGTTACCTCGCGGACGACGTACGACTCCATCCGCTCGTCGCGCTCGACGACGGCCATCTTCATCTCGTTGCCACCCAGCAGCACGGCAACGTGGATGTGGCCGTACCCGGTAACCCGCATCTGCCAGGCCGTCTGGGCGAGAACGTCGTCCGGCACGTCGGACCGCCAGCGATGCGCCTTGAAGGCGCTGCGGAGCTTCACCTCGAGGGCGCACGCCGTGCGGACCTCACGGTTCAGGGGGCACTCGGCGACCCGGCGGTCCAGGGTGGCCATCTGCCATGGCTCGTCGACATGCGCGACCAGGCCGACGCGCTGGATGACCGACCGCTGCCGGCGTGCCCACTCCCGGGCCACCGGCTCTTCGAGCACTCGGCCCCAGAGGGCGGCCTCGCCGGCGTCGTCGACCAGTTCCCCGCGCTTGTCCCGGTAGACGTGCACGGCGGTGGAGCGGTCGGCGACGCCGAGGATCGCGGCGACGTCGGAGGAGCCGATGCCCTGGCGGCGGGCGGCGAGCCAGGTGTCGCGGTCGGCATCGGCGGGTAGGAGCCGCACGGCGGTCGGGGTGACCCGCCGTGCGGCCGTCGGAGTGGAGCTGGTCACCGGGTCGCCGCCTTCGCCCACGCCTCGATCTGGTCGAGGTGCTCCGGCTGCAACCCGGTGTGGCCGGACGGGCGGATCAGCAGCGCCCGACCGTCGGCGGTCAGCTCGTCGTGGACGGGGTCGCCCGGCTCGGGCACCTCCCAGTCGTCCGTCCAGATCAGCCGACGGTCGTCGGCGAGCACCTGCCGGGCGGCGTCCAGCTTCGCCAGCGACGCCTCGTAGCCGTTGACGTCCTCGTGGAAGGCCCGGCCGAACGCCGGGAGGTCCCACAGCCGCTCCAGCTGGTCGGCCCACGCGCACCAGGTGGTGCACCAGCGGACCTCGACCAGGCCGGTTGCGTGCAGGTCGCGGATCCGGTCGACCAAGGCGGGCGCCCAGCACATCGGGTAGCCGATGCCGGCGGCGAAGGCGGAGGCCCTGCGAGGGTCAGCACCCCAGCCCGGCCGGCTGGCGTTGACCACGCCGTCGACGTCCAGCAGCCACACCGGGGCGCTCATCGGGCCACCGCCAGGGCGGCCCGGTACGCGCTGGACAGGTGCGGCGGCAGGATGCCGAGCGCGGCCAGGACGTCCACCGCCTGGCGGACCGAGGCGACCGCGTAGTCCGTGGACCGGATCGGCCACCCCGTCGCACCCTTGCGCCAGACGCGCAGACCGCTCTCGTCCCACCCGACCGCGAGGGTGGCGTCACTGTCGTAGGTCGCGTTGATCCAGCCGATCCACGAGAGGGACCAGCCGTTGGTCCGCGCCCAGCGGCGGACGTCGACGAGCAGCTGCCGGTCGGTCAGGGCGGTGGCGGGCATGGTGGTTCCTCCCGGGGTGGGGCGGGTGGCGAGTGCGGCGCTGGCGGCGATCTGGTGGGCCAGCAAGGCCTGGTCGGCGCCGATCGCGCCGGTGTACTCGCTGATCTGGCGGCGCAGGAGGTCGAGGGCGGTCACCGGTCCGCCCCCTCGATCTCCGAGACGTGGACCAGGTGACCGAGGTGGCCGACCTTCCCGTAGAGCACCTCGTCGTCGGTGGGCAGGCCGGCGCACGCCGACCGGATCGCGTACGTGAGCGCGGCCGGGTTGCCCTCGGCGACCATCCACGAGATGCCGGCGACGTTGATCCACCAGTCCTCGACGCGGTACTCCAGGCCGCCCAGCTCGGCGACGTCGGCGCGGATCCTGACCGTCTGGCCAGCCATCGGATGCGTGGTGCGGCGGCTCACCGGCCCGACTCCCGCCCCGGCTGGTCGTAGCCCATTGCCGCTGCGAACGCCGGCGAGTACAGCGGCGGCCGGTAGTCGGCGGCCACGAACTCGACGGTGTCCTCGTGGTGGCGCGACGGCCAGAACACCTCGGTGTCCGCTTCGACAGACGAACGCGCCGGGGTCGGACCGGCCGGCGGACGGGCGTCGAACTCCGACGCCGGCGCGAGCAGCGGGCGGTCGTCGACGGGCTCCGGCTCGTCGGGGCGGAGGAACAGTCGGATGAACCAGGCGACGATGGCCGCCAGGATCAGCGCCAGCGCGGCGGCGATCAGGTAGATCATCAGGACTCCTTGGCGGGGTTGGACAGTGAGGCGAGGAAGCCGGCGACCTCGTACGGCAGGAGGTCGGCGGCGTCGGGAGTGAGCGCGGCCATCGCGGTCGCGACCGTGGAAGCGGCGGGCAGGTCGCGGCCCAGCTCGGCGCGGTACGCGGCGATGCGCTCGCTCTGGTGGCGGATGAGGATGGCCTGCTCGGCGAGCTTCACGCCCTGCTCGGCGATCGTCTCGGCGCGGCGGGCGAGGGCGCGCAGGCACGCCAGCAGCAGCAAGGCGAGCGCGCCGGTGAGGATGAGGACCAGGCCGAAGGCGAGGATCATCGGGTCACCACCAGGCGGTCGCCGTCGTGGCCGTACCGGGTGGCCGGGGCCATGCGGTCGACCAAGTCGGCGTACCAGGCCGGGTCGGCGGTGATCAGGTCGACGGCGGTCACCACGCACCCCCGCCCCGGAGGGCGGGCGGGACGGGCCCCGTGGCACCCGTCCCGCCCGGGCCGGACGCGCGAGCCCCCGCACGCGCGCCCGACGGCTGGGGCCCCGGCCGGCCCGGTGACTGACGGGGACGTCCGCCGACGGACGGACCGGCCGGGGAGTTACTGCGCCGCCGCGCGGCCTGCTCGGCGCGCCCGGGGCTGATCACGGAGAACCCGACGTGCGGCTTCGTCGGCCGGCGGACCGGCTCGTCGCCCTCGTCGTCGCGCTGGTAGAACAGGCCCGTCTCGTCGGGCTCGTCGGCGTCGACCAGGCCGAACATGGTGCGCGCGGCGTACTCCGCCTGCAAGGTCAGGGCGAGCCGGGACACCTCCCGCTCCCAGAAGGACCACGCGCCGAACGCGTCGGTCAGGCGCATGTTCGCGGCCTTGACCTTGGCGGTCTTCAGGTCGTCCCACCCGGACCGCTCGGCCAGGTCGTTCAGCTCGTCGTTGACCCGGTTCCACGTCGCGGACGCGTCGTTGGCCTTGGCGCTGGCGGCGCGCATCCGCCGCCACAGGTCGTACAGGCCGTCACGGTCGGCGGGGGTGAGCTGGAATCGCATGGCCGCTCACTCCCCGGCCTGATCGGCGAGCGCCTCGGTCACGACCTGGTCAGCGTCGCTGCCCGGCTCGGCCGGCACCGTCTCCGGCACGGCGGCCGGCTCCGGGGCGGGCTCGCCCACGAAGTCGGCGGTCACCACCTGGCCCCAGTCCGGCCCCGGCCACACCGCCAGCCGCGACGTCGGCCCGTAGCTGCTCGTCCCGACGCCGACTGCCTCGGCAACCCGTTCGATCTCCCCGTCCGCCAGACGGATAGAGATGCGCGGTGCCTCGAAGAAGTCGGAGATCCGCAGCCGGTGCCGCACGATGAGCTCGGCCAGTTCCCGCAGCTCGGCGGCCGTGCGCTGCCGCACGTACTCCTCGCGGGCGGCCGTGACCTGCTCGTCGGTCGCGAGCGTCACGACCTGGTCGGCACCGCCGTGCAGCATGTCGGCGGCACCGGTGGTCAGGGACACGATGGAGATGGCGGCGTCGAGGCGGGCGAGCTTCACCATCGGCCGCCAGGTGTGCACGGCGCGAACGTCGAAGACATCGTCGCCTCGGGTCGGGAGGGTGATGTAGTCGCCGGAGCGCAGCTCGCCGGCCGGCTTGGTGGTGGGGGTGCGCATCTCGGTCACCGGGCACCGCCCTGCTGCGACTCCAGCTCGGCGACCCGGGCCCGCAGCCGCTCCAGGTCGGCCCGGCTGTCGAGCACCCCGAGGGACAGGCGGGCGTGGGCCCCGACCGGAAGCTCCAGGCGGACGATGTCGTCGGCGAGCCGGTGCAGCTCGGCGGCGAGGCGCTGCCGCACGGTCGTCTCGGCCTCGGCGGCCGGCGCGTCCGGGGTGAGGTCGACGACGGTGACGCCCTCCTCCGGGTGGTACGGCAGCTCGCCGGTCACCTCGTCGAACTGCACGAGGATGGTGTCGTCGGCGTACCGGTGGACGACCGAGACGGTCAGCGGGTCGCCGAACCCGTCGCGGATGACGGCCATGCCGGCCGTCAGGTACCGGGCCTTGATCTCCCGGCGGACAGCGGTCAGTTCGGGGGTGGTGATGTCGGGTCGGGTACTGTTCCGGTTCATCGACCAGTTGCTCCTTCGGGAGTTGGGATGGTCGGTACTGGCGCGGACTGCCTGGCAAGAGGCGGTCCGCGTCTTGCTTGCCGGGGCGGCGCCCGGAGTCGTTCTCGCGGGCGCCGGCCCGGGGTCATGCGGCTGATCAGGCCGTCTGGCGCGCCTTGGCCCGGTTGGCCTTGTGCTCGGCGCGCCGACGCTGCCGGGGCGTCTGCCGGTCGGTGCCGTTCTGCCGGCGGTAGTTGTCCGCCCGCTGCTCAGCGGTCAGCGCGGTGGCCTGCGTCCGACCGGGGCCGGTGGTGCCGCCGTTACCGCCGTTGGGGTGAGTCATGCTGCTGCCCTTCCTCGTGGCTGGTTCTCGCGGGATGCGATGTACCGCTCTGCGGCCGACTCCCGGATGCGGAGCCGGGCCTTCTTCGCGCCGGGTGCCGCCAGGTCGACGTAGCGGATCTCGTCGGCCCAGATCGCCCGGTAGACGGTCTGCTTGTCGACGCCCCAGAGGTCGGCGACCTCGCTGACCTTCAGCAGGCGGTCCATGTCAGACCGCCGACTGGGTGGTGGTGACGGTGAACAGGTCGTCGAGGGTGGGCTCGGCGTGCCCGTACTCGGCGAGCTTGTCGGCGTTGCGGCGAAGGGCGGCGACGCTGCGGGCCATGAAGACCTCGCCGATCACGCCGCCGTTGCGCACGCGGCGCACCTGCCGAACGGTGAGGCCCGTCTCGGCCGCGATCTTCGTGAGGGTGTCGCAGCCGATGAGCCGGAAGAGCAGCAAGTACCGCTCGACGTCGAGGCGTATCCCAGCCGTGTCCTGGTGGGGTGTGGTGCTCGTGTCCGTACTCACGAAGGACAAGCTACTAGGACATGGACTACCTAGCAACCCCCATGAGCACGGAAAAACGCCGGCTCATTGTCTAGGACATGCATGTCCGCTACAGTGGGCGGCATGTCTGCTTCCCGCAACCGACGTCGCCGACGCGTCAACCGAGATCGATCAATGCGAACGGTCAACTCTTCCCAGGCCACGCGCCAGAAACCGCGCTTCCGGCGTCGACCGATCGGCCGCGCGTTCCGGCCCGTATTCCGCCACGCCCGGCTACTGCTCTCGGACATGCGTGTCCGGTACGCTGCGGATGTGGCGGAGGGCAGCATCGACCGTGAGGCGTGGGCGAAGGTCATTTCGACGCTCATCGCCCAGGAAACGGGCACGCCCGCCAAGCCGGAGGGCAACAAGTCGGCGTTCGCTCAACTCGTCGGCGTCACCTACAAGACCGTGCTCCGCTGGACGCAGGCCAAGAGCGAGGTGTCCGAGGACAGCGTCCGTCAGGTCGCCCGCGCTCTCCACGTCTCACCGCTGGAGCTGCTCGTCCGCGTCGGCTACTACACCGGTGCCGACCTCGACGCGGCCGTCCAGGCGTCCGGACCCGTCGACACCGTCCGCATCGACCAGAGCGACCCGGCGTTGCGCGTCATCCTCGAATCCGGCGTCCCTCCCCGCGTCCAGCAGCGGATGATTCAGCGCCTCCAGGACCTGCGCTCCCGCGAGGCTGAGCGGCAGGTCGACGAGGTGCGGTGGTGGGTCGACCAGGCGCGAGGGGCATAGCCCGTGGCTTGGATTCGCCAGCTGCCCTCCGGACTGTGGGCAGCTACCGTCAGGCTGCCCAAGGGCAGCGACCCTGACCGAGTCACCGAGACGCACAAGCTCAAGGGCGCCGTCACCAAGTGGGCGGCCGACCTCGAGGCCGACATCCGCAAGGGAGACTGGATCGACCCCCGCGCCGGCAAGCGGACGGTGGGGGAGTGCTGGGAGAAGTGGGGCACGACGAGCCGCCGGCTGGAGCAGGCCAGCCGCAGGCGCGACGAGTCCCACTGGCGCGTGCACGTCGCCCCTCGATGGGCGAAGGTGCCGGTCGGGTCGATCCTCAAGCCGGACATCACCGCGTGGGTCGTCGAGATGGAGGAAGGCCACACTGTCCGGTGCCGCGACCGGAAGTCGTGCTCGGGCTGTAAGGCGCCGGTCGGTGCCGCCACGATCGAAGGATCGCTCGGCGTGCTCCGGTCCATCCTCGACCTGGCCGTGGAGGCCAAGCTCCTGCGGGACAACCCGGCCCGGGGCGTGAAGCGCCCGAAGCGCAACGCGCACGTGGACCGGGTGCTCGACCCCGACGAGGAGCAGCGCCTGGTCGACGCGCTCGACCGGATGTTCTGGGGCCGCGTCGATGCCGGCCTGTTCGTTCAGTTGATCGCCGACACGGGGATGCGGTGGGAAGAGGCTGCCGCGATCCCGCCGCAGATGATCGACACCCGCCGTGGCCGCATTCAGATTGCATGGGTAATGGAACGTGACGGAACCGCCCGGCCGTATGCGAAAAGCGCCGCCGGGAACCGTGCGGTGACATACGGGGACCATTTGGCGGCGCGCCTGAAAGAGGCGAAGATCGGGGCACGGGAAGTGTCGGGGGTGTTCCCGAATGACGACCCGGGGCGGCTGGTGTTCTTCAGCGAGAAAGGCGACCCTCTGCGGTACTCGAATTGGCACCGGCGGGTGTGGACGCCAGCGCTGCACGGACTCCCGGAGCGGCCGAAGGTGAAGGGCCACGCTTTCCGGGCGGCGATGGCAGGCGCCGGCCTGGACGACCCGCAGCCGACCCCGCACGACCTGCGGCACACGTTCGGCACGCGGCTGGCCGACGAGGGCGTCCCGCTGCACGACATTATGGCGCTGATGGGCCACGAGGACATCCGGTCGGCGCAGCGGTACCTGCACTCGCGGGAGGAGCGGTTCGAGCGGGCAAGGGCCGCGCTGCGGCGTGCCCGGGCGGTTGGCTCGTGAGTCACCGGTGAGTCATGATCTTGAGACGGCATGTTGAAAGCGCCTACTTCTGCCTACGTTCGTTCAGGCGTCCACGCAGGTCGGCGCACGTTTCCCCAGGTCAGGGCATAGGGTCGGCATTCATTCACACCGAAGAGGTCACTGGTTCGATCCCAGTATCGCCCACGCAGGTCAGAGGGCACATCCCATTGATGGATGTGCCCTCTGACGTTTCCTGAGTATCTAACTGAGTGACTAGCGGTCCGGGGTCAGCGCGAAGATGCGATCCATGGCGACCGCTCCGCTCAGCAGCACCGGTCGAAGTTGGTGCCGGTAGACCTTCTCTGTGACAGTGGTGCCGGAGTGCCCGCACAGGTCGGCGATGTCCTCCAGACTCACGCCGCTGCTCGACAGGACCGAGACGAAGCTGTGCCGCAGCTCTCGGGGCGTCCACTCGGTAGCGGTCAGCCCAGCCTTGGCAGCGACCCGGCGGAATGCTCGGCGGACGTTGGCGGCGTCCAAGGCGCTGCCGGTGGTGCTGGCGAACACGAGGTTGCGGGGCTGCCAGTCCTTTCCGGCCTTGCCTCGGTCGCGCTGTTGCAGTTCCCGGTGGCGGTGGAGGGCGACCACGCATCGGAGCGGTAGCGCGAGCGTGCGGCGTGACTTCCTGGTCTTGGTGTCGCCACCGGCGCGGACCGAGTGCCAGACCGCGATGGACGGTGGCATGGGCGGATCATCGTCGGGTCGTCCAGTGAGGTCGACGTGTTCCCACGTCAGCGCGCGTAGTTCCTCGGTGCGTGCTCCGGTGAGCAGGGACAGCACCACGTAGGCGTACAGGCGGGTGTCCTCGGCGGCGGCGAGTACCGCCTTAGCCTGATCGAGCGTCAGCGACTTGGAAGGCCGCCCCTGCTGTCCCTTAGGTATCGAGCAGAGCGCGACGACGTTCCGCTTCACCTTGTCGCGCGCCATAGCCCTGTTCACGGCTCGATTCAGGCACGCGTACAGCTCTCGCAGGGTGCGGGTACTCAGGGTTTCCGCCTTGGCCGCAAGCCATCGGTCGACATCTTCCGCGCTGAGGTCACGCAGTTTCCGCGCGCCCAGCTCGGGGATGATGTGCCCTCGGCAGAGGTAGCCGCACTTGTCGATGGTGCCTTCCGAAAGGCCGGTCAAGCCGTAGGTCAGCCAGTCGGTCACAGCGTCCGCGACGGTGAAGCCCTGCGGCGCGATGGTCAGCCCGTCTTCGTGGTCGCGCAGCACTTCCTTGAGCTTGGCCTTGGCTTCGGTCTTCGTCTTCCCACTGCCCCGGCGGACGATGCGCTTCCCGGCCGGGGTGTAGCCGACCGTGACGGACGCGATCCACCGTTGCCGGGACTCGTCCCAGTGCAAGCCACCGTCGCCACGACTACGACGCTTGGTCATCAGGCAGCCTCCTGCATGGTCTCGCGCTCCAACAGCGCGACGTAATCGGTGATCGCTTGAGCGGGCACGAGCCGTGCTCGCCCTTGGGTTACCGACCGGAGACGGCCGGATCGAATCTGTTCGTAGATCACGGTGCGGCTCAGGCTGAGCAGCGCCATTGCCTCAGGGATGCGGTAGAGGGCCTTGGTTCGCATGCTGAGGGGCCTTTCGACTAGAGGGCACCTATATGGAGGATCAGGCGGGTATCGCCGCAGGGCGGCATAGAACGGCCCGCTGAGAGCGCCACAGGGCCACGACCCGGGGCGTCCGGGTGTGAGGGTGTGGGCCGATGCGGCTGAGACCTTCTCAGCGGGCCGTTCTCATGGAGGGCTGCCGGCGGTAGGCGCTTCGGGGTGTCCCGGTGGCCGGGGGGTATCCGTACCATCCGTACCAAGCTCGTTTTGCCTGCTCAGGGGCGGTACGGATTGGATCGCGGTACGGATTAATGCGTACCAGGGGCAGCGGTAAGGGTGCGTCGTGGTACGGATCGATCCGTACCAGCGGGGTAATCCGTACCAGGGATGACCTGCGGAAACGACGTTGGTACGGATGGTACGGATACCCCAGCGGAAGGGGTTTCGGGTGCCGGGCAGTACCGCCGCCACGCGTCGGTGAAGGCGGTGCGCGGGTAGCCCTTTGCCTGCCCGACCGGGAAGCGGATCGTCTCGGACTTAATGCCGAACTCTCCGAGCAGGTCACCGAGTTTCTTGCCAGTGAGCCCGTTGGGGCCACTGTCGGCCCATGGCGCTTCGGGGTCACCGTTCAGTGCGGCGAGCAGGTCGGCGGTGGACGCGGCGGCCGGGTTCCCGAGGGTGACGAAGGCGGTGCGGATGTCGGCCAGGAGCCGTACCCGGTGGGAGACGTTGCCGGCTTCGTCGGCTTCGGCGGTCAGCGTGGTCACGGCCTGCCGGGCACGGGTCGGCCAGGTGCCCCCGGCCAGATCAGCGACGGCGACGAGGGGTTCCCAGGTGTCGGCGGCCCGGTCCTCTACCGGCATCGGCGGTTCCGCGGCTTCGAGCGCGGTCAGGTTGGCGCGTAGCCACCCGGCCAACTGCTGCGCGACCGTGCGCAGGGCGGGGCCGTCGCGGCGGTGCCGGTACGGGGCGACCTTCTCGCCGGGCGCGCGGCGGCGCATGCGGATCACCACGGCGCGGTCTTCGATGGTGTCGGGCATCGCGCCGATGCCGGCGAGCGCGGCCATGGCGAACGTGGGGATCTTCTCCAACTGCTGACTTGAGGCGTCCCACCGGATCGCGGGCCGGTTGCGTTGGTGTCCGGCGTTGAGTAGGCCGCGTAGGTCTTCGTTGGCGTCGGCGTTCTTCCCACCGAATAGGGTGTCGGCCTCATCGACCAGCAGCGTCGGCGGCTGCCCGGTCCCGATGGCCCGATAGACGGCGGCGGGTGAGGCGTTGACCGTGATCAGCGGGTCGTGGCAGGTGCCCTCCACCACGTCGAGCAGACGCGATTTCCCGCACCGCTTCTCCGGTGCCCGGATCACGAGGCGGGGCGCGTGTGCCCACGCGGCTTGCGCGTGGGTCGCGGCGATCCACAGCGCCACCGCGTCGACCGCTTCCGGGCTAGGGAGGATGACGTACTTGGTGAGGCAGGCGTGCAGCTGGTCGAGGATCGCCGCGCCGTCGTTGGGCTGGTCGGTGGTGCTGGTCGGTGGGTTCATGCGGCGAGTCCTTCGGCGCGGAAGCCACCACGGATGGCGGCGCGGATGTCCCGGTCGGTCTGCTCAGCGGCGCGGCCGGCGGTGGTGAGGGCGGCTATGGCGTCGTCGCGGCTGATGGCGTCGGCGGCGACCATGCGGGCCACGCCGCGTACCGCGCCATAGAGGGTGGTGCGGCGGCTGCCCTCGGGGGCGTCGGCGACCGCTTGCAGGTGCGCGGCAAGGAGCCGATCAGGGAAGGAGATGCCCCCCGCCGCGCGCGTGCTGATCGGAGCGTGCGGCGTGACCGGCAGCGGTGCCGGCGGTGCCGGTCGGCAGGCCGTGACCAGCGCGGGGGGCATCTCCTCCATGTTCCTGCCCGGTGCCCACCGGTACGGGCGGCCGGTACGCGGGTGCACTGACGGCGGGAGCACCACGTACCCGCCATCGGCTTTCACGTCGATGCCGGGGCCAAGTCCCTGTCCGGGCTTGCCCTGGCTGCAAGGCACCGGGTCGTCGGGGTGCTGGTAGTACAGGTGCAGGCCACCGGACCCGGTCGCCACGTACGCGGTCGGCGGCAACCAGCCCCGGCCGATCAGGTCGTTCATGGTGTCCCGGCCACCGTGGGCGGGGTCGACGTCGACGACGACGGTGTCGGATGCGGCACCGGTGCGCAGGGCGAGTTGGCCGGTGGGGACGGCGTTCACGATCGCGGCGATGCGGTCGGGGTCGGTGGTGGCGGCGTAGAAGCCGTGGCAGGTCAGGCAGGGGCAGGCGTTCCGGTCATGGTCGGGGCCGGCGTCGGTGCAGGGTGCGCAGTTGGCGACGGGTCGCTTGGAGCGGGCGAGCATGAACACCGGCCAGCCACGGGCCGCGTAGTCCAGGGCGGCGGCGAGCAGCGGTGACGGGTCGGGCATGAGGCTCCTTCCGTACGGGTGGACGGGTGTCGGGTCGGGTTCGGGTCGGCCCGCGAGAGCCGACGGCGTGTGCGCCGGGCAGCGGGGACCTTGTAGGTAGGGGCGGACACCGTTCGGGTTGTGGCAGTAGCGCTGCTGTGCGCCGATCCAGTGCCAGCAGCGGGTGTCGAGCAGGTTCATGGGGCCGGGACGCTCCTTCCCGGTGTGGCGGTGGAAGGCCGGCGGCACGCGGGCACCGGCCATCCAGGAGGTGAGTGCGCGAAGCGCGTCGTCATGCCCTTTGCGGGTTAGCGCCGGTGGGTGATCAGCGCCCAGATCACGAACCCGGCCACCGCCATGACGAGGGCGGCGGTGAGGGCGAGTCCGGTGAGGTCGCGGATGAGCCATCCGGTGACGCGGGCACGGGCAAGGGCGGCGTCGGCGTGCCACGCGACGCGCTCGACGCGACGGCCGAGGGGTATACCGAAGGTGATGCCGAGGATGGTGCCGAGGGCGAGCGCGGTGAGGGCGACGGCGGTCAGGTTCATGGGTCGACTCCCGTTGCTGGGCAGGGTCGGGCGGCCGTGTATTACACGTGAATTTCACGGCGGGTTTGTCTAGGTCAGGGGCCGTGTAATCGCCGTGAATTTCACGGCGATTACACGGCCGGCGCTGCCGGTGGTCAGGCGGTGCGGAGGATGCGGTACCGGCCGTTGCGGTTGACGGGCATCAGCAGCGGGTGGTCACCGACGGTGAGTTCCTTGAGGGCCTTGGTGAGCCAGGCCGCGCCGTAGCCGGTGGCGGCGAGCACGTCACCGAAGTCAGCTGCCCGCGCTTCCGTGTGTCCCTGCTCGGCGAGGGTGGTGATGTGCTGCCGCAGCAGTGCACGGGCCTGCTCCGGGCTGGTCTGCTTGGGCAGGGCGAGGGAGAACCGGCGCAGGGTCGGGGTGGTGTCGAGTTCCTTGGAGGGGTCGACGTCGTCGGGCGGGTCGTTGGGGTTGACGCCGGGGCGTGCGGCCATGGCGGGTACCTCCTGCTCAGCCTCACCACCACCGGCGGTGGGGCGGGGGCCGGGTGACGGCTTGACGGTGTCGGTGGGCATGACGGGGGCGAGAGCGCGAGCGGTAACGGGGTCGAGCGGTTGCCGGACGGTCGCCCACCCGGCCACGGCGGCGGCCAGGTCGCTGCGCTGGGCGAGTTCGGACCGGCAGGGGATCGGCCACCGGCCGGTGGGGATGCCGGGCGACTCGATGTACAGGTATCCCGGCTTGCTGCTGCCCCACGTCTCCGGGGACGCTCCGGCGTCGACGGTTTCGCCGGACAGAGCCAGGGTTGGATCGTCGCGGCTGTCGATGCCGAAACACACGTTCGTAGCGAACTGCGACCGCAGCGACGTCGGTGCCCGGTCGTGCGTCCACCGCTGCTGCGACAACACCAGGGAGATACCGGCCGACCGTGCCCGCTCCGCGACCTGCACGAGGGCGGGGTGGCCGGACCATGCGGCGGATTCCTCCACCCACACCATCAGGTGCGACAGCGAACAGCCCGGCATCCACTCCGTCAGGTCCTCTTTACCGAGGGCTTCCGTCCGGGCGGGAATGACCTTCTCCGCGAGGATGTCAAAGAACGCTTCCGCGTGCTCGTCATCCGTGATGAGCAGCGCAAGCCCGTCCTTGACCGGCTTGACGGTCTGGTCGCGCTTGACCGTGTCGACCACCACCAGCGCACCATCCGCGCGGGTCAGGTAGTCGGTCATCACCACCAGCGCCCATTCGGTCTTGCCGGACCCGGTCATACCGGTCGCGCGGACGTGGGTGGCCGGGCGGACACCGGGTCGACCGGTGAGCCACAGTGCGACCTTCTCGCCGTCTTCGGCGATGCCGAACCGCAGCGGCGCGTCCCCGACCGACCGACCGGGGGCGGAGG
The DNA here is from genome assembly GCF_044459745.1 of Micromonospora sp. NPDC050187. Lineage (NCBI taxonomy): Bacteria > Bacillati > Actinomycetota > Actinomycetes > Micromonosporales > Micromonosporaceae > Micromonospora > Micromonospora sp. NPDC050187. The sequence continues at coordinate 476,394 of NZ_JBITJH010000001.1, forward strand.
GTCCGGCCCACGGGATGGTGTCGCGGAGCTGGTCGACCGGCACCACCTCAATCCGGCCCGTGCGGACGGAGTCGGGGTCCCGGTGCACTCGCACCGCCGACGGCGCGACGTCGAGAGCGGACGCGATCGAGTCACGCGACCCTTCGACGTCGGACAGGGTTTCGCCGTGCGGCATGGTGATCGACGCTTTGACCTTCGCTCCGTCGACCTTCGGCCGGCCGATCCGGGCGTCCTTCAACGCGGCGACCGCGTCAGCCAGGCCACCGGCGGTGGTGCGTGCGGGCTGCTCGTCGGGGTTGGCCTTCGCCATCAGCCGCATCACCCCGACCGCCACCGACGCGACCACGGTGCCGCCGGCCCACAGGTCCAGCCACGGCCGATCCCACGGCGCACCGATCGTGGCGCCCAACGCCCACACCGACCCCGACGCGGTCAGCAGGGTCGCCACCCGCTGCCGGATCACGCCACGGGCACGACCGGCGGCCCACGTGAGCGCGGTGAGTCCGCCTCCGGCGGCGGTGATGCCGGCGGCGGCCCACGGGTTGCTACCCCACCAGTGGTGCGACGCGGCAGCCGCCGGCCACGCCAGCAGACACCCGGCGGGGCAGACGAGGTACGGCAGGGCAGCCGTACGAAGGTCGACGGTGTAGGACATCGGGGAGAGTCCGCCGTTGCGGGGCATGCGTGCCGAGCGGGGTCGCTTCATCGCCCACCCCCGCCGTTGGTGAACCGGAAGTCAGACTTTCGGGGCCGGTGGCCGACCGCTTCGAGTTCGGGGAGGTAGACGGCCTCGAAGCGGGTCGACGCGGTCACGATGTACTGCGACGCGACCACTAGGGCGTCGGAGGCGTGGGTGATGGGCTTGGCGACCTGCCGGGCCCGTGCCCGTGCGGTCAGTCCGCCGATGACCACCCCGCCGGACACGGCGCGCAGTCGGGCGTCCAGTTCGGAGGCGGTGACGCCGAGTTCGAGGGCGGAGGCGTGCAGGACGCGGCGGGTTTCGTTGAACCACTGGGAGAGGGCGACGTTGTCGGTGAGGGCGTCGGCACCGGTGAAGATGCCCCGCTGGTCGTGGTTGCCTGCCATGCTGATGGTTCTCCTTCAGGGGAGGGCCGGGCGCGGATCCGTTGTCGAGGCGAGTGCCGCGCCCGGCGCAAGCGGCGGGTGGGCCGGTCGGCCCCCGCACCCACCCGCGCAACCGGGGGCGGGTGGGCACGGTCGGGAAACCGGCGGGTTAGCGCAGGGCGAGGGTGAGCAGGGCGGTGACGGCGGTGCCGACCAGCCCGGCCACCAGCAGATCGACGGCGAGGCGTACCCGCCGGTACTTGCGCACTGCCGTGCGGGACAGCCACACCAGATGCCGTGCCTGCTCAGCGGTGGTGACCAGGGGCGGGGCGGTGGCCTCGGTCATCAGGTCACCCGGCACAGCGGTGGCGTAGCGAACCAGGCCGTGACCACCGCCGAGGGACGGCCGGACCGCACAAGCCAGCAGCGCCACCGCCGTGCCGACCAGCGCGACCGTGACCACTCCGGCGGCCATGGCCGCACCGGGCAGGTCAGCGCGGGCCAGAACCGCCACGCCGACCGTGACCGCCGCACCGGCGACCGCCATCAGGGTGGATGCCTTGCTGTCGACACGGACCAGCTCGGCCCGTACTTCGGTGGTGCGGGTGGTGAACCATTCCGGGGCGGGTACTGGCACCATCAGAGGTGCCCTCCTCTCATCGCAGGGTTGGGTGCAAGGCCGGCGGCACGGCGCGGGTTTCCAGGCCATAGGGCCGTGCCGCCGGGCAGAGCTACTGGTCGGCGTGCATCAGGTGCGCCAGCGCCGCGCCCATGCCGAGCACGGCCACCGGCAGGCAGGCCACGAGGGTGGTGATCCACCATGGGGCGACGGTGATCCCGGCGGCGATGAGCAGGTGATAGGCGACCTGGCCGAGTGCGCCGATGGCGAGGGAGCCGAGGGCGGACCACTTGGCGAACCGGGCCGCCCGGACCGGTACCCGCCCGGACAGCCACACATAGAGCGCGAACGCGCCGTAGGTCTCGACGCCGATAGGGAGGGTGATGGCGGTGTCGATGACCCACCCGGACCCGATACCGGGCAGCAGGTTCACCTTCCCGAACCCGGTCAGCTTGCCCAGCCCAACCCAGCCACCCCAGATCGCCACGAACGCGGGCAGCGCCAGGAGGATCACGGGCCACACCACCGCCCGACGAGACGACGGCGGACCGATCTTCGTGTCCGGGCTTTCGACCGGCGTGACCTGCTCGGACGGCTCGACGGCCACCACCGGCGGCGCGGGGTCCGGGTCCGGCGCGGGCTGCTCGGGTCGGTCGGGCGTGGCCGGGTCCGCCTCCGGACTGTCCGGGTCCGTCTCGGGGGTGTCGGTGGAGTCGGGGTCCGGCGCGGGGTCGACCGGGAACAGCGTGGGCCGGTCGACCAGACTGCCCCGGACCACCAACGCGGCGTGCATGCGGTCCGACCGGGCCTGCTGGTCCCGCTCCTCACGCAACCGGGTCAGCAGTTCGGTCGCCTTCTCCGACCCGATCCGGAACCGCTTCATCAGCCGGTTCCGCGACGGCAGCCCGCCCAACTCGTGGGTGAGCTTCCGGGCCGCCGGCAACAGGTCTTCCACCGGCTGCGGGTAGCGGGTGCCGTTGATCGTCGGCGCGGTCATCGCAGGGTCTCCTTCATGGCCGGGGTGGGCTTGTTCAGAACGTGGGCGAGAGCGAACGGGGCGAGCATCACCAGCGGCCCGCCCAGCAGGATCAACAGCAGGATCACGAGGTACCTCCGTAGGCACAGTCGGTGCACTCACCGAGCGAGCGCGGGATGTAGTAGGGCCGCACATCGCGGCACGTCGGGCAGGTGCGCCGGGCAATCAGCGCGGCCCGGACAGCACGGAGTTGGGCGGGGGTGGCGGTGCGCTTCGGCCGGGCTAGGTCGACCCGGTACAGGTACGCGGTACGGGTGCCGCCCACACCGCGCCAGAGCACCTGAGCGGCGACGGGTTGACCGCCGGGGCGTAGGCCGGCGGCGCGGAGTTGACGGCGGGTGGCGTAACCGGACGGGGCACCACGCCACCAGAAGGTAGGAATGCCGTAACGCGCCCCGTCCGGATCCCAGTAGGCAGCGCGAATGCGCGACATCAGGCCGCGCGAGACGCGTCGTTGGGACAGCCGTACACGGCTCGGTGCGACACCTGCTCAACGCCGCAGATTTGGCACGCCACGACCTTGCAGCCGTACGCGCAATCCGTCGACAAGCGCACCTCCACCAGCCGGCAGACGTGCTCCCGCTGGCGGGCGGTCAAGTCGGCGGCAGTCTGGGTAATGCGCGCCTCGGCGCGGCGTACCCGACGCCAGTCCAGGGCGGTGGGACCGCCGTGGTCCTCGGCGTAGATCAGGCTGATCTCAGCGTCGAGCAGGTCAAACTCAGCCGCGATCAGCGGCCACTCAACCTCGATCGCGGCCAGGTCGACAGCGGTCGGCTCCTGCTGGTCGTAGTCGTGAATCACTTCGCTCGGTTCCTTCCGGTACGGCGGGAGCGGGCCGGCTGTCGGCAGGGCCGGCAGTGGCGCTCATCGGGGGCCAGCGGGGCGAGGCACCCGCAGCCGTTGCAGGTGCGCCATACGGCGCTGGGCTTCGTCGTGACACGCACACACGCGGCGAGCACGGTCATGGCGGGATCACCTCTCCTCACAGGTCAGATCAGGTGGATAGCCAGGGGGCGGGACTGCGCTGTGGCAGCGCGTCGCCGCACCTGGCGGGATCAGTGGCAGAAGCGGAACCGCGCGCCGGACCCGTCCACTCGGCCCGCTCGCCCGGGACATACCGGGGTCGGCCACCGTGTGGCTCAAGGCGGGCATACCGCAGACGGATCTACGCGGCGCTTCTGCTGTGAAGTTCTCAATGAACGAGTGCGCGGCAGCCCGTACGCGCACGCCGCAGCCGAAGCCACAACGCCGACGCCGACAACCAACCGGCTTGTTCACCCCCCTAAACCCTGCGATCCAGGGGGGTGGTGGCGACAAGTTGAACACGCGCCACTGAGGGCGGTCAACCCCCCTTAACAAGAGAGTTCGCCCCTACTCACAGGCTGGAGACCGTTCGGGTGGGTCAAGGCAGCTCAGGTAGGATTAGCCCCCTTGACGAAGGGAGTGCCGGGTGAAGGACCCCGCAGCGGTAGCTACCGTGAGTGACACGCGAGAGCGAGCAACAGCCGCCCACGCGTTGATCGAGGACTACCAGGGCGCGATCGCCGAGCTGTCACGGATTCGCCGGGAAGCCCTTGAGCAACTTCTTGCCGACGGCATGACACAGGCACAGATCGCAGACCTACTGGACATGTCTCGATCGCGGGTTTCGCAACTGCTTTCCGCCGGCACCCGTCCCGAACGCGCATTCCTTGGCACCGGAAGGTTGACGGTTGCTATTGGGGGAAAGCAGGAATCCGGCCGACACGACCCGGGCGACGTACTCTCGGCAGAAAGCTTCGCGGCTTACAATGTGCTAGCGGACCTAGCCCGAACCGTTGGGCTGGATGCCAGTTACGAGGTAGTCCCACCGCCGGGGTTCGTGCACCTAAATCGCCCGAACCTCATTGTCCTAACCTCGCCTCGGCTCCTGCCTTTCGTTGGGCAGGTGATGGAAGCTGATCCGCATCTGCGTTTCGCCTCAGACGAACACGGCTGGTATCTCATCGACGGCGAAACCGAGTACCGGTCGCCCCGCGACGACGGCCAATCAGCGGACTACGGATACGTTGGTCGGTTGCCGCGACCGGACGGCAAGGGATCGTTCTTGTACCTAGCTGGCACGCATGCCCAGGGAACGCTAGGTGCCGCCCAATTCGTCGCCAACAACCTTGCCCAGCTTTACAAGGAGCTTAAGAGCCGCCGATTCTCGATGGTGGTTCGCTGCGAGTACGACCCAGCCAACCCACGGAAAATTCTTTCCTGCGAGCGCATCACTCCGATCTACCGCCACGAAAGCTGAGAAGCATGCGAATCCTTGCAGCATCAGAGCCGTCAAGGGCAGACAAGCTTAATGAAGACTGGTTCTCGGCGTCGCCGAATCTGGTCGTGGTGCTAGACGGCGCGACCGCTCGTACCGACACCGGTTGCGTACACGGCGTCTCATGGTATGCGGCGCAGCTCGGTGCCGCAGTCTCAGCGTATGCAAGCGACGTATCAACAACGCTGCCAACAGCACTGGCATCTGCGATCAAGGCCGTCGCCGAGAAGCATCCCGACTGCGATCTAACAAGCCCCGGCACTCCCTCGGCTGCGGTGGCTGTTCTCCGTCTTACCTCTAGTCATCTTGAATACCTGGTTCTCGGAGACGTCGGCATCGTCCTTGCTTCCGACTCGCACCTAAGCGTCATCATTGATGATCGAGTCGATAAGACTGCGCAGGCAGAGCGCCGAGAAGCAGACGAACACCCGATTGGATCAGCCGAGAAAGCCGAAGCTCTGATCCGAATGAAGTATGCTGAACTAGCCGCCCGAAACACCGATGGGGGTTTCTGGGTATCGGCCGCAGACCCTGCGGTTGCCAGACACGCGATCATCGCTGCAGTGCCCATAGAAACCGTCACTCGGTCAATCCTCCTGACCGATGGAGCGGCGAGGCTCGTGCGCATGTTCAATTGCGTGAGCTGGAGAGAGATGCTTGACCTCTTGGAGAATCAGGGGCCAAGTGAAGCGCTTCGGCGCGTGCGCCAGCTCGAAGAGTCCGATCCGGTTGCTACCCGGTGGCCGCGCAACAAGAAGAGTGATGACGCCACCCTCGTATACGTGGCGAACCTAGGGTAGGCGACCTACCTCGCGTCCCGGCACGGGCTATCACCCGGTCCGCTGATAATCTCTCGCTCGCAATGTGCGCGCTTCTACTTCACGGCGTCACATCTTTACTCGCATCCTCTGGGCCAATCAGACGGATGCGGTCGTACTGCTCTTGTCGAGAGGCATAGTCTGCAAGAGCCTTGATCAGTGATCCAAGCTGCATCACTGCGTAGGAAATTGCAGCACTGACAATGAACAGGCCGGCGCTGGCTCTGCGGCAACTCTCACTGTCAGCCATATTCAGGTCTCCAGCTATAGCAAAGTAGATCAGACTTGCTATGCCCATAAAGAGTTGCGCCGCCATGGTCCACAGGAAAATGAAGATCAAATCCCCGTAGTATGAACGGAAGGCTGGGCCATACTGGCCACCATTAAGCGGAGCGCCGTTGGTCGCCGCGACTCGTTCACGGCCGTCCCGCGAAATCACCCTGACGCGTGGAGCGTCTTTGCCGTTCATAATCATCGTCAAGTAGAGGCGACTGCGAGGCATCGACAGAGCTAAAACGGTAGCTGCCGTCGCGGCACCGAAACCTAAAGCAGAGAAGGCTAGCGAACCGGCTACAAAGTCCTTGACTTCCGCTTGCTCGAAGGCTGGGAACCAGCGCAGACGGAAAGTGGCGAACGTGAGACTACCCGCCAAAAATAGGCTTATTGCTACATTACGATGCAGCAAGGTGTCGCCTAGGCGCGGAACTACGTACCTGCGCATGAATCCGAAGAGGACCGGGCTACGTGCCTCACGGTTCGTCTGCATGTCGATAGCCTAGAGGCAGCCTACGACACTTCCGGTCCAGGTCCCGCTATCGCAGGCGGCTCCTGGGCGGAATCCAGCGCCATCGGCATATTTCCCGTTAGATCGATTGATACCGAACTACCGCCTAGTCTGGACGCTGCAATGACGGCGAGACCATGAGCCTGCTCGAAGATGATCTCATCCTGGTCGAACTCGGAGGCCCGGTCATCAACCACTGCATGCGTACGAAGTTGAAACTTCTCCGTGGTTATCACCGTGTCTCGCTGTTCGCCCTCACGTCGGCCGACAACCCGTGCCTTCCGGACATTCGTAAGCGTCCTGCGAACATGAGTTCTGATGAGCCCTACCATCCCTCCCGTCCTACTCAAGGTGTCCCCGCGTGCAGCAGACACCACAACTTGAGCCCGCTGCCCGTCCGACTCGTCTGCCAAGGTGGAGAGTACGTCGTTGGCGTCGTCCCAATCCGTGTTCGGTCGGTTGACTTCTAGAGCAGCTTCCCGAATTCTAACGAGTCGATCGATCTCTCTTTCGAAAGAATCGGATGGCAGCGAGCTAAACTGGAGTCGAAGTCTCCTTGCGTACTGATTTATTCGGGCGAGCGTGGTGAAATAGTCCTCCAGAGTGCCGACACCAACGCCATTTCGGCGGCCTTCCAGCAGTAGAAGGCGCAGTTCGGGCACGATCGTTGCTCTGGTCGGCTCAGCGGGCCAGGTTCCCGGGGGCGGCGAATCCCTTCGCGTTTCGCCTGTGGCCTCGATATAAAACAACGGCTTCCCGTTCGGGTCCCCACTAACGAACCGTAGATCTAGGAACGGCTCCCGGTATGATATTCGCGCGAGTGCGATATCGAGTTTTTGGCTAATGCTCACCTGCGTTGCGCGCGGCGGCGTTGCCCGGAGCCATTCAAAGAAGTGGACATAGTCAAGCGGGGCGCTGTTCAGGTGGCCATGCATGAGGTATGCCCTGATGGATCTGCTCCGCTGCGCCATCAAACCTCCCAAGAGCTGACGCAAGATCGAGCCAGCATATAGTTACCAAGTGATGGGGGTGAAGTTTGATTCGGAGAGCTTCTCACACTGTCGGTAATGTGACATGAGATTAGGGCATTCAGTGCGGATGCCCTAATAGGGATTTTCTCCGCGTATTGCTACCCGTGTGCGCGCACTGGTCAGCCTGTGCGACAGCAACGCCTACTACGCGAGCTGGCCCCGGGCTGACACCTCTTCTCGTTTCCGGCGACGCCCCGACCCTGCTGCGCCGGATACATGCCGAAGTCGGCTCTTGATGTCTAGGGGTATCCGCAATAAGCCCAGGTCAGACCGTCTATCCACCTTTGTCGAAACACCGTTCTCTGGAGTGGCTGCTCAGGTCTGTGGGGCCGCCGCGCGGGGACAACCTCGATGAACATGGGTGCAGCTGCGTGTCCAACTGAGTGACAACCAGCCCGCACGCCAGCGGACTTGAGTAAACGATGGCGGACTAACGGACGAGGTGAAGCAGGGCCGGCGGGCTGGTCCAGATCCCATGATCATTCGTTCACACCGAAGAGGTCACTGGTTCGATCCCAGTATCGCCCACGCAGGTCAAAGGCCACTTCCCATCGAGGGAAGTGGCCTTTCTGCTGCCCGTACAGCAGTGGAGTACAGTAACGGCGGTCACTACCTCCGGGAATGCGGTGCGCATGGCGGAGACGCTCAGGGTCGAGGAACTTCGTCAGGTGTGCGCACTGTTGCTGGACGCCGTGCAGGAGCGGTTCGGTGCGGAGGTCGATCTGTCGGTTCTCGATGTCGACCACTACTGGAACGTCGACCTACGTTCCGCGTTCAGCATCTTGGAGGACCCGGCGTCGGGAATCGACGTCGGGCAGAGCAGTGACGACGTAGCGGAGTTGCGCGCATTGCTGCGCCGCCCGGCGGACGAGGGACCGTGGCTCTGGCACGACCTGCAACACCTCGCCGGGGTACTGCGGTTGCTGGCCTACCTCGACCTGCCGGCCGCCGAGACAGACGAGAGCTGAGCCCGATGCCGGCTCGTGGTCGGTGGTACGTCAACCGTCAGGGAGCCGCCGAGTCGTTGAAGGGCGTCCCGGGTCGCGGTGGACGTGACCTGGGTGTAGATCTCCATGGTCACGGAGAACCGGGCGTGCCGCAGGATCCGCATGGCCCGGTGTCTACACCTGAGCGGGTGGGGTCACAAACTGGGTGACGACCAGCGCATATACGGGCGGACGAGCATGGACTCTGGGGGACCGTCGCGGCAGCTCACGGTCTAGAAACCGGCAGGGTCAAGGCTCTGTGTTGGCTGCCTGGGGGCAAAGCGTCGAGGCCGTCGCCAGGTCGTTGAACGTCGACCAATGATGCCCAACGGTAACGTTGGGTGCCAAGGATTTGTGCAGCTCAAGCAGGTGATAGGCGTCCTTTGGCCGGTTCGCCCGGCACCCGTAACCAGTTCAACGCCAAGTGATCATCGCTGGTCTGGCGGTGCCGCGACAGAGCGACTAGCGAGACGGGGAGACGCCACCCGACCGTCGAACTGGCCGCTCGGCTCGATGAAGCGCTCGACACGAACGGCCTTCTTTCTGGCATGTTGCACGTGCCGTCTCTGCCGGATGATCCGGAGCGGTTGGCGTACGTCGCGGAACATCCCCGCCGGGTGGATCTTGCGACCCTGCGCACACTGAGCCAGTTGCTCGCCGCACACCGCCGGCTCGAAGACACACTCGGTGCCACGTCGCTGCTGCCGACGATCCGTACCCAGTTGGACCTGGTCACCACGCTCGTTGCCGAGGCGGGAAGCGCGCTGCGGCCACAGGTGGTCGACCTCGCCGCGCAGTGGGCTCAGTTCGGCGGCTGGCTGTACGCGGCCAGCGATCGACGTCGCCTCGCCGGTCGGTGGTACGGCACTGCGCTGGAGTGGGGCACGGAGGCCGGTAACGCCGACATGATCGCCACGGTCCTCAGTATGCGGGGACATTTGGCCTGGTCGGAGTGGCGCGCAGGTCCGCTGATCGCCCTTTCCGTAGCGGCGGTTCGACAGCCGGCGAGTCCAGGAGTGCGGGCCATCGCGACCCAGCAGCAGGCTCGGGGCCATGCCCTGGTCGGCGAAGCGGACCCCGTCATCGACCTGCTCGACCGCGCCGTCGACCTGTCCGAGGCAGCCAGCCTGGCACCCGACCGGGAACCGCCGTGGATCTACTTCCACTCGGCGGCCTACCTGGCGATGCAGCGTGGACTCGCCTACCGGCTCATCGGCCGGAACGCGGAGGCGATCGAATGCCTGCGACTCGGGCTGACCGGTCTGCCGGAGGAGTCGGCCGGTGCTGCGTGGACCGGGCCTTACCTGCTGCGTCTCGCGGCGGCGCTCGCGGACACCGGCGAGGTCGGCGAAGCGTTCGACGTCTACGAGCGCGTCGCAACACTTGGACGCGCCACCCGTACGGTCGGCCTCGTCGACCAGGCTGAGGCTGCTGTCTGCGCTCTGTCCGCACGTAGAGAGCGGACGCGCTGAATCTCGACCGTCACCGCTCGATCACCGAACGTTGATCTCGGGGTCTGGCTCGCAGGAGAAGCACCGGTACGGCCGCGAGCTACGCCCTTCGTTCGGCGCGGCGGTGTCGGTCCTTCCACGAGCACCACCGCCGCGCCCTCCCCGAAGGAGGCGCAGGTGGGCGGCGTGCAGCACGAGTCGACGCAGAGCCGAGGCGAGCAGATTCAAGCGTCAGAAAGGGAAGCCGCCCGGCAGCGGCTCCTCGCGCAAGCTGAAGCGGACCGAATACCAGCCGAGGAAGCTACTCGGGCCGTACCGGACCGGCGGTGGCGTCGTGGACAGCACTGACCTGTTGCCGGTCGGTCGGCGGGTGGCGTACTGGCGGGGTCGGCGGAAGCTGTCGCAGCAGGTGCTCGCTGATCGGCTGGGTAAGTCGAAGAGTTGGGTGGACAAGGTCGAGCGGGGTGTCCGCTCGCTGGACAAGGTCTCGACGCTCCAGGACATCGCCGCCGTCCTGCGGATCGACACGGCGGTGCTGCTCGGTCGGGACGTCCAGCCGGTCGGGGTGGCCGAGCGCGTCGAGGGTGTGGAGCGGATCCGGGTGGCGCTGTCGACGTACGAGATCGCGTTGGAGCGCCCGGCAGCCCGCCGTCCTATGCTGCCGGCCGAGGGGCTGGCGCGGGAGGTCGCGCATGTGTGGACGACCTTCCAGCACACCCGCTACCCGCAGGTGGTCGACCTGGTGCCGCAGTTGGTGGCCGACGCGCAGCGCACCCACGCCCACGACATCGACGCGGGGCGGATGCCGCTGGTGGAGGCGTACCGGGTGACCGCAGCACTGCTGGTGAAACTCGGCGAACCCGAAGTGGCGTGGCTGGCCGCCGACCGGGCGATGGCTGCCGCCACCGGTGATCGGGCATTGGTGGCTGCCGCTGCCGTGCAGCTCGGTCAGGTGTTGCGCGCCTCGGGGCGGGCGAGGGTGGCGAAGTCGGTGATGCTGGCCGCCGCGTACCGCATCGCCCCGCCGGTGATCGAGTTCGGCGACCCGGCCGAGTTGTCCCTGTGTGGAACGCTGCTGGTGCAGGCGGCCCTGGCCGTCGCTCGGGAGAGGGACGACCGCTCTGCCGTCGAGTCGGTCGACGAAGCTGCCGAGATGGCGGCGCGGGTAGGGGACGGGCACGACCACTACCGGACCGGGTTCGGGCCGACAGCGGTGGACCTTGCCCGGATTGCCGTAGCGGTGGAACGGGGCGACGCGGAGGAGGCTGTGGCCCGATACGAGAAGGTGACTTCTGAGGGCCGGTGGCGATGGTTGCCCGCCGAGCACCGGGCCGCGTACCTGATCGACGTCGCCCGCGCGTACCTGCACGCCGCCGACCCGGTCAACGCCGGCCGGGTCCTGATCGAGGCCGACCGGATCGCGCCGGCCGAGATCCGCAGCCGGCCAGCCGGCCGAAACGTCCTCGCCCAGGTTGCCCGTGATCCCGCCGCTCCGACGACGCTCACCTACCTTGCCGCAACCCTCGGGGCTGAGTGGTGACCGCGCCGTTCCTCTCCCTGGCGCAGATCCGCAACCGGCTGGTCCTCACCGCCCGAGCGATCCTCCGCGACCACCGACCCGGCCCCGGCGGGCGCTGCCCGGTCTGTCGGACCGACAGACTGCCCGGTGGCCACCGCCGCCCGCAACGTCCTGCGCACCGCCGAGAAAGTACAGCAACGGAGTACCGCAACCGAGCCGACCGAGCCCGACTCGGACGACCCGCAGCAGGCCGGATGACCTCGCGTGACACCCGATCCAACCGGCCTGCCGACAGTTCACACCGAAGAGGCCACTGGTTCGATCGCAGTATCGCCCACATTTCTGCTGCAGGGGCAGAAGCTGATTGGGCAAGGTCCCAACCGGTTTCTGGTCAACCGAAGGTGCCACGACTCGACTCGGGGGTCGCGCGGCAGCCACACCAGGTGCGAGTTCTCCCTGTGGGAGCCGTCTGAACTGGAAAGATTGCGGATGGAGCCGGCGTCCTCTGCATCACCTCGCCGGGGAGGAGTCACGTGTCCGACGACCATCAGGCCACCGCCACCCCTGGATGGGACGACGTGCCTGTCCTGGACGACCCACCGGGCGACGGCTACTACGAGCTGACCGAGAACGGTTGGGGTGCCATCATCGGATGGTTCAGCGGTGTCGGCCGGATGGTCCGATGCCCGGACCGCTTGCCACACAGATACACCGAGGTGTGCATCGACCGATACGGAACGCGGGAGAGGACCGTCGCGCGCTCGGCAGAGGACCAGCAGATGATCGACGACTCCATCAACGAGTACCTGGGCGACGCGGGTATCCCCGCCCGCCCGGCCGGCTTCCGGTGGTTCCTGCGGCTGCCAACGGGATACACCGGACCAGAGATCGAGTCGCGGGTGAACAGGGGCGTGGGGCGCCTGCCGGCCGACCATGTGCACCCGGCTCAGCTCGCTCCGCGGATCCGTGAGGTCCTCGGAGATGTCTACGCCGGCAGGTAGCGCCGCGCAGTGAACGGCGAGGTCCGTGAGCATTCTCCCGCCGAGCCTCTGGTGTCGTCCGGCTGACGATCCGTCGCTGTCGACACGGTGCTGGTGTGAGCCGTACCCGAGCCCGAGCCCTGGCCTTGGTCCTCGTCGTCTTCCTCACCGTCTGCAGCGACAACACCGAGCCGGCTGCCGCCCCGTCGTCCAGCAGCGCGGATGACCGGTGGGCGTGCCGAAAACTCAAGGCCGACCTGATGAAACCGCCCGACACGTCGCACGACAATGCTGCGATCGGCAGCCCGCTGCGCAGTCCACGAACGCTGATACCCGGGATGCCGGTGATGAGCTGGTGGCCGCCGTGAAGCAGGCGGAGGGTACCGAGCCCGGCTTAGGAACGAAGGGATTCCCTCCCGAAGGCTTGAACCGGTCGCGGTGGAGCGGTCACAGCCGGCTGGCATCATGGGCGAGATGTTGGCCGCGAGACGTGCCCGCCATGACCGCGTTTCCGCCTCGCTCGCCGCCCGCAGCGACGCCGAGCTGGCGGCGTTTCTCGACGTCGTGCCGACCATGACTGTGGGAGTGGGCGGCGGCTGCGTCGTGCTCGACATTGACGGCGTGCCAGTTCTCGTCAAGCGGATCCCGATCACCGACCGGGAGTTGGCCCATCCGCACAGCACGGCGAACATGTTCAACCTGCCGTCCTACTGTCAGTACGGCATTGGCGGGCCAAGTTTCGGCGTTTGGCGTGAGCTGGCAGCGAACCTGATTGTCACCGAGGGAGTCCTGGCCGGTGAGACGGACTCGTTTGCACTGCTGCACCACTGGCGAGTGCTGCCCGGCCGTCCACCGGTAGCGTCCGAGCACCTCGACATCGACGCAGCTGTCGCCCGGCTCGGCGGCGCTCCGGCCGTGCGTAGCCGCTTAGAGGAGTTGGCCAGCGCGGCCTCCGGCCTCGTGCAGTTTTCCGAGTACGTCCACTATCCGCTCCTCGACTGGCTGAACGAAGATCCGGTCGGCAGAGCAGAGGCGATCGAACAGCAACTGTCCGAAGTCGTGGCGTTCCTGCGTAACCGCGAGCTGCTGCACATGGACGGGCACTTCGGCAATATGCGCTCCGATGGAGGTCGGATCTACCTCGTCGATTTCGGGTTGGCTACATCACCCCGGTTCGACCTCTCCGACGCTGAGCGCGACTTCGTCGGGTACCACGTCGGCCACGATGCCGAGTACGCGGCGATGGGGCTGGTGAATTGGCTGGTCACCGCCGTGTGCGGAGTGCCGGTACCGGCCAGCGGCGGCCCCGTCGCCCGCTGTTCGGCGGCGAGGTGCACGCCGAATATCCCGGCCCGTAGGTCGGGCTCGCGATACCGCCGACGGCCCGACTCCACGGTGCTCATCCGCCGCGGTCAGCGCGCTGAGGTATCGCAGATCAGTTGGCGGACGAGTGTCGCGCATCAGTCGACGGAGGACAGCCCCGCGACCGGGGGCGCTGCGGTAGATATGGCTACTGGTCCGGATCCACCGGAGGTACCGCGGCGTACCGGACACGCGTCCGCCGGACGGCCACACCCGGCCCCCGACCGCGGTGGTGTCGTCCGGCTGACATCGCGGAACCGGCGCAGTTGCTACGGTGCTGTTGTGAGCCGTATCCGAGCTCGAGCCTTGGCCTTGGTTTTCGTCGTTCTCCTCACCGCCTGCGGCGGCACCGAGCCGGCTGCCGCCCCGTCGCCCACCGATGAGAACGGCCGGTGGGCGTGCCGGAAGATGCTTGAGAGCAGTCTGCTCAACCCGTCCGAGCCGACGCGGCTGGAAAACGCTGCAATCGGCGACGCCGCTGCAAACTCCACGAACGCTGATACCCGGGCTGCCGGTGATGCGCTGGTGGCTGCCGTCGACCAGGCGGAGGGCACTGAGCCAGGCAGCGTCGCGGCGGCCGACGCGGATCTCGCGATCGCGAAGGCCCGAAAAGCGCTGGTGGAGGCTTGTAGCAGCCAATTCGGTAACGGCTCCTGGTAAGCCGGAGCCGCTGTCGCAGACGGTCGGTACTGCCCGCCCAGACCTTTGACGCCGTGAGTCCTGCCCTGGTATGCAGCACGAACAGGATGCCCTGCGGGCACAGCCGGTCCGGAACCGGCCGCAGGCCGGGTGAACGCGGCCATGGCGGCAACATCGGCTGGATCAGCTTCCGCAACTCGTCATCGACGATCCACGCCTTCCTGCGACGACCGATCGAGATGGATCTGCACCTCGCACCGCTGTTCAACATCGGTTCAGCAGACCGTGTGGGGAGCTCCGAAGCGGGAGCAGACATACACCGGCCGGTCCGAGACCGGGATCGCCCAGCTCGACCAGGTGCTCGAGGCGGGCCGACAGGATGTTGGAGGCGATGCCCTCCTCGGACCCGGCGTGGTGCGCGTCGACCCTGCGACTAGCGAGCTGTGTGCGGCCGGTGAAATCGTCTGGTTCACGTCGCGGTGGTAGTCGCTGATCGTGCGTAGCTGTAGACGATATAGCCCCTGTAGTTGGCCACGTTGTCGTACAGCGCGCGAGCGTCGGCGTCCACCTCCGTGTTCCAGTAGAGGCGTGGGGCGCCGTGTTCCTCGGCATCGCGTGCCACCCAATGGATCATGGCTGTCGCGATACCTCGCCGTCGTACCTGCGGATTGACGAACAAGTCCGCCAGATAGCATCTCCCGGCCGACCAGACGCTGGCGTGGAACAGGTAATGCGCGATGCCGACCATTTTGTCGTCAAGCCTGGCGGAGATGCCACGTATCTGCTCACCGTCGAGTAGGCGTCGCCATGTCTGTTCGTAGCCGTCGTCGTCGACCTTGGTCTCGGGCCGACCCGGCCGGCCAGCGAAGTGCGCGTGGAAACTGCGCGCCAACCCTTCCCACTCTTCCCGGTCGGGTTCGGTCAAGGGGCCGATCTTCATCGGTCGCCATCCTCCCATCACTGCTCCCTGCTGGACCTGGCAGCAGCACTGGTGGCCGCCGTTTCGGCCCGTGACCTGCGTTCTGGCGTCTGGCGGGCATCACCGTCCGGCAACAGGGTGTACGTGACACTGACAGTCCACCCCACCGCTCAGGGCGGTCCGGTCCGCTGCGGTCTCAGCCAGGGACGAACGCCAGGGCGGACGTCGTCAGACGTCCTCGTCGCGCAAGGCGTAGAGCCGGTAGCCCACGTCGATGACACCGATGAGAGTCGTGGCCAGGAAGGTGTAGCTGGCCAGCTTGACCATCGCGTCGACACCGTCCAGAACCAGTCCCACGGCACCGGCCAAGAGCGTGAACACGAGCGATCCTGTCACCGAGAACAGGACGTGGCGCCTGATGTGTGCCCGGCGCACCGCACGGTCGTAGGCGTCGATATCCTCGCCGATGTTCCGGTCACGCCTGTCGCGTTCCGCGTTCACCGTCGTGCTCCTTCCCGGCATGCCATCCTCGGCAACGGGAACGGCGGTCGACCTACCATCGAGGACAGGCTGCCTCCACAATGCCGCACGCGCCAGGGACCTCGACGGCTGCCGCCCTACCTGTCGGGCCAGGGGCCGCTGCGACGGCGACGAGAAACGCCCGGGCGCGACGCCGAACACCGCAGGCGTGGACACCCCGGGGAACCGAGGGAAGCCGGTCGCGTGGGAAGGCTCGGCTAGCATTGCTGCGTTCCGAGGCGGCTGCTGAGACGAGGCGACATGCGGTGGCTCCAGCGAGTGCTGGGTAGGAAGCAGGTCCAGCACGACCCGGGCCGGCAGGAGGCGCTGCTCCAGGACGTCCGGCACCGGTTTGGCGCTCGGGTGCAGATGCGGATTCCCGACCAGGTCGACGCGGTCACGCGGTTGCTGGACGGTGACGACGGCCTGTCCGTGGCGGCCCGGATCCTGCACGAGGTCGCCGAGGAGGCCCAGGCGGACTTCCTCGCCCAGGCTTACGAGCTGCACCGTCGCACCGGCCGCCGACTGATCGTCGACCGGCGGAACTACCGGCCGTTGTGGAGGGAAGCCGCGCCGGCGCTGCGGTGGCCCCTGTTCGAGCTGCCAGGCGGTCTTCACCCGTACGTGCAGGTGGCCGCGGCGGTCACGGTTCTCGGTGCCGGGGCACCCCGGTTCGTGCAGACGACTGATCCGAAACCGTTGCTGGCCCATCTGTTCGAGGTGCTCGACCTCACCATCGTCGGCTGGGAGTATGCCCGGGTCCGGGTGGACACCGACGCCGCCACCCTGGCGTACCGGCTGATCATGGCCGCCCGGGACATCCGCGCGGCCATGGACGATCCACCCCCGCTGCCGCCGCCGGTGCGGGAACTGATGCGGCGCAACAACACCGTCGACGTCCTCGACCCGGCCGGCAACCGGGTGGTCGGAGGGTTCAACCCGGGCGCGGAGATGAGAGCCGCCCTTCTGGCCTGAGTGAACGGCCGCCGCTGGCCCGCGGACCTCCCTCCGGAGGTCATTCAGAGATGACGACAGACGGGGTGGGGCAGGACCGGCAGAACGGTGACGGGCATTCGCTCGCCACACCACCGTTGTTCGCCGCGTTGCGCGGGGCGGAGCGCGTCCTGATCGCCGGGGCGGGTGGCGGGTTCGAGGTGGCGGGTCGCCGCCCGTATCGAGCAGTTCCGGGACGAGATCTCGACCCGCCTGCCCCGTGTCTTTCCGCACCGACCGCCTCTATGGGTGGGGGTCATCCAATGCGATCAAGGAGGTGGTCGGCCCGGCGTGCCGGCTCTGGATGCGCCGGTGCCGCGAGTCGGTGGCTTGGTGGCGTCTGCCATGCTCGGAACGGTGACCACCGGCCAACCGCCCCGACCGCGTAGCCACCGACCCCGCCGAAGCCGCGCCGTCCTTGTCGTCCTGGCGGTCGCCGGGGTCTCGGCCCTGGTCGCCGTCGCCGTGGTCGTCGTGCCGCTCGTCCGCCCGCCGGGGCCGCGTCCGCTCTTCCAGCTTCCCGTCGCCTGCGGCGAGACCTGGCAGCTCGGCACCTACCCCGGACACGACGATTACGACGTCGACCTGTTCCCCATCGAGGGGCAGGCGTGGGGGAGGCCGGTGCTCGCCTCCTACGGTGGCACGGTCACCGTGGCCGGCGTCAACGGGTCGCTGGGGGGCCGTACCCCGGAGGACCCGGACGGTCCGCGCGGGCGGGGCGGCGGCTACTGGGTGAAGATCGACCACGGCGGTCGGTGGGAGACGCAGTACCTCCATCTGCTCGAACCGCCCATGGTCGAGGTCGGCCAACGGGTCGAGCAGGGCGAGCAGATCGGCAAGGTGGGCAGCACGGGCAACTCCGGTGCGCCGCACCTGCACTACGAGCAGCGCCGGGGCTGGGAGAAGGTCGAAGCCTACTTCGACGGGGCGCCGTCCGGCATCACGCACGACGACACCGAGTACACGGTCAGGCGCACCAGCAACAACTGCGTCTAGTCGGGCAGTCTCCGCAGGGCCAGCAGGGCGATGTCGTCGGCCAGGTGTTCGGCGTCGAGGGTCGCCATCACGGTCGTACACACGGTCTCGACGGGAGCCAGCGGGATGGCGGACATCAGCCGGGCGACGCCGGTGTCGTACAGTTCGCCGCGCCGTTCGACCAGCCCGTCGGTGTAGGAGACCAGAACCGAGCCGGGTGTGAAGTCGAATCTGGTGGTGTGCCGGCGCGGTTGCTGACCTCCGGTGCCGAGCGGGGGATCGATGCGCACGGGAAGCATGGTGTGCGGCTGGTTCGGTACGGCCAGGATCGGGCGCGGGTGTCCGGCCAGGGAGACGTGCAGGGTGGAGCCGTCGGGGGAGATCATCACGTACAGCGCCGTGGTCAGGTTGCCGGCCTCGAAGTGGACCACCTTCCGGTCGAGCAGGGTCAGTGCCTCCGCCGGGTCGTCGCAGACCAGGGCGTACGCCCGCAGGGCGCTGCGGACCCGTCCCATCACCACCGCGGACTGCAGTCCGTGGCCGGAGACGTCACCCACGACCATGCCCAGCCAGCCCGAGGGGAGGGTGAAGACGTCGTACCAGTCGCCGCCGACGCCGGAGGCGTGGCCCGGCACGTACCGGCCGGCCAGTTCGAGACCCGGCACCTTGGGCAGTTCGGTGGGGATCAGGCTGCGTTGCAGCGCCAGCGCGGCGGTCTGGTCCAGGCTGTTGGCGCGGGCGGGGAGGGCGAGCCGGATCCGGTCGGCGACCAGTTCCAGCAGGCGGGTGTCGTCGGCGGCGAAGTGGCGCGGGGTGAGGGTGCCGACGTGCAGGACGCCGAGGAGTTCGTCCCGGGAGGTGATCGGCACGCCGAGCAGGGACCGCACACCGGTGTTCAGCAGGACCGGATTGACGACCCGGTCGGGAGTGACGTCCTCGATCACCACCGGTTGCCGGGTGAGGGCGATCCTGCCGGCGAACCCCCGGCCGACCGAGACCCGGAAGCCCTGCCGCACCTCCTCCTCCAGGCCCCGGGCCGCGGTGGCCACGAGCTGTTGGGCGCGTACGTCGAGCAGGAGGATGGCGGCCGTGTCGACCCGGAGCAGTTCGCGGACGCGGTCCAGCAGTTCGTCGAAGAGGTCGGCGGCGTCGAGGCGGGAGAGCGTCGCATCGGTCACCGCCTCGATGCGGCGTAACCGCTGCTCGTCTCCCACGTCTCCCTCGCGAACCACTCCCGGATCGTAGTTGCACCACCGCAACGTTCACCCGGCGGTCCAGTGCGCCGTGGTGGGCGGGGGGGGGGGGGGGTCAGGACGCCAGGGTGGCGCCTGCGCCGGCCAGGCCGAGGAGGCAGGTGAGGGCGGCGACGGCGGCCAGCCAGCCGGGCCGGGGTCGGACCGTCGTCAGGTTGGCGGACGCCGGGGGGTGCCGCAGCGGCACCATGCGTCCGGCGACGCCGACCGCGAAGGCGCCCAGTGCCGGCACCAGCACGGCGGGATAGGACCAGCCACCGAGCAGCGGTACGAGCAGACGTGCGCTGACCGCGGCGGCCACCAGGAACGCCGCCGCGGTGCGCCGCCAGGCGAGCATGGTGCGTTCGAGTTGGAGGCCCGGGTCACCACCTGGGTCCGGCGGGGTCTGCCGTGGCGTGCCGCGTTCCGGGCGGGTCACACCAGGAGACCGATCAGGATCAGCCCGCCCGCGACGACCAGGCCCAGTCCGAGCGGCACCGCCAGCGTGGGCGGCGGCAGGCTCCGGCCGAGCCGCAGGGCCGCCTCGGTGCGGAGCCAGCCGAGGAACGCCTGGACCGGTGCGGCGGCGCCGAGCAGGATCAGCACGACGGCCGCCGCCCGGCGTAGTCCGGGCGCGATGGGCAGGGTCAGCGCCTCCAGGGCGACACCGGCCGCGAAAAGCGCCAACGAGGTGCGGATCCAGGCCAGGAAGGTGCGTTCGTTGGCGAGGCTGAACCGGGGGTCGGGGTCGACGCCCCGGTCGAAGACCCGGCCGGGCCAGCGGCGGGGCGGGCCGGACGGGGTGCGGTCGTCGTCGGTGTCGACTACCACAGCGCGGTCACTCCCTTCCCGGCGGCGATGACGCTGCCGATCAGTGCCAGGGCGACGACCCACCGCCGGGCCCGGTCCTCGGGCAGCCAGCGGGACAGGACCTGGCCACCGGCGAGGCCGACGGCCATCGCCGCGACGCAGGCCAGCAGCAGCGGCCAGGACAGCTGCGGCGGGCCCTTGGCGGCCAGCGAGAGCACGTTGGTGACCAGGCCGACGAGTTGCACGGTCGGGACGAAGCTGCGCTGTTCCCAGTTGGTGCTCAGCGCGTAGACGGCCAGGGGTGGGCCGCCGGTGCCCGCGGTGGTGTTGAAGAAGCCGGAGGTGAAGCCGGACAGCAGCGGCCCGCCCCGGCGGCGCAGGATCGGCACCGGGTTGCCGTGCGCGACCCAGGCGACGGACGCCGCGGTGATCGAGCCGACGCCGATGAGCAGCAGCGGGCCGGGCAGCGCCGTCACCACCCAGGCGCCCAGCGGGACGGCGACCAGGACACCGACGATCATCTCGGCGGCCAGCCGGCCCCGTAGGGCGCGCAGGGTGGTGCACAGGACGGCGACGTTGATCACGGCGGAGAGCAGGTTCGCCAGTACGACGCCGGAGAACGGGCCGAGGATGATGACCAGGAAGGGCGCGGCGACCAGCGCGAAGCCGAGCCCGGTGGCGCGCTGCATGGCCGCCCCGAGGGCGACCGCCGCCACCGCGAGGACAGCGCCGAGGCCGGTCACCGCGTCAGCGGGACACCGCGTCGTCGACCACGTCGCACAGCCGGCGCAACCGGTCCACCGAGATGGTCCGCAGGTCGTCGGCCATGGTCGGGCTGCCGACGACGGAGGCCCAGACCGCCCGGCCGGCGAGGAAACCCGACGCCCCGGCCCGGCAGGCGAGGCGTACCGCGTCGGGGAAGCGCTCGGCGGGCACGCCGGAGGACAGCACCACCCACGGTCCGGTGATCGCCTCGGTCAGCTTCGCGCAGCCGGTGTGGATCTCCTCGTCGGTGCCCTTGCCGGCGGTGGGAACCTCGGCCTTGTAGAGGTCGGCGCCGAGCGAACCGAGTTCCTGGGCGGCGGCGAAGATGCCGGCGTCGTGGTCGAAGGAGCCGCCGTCGCGGGGGCCACGGGACACCGGCTCGATGATGCTGACCAGCCCGTTGTCGCGGCAGCGCCGGACGAAGTCGGTCACTAGGGAGATCCGGCCGGCGGGGTCCTCGTCGGGCCGCCAGAGGACGAGCAGCTTGAGGGCCTTGGCGCCCTGGGCGCGTACCGTGGCAGGGTCGACGTCGTCGTCGATGGCGACGTCGGCGACGAACTCGGTGGCGCTGCCGGTGAAGCGGTCGGCGGCGGCGATCAGGGCGCACCCGGGGTCGACGGCGTCGGCGGCGAGGACGGCGTCCCAGGCGAACTGCTTGTCGACCAGGATCGCCGAGGCGTACGGGCTCAGCGCGCGGGCCGCCGCGACCTTGAAGTCGGTGATCTGCCCGTCGGTCACCGGCTGGTCCTGCGTCGCGGCGAACATCGCCCGCAGGGCCTCCCGTTGGTCGACGGCGAGCATGGCGTAGCCGCCGGAGGGGCGCGCCAACACGGTCGGCGGCACAGTGGCGATGGTCATGGAGCCCTCCCCAGGATTACCAGAAGATGTTGGGAACCTACCATTGGTTGGTAACTAACGAACAGATGCTGGGGTGCTCTAAACTGCCGACGAACCCGTGTGGGCGATCGGCAGGAGGCCCGGCGTGAGCGTGGAGACGGCTCGGTACGAGGGCGCCCCCCGGCGTCGTACGCAGATCATGGCCGCGCTGCGTCGGGCGGGCTTCCTGTCGGTGGCCGAACTCAGCGCCCAGCTCGGTGTCTCGCAGATGACCGTCCGCCGGGACCTGCGCCAGCTCGCCGAGGCCAACGAGGTCACGCTCGTCCACGGTGGGGTGAGCCTGCCGCCGGGTGGCGCCGCCGGCCCCGGGTTCGCCTCCCGGGCGCAGACCCACGCCGGGGCCAAGCAGGCCATCGGTGCCGCCGCCGCCCGCATGGTGCGACCCGGCGACACCATCGGCATCGACAGTGGCACCACGGCCGCCGAGGTCGCGCACGCCCTGCCGGCGGAGTTCGACGGGTGCGTGGTCACCCACTCGGTGCCCGTGCTCGGGCACATGCTGTCGCGGCCCCGGGCCCGGGTGATCGGCATCGGCGGCGAACTGCTGCACGACAACCAAGCCCTGGTCGGCTTCGGGGTCCGGGACCTGACCCGACGGTTGCGGATCCGGATGCTGTTCCTCGGCGCCGGCGCGGTCGACGAGCGCGGGGTCTACGTGCGCTCGGAGATCGAACTCAGCGCCAAGCACGCCCTGATGGAGATCGCCGACGAGATCGTCCTGCTGGTGGACGCCAGCAAGCTGACCTCCGCCGCGCCGGTGCAGGTCTGCGGGCTCGACCGGATCGACACCCTGGTCGTCGACGCGCCGTTGCCCGAGCCGGTCGCCACGGCGGTGCGGCGCAACGGCATCCGGGTCGTTTCGGCCTAGCCTCCCGCCGCTCCAACCCCCCCTCCCTCCCGGTTCCGGCTCGTCCGCGACCGGTAGCCGGTAGCCGCGACCGGTGGCCGGGGCCGTCACCTGTCCGGCCTGCGGCGTTGCGCCGTCGTGCCTGGTCGCGGGATTGCAGGTGCCGACGTGGCCGGACCGCGTTCCGGTCTGGTGTGCGGTGTCCCGCTTTCTCCCGCCGTGTGCCGGCGGTTGTGGACCGGGTTTGTTTCCAGCTCTTGACCGCTCGATGAACGACGGCTAGAACTGCATGCAGTTGTTCACAGGTGTGAGAGGGGACTCATGGGCTCCAGCGGAGATCTGCACCACCTCGTGGACCGGGCGACGGCCGAGGGCGTGACCGGCACGGCCGTCGCCGGGCCGGAGGACCGGGGCGCGCTGCCCCGGCCGGCCGTGCGCCTGCCCGACGCCCCCGTCGCCGACGTGCGCTGCCGGGTGTTCCGCGCCCGCCCCGACGAGCTGATCGCGATGTCCTTCGCCCCGCTCAGCCACCGGGTGATGGTCCTGGTGGAGGTGGTCCTCGCCGACGGCTCGGTCGGCGTCGGCGAGAGCTGGGCCAACTACCCGTCCTGGGCCTGGCGGGAGCGGGTCTGGACGATCGACGAGGGCGTGGCGCCGCTGCTGGTCGGCACCCGACCCGGCAGCCCCGAGGAGGCGCACCACGCCCTGATGGGGAAGCTCGGCCCGCTGGGCCGCCAGTGGGGTGCCCCCGGCCCGATCCACCAGGCGGTGAGCGCGGTCGACATCGCGCTCTGGGACCTGGCCGCCCGGCACGCCGGGCGGAGCCTGGCCTCGCTGCTCGCCGACCACCCCCGTACCGAGCTGCCCGTCTACGGTTCGAGCCTCGGCCCCGAGGGCGTCGCGGAGACCGCTGAGCACTGCGCGGCGCTCGGCCTGACCGCCGTGAAGGTCAAGGTCGGTTTCGGCCGCGACCGGGACCTCGCCAACGTCCGCACCGCCCGGCGGGTCCTCGGCGACGCCACGCAGATCTTCGCCGACGCCAACCAGGCGTGGTCGCTGCCGGAGGCGCTGCGGACGGTGCCGGCCCTGGCCGACCTCGGCGTCGCCTGGGTCGAGGAGCCCCTCGCCGGTGACCGGCCGGCGGAACTGGACGAACTCGCCGCCCGCACCGGCATGCCGCTGGCCACCGGCGAGAACCTCTACGGCGCGGCGGCCTTCACCCCGTACCTGGCCGGCGACGGGGTCGCGATCCTCCAACCGGACCTCACCAAGGTCGGCGGCATCAGCGAGTACCTGAACGTGCTGCGGGCCGCCGAAGCGGCGGGGAGGACCGTCAACCCGCACCTCTACAACGGCGCGGTCGCCACCGCCGCGACCGTGCAGGTGGCCGCGAGCAGCCCGGCGACGTCCCTCGTCGAGTGGGACGTCCGTTCCAACCCGCTGCGCCGGGCCGCCGACGCCTTCCTGACCGACCACGGCACGGTCGTCGTGCCGAACCGCCCCGGTCTCGGGATCGACCTCGATCCGGACCAGCTCGACCCGTACGAGGAGCAGCTGTGACCGACTTTTCCATCGTCGACGAGGTGCTGGCCGCCCGGAGCGGGGTGCGCATCGGCGCGACCACCGGTGCGTCCGGTCCGGTGCTGCCGGTGGTCGACCCCGCCACCGGGGCGGCCTTCACCGAGGTCGTCACCGGCGGTGCCGCC
The DNA here is from genome assembly GCF_044459745.1 of Micromonospora sp. NPDC050187. Lineage (NCBI taxonomy): Bacteria > Bacillati > Actinomycetota > Actinomycetes > Micromonosporales > Micromonosporaceae > Micromonospora > Micromonospora sp. NPDC050187. Next base: position 500,646 of record NZ_JBITJH010000001.1, read on the forward strand.
GAGGCCTCCGGGGCGCTCGCCGCCGCCACCGCCGCGCTGCCGGCCTGGGCGGCGACCCCGGTGCCGCAGCGGGCCGCCGCGCTGCGGGCGATCGCCGACGACGTCGAGGCGCTCGCCACCCGGCCGGAGTGGGCGGCGCTGATCACCCGGGAGACCGGCAAGCGGCTGGCCGAGTCCACCGCCGAGCTGGGGCTGAGCGTGACGTACTTCCGCGTCATGGCCGACCTGGTCGAGCGGCAGGAGGAGCAGCGGCTGACCGTGGTGCCGCAGCACGAGCACCGGATCGCCGCCCGACCGGTCGGGATCGCGGCCGTGCTCACCCCGTGGAACTTCCCGGTCTCCATCCCGGCCCGGAAGATCGCCCCGGCGCTCGCCGCCGGTTGCCCGGTGCTGTTCAAGCCATCCGAGCTGACCCCGGTCTCCTCGCTGGTGCTCGCCGCCGTCTGCGAGCGGCACCTGCCCGCCGGGGTGCTCGGCACGGTGCTCGGCACCCCCGCCGACGTGGTCGACCCGTGGCTGTCGGACCCGGCCGTCCAGGCGGTCTCCTTCACCGGGTCCACCCGGGTCGGCCGGCTGGTGGCCGCCCAGGCGGCACCGCGTTTCCTGCGGACCGTCCTGGAGTTGGGCGGCTGCGCGCCGTTCGTCGTCCTGCCGGACGCCGACCCGGAGGCCGCCGCAGCGACCCTGGTGGTGGCGAAGTACCGCAACAACGGCCAGTCCTGCATCGCGGCCAACCAGATCCTGGTCGCCCGGGAGGTGGCCGCCGACTTCACCGAGGCGTTCGTGGCGGCCACCCGGGCGCTGACCGTCGGTGACCCCCGGGACCCCGGCACCGACCTCGGGCCGCTGGCTCCGGCCGGCGACCCGGCCCGGATGGCCGAGCTGGTCGACGAGGCCGTCGGCAAGGGTGCCCGCGCGGTCACCCCGGACGCCCCGACCCCGACCGTCGGGCACTACGCCACCCCGACCGTCCTGCTCGACGCGCCCGTGGACAGCCTCGCCATGACCAGCGAGATCTTCGGGCCGGTCGCCCCGGTGCACGTCTACGACGACCTCGACGCGGCGCTGGCGCTGCACCACGCCACCGGGTACGGACTCGCCGGCTACGTCTGCGGCACCGACCTGGACGCGGCGCACGCGGTCGCCGGCCGGCTGCGCGCCGGCATCGTCGGCGTCAACACCGGCACCCCGAACACGCCGTGGATCCCGTTCGGCGGGCTCGGCGACTCGGGCCTCGGCTACGAGGGCGGCCGACCCGGACTGGAGGCGTTCCAGACCTTCCTGAGCGTCGCGTCCCGCCCGGCGGGGGCCTGACCGCCATGCGCCTGCTCATCGGCCAGACCGGGGCCCCGACCAGCGTCGTCAACGCCAGCCTGCGCGGCTTCCTCGACGGCGCTCGCGGGCACGACGTGCTCGCCCTGCGCGGCGGCCCGGACGGGCTCGTCGACGGCCGGTTCACCCCGGTCACCCTCGCCGACGTGCCGCCGGAGTGGACCCACCGCGGCGGCTCCTGGCTCGGCGCCGGCCGCCGGGCGGTCACCGACGACGACCTCGACGCGGCGGTGGCCACGCTCGCCGCACACCGCGTCGACGGGGTCGCGCTGATCGGCGGCAACGGCACCATGGCCCTGCTGCGGGCGCTCACCGAACGGGCCGGGCGGGCCGGGTTGCCGCTGTGCACGGTCGGCATCCCGAAGACGGTCGACAACGACCTGGTCGGCGTCGACCACTGCCCGGGGTTCGGCTCCGCCGCGCGGTACCTGACCACGGTCGTACCGGACCTGGCCCGGGACCACGCGGCCATGCGGTCGATCGAGCCGGTGCGCATAGTGGAGACCCTGGGCCGGTCGGTGGGCTGGCTGGCGCTGGCCGCGACCTGGCACCGGGACGACCCCGCGCACGCGCCGCACCTGGTCCTGCTCCCCGAGGTGCCGTTCGACCGGGCGGAGTTCCTGCACCGGATCGCCGACACCCTGGACGCGCACGGCCGGGCGTTCGTGGTGACCAGCGAGGGAGCCGCCGGTGAGCTGACCGACGAGCCCTTCGACGCGGTCAACCACACCCGCATCCTGACCGGCGGCGTGTCCCGCCGGCTGGCCGAGCTGGTCACCGCCGAACTGGGGGTCGTCGCCCGGGGCGAGGTCCTCGGCATGGTCCAGCGTTCGGCCGGTGCCCTGGCCAGCGGGGTGGACCGCCGGGAGGCGGCGGAGGCCGGCCGGTGCGCGGCGCGGCTGCTCGCCGAGAGGGCCACCGGCCTCATGGTCGGTCTGCACCGTGCCGGCACCGACCCGTACGCCGTCGGGTACGACCCGGTTCCGCTGGCCGACGTCGCCGGCCGGACCCGACCCGTACCGCCGCAGTGGCGCACCACCGACCCGGCCGGACTCGACGACTTCCACCGATGGCTCGCCCCCCTCGTCACCGAGTGACATCCCTCGAATCGGAAAGGCACACCATGCGGCACAGGTACCTGAGCACGGCGCTCGCCCTGGCCCTGATCGGCGGGCTCACCGCCGGCTGCGGTTCGGATTCCGCCGGCTCCGCCAACGAGATCAACCTGATCATGTCCAACCACCCCTGGCAGCGGGCCATCGAGCCGTTGATCGACGAGTTCGAGCAGGAGTCCGGCGTCACGGTGAAGGTGCAGACCTTCGCCGAGCAGCAGATGCGGGACAAGGTGCAGCTCAACCTCCAGTCCCGCAGCTCGTCCATGGACGTGTTCATGACGCTGCCGTCCCGGGAGGGCCCGCAGTTCGCCAAGGCCAACTACTACGAGCCGCTCGACGAGCGGGCCGGCGGCGCGGCGGAGTACAAGGTCGACGACTTCCCGGAGGCGGTCCGCGCCGGGATGACCGTCGACGACAAGATGATCGCGGCGCCGATCAACGTCGAGGGCGTGGTGCTCTACTACCGCACCGACCTGTTCCAGCAGTACGGCGTCAAGCCGCCGACCACCCTCGACGAGCTGACCACCGCCGCCCAGCAGATCAAGCAGAAGTCCGGCGGCGACGTGACCCCGATCGCGCTGCGCGGACAGTCCGCCGCGCTGCCGTTCACCTTCGGGCCGTTCCTGCACTCCGAGGGCGTGAAGTGGACCAAGGACGACGGGACGCCGAACTTCGACGACCCGAAGGCGGTCGCCGCGATCGACCGCTACGCCACCCTGGCCCGCGAGTACGGCCCGCCCGGCGTGGTCAACAACACCTTCACCCAGTCCTCGGCCCTGTTCGCCGCCGGTGACGCGGCCATGGAACTGGAGTCCAGCAACGAGCTGAGCAGCATCGTCGACCCGAAGACCTCCAAGGTCGCCGAGAACATCGGGGTCCTCGACTTCCCCGCCGGAGCCGCCGGCTCGAAGACCACCGTGCTCTCCTGGGGCCTGGCGATCTCCTCGTTCTCGAAGAACAAGGACGCCGCGTGGAAGTTCGTCCAGTGGGCCACCAGCGCCGAGACCCAGCTGGAGCTGACCAAGGCGGGCATCGCCCCGCCGCGTACCTCGGTCAGCCAGGACCCGGCCTACACCGCCACCCTGAACACCGAGACCCTCAAGCAGTGGAACGCCGCGCTGACCAAGGCGCAGACCGGCGGTGAGACCGAGGTCGGCCCGGTCGGCGTCGCCGCCGCCGAGATGCGCAAGGTCATCGGCGACGCGGTGGGCAAGGTGATCCTCGGCCGGGCCAGCGCCGAGGACGCGGCCAAGGAGATCCAGACCGGCCTGACCCCGCTCCTGGCGAAGAACACCGGGTAGGTATCCCATGAGCACCGACACGATGACGACACGCTCTTCCGTCCCCCGCCCCGCTCCGGCCGGGCGGGGGGCGGGGGGCCGCCGCAGGCGGACCTCCGTACACCCGACGGCCCGGGGGATCTGGCCCTTCGTGGTGCCGGCGGCGGTGGTCACCGCCCTGCTGGTCCTGCTGCCGATCGGCTACACGGTCTGGCTGTCGGTGACCGACCGGCAGTCCGACGGCACGAACGCCGGCTTCCTCGGCTTCGACAACTACGCCCGGATGTTCGCCGACCCGGCCTTCTACAACTCGCTGAAGGTCACGCTCTTCCTCTTCGTGGTCTGCCTGTTCGTGGAGACCCTGCTGGGACTCGCGCTCGGCTACGTGATGAGCCTCGACGTCCCGGGTCGGCGGATCTTCCAGGGGATGATGCTCATCCCGGCGATCACCGCCTCCGTGGCGGTCGGCCTGCTCTGGCTGCTGATCATGGATCCGAGCCTGGGCGCGGCGAACGAACTGCTCGCCGTGATCGGGATCGACCCGGTGGTCTGGCTCGGTGACCCGGAGATCGCCCCCTGGTCGATCGCCCTGGTGGACATCTGGCAGTGGACGCCGTTCATGGCGCTGATCATCGCCGCCGGGATCCGGTCACTGCCCGAGGAACCGTTCGAGGCGGCGTCGATCGACGGCGCCAGCGGCTGGCGTACCGCATGGAACATCGGACTGCCGCTGCTGCGCCCGGTGCTCATCGTCGCGATGCTGCTGCGCACCGTCGACCTCGTCCGGTTCTTCGACACCATCTACATCATGACCCAGGGCGGTCCGGTCGACGCCACGAACACCCTCAACGTGTACGGCTACAACGAGGCGTTCGTCGACCAGGAGCCGAGCTTCGCCGCCACCCTCCAGATCGCCCTGCTGGTGCTGGTCGTACTCATCGCCGGTGTCTTCACCCTGGTACGAAGGAGGACCGCGAAGTGAGCAACGGCAGGCGGCTGGTCGGCGTCTACACCGCGTACGCCTTCTTCGCCGTGATCTTCTTCGGTCCGGTGCTGTTCATGCTCTGGTCGTCCCTGCGGCGCAACGTCGACATCACCGGTTCCCTGTTCGACGTGACCTCGCCGCTGACGCTGGAGAACTTCACCAGCCTGTTCGAGCGGTTCGAGTTCGGCCGCTACATCGTCAACAGTCTCGTGGTCGCCGGCGGGTCCACGCTGCTCGGCCTGGTGCTGGGCGCCCCCGCCGCGTACGTGGTGGTCCGGCGGCAGCTCAACACGCTGGGCTTCGTCACGCTGCTCGCCCGGATGGCGCCGGGCGTGCTCTTCGTCCTGCCGCTGTTCGTCCTCTCCATCCGCATCGACGCGCCGTCGAACATCGGGCTCAACTACGCCCTGCTCATCGTGGCGCACCTGATCATCACGCTGCCGCTCTGCATCTGGCTGCTGATCCCGTTCTTCGAGGACATCCCGATCAGCATCGAGGAGTCGACGCTCATCGACGGGGCCAGCACCTGGCAGCGGTTCCGCAGCGTCGTCCTGCCGCTGGCCATGCCGGGCGTCTCGGTCGCGCTGACGCTCAGCTTCGTCTTCTCCTGGAACTACTTCCTGTTCGCGCTGGCGCTGGCCAACGACCAGACCCTGCCGCTGACCGTCATCGCGTTCAACTTCATCGGCCAGGGCTCCAACGACTTCGGTGGGTTGATGGCCGCCAGCACGCTCATCTCAGTGCCCGCCCTGCTGCTGACGATCTTCGCGCAGCGGTGGCTGGTGCGTGGAATCACCGGAGGTGCCGTCAAGTGACGACGTCCACGAGCGTCCGTGCCCGGTTCCCGGGCGACGGGCGGATCGACTTCGACACGGTCACCCTCGGCCCGGTCGCCGAGGGCGAGGTGCGCCTGCGCGTCGACGTCTGTGCCCTCTGCGGCTCGGACAAGCGGTTGCTCCGCTCGGGCTCGCCGGTGGTGCCCGGCCACGAGATCGGCGGCACGGTTGTCGACGTCGGCACCGGCGTGACCGTGCCCACCGGCACCCGCGCCATCGTCTACATCCCGGTGTACTGCGGCACCTGCCGGCGCTGCGCCGCCGGGCGCACCAACCAGTGCCTGCGGTTGACCCAGCTCATCGGCTGGCAGCGCGACGGCGGCTTCGCCGAGCACGTCGACGTACCCGCCCGGTGCCTGCTTCCGGTCCCCGACGACGTCCCGCTGACCACGGCGGTGCTGGGTCTGGACACGGTCGGCACCGCCGCGCACGCGCTGCGGCTGTGGCAACGCGTCCAACCCGACGGGGTGGACCGGGCGCTGGTCGTCGGCGCCGGTCCGCTGGGGCTCGGGGTGATCTCCGTGGCCGGCGCGTTCGGCGTCGGCGCGGTCGACGTCGCCGACCCGCACGAGGGCCGGTCGGCCACCGCCGTCGCGCTCGGCGCGCGGGCCGCCGAGGACCTGGAGACCGAGAACCAGTACGACCTGGTGATCGAGGTCAGCGGGGCCACGGCGGCCCGGGAGACCGCGCAGCGCGTGGTGGCCCCGGGCGGCGCGGTGGTCGTGCTCGGCGAGTCCGACCAGCCGTACGCCATGCCGGCGACGCCCCGCTGGCGGCGGACCGACCTGTTCACGATCCGCTCGTTCTACTTCCCCACCAGCGAGGTCGAGGCGAACTGGGACCTGCTGCGGGACTCCGGCGCGGCCCTGCGGGACCGGCTGACCGTCCCGCTGGCCCTGGCCGACCTGCCCGACGCGTTCGCCCGCTTCGTCGCCGGTGACTACCTCAAGCCCTGCATCGTCTCGGAGGACGCCCGATGAACCAGCGGCACCTGCTCATCCTCGCCGTGGACCAGCGGCCCTGGCTCACCAAGGCGCTCTACGGCCACACCGGCACCGCCACCGCCGCCCAGCGCGCGGCCATCTGCGACGGCAAGCACATGGTGGCCGAGGGACTGCTCGCCGCGCTGGCCGACGAGCCGCGCCTCGCAGCGCACGCCGGCATCCTCGTCGACGACACCCTCGGTCCGGGCGTCCCCGAGCGGGCCCGCGCGCACGGGGTGACCGTCAGCATGCCGGTGGAGAGGGGCGGCTGCGAGATCTACGAGACCGAACCGGCGGACCTGAGGTCCTACCTGGAGCACCACCGCCCCGACCTGCCGAAGGTGCTGGTCCGGTACAACGTGGAGGGTGACGCCGACGGCAACCGGGTGCAGCGGGAACGACTGGCCGAGGTCGCCGCCGCCACCCGCGACGCTGGTGGCCGGTTCCTGTTCGAACTGCTCGTGCCCCCCACCCCCGCCCAGCTCGACGCGGTCGGCGGCGACAGTGGACGGTTCGACCGGGAACTGCGTCCCGCCCTGGTGCACCGTGCGATGACCGAGATCCTCGGCGACATGCCGGTGGACGTCTGGAAGCTGGAGCACCTCGCCGCGCCGGAGCACTACCGCACCGCCGCCCGGATCGCCGCCGAGACCGGCGGTGAGTGCATCCTGCTCGGTGCGAACGCCCCCGCTCCGCAGGTCGAGGGGTGGCTGACCGACGCGGCCGGCGCTGGATTCACCGGCTTCGCTATCGGACGTAGCATCTGGTGGGACGCACTGCGCGGGCTGCTCGCCGGGGACCTGGCCCGTCCCCGGGCGGTGGCGACGGTCGCCGCGAACTACCGACGATTCGCCGCCGCCTTCCTCGCTGCGGTGCCCGACGGGCCCCAGCCACACGAGTGAGGTCGCCAGTGACGCCACAAGTCCCCTCGGGGTCGTCTGCCCTGACGCTGCCGGTGCTCCCGCCGGACGCCGACCTCCAGACCGGCGAGCGGGTGGGTGAGCTGATCTACCGCACCCTGCGGGACCGGATCATCTCCGGGGAGCTGCGCCCCGGGGCCCGGCTCAGCGTCCCGGCCCTGGCCGAGGAGTTCCGGGTCAGCCGCAGCCCGGTCCGGGACGCGGTGATCCGGCTGGTCCAGGACGACCTGGCCCGGGAGGAGATGAACCGGGGCGCGGTCGTCGCCCGGATCGAGGGCGAGGAACTGGTCAGCCTCTACGAGGCCCGCGAGGCGCTGGAGTGGGCGGTCGCCCGGCTGGCCGCCGAACGCTACACCCCGGCGCTGCGCCGCCGCCTGCTCGCCCTGCTCACCGAGCACCGGGAGGTCGCCGAGGCCGGCGACTTCGCCCGGCACATCGAACTCGACGCGGCGTTCCACCGGGAGATCCGGCAGGCCGCGCAGAGCCCGGTGCTGATCCGGATGCTCGACGGCGTCCAGGGCCGGGTCATGATCGCGATGCGGTCGACCAGCCTCACCGGCGGCATGGTCCAGGCCGTCGCCGAACACCAGGCCATCTTCGAGGCGCTCGGCTCCGGTGACCCGGACGCCGCCGGTGAGGCGGCGCGGGCGCACATCCGACGACTCACGGAGCTGCTGCGTGCCGCCTGCTGACACCGTCCTCGCCGTACGCTGCCACGGCCCCGGGGACGTCCGCGCCGAGCGGGTGCCGACCCGTCCCCCCGGTCCGGGCGAGGTGGCCGTCGCCCCGCTGGCCGTCGGGGTCTGCGGCACCGACAGCCACATCGTCGGCGGCAGCTTCCCGGCGGCCTACCCGGTGGTGCTCGGACACGAGGTCTGCGGCCGGGTCACGGAGGTCGGACCGGGCGTCGACCGGCTCACCGCCGGTGACCTGGTCACCGTCGAGCCGCACGACTACTGCACCACCTGCGTCTACTGCCGCCTCGGCCAGGAGCACCTCTGCGACACCAAACGGGGCTACGGGGTGCGCCTCGACGGCGGCATGACCGGACGGATGGTGCTGCCCGCCCGGATCGCGTACCGGCTGCCGCCGGACACCCCGCCCTGGATCGGGGCGCTCACCGAGCCGTTGGCCTGCTGCGTGCACGGCATGGACCAGCTCGACCCCCGCTCCGGCCTGCCCGTGCTGATCTACGGGGCCGGTCCGGCCGGGGCGATGATGGTGGCGCTGGCCCGGTCGCGCGGCCTCGCCCCGATCGTGGTGATGGACCCCCGCCCGGACCGGCGGGACCTGGCGCTGCGGATGGGTGCCGACGTGGCCCTTGACCCGGGCGAGCCGGGCAGCGCCGAGGCGGCCCGCGCCCACACCGACGGCCTCGGCTTCCCGTACGTGGTCGACGCGGTCGGCTCGGCCCGGATCCTCGAATCGGCGCTGGAGATGGCGAGCCGGGGCGGGCGGATCCTGGTCTTCGGGGTCGCCCGGCCGCAGGACGAGGCACGGATCCGCCCGAACGAGATCTTCGCCCGGGAGTTGACCATCGTCGGGGCGGTGATCAACCCGTACACCCACCACCGCGCGGTGGGCCTGCTGCCGACCCTCGGCCTGGACCGGCTGCGCCCGGCGTTCTACGGCGTGGACGAGGTGACCCGCGCGCTGGACGCGCAGAGCGGCGGGACCGCCGACAAGGTGTTCGTCGCTCCGTACGGTGAGGAGGCCGCCCGGGGTGGTGGGTGGTAGCAGGGGATCCCTGCACGACAAAAAGCGGTAACAGGGGACCCCTGCTACCACCCGTCAGGTGTTGACCGGGCGACGGGCGACCAGGAAGACGTGGGTGACCGGCCAGTCCAGTGGTCGGCCCTCCGGGGTGGACAGCCCGGCGACCGGAGCGAGACGGTTGGTGACGATCCAGTCGTTGCGGGTCGGGCCGCTCGCCGGGTCGACCTCGAAGCCGACGTCGGCGAGCAGCGCCTTCCAGTCGGCGTACTCCAGGCCGCAGAACTGCTCCCGGGTCTCCGACAGCCAGTTGTCGGTGTAGTCCTTGCGGGTGAGGAAGTCCATTGCGTCGCCGAGCGTCAACTCGACGACCGCGTCGGACGCGTCGGGCCCTGGGCGGTAGGTGAACGGGAACCGGTAGTCGACGGCGAACTGCTCCAGCCGTGCCCGGGTCGACAGCCCGCCGACGTACGACGCCACTTCCTCCGGCGGCAGGGACGCCAGGTCCGTCCGGGGCTGCGCCGGATTCGCGCCGTCCGCCGTGGACAGGCGCAACCGCACGGTCCGGTCCCGGCCGTCCGGACCGCACACGTCACTGTTGATCCACACCCCGCCGGGCACGGTGTGGTCGTAGATGGCCTGCACGAACCGGCGCAGCGATGCCATCCGGTCGCCATACGACCAGATCTCGTGGGTCAGCGCGAAGGTCAACGTGGTGTCCACCGAGCGGGGCGCGAACACCGCCCCACCGAGCACGTTGCGGCGGTAGAAGAAGACGTTCGGGTTGGTGAAGAAGCCCTGCGCCTTCTTGTGCACGCACTCCTCGAACAGGTGCCGGGCCACCTCGACGCCGATCAGGTCGCTCTCCCGCAGCGCCGGCTCCCGGTCGGCCAGTTCCAGCACCGCTCCCGCGCCGCAGCCGACGTCGACGATCCGCCCCGGCCGTACGTGCTCCCGGACCGCCGACCACTTGCGCTGCGCGGCGTCGGCGAACGCCTCGGCGTACGTCCGATAGTCCCGGGTGGCGGTGAGACCGCCCTCGTCGCCGACCACCGGGTCGTTGACCACCGCCCGCACCAGGTCGTCCAGCCGGTAGCGGTGGTAGACGTCGACGGTCGCGGGGTGGGCCAGATTCCGCCAGGTGGGGTCCCCGGCGGCCAGCCGCAGCAGCACGTCCCACGGCCGGGCGGGGGTCGGATCGACCTCGGCCTCCACCCCGGCGATGGTGAAGCCGAGCCGCTCGTACATCGCGGCGACCTCCGGCGTCGAGCAGGCGACCACCGTGTCGGCCGGGGTCAGCTCCCGTCCGGTGGCCGCCGCCACGTTCTTCAGGGTCACCTCGGCGAACCGGTCGGTCTCGGCGGTGTCGAAGACCGGCACCACCACCGACCGGAGGCCGGTGAGCACGCTGAACCGCTCGATCGCGGCCTCCCGCCGGTGGTAGGGGACCGGATTGCGTCGGGTGTTCTCGTGGTTGGCCGAGGTGACCGCCCAGACGACGGTTGCCCCGGCACCGCCGTCGGCCGTGGCGGTGTCACCGCCGGTCGCGAGTCGGCGGAGGTACTCGGCCTGGAACCGGGTCAGCAGGTGGTGCCGACCAGGAAAGAGCAGGTAGCGGGGCATGCGACGTTCCTAGCGGATCCCCACCGGGTCGGTCCCGGCGGGGTGCCGGCTCACCCGGCGACTGGGATCACCAGTCACGCCAACGGTCGGTCAGCTCGGACCTGTCCCGACCCTGGCGCGCCATGAGTGCGCTGACGTCGAACCCCGCCGGAGTCGGGACCCGGTCGACGTGCGCAGATCTCCTCCCGCGCGCCGGTCTCGATCGTCGGCGTGGGCGTCCTTTTCCGCGAGCGTTCCCGCCGCGATGCGGTCGGGCTGCTCACGGACCAGGGCGGTCCACCGGGCGGTGGAGCGTGTGATCATGGGCGGCCGACCAGTGGCGGTGTCCGACACCGTGGCTCGCTGACCACGAACCCGCTTCAGGTCCCAGGAGAAGGGGCGCGGCGCTGTCCCACCGCTGTGCTTTGATCCCCGCATGAACCTCCCGCTGCCCCACATCGGCGACGACTCGGTGCGCATGTGGATCACCGCCCTGCCCCTGTCCGGGGCGGACGAGGCGAACATCGTGCTCGCCGTGGACACCCGGGGCGATGTCGGCGAGCGGCTGGCCTGCGCCCTGTTCAACTACGGTCACGAGGGTGAGGAGGGCGTGTTCTACCTGCTCCCCATGGACCTGTGGGCCCGGGTCGAGGTCGCCGGCGATTGGCTCACGGTCCGCCTGGTGGCCTGGCGGGAGCGGGTCGCGCAGTCGGTGGAGTACCGGGACGAGGAGTTCCGCCGCCTCGTCGCGGCCCTGCCGCTGGAGGAACTCCCGGACGGCCGGGTCACCGTGCTGCGTCGTGAGATCCGGATCGACCCGGCGGCCCTGGCCGACCAGGTGGGGCTGTTACCGGCCCCCGGTCACCGGGCCGCGCTGAGCCCGGAGGGCGAGCCCTGCGGTGACGAGCTGCGTCCGGTCCTGATCCTCGATCACGAGGGACCGGCGACGCTGGAACAGCTCGTCGCGGCCCTCGACGACGAGGAGGCCAGCGTCCTGGTGGTCGGCGCGGACTGACCGGGCCGGCCCGGTGGGGCCACGGCGACCCCGTACCGACCCCTGGAACACGTGGCCGTCCGTTGCCCTGGTGGGCGGTCGTCGGGCCCGGAGTCCGGTCGTCGGACCAGCCTGGGCGTCGGGCCAGCCTGGTCGTCGGGCCGGAGTCCGGTGGGCGACGACGTCCGGGCGCTGGCGGGATGGTGCCTACGCGGACGCTGTGGAGCTGCCCGCACAGACGGGGCGGACATGATCCGGTCTGATCCGGGACCGGCGCCGGCACGAGGGGACCGTTCTCGGCGTCCTTCTCGGCCTCTCACCCACCTGGCCCCGCAACTCGGCGTCCTTGCCCGCCCCGGGCGCGTGCGTCTCCTGGTCGGGCACTACCTGGAGTCTGTGCTTCACCGGCGGTGGCAGGTAGCACCGACGGGGCAGCTCCAAAGGACCTGCGCGCCTATTACCCCGGCCGTGCCGAGCTGGGCCATGCGGTGCCGGCCGGGTCGAGCAGCCAGTCCCGCGTTCCTCCGACCGCAGGTCACGGTTCCGGCAAGTTGATCTTGAAAGTCAGCCACGACGTTATACGTTGAGTGATAACGCGAGAGTCGTGACACGTTCTTGGCGGGGTTGTTCACTCCCCGTGGTGGCGCGTTCGCGCAGGTGGACCAAGGGGTTGATTCGGCTTTCGCAGTGGTGGTGTCGACTTGGCCCAGGGGGTGGGTCGTCACTGTCCGTTCGGCTTCTGGTGGGGCTGTCTGGTCGCATCCCCTTGACGCTGTGAGCTGGACCGCAGTAGCGTCCCACATTAAGCAACTAGAACCAGAATATGAGCCGAACAGACTGGGGTGACCATGAAGATGCGAAGCGCGCGGGCCGCGGTCGCCGCCCTGCTGCTGACCGCCACGCTCGCGGCGTGTGCGGAGAACGCCGAACCCGGCGGAAACGGTGGCGACGGCGGTGACAGCCCCGCCGCGACCGGTCCGATCACCCTCGGCGTCGGCGTCGACCCGGCGTACTCGCCGATCTACCTCGCCGACCAGGAGAAGCTCTTCGACGGCACCGGCCTCGACGTGACGGTGAAGCAGTACCAGGAGGGCACCGGCGGGCTGGACGCGATCCTGGCCAAGCAGGGTCAGTTGACCGCCAGCACGGAGTCGAGCCTGCTCAACCGGGCCACCCGGGGCGACATCCGCGGCCTCGCGGTCTTCTCCCAGTCGCCCAGCTTCATCAAGCTCGTCGCCCGCTCCGGCATCTCGGACGTGGCGGGCATCAAGAAGTACGGCGTCGTGCCCGGCACGGTGAACGAGTACGCCACCAACAAGGTGCTCGACGCGAAGGGCATCAGCAAGGACGCCGTCGAGTTCGTCAAGGCGTCCCCGGCGGAGATGCCGGCGCTGCTGCAACGCGGCGACATCGACGGCTACATCATGTGGGAGCCGTGGCCGTCGCGGGGCGTCGCCAACGGCGGAAAGATCCTGCTCAACAGCGGTGACATCGGCTACGTCTACAACCTGGTCATCGGCGTCGACGGCGCGTGGTACGACGCCAACAAGGACGCCGCCAAGAAGGTCGTCGACACCATCGCCACCGCCTGCGAGCAGCTCACCGCCAGCCCGGACAAGGCCGGCACGGTCACCGAGAAGGCCATCAAGATCCCGGCGGCCGAGGCCAGCACGCTGCTGGAGGGCGTGCAGTGCCAGGTCCGCGACTTCACCGACGACGACCTGAAGCGGTACGGCGAGATCGCGAAGTTCCAGGCGGACAGCGGCATCGTCGACAAGCCGGCCGACCCGGCGACCGTCATGGTCAGGGGCGTGGCGTGAGGGCCAACGGGGTGACCCGCCCGGCGGCCCCGACCCGGCCGGTGCCGGAGGCCGGCCGGGCGGCGGGGACACCGGTGTCGATCCGGGACGTGGACATCCGGTTCGGCGGCTTCACCGCCGTGCAGGGCGCCTCCCTCGACATCGCCGCCGGGGAGTTCGTCTGCCTGCTCGGTCCGAGCGGCTGCGGCAAGTCGACGCTGCTCAACGCGGTGGCCGGGTTCGTCACGCCGGCCGGCGGCGAGGTCAGCTGCGCCGGCAGCCGGGTCACCGGCCCGGACGTCTCCCGGGGCGTGGTCTTCCAGAGCGCCGAGGCGCTCTTCCCCTGGCTCACCGTCCGGCAGAACGTGGCCTTCGGCCCCCGCATGCGCGGGGTGCCGGCGGCCAAGCGGGACGCCAGCGTCGACCGGTACCTGACGATGGTCGGCCTGAGCCAGGCCGCCGACCGCTTCCCGGAGCAGCTCTCCGGCGGCATGCGTCAGCGGGCACAGCTCGCCCGGGTGCTCGCCAACGAGCCGTCGGTGGTGCTGATGGACGAGCCGTTCGGCGCGCTGGACGCCCAGACCCGGCTGGTCATGCAGGTCGAACTGGACCGGATCTGGCGGGAGACCGGCGCGACCATCGTCTTCGTCACCCACGACATCGGCGAGGCGATCCTGCTCGGCGACCGGATCGTCACCATGACCGCCGGCCCGGCCGCCCGGATCAAGAACGTCTACCCGTGCGACCTGCCCCGGCCCCGCGACCTGACCGACCCGGCCAGCGCGGCGCTCTTCCGTGACCTGCGGGCGGACATCGGCGAGGAGGTCGCCCGCACCCTGCGGGCCCAGGGGCTCGACGACGGCCACGACGGACGGGAACCGGAGGACGCGCGATGACCGCCGACGTGCGGACCGTACCGCCGCAGACCCGGCCCGACCCGCGCCGCGAGAAGCGGCTGCGGGCCAACCGGCCGAGGCTGACCCGGATCGGGCTCTCGGTGCTCTCCGTGCTGCTCGGCGTCGCGATCTGGGACCTGGTCAGCCGCAACTACACCGCGTTCTTCCTGCCCTCGCCGATGCTGACCTGGCAGGGCGCGCTCGACCTGGTCGCCGACGGCACCCTCTGGACGTCGATCAGCGCTTCGGCCACCCGGATCCTCACCGGCTGGGCGCTGGGCGTGGTGGTCGGCGTGCCGGTCGGGCTGCTGATGGGCTGCATCCCCTGGCTGCGGCTGATGCTCGACCCGTACATCCAGTTCTTCCGCTTCGTGCCGCCGATCGCCTTCGTCACGCTGGCCATCATCTGGCTCGGCCCCGGTGAGGCGTCCAAGGTCGCGCTGATCTTCTACACCACCGTCTTCCTGGTCGCGCTCAACACCCTGGCCGGCGTGCTCGGCGTCGACGAGCTGCGCCTGCGCGCCGCCCGCGCCCCGGGGCTAGCCCCACCCGGACGCTGGTCTCGGTGGTGCTGCCCTCGACCGTGCCGTACGTGGTGACCGGGGCCCGGCTGGCGATGGGGAACAGCTTCCTCACCATCGTCTCCGCCGAGATCGTCGCCGCGGAGAGCGGCCTCGGGTCGCTCATCTGGACCGCCCGCAACTACGCCAAGACCGAGTGGGTCTTCGTCGGCATCATCGCCCTCGGCGTCCTGGGCTATCTCTTCGACTGGATCCTGCGGGTCGTCACGCGGAGCACCCTGCGCCGCTACGGCGTGACCTTCTGACCCTTCCCGCATCTCGCGAAAGGCACGCTCATGCTCTGCATCGGCGTCGACATCGGCGGCACCTTCACCGACGTCATCGTGTACGAGCCGGCGACCGCCCGGCTCGCCGAGGCCAAGGCCCTCTCCACGCCGGCCGATCCGGCCGCCGCGATCTTCGAGGGGCTGGCCAAGCTCGGGGTACGGCTCGACGAAGTGGAACGGTTCGTCCACGGCACCACCCGGGTCACCAACGCCCTGCTGGAGGGCTCGGGTGAACCGGTCAGCGTGGTCACCACCGAGGGCTTCCGGGACGTGCTGGAGATGGGGCTCGGGCACCGGCCCCGCCTCTACAGCGTCAAGGAGGCCGGGCGTCCGCCGCTGTCCCCGCGTCGGCTCCGGCACGTGCTGCGGGAACGGGTCGGCGCGGACGGCGCGGTGGTGCGCCCGCTGGACGACGACGACCTCGACGCGGTGCTGGAGCGGGTCGCCGGGGCGGGGCCCCGCGCGGTGGCGGTCTGCCTGCTGCACGCGTACCGCAACCCGGCGCACGAGCGCGCCGTGGCCCGGCGGATCGCGGAGCGCCACCCCGGTCTGGTCTGCACCATCTCCTCCGACGTGGTGCCCGAGCCGGGGGAGTACCAGCGGTTCGCCACCACCGTGCTGAACGCCAGCGTCCGGGGCACCGTCGCCGACTACCTGAACGGCCTCGGCGCGGCGCTCGCCGACGGCGGGTACGCGCACCCGCTCTCCATCATGACCAGCAGCGGCGGCGTGGTCTCCACCGAGGAGGCCAGCCGGGTGCCGATCAACCTGGCCCTCTCCGGTCCGGCCGGGGGCGTGGCCGCCAGCGTGCACGTCGCCGGACGGGCCGGCTACGCCAACGTGATCACCTGCGACATCGGCGGCACCAGCACCGACGTCTGCCTGATCAAGAACGGCGTGCCGCTGATGACCAACGACGGCACCATCGCCGGCCACCCGAACCGCACCTTCCAGGTCGAGATCAACACCATCGGGGCGGGCGGCGGGTCGATCGCCTGGCGGGACCGGGGCGGTGAACTGCGGGTCGGGCCGCGCAGCGCCGGCTCCACCCCCGGCCCGGCCTGCTACGGCCGGGGCGGCACCGAACCCACCACCACCGACGCCCACCTGCTCGTCGGCCACCTCGACCCGCAGGAGAGCCTCGGCGGCGAGGTCCGGCTGGACACCGACGCCGCCCGTACCGCCATGCACCGGCTCGCCGGCGAGGTCGGCCTCGACGACCTGGAGCTGGCGTACGGGATCCTGCTGCTCGCCACGGTCAAGATGACCAGCGCGATCAAGGAGATCTCGGTGGCCCGGGGACACGATCCCCGGGACTTCGTCCTGATGCCGTTCGGCGGCGCCGGTCCGATGCACGCCACCGTCCTCGCCGACGAGCTGGGCATCCGGCAGGTGCTGGTGCCGCCGGTGCCGGGCAACTTCTCCGCGCTGGGCTTCGTCACCGCGCAGGCCCGGCACGACTACGTCCGCACCGTGCTCGTGCCGGCAGACGAGGCGGGGCTGGACACCGTCCGGACCGTCGTCGCCGAGTTGCAGGACACCGCCCGCGCCCAGCTCAAGGCCGAGGACGGCGTCGAGGCGGAGCAGGTCACCTTCGGCCTGTCGGTCGGCATGCGGTTCCGGGGCCAGAGCTTCGACCTGGCCGTACCGCTGGACGGGCTGCCGGCGACGGCGGCCGAGCTGACCGACGCGTTCCACACCGCCTACGCCGAGCGGTACGCATATGTCCGCGACGGCCAGCCGGCGGAGATCGTCAACTGCCGGCTCACCGCGTTCGGGCCCCGGCCCGAGGTGCGGTTCGCGCCGCCGGTGGCCGACCGGCCGGAACCCGGCCGGACCCGGCTCTACGGCCCACAGGGCTGGACCGACGCGACCGTCTGGCGGCGCGCCGACCTGGCCCCCGGGCACGCGGTCCCCGGCCCGGCGGTGGTCCGGGAGAACGGCAGCACCACCGTGGTCGGCGCGGGCTGGACCGCCACCGCCGACGACCACGGGAACCTGCTGCTGACCAGGAAGTGACCCGGTGACACCGCCTGCCCTCGACGCGCTGCTGCTGCACCGGGCCGCCCGGGAACCGGACCGTCCGCTCTACGCCCCCACCGAGCTGCCCCACCCGGTGACCACCGGCGAGTTCGCCGGGCTCGCCGGGCGGGCCGCGGCGGTGCTGTCCGCCCACGGCGTCGGCCGGGGCGACCGGATCGCCGTGTGGGCGGAGAACGGGCTGGCCTGGCTGGTGCTGCTGGCCGCCGCCGCGTGGCGGGGCGCGGCCCTGGTGACCCTGCATCCCGGACTCACCGAGGCGGAGCTGACCGGGGCGCTGGCCCGCAGCCGGCCCCGGCTGCTCTTCGTCGCCGACCGGCTGCGGGACCGGGACGGCCCGGCCGCCGCCGCGCGGGCCGTCGCGGCGCTGCCGGTCGACGCCCGCCCGAACGCCTGCCACCGGCTCGGCGCCGACCTCGGCCCGACCGCGATGGCCGCGCTGCCCGGCTGGGACGACCCGGAGCCGGCTCCGGCCGGTGATCCCGACGCGGTGCTGAACATCCAGTTCACCTCCGGCACCACCGGACCGGCGAAGATGGTGCCGCTGAGCGCCCGCAACCTCGTCGCCAACGCCGGCTGGACCGCCGAGGCGGCCGGCCTGCGCGACACCGACCGGATCGCCTCACCGCTGCCGCTGGCGCACGCCGCGGGCTGAGCAGCGGCGCGATCCTGGCCCTGGTCACCGGGGCGCTCTGGGTCTCCGGGCGGCGGTTCCGCACCGAGGAGGTGCTCGACGGCATCGCCCGCTACCGGTGCACCGTGCTCCAGGCCGTGCCGACCATGGCGGGCCTGCTGGTCGAGCAGGTGCTCCGGGAACCGGGCCGGTGGGACCTGTCGTCGTTGCGGGTCGGTTTCCTCGGCGGCGCGCACTGCCCGCCGGCCGTGGTCGAGCGGACCGCGCGGGTGCTCGGGCTCCACCGGGTGGCCGTGGTGTACGGGCAGACCGAGGCGGGGCCGACCATCAGCGTGGACCCGGGCGACGGTGACTGCGGGCTGCCCGGCACCACCGTCGGGCGGATCGTGCCCGGTCTCGACGCCCTCGTGGTGGCCCCGGGCACGACTCGGCCGGTGCCCGTCGGGGAACCGGGCGAGCTGCTGGTGCGCGGCGAGTCGGTCACCGCCGGCTACCTCGACGACCCGGCGGCCACCCGCGCGGCGCTCACCGACGACGGCTGGCTGCGCACCGGTGACCTGGGCACCCTCGACGTGTACCGGGTGCTCACCCTGACCGGCCGGGCCAAGGAGCTGATCATCCGGGGCGGGGAGAACGTCAGCCCGGCCGAGGTCGAGGCGGCCCTGCTCGACGAGCCCGGTGTCGGGCAGGTGTGCGTGCTCGGGGTGCCGTCGGCGCGCTGGGGCGAGGAGGTCGGCGCGCTGGTCGTACCGGCCGCCGGAGCGGTGGTCGACCCCGAACGGCTGCTCACCGGGGCGGCCCGGCGGCTGGCCCGGCACAAGGTGCCGACGCTGGTGCGCGTGGTCCCCGACCTGCCGATGCTGCCGTCCGGCAAGGTGGACCGCCGGGCCGTCGCGCCCCTGCTGCGCGCCGCCGGGACGGAGGGACGCTGATGCAGCTCGGTTCCTGCTTCCTCGACTCGCTGACCGTCACCAGCTTCTTCGGCAACGCGGAGATGCGGTCGGTCTTCAACGACCGGCAGCTCATGCAGTCCTGGCTGGACGTGGAGGCGGCGCTCGCCCGGGGCCAGGCGTCGCTGGGCGTCATTCCGCACGCCGCCGCCGAACAGATCACCGCCGCCGCCCGGGTGGACAAGCTCGACACCGCCGCGCTGGCCGGTGACGCGGCGGACACCGTGCACCCGCTGGTGCCGCTGGTCCGCGCGCTCACCGCCGCCTGCCCCGGCGACGCCGGCCGGTACGTGCACCTCGGCGCGACCACCCAGGACGTCATGGACACCGGCTTCGTGCTGCGTTGCCGGGCCGGCCTGGACATCGTGCAACGGCAGGTCGACGAGCTGGTCCGGATCCTGCGGAAGCTGGCGCTGCGGCACCGCGAGACGCCCATGCCGGCGCGGACCCACGGCCAGCAGGCCCTGCCCACCACCTTCGGGCTGCGCTGCGCGGTGTGGCAGAGCGAGTTGCAGCGGCACCGGGACCGGTTGACCGAGCTGCGGCGGCGGTTGCTGGTGACCAGCATGGGCGGGGCGGCCGGCACCATGGCCGGGTACGGCCCGCAGGCGTTCGCCCTGGAGCGGGCGGTCGCCGCCGAACTCGGCCTGGGTGTCGCCGACACCCCCTGGCACGCCACCCCCGACCGGTTCGCCGAGTGCCTGATGGTGCTGGGCCTGGTCGCCGCCAGCGCGGAGAAGCTCGCCCGGGAGGTCTACTTCCTGGGCCGCACCGAGATCGGCGAGGCGCACGAGCCGCAGCGGGCCAGCCAGGTCGGCAGCAGCACGATGCCGCACAAGCGCAACCCGATCCGCTGCGAGGCGGTCGTCGCCGCGTCGAGCACGCTGCGCGCCCAGGTGCCGCTGGCGATGCAGGCGATGGTCGCGCAGGACGACCGGGACATGGGCGTCGGCATGACGCTGTGGAAGCTGCTGCCCGAGTCGTTCATCCTCATCGGCGGCGCGCTGGAACGTCTCGTCGAGGTCTTCGGCGACCTCCGGGTGTCGCCGGAGCGGATGCGGGCCAACCTCGACGTCACCGGCGGGCTGGTGCTCTCCGAGGCGGTCATGCTGCGCCTGGCCGGCCCGCTCGGCCGGGAACAGGCCCACCACCTGGTGATGCGGATCGTCCGGGACAGCATCGACCAGGACCGTCCGTTCGCCGAGGTGCTCCGGGCCGACCCGCAGGTCACCGCCGCGCTGGCCGGCACCGACCTGGCCACCCTGCTGGACCCCCTGTCCTACGTCGGCCACGCGGCGGCCCTCGTCGACCGCGCCCTGTTGACCTCGGAGACCCCGTGAGCACAGACGAATCCGTACGCCTGGAACGTGTCGGCCGGGTGGCCCGGGTGACGCTGCACCGGCCGCACCGGCGCAACAGCTTCGACCTGGCCATGCTCGCCCGGTTCGAGGACGTGCTGCACGACCTCGCCCGCGACGACGAGGTGGAGGTGGTCGTGCTCACCGGCGCGGGCACCGCCTTCTGCGCCGGCACCGACCTGCGCGAACTGGCCACCCTGGACGCGGCGACCACCACCCGCGTGCAGCGGCGCACCGCCGAGCTGGTGGAGCGCTGGTACCGGCTGGACCAGACCACGGTGACCCTGTTCAACGGCCCGGCCATCGGGTCCGGCGCGGTCCTCGGGCTCGCCGCCGACCTGCGGGTGGCCAGCGACACCTGCCACCTCACCTTCCCGGAGGTGACCTTCGGCATCCCGCTGACCTGGAGTGGCATGGCGATCCTGGCCGACCTGGTCGGGGCCGACCGGGCCAAGCGGTGGCTGCTGCTGGAGGAGCGGATCGACCCGGCCGACCTGCTCCGGTACGACCTGGTCACCGCCTGCGTCCCGCCCGACGGGCTGGCGGCGGCGGGGGAACGGCTGGTCGACCGGCTGCTGGCCACGTCGCCGGTGGCCCGGTCGATGACCAAGCGGACCGCCCGGTTGGCGGGGCCCCGGTTCGACGCGGTCGCCACCGACTCGTACCTGGCCGGGCTGGGTGTGGCGTTGCGCGGGGCCGGCGACTACCGGATCGGGGGGACGGCGCGGTGAGGGCCTACCAGGCGCTCGCCGACGCGATCGTGGCGCACGGCGTGGACACCATCTTCGGCCTGCTAGGCGACGCCAACATGTTCCTGGTCACCGACCTGATCGAACGGCACGGTGTGCGGTTCGTGGCGGCCCGCAACGAGAACGCCGCGGTGATGATGGCCGACGGGTACGCCCGGGTGACCGGCCGCTGCGCGGTCGCCACGGTGACCCAGGGGCCGGGCCTGGCGGTGGCCGGCGCGGCGCTGACCATCGCCCGGCAGGCGCGCACCCCGTTGGTGCTGGTCGCCGGGGACACTCCGCCGGCCGACCCGGGGCATGTGCAGCACTTCGACCAGCAGCCGTTCGCGCTGGCCACGGCGGGTAGCTTCGTGCCGGTGGCGACCCCCGCCACGGCCGTTCGGGACCTGGCGCGGGCCTTCCGGCAGGCCCGGGAGCTGCCCGGTCCGGTGGTGCTGAACGTGCCGATGGACCTCCAGGACGAACCGGTGCCGTCCGGCGCGCCGCCGTGCGTGCCGCACGTGCCGCCGCGTCCCGCGCAGCCGCCCGCGCCGCATCCGGAGGCGGTCGCCGCGCTCGCCGACCGCCTCCGGGCGGCCCGCCGTCCGGTGCTGCTCGCCGGCCGGGGTGCCGAGTCGGCCGGTCCGGCGATCCGCGAACTGGCCGACCGCAGCGGTGCGCTGCTGGCCACCACCCTGATGGCGGCCGGGCTGTTCGCCGGGCACCCGTACCACCTCGGGGTGGCCGGTGGGCTGGCCCGCCCGCTCACCCGGCGGATGTTCGCCGAGGCGGACCTGGTGGTCACCTTCGGCGCGGGCTGGAACCGGTGGACCGCCGACCACGGCACCCTGGCCGGCGCGGCCACCGTGGTCGCGGTCGACACCGACCCGGCCGCGCCGGGCGCCCGCTGGCCGGTCGACGACGCGGTGCTCGGCGACGCCGGCACCACCGCGCGGGCGGTCGGCGCGCTGCTGGCGCCACAGTCGCGACCGGACTGGCGGACGGCGGAACTGGCGGCCGACCTCGCCGCCGCCGACCCCTTCGCCGACCTGGACGTCTGCTCCACGCCGGACCGGATCGACCCCCGAGAGTTCGTCCGGGTCTGCGCCGGCCGGCTGCCGGCGGAACGGACCACGGTGGTCGGGGTGGGGCACTTCGGCGGCTGGCCCAACCTGCTGCTGGACTCGGCCGCGACAGACCGGTCCCTGGTCGCGCCCTGGGAGTTCGGCAGCATCGGCGTCGGCCTGCCGTTCGCCGTCGGCGCGGCGGTGGGCCGCCCGGACCGGCCGGTGGTCGCGTTCGAGGGCGACGGCAGCCTGCTCACCGGACTCGGGGAGCTGGACACCCTCGCCCGCACCGGAGCCGCCGTGCTGCTGGTGGTGCTCGACGACTCGGCGTACGGCGCGGAGGTGCGCAAGCTGCGGCCACGCGGGGTGGACCCGGCCCCGGCCCGTTTCCCGGACCGGGACCTGGCCGCGGTGGCCCGCGCGCTCGGGCTCACCGCGTACACCGTCACCGACACCGCCGGGGCGGAGGCGGCGCTCGACGCCGTCCTGCCGCTGACCGGGCCGGTGCTGCTGCACGTGCGGGTGACCCCCGACGTCGTCCAGGAGCGCTTCTGAACCGCCGGCCCGTGTCGTCCGCCGTCGGCGTGCCGGCGGTCCGCCGGGGCGGGGGGTCAGTCGCCCCAGACCGCGCCGAAGCCGTGGCCGAGCTGGCGGGACAGCTCGTCGGCGGTGTGCCGGGCCGCCTCGGCCAGTTCCTCGACCCGGTCCCGGTCGAGCCGGAAGATCGGGCCGGAGACGCTGATCGCGGCGGTCACCGCGCCGAACCGGTCCCGGACGGGGGCGGCCACCACCCGGAGGCCGAGTTCGCTCTCCTCGTCGTTGAGCGCCCAGCCGCGTTCGCGGACCCCGGCCATGTGGGTGAGGAACGCGTCCCGCGAGGTGATGGTGTTGGGGGTCAGCGCGGCCAGCGGCGCGTCCGACAGCATCCGGCGCAGCGCGTCGTCGTCGTGGTCGACCAGCAGCGCCTTGCCGGCGGCGCTGACCCAGAGCGGAATGCGTCGCCCCAGCCGGGAGACCAGTTGTACGTTGCGGGTGCCCTGGGCGATGTAGAGGGAGATCGCGTCGAGCCCCTCCCGGACGGCCAGGTTGACGCTCTCGCCCTCCCGCTCGGCCAGCTCGTGCACCAGCGGCCGGGCCAGCGCGTGCAGGTCGATGCCGTCGAGGTAACGCGCGCCCAGCTCGAAGACGGTGACCCCGAGCCGGTAGGCGCCGGTCTCCTCGTTGCGTTGCAGGAATCCCGCGTCGGCCAGGGCGCGGAACAGACGGCTGGCCGTCGACTTGTGCAGCCCCAGTTCGCGGCTGACGTCGCTCACCTTGCGCTCGACCACGTCACCCCGGAAGGCCAGCAGCACGGCGAGCGCGCGGTCCAGCGCCTGCGTGCCGGACTCCCGGGCGGCCGGTTCGGCGACGGTGGCCGTCGGTTCGGTCGCGTACGACATCTTGCTTCCCATCTTCGCGGTTGCTAGGTTTCACAATATAACTCTAGGACCACATGGTGGTCCATCTGCCCCGCCGGAGGGGCCCTTCCCCACCGACAGTCAGTGAGGTCAGCATGACCGTGAACCCGATCGAACTCGAGATCGTCACCGAGGGTCTGATCTCGATCGTCCGGGAGATGCGTCAGACGATCTTCCGGACCGCCCACTCGCCGGTGATCGCCGACGCGCAGGACTTCTCCTGCGCACTCTTCGACCCCCGGGGCCAGATGGTCGCCCAGGGGCGGGACATGCCCGGCCACGTCATCGCCATGCCCGCCTCGGTGGCCGAGATCTTCGCCGACTTCGCCGACGAGATGCGCCCCGGCGACCTCTACATCGTCAACGACCCGTACCGGGGCGGCAGCCACCTCAACGACGTGACGCTGATCAGCCCGGTCTTCGTCGACGACCAGCTGTTCCTCTTCCCCTGCGTGCGGATGCACTGGGCGGACATCGGCGGGATGACGCCGGGCAGCGTCTCCGGCCAGGCCACCGAGATCCTCCAGGAGGGGCTGCGCATCCCGCCGATCCGCCTCATCGAGCAGGGCCGGCCCAACCGGGCCGCGTTCGACATCGTCTTCGCCAACGTGCGGATGGCCGAGGAGCGCCGGGGCGACCTGGAGTCCAGCATCGCCGCCTGCCGCACCGCCGAACGCCGGCTGCGCGCGATGGTCGACCGGTACGGCGTCGACCTGCTGCTGGAGTGCGTCGCGGCGAACATGGACCGGACCGAGCAGCGGCTGCGCGACATGATCCGCGACCTGCCCGACGGCACCTACCACTACGAGGACTACCTCGACCTCTACACCGACGGTCGGTACGACGCCGCGCTGGTGCGCTGCGCGCTGACCGTCCGGGACGACGAGATCGAAGCCGACTTCCGGGGCTCGACGACGCAGGTGGCGGCCGTGGTCAACTCGTCGCGCGCGATGACCGTCGCCGGGGTGTTCATCGCGGTGAAGTCCGCCCTCGACCCGGGCGGCCTGGTCAACCACGGCGCGTTCCGCCCACTGCGGGTGCACACCGAGCCGGGCACCGTCGTGCACGTGGAGTATCCCGCCCCGGCCAACGCGCACAGCGAGGTCCGCAAGCGGGTCATCTCCTCGGTGATGGCGGCCCTCAGCCAGGTCGCGCCCGACCTGGTCGCGGCCGACCAGTTCGGCACCACCTTCCAGAACCTGATCGGCGGGGTGGACGAGCACACCGGCCGGCCGTACCTCTACTACGACTATCCGGCCGGCGGCAACGGCGGGTTCGCCGAGGCCGACGGGCCGAGCGCGATGAACCCCGTCGACCTGGGGGACATCTCCACCATCCAGTCCGTCGAACGGCTGGAGGCGGAGATCCCGATCCTGGTCGAGGCGTGTGAACTGCGTCCGGCCTCCTGCGGCGACGGCGAACGCCGCGGCGGCCTCGGCACCCTGCGGGCCACCCGGCTGCTGGCCAGCGCCGGGGCGTACTCGGTGCAGACCGACCGGACCACCGTGCCGCCGTACGGGCTGCGCCACGGCGGGCCCGGTGCCCCCACGGTCACCCACATCCGGCGGGCCGACGGCGCGCGGGAGGACTTCGTCACCCCGGGCAAGGTCGCCGGACACCCGATGCGCTCCGGCGACGTGCTGGTGATGGAGTCCGCCGGGGGTGGCGGCTGGGGCGACCCGCTCGACCGCCTGCCCGCCGACGTCGCCGACGACGTGGCCCAGGAGTACCTGACCGGGGCGCAGGCGTACCGGCGCTACGGCGTGGTGCTGGGACCGTCGGGTGACGTCGACGTCGCCGCCACGGTCGAGGCGCGCGTACGGCTCCGCGCCGAACGGTGCTGGCTGCGGACGGTGTCCAGCGCCCGGCCGCCGTACACCGGACGCCGGGGCAGCCGTCGCCTGGCCTACGTCGCACCCGGGGCCGGGCTCGCCGAGGACACCCTCGTGGAGGTGCACGGCGTCCATCCGGCACCGCTGCGGGCCTGGATCCGCCATGACCCGGCGCTCGCCGACGACCAGCTCGCCGTGGACGACGCGGGGCTGCGCATCCTCGGCTGCGACGCCGGCGAGCGTTCCTGGGTGCGGGTGCTGACCGACCGGGAGGAGCAGTCATGAGCAGGGTCTTCCAGTTGCCGGTCGTCCCCACCGGCCGGTCGGCCGGACAGCCGGCCCCCGTGGGCGGACCACCGCCCGCGCCGGCCGCCAACTCCGGGCCGGGCATCGTCGCCGGCTGCCTCAGCCCGCACCCGCCGCACCTGATCTACGCGGAGAACCCGCCGCAGAACGAGCCCCGCTCCACCGGCGGCTGGGAGATGCTGCGCTGGGCGTACGAGCGGCTGCGGCAGCGGATCCGCGAGGTGCACCGCCCGGACGTGCTGATCGTGCACGCCCCGCACTGGATCACCATGGTCGGCCACCACGTGAACTGCGCGCCCAACCCGCGCGGCGTCTCGGTCGAGCCGATCTTCCCGCACCTGTTCCGGTACCACTACGACTTCCGCACCGACGTGGAACTCGGCGAGGCGATCGTCGAGGAGGCGACCGGTCTCGGTCTGGTCACCCGGGCGATGCGCGACCCCCGGGTCCGGGTCGACTACGCCACCATCGGTGCCCTGCACCTGGTCAACCCGGCGTGGGACATCCCGGTGGTGTCGCTGTCGGCCAACAACAACCCGTACTTCTACTCCGACGCGTCACTGGAGGAGATGGAGGTGCTGGGCGAGGCGACCCGGCGGGCCGTCGAGGCAACCGGCCGGCGGGCCGTGCTGCTCGCCTCCAACTCCCTGTCCCACCTGCACTGGCACGAGGAGCCGGAGCTGCCGGAGGACATGGAACGGGAGCACCCGTACAACAACCACCAGTACCGGTGGGACATGAAACTGCTGGAGGCCATCCGGCGCGGCCCGACCGCCCCGCTGCGCGGCCTGATCGGCGAACACATCGAGGCGACCGCGTCGGAGACCAAGGCCGGCAGCCTGACCTGGCTGCTCGCCGCCATGGGCTGGCCGGCCGTGCCGGGGGAGGTCCTCGGCTACGGCACCATCATCGGCACCGGGAACGCGGTCGTGGAGTGGCAGCCGGAGAGGAGCCACCGTGGCTGACCGGACCGGAGTCGTCGCCGGGGCGCTGCTGCCCGGCATGCCCCACCTGCTGGCCAAGGAGCCCGCGCCGAGCTGGGCGGCCCTGGCCGCCGCGACCCGCGACGTCGGGGAGCGGCTGCGCCGGCTGGACCCGGACGTGGTGCTGCTGCTCTCCACCCAGTGGTTCACCGTGCTCGGCCACCAGTTCCAGTGCGACCCGAACCCGCGCGGCGAACACGTCGACGAGAACTGGTACGCGTACGACTACGGCCTGCTCAGCTACGACCTGCACGTCGACGTGCCGTTCACCCAGCGGTGGGCGGGCCGGGTGGCGGCCGACGGCATGCAGGCCCGCCAGACCCGCTACGACGGCTTCCCCATCGACGCCGGCACCATCGTCACCTCGAACCTGCTCGACCCGGACCACCGGCTGCGCTGGGCGCAGGTCTCCTGCAACCTCTACGCCGACGCGCAGACCCTCGCCGACGTGGGACGCGCCGGGGCGGCGGCGGCCCGGGAGGCCGGGCTACGGGCAGCGGTGGTCGTGGTCAGCGGGCTCTCCTCCGGGCTGATCCAGCAGTGGATCGAACCCGACCGGGACCGGATCTCCGACGCCCGGCACGACCAGTGGAACACCCGCGTCCTGGACCTGCTCGTCGCCGGGGACACCGACGGGGCACTCGCGGTCCGCGAGGACTTCGCCCGGCAGGCCCAGGCCGACAGCCAGTTCCGGGCGTTGGCCTTCGCCGCCGGAGCCGGCGCCACCGAGGGCCCCGCCCACCTGCACGCCTACGGACCGATCTGGGGCACCGGCGGCGCCGTCCTGTCCTGGAACCTGCCCTGAAACCCCTGTGAGGAGCAACCATGCGCAACATGGCCGCCGGCTTCGTCGAGGCCGAAGGATTCACCCCGATCTTCGACGCCGTCGACGCGATGGTGAAGGCCACCGAGGTGGAGGTGACCAAGGTCGTCCGCCTCGGTGGGGGGATCGTCGCCGTGGCGCTCCGCGGTGACCTCGCCACCGTCGAGGAGGCGGTGGACATCGGCGAGCGGACCGCCCGCGCCAAGAGCCGCGCGGTGCGTTCCATCGTCTTCGCCAGCCCCTGCGACGCGGTCAGCGCCTTGGCCGTCGACCCCCAACTCGTCGGCAACTGACCGGAGGAGAACCAGACATGTCGTCCGACAACGCGATCGGAATCGTCGAGACCCGGGGGGTGGTGGCCCTGTCCGCCGGGATCGAAGCCATGATCAAGACCGCTGACGTGCGCTGCGTGGCGGTGGAACGGGTCACCAGCGGCTTCCTCGCCGTGGCCGTGCAGGGCACCCTGGCCGCCGTCCGGCAGGCCGTCGCCGCCGGGGAGGCGGCCATCCGCCAGCACGGCGACCTGCGCAGCTCCCAGGTGTACCCGAAGCCGCACCCGACCACCGCGGCCCTGCTGGAGAACCCGGAGTCCGCCCGGATCCGCGAGGTCATGGCCCAGCTGCGCGGGGACTCCTGATGCTGCTCGGTGAGGTCGTGGCCAAGGTGTGGGCCGACCGGATCCTGCCCCCGTTGCAGGGTCGCCGGTTGGTCCTGGTCCGACCGAGGTCCAACGACGCGGCCCGGGCCGACCTGGTCGCCGTCGACCCGCTGAACGTGGGCGTCGGCACCACCGTGCTCGTCGCCACCGACGAGGCGGCGGCGGCGCTCACCGGCCAGGACGGGGTGGACGCCGCCGTCGTGGCACTGGTCGCCGACCCAGCCAACCGGGACGACTGAGGGAGAGGGACACCATGACGGTGTGGGATCCCCGGCTGACCGGGGGCCGGGCCCCGGACGGGCCAGTGCGGCTGCGCAACTTCGTCGGCGGAGAGTTCGTCGACGGCGGCCGGACGTTCACCCGGCGCAGCCCGGTGACCGGCGAGCCGATCTTCGAGGTGGTCGAGGCGTCCGAGGGCACCGTGGACGACGCGGTGGCCGCCGCGCGGGCCGCGCTGCGCGGCCCGTGGGGCCGGACGGGCGAACGGGAACGGGCCGAGGTGCTGCGGCGGATCGCCGACGAACTGGAGCGCCGCTTCGACGACCTGGTCACCGCCGAGGTCGCCGACACCGGCAAGGCGCTCGCCCAGGCCCGGACCCTGGACGTGGCGCGCGGCGCGGCGAACTTCCGGGCGTTCGCCGACGTGGTGGCGACCGCCTCGACGGAGTCGTTCACCACGGTCACCCCCACCGGCGGTCGGGCGCTGAACTACGCGCTGCGCAAGCCGGTCGGTGTGGTCGCGGTCATCGTGCCGTGGAACCTGCCGCTACTGCTGCTCACCTGGAAGGTGGCCCCCGCGCTGGCCTGCGGCAACGCGGTCGTGGTCAAGCCCAGCGAGGAGACCCCCGCCTCGGCGACGCTGCTCGCCGAGGTGATGGCGGCGGCCGGCGTGCCGGCGGGCGTGTTCAACCTGGTGCACGGCTTCGGACCGGGCTCGGCCGGGGAGCACCTGACCCGGCACCCCGGAGTGGACGCGATCACCTTCACCGGCGAGTCGGCCACCGGCAGCGCCATCATGCGGGCCGCCGCCGACGGCGTGAAGGCGGTCTCCTTCGAACTCGGCGGCAAGAACGCCGGCCTGGTCTTCGCCGACGCCGACCTGGACGCGGCGGTCGCCGGTTCGGTGCGGTCCAGCTTCACCAACGGCGGGCAGGTGTGCCTCTGCACCGAGCGCATCTACGTCCAGCGGCCGGTCTTCGAGGAGTTCACCGCCCGGCTCGCGGAGCGGGCCGGTGCGCTGGCGTACGGCTGGCCGACCGACCCGGAGACGGCGACCATGCCGCTGATCTCGCACACCCACCGGGACAAGGTGCTCGGCTGCTACGACCTGGCCCGCGCCGAGGGGGCCGAGGTGCTGGCCGGCGGGGGTGTGCCGGCCTTCGGCGACGCCCGCGACGGCGGCGCGTACGTGCAACCCACCGTGCTCACCGGGCTCGGCCCGAACACCCGCACCAACCAGGAGGAGGTGTTCGGCCCGGTGGTGCACGTCGCCCCGTTCGACGACGAGCAGGAGGCGTTCGCCCTGGCCAACGGCACCCCGTACGGCCTGGCGGCGACGGTGTGGACCCGGGACGTCGGCCGTGCGCACCGGGCCGGGGCCGCCCTGGACACCGGGATCGTCTGGGTCAACACCTGGTTCCTGCGGGACCTGCGCACCCCGTTCGGCGGGATGCGCGCCTCCGGCGTGGGCCGGGAGGGCGGCGTGCACTCGCTGGACTTCTACTCCGAACTGACGAACGTCTGCGTGGACCTGACATGAGCGACGCACACCGGGCCGCGGCCCGGGACCTGACCGAGGCCCGCCGGACCGGCCGGCCCTGCGCGCCGCTGCGCGGCCGGCTGCTGCCCGAGGGGGACGTCGAGGCGGCGTACGCGACGCAGCGCGAGCAGGTGGATGCCTGGCTGGCCGCCGGGCAACGCCGGGTCGGCGTCAAGATCGGCCTGACCTCCCCGGCGGTGCAGGACGCCCTTGGCGTGCACCAACCCGACTTCGGGCTGCTCACCGACGTGATGGCGGTGCCCGACGGGGCGGAGATCCCGCTCGACGGACTGCTGCAACCCCGGGTGGAGGCCGAGGTCGCCTTCGTCCTCGCCGACGACCTCATCGACGAGCGGGTCACCACCGTGGACCTGCTGCGGGCGGTGGACCACGTGCTGCCGGCGATCGAGGTGGTCGACTCACGGATCGCCGGCTGGGACATCTCCATCGTGGACACCGTCGCCGACAACGCCTCCAGCGGGCTCTTCGTCCTCGGTACCGTGCCGCGCCGGCTCGACGGGCTCGACCTGCGGCTGGTGGGGATGGTGCTGGAGCACGCGGGGGAGCCGGTGTCGGTCGGCGCGGGCGCGGCCTGCCTGGGCAACCCGCTGCACGCGCTGGGCTGGCTGGCCACCACGATGGCCCGGGCCGGCGACCCGCTGCGTGCCGGGGACGTGGTGCTCTCCGGGGCGCTCGGCCCGATGGTGCCGGTCACCCCGGGCGCCGGGTACGAGGCGCGGATCTCCGGTCTCGGCAGCGTCCGGGCCTGTTTCACGAAGGGGGACCGGGCATGAGCGTCGGCGTGGCGGTGATCGGCTCCGGCAACATCGGCACCGACCTGATGATCAAGGTGCTGCGGCTGTCGGAGTCGCTGCGGATGGTGGCGATGGTCGGCATCGACCCCGCCTCCGACGGGCTCGCCCGGGCCCGCCGGCTCGGCGTGGCGACCACCGCCGACGGCGTGGACGGGCTGGTGGCGATGCCCGAGTTCGCCGATGTCGGGCTGGTCTTCGACGCCACCTCGGCCGGTGCGCACGCCCGCAACGACGCGGTGCTGCGCGCCCACGGCCGCACCGTGGTCGACCTGACCCCGGCCGCGATCGGGCCGTACGTGGTGCCGCCGGTCAACCTCGACGAGCACCTCGGCGAGCGCAACGTGAACATGGTGACCTGCGGCGGGCAGGCCACCGTGCCGATCGTCGCCGCCGTCGGCCGGGCCACCCCGGTGGCGTACGGGGAGATCGTCGCCTCGATCGCCTCCCGCTCGGCCGGACCGGGCACCCGGGCGAACATCGACGAGTTCACCGAGACCACCGCCCGCGCCATCGAGGTGGTCGGCGGAGCGGCCCGGGGCAAGGCGATCATCGTGCTCAATCCGGCCGATCCGCCGCTGCTGATGCGGGACACGGTCTACTGCCTCTGCCCCGAGGAGGACCTCGACCGCGACGCGGTCACCGACTCGGTCACCGCGATGGTCGCCACCGTCCAGGGGTACGTGCCCGGCTACCGGCTCAAGCAGGACGTGCAGTTCGACCGGGTCGACACGTACGTGCCCGCGCTGGGCCGGCACCTCACCGGGTGGCAGGTCTCGGTCTTCCTGGAGGTCTCCGGCGCCGGGCACTACCTGCCCGCGTACGCCGGCAACCTGGACATCATGACCTCGGCCGCCCTGCGCACCGCCGAGCGCCTGGCCGCCCGGCTCCCGGCCGGGACGAGCGGCGACGGAAGGGGAGCGCGATGACCGACCTCTACCTCCAGGACGTGACCCTGCGCGACGGCATGCACGCCGTCGCCCACCGCTACACCGTCGACCAGGTCCGGACCATCGCCGCCGCGCTCGACGCCGCCGGGGTGGCCGCCGTGGAGGTGGCGCACGGCGACGGCCTCGCCGGCTCCAGCGTCACCTACGGCCACGGCGCCGCGACCGACGCCGAGTGGATCACCGCCGCCGCCGAGGTGCTGACGAGCGCCCGGCTGACCACCCTGCTGCTGCCCGGCATCGGCACCATCGCCGACCTGCGGGCCGCCCGCTCCCTCGGGGTGACCAGCGTCCGGATCGCCACCCACTGCACCGAGGCGGACATCGCCGCCCAGCACATCTCCTGGGCCCGGGAGAACGACATGGACGTCTCCGGCTTCCTGATGATGTCGCACATGGCCGACCCGGCGACCCTCGCCGGGCAGGCCCGGCTGATGGAGTCCTACGGCGCGCACTGCGTCTACGTCACCGACTCGGGCGGACGGCTGCTGATGTCCGACGTCGCCGACCGGGTCGACGCGTACCGGCAGGTGCTGGAACCCACCACCCAGATCGGTATCCACGCCCACCACAACCTCGCTCTCGGCGTCGCCAACAGCGTCGTCGCCGTCGAGCACGGCCGGATCACCGGGGACACCCCGGTGAGTCCGGACGCGCCGCACGGGCGCACCGTACGGGTCGACGCGTCGCTGGCCGGAATGGGCGCCGGGGCCGGCAACACCCCGCTGGAGGTGTTCGCCGCCGTCGCCGACCTGCACGGCTGGGGGCACGGCTGCGACACCTTCGCCCTGATGGACGCCGCCGACGACGTGGTCCGTCCGCTTCAGGACCGGCCGGTCCAGGTCGACCGGGAGACCCTCTCCCTCGGCTACGCGGGCGTCTACTCCAGCTTCCTGCGGCATGCCGAGCGCGCGTCCGAGCGCTACGGCGTGGACGTCCGCTCCATCCTGGTCGAACTCGGCCGACGCCGGATGGTCGGCGGCCAGGAGGACATGATCGTCGACGTGGCGCTGGACCTGGCCGGAGCGATGCGACAAGGAGCACAACAGTGAACGACCCGACACCGGCCGCCGTCCTGGACGAGGCCCAGCGGTCCGCGCGGGCCGTCGCACAGTTCGGCGACGCGCTCGGCCCGGACGTCGCCGACGCCTACGCCGTCCAGGCCGACCTGGTCCGTCGCCGGCTCGACCGGGGCGAACGGCTGGTCGGGCTCAAGCTCGGCCTGACCAGCCGGGCGAAGATGCTCCAGATGGGTGTCACCGACGTCATCTGGGGGCGGCTCACCGACGTCATGCGGATCCCCGACGGCGGCACCGTCGACCTCGGCGTCCACATCCACCCGAAGGTCGAACCGGAAGTCGCCTTCCTGGTCGAGGCGGGCCGGGCCGTCGCCGTCGCCCCGGCCGTCGAGGTGATCGACTCCCGGTACGTCGACTTCCGGTTCACCCTCCCCGAGGTGGTCGCCGACAACACCAGCGCCGCCGGCTTCGTCACCGGGGCCTGGCAGCCGGTCCCGCCGGAGGTGGCGAACCTCGGCGTCCTGCTGGAGATCGACGGCCGGGCGGCCCAGGTCGGGTCGACCGCCGCCATCCTCGGTGACCCCCGCCGGGCCGTCGACGAGGCCGTCCGGCTCGCCGCCGGTCACGACGTGGACCTGCCGGAGCGCTGGATCCTGCTGGCCGGGGCCGCCACCGCCGCCGTGCCGCTGCGGCCGGGCGCGCACGTGCGGGCCGTGGTCGAGCAGCTCGGCACCGCCTCGCTGCGGGCCGTGGCGTGAGCGCCGCCGGTCCGGACCGTGGCGTGAGCGCCGCCGCTGCGGGCGGCCCGGCCCCGGCCGGCCGGTCCGCCGGCCGCGTGGTGCCCGGCAAGGCCACCCCCCGGGGCCGCTTCCCGCACGTCAAGGTCGCCGGTGACTTCCTCTTCGTCTCCGGTACGAGCAGCCGCCGCCCGGACAACACCATCGTCGGCGCCACGGTCGACGAGATGGGCACCACCAGCCTCGACATCGCCGCGCAGACCCGGGCGGTGATCGGGAACCTGCGCGACATCCTGCGCGACCGGGGTGCGGACCTGACGGACCTGGTGCAGGTCACCACGTACCTGACCAACATGAACGACTTCGGTGGCTACAACGCGGTGTACGCCGAGTACTTCGACGAGACGGGCCCCACCCGCACCACCGTGGCGGTGCACCAGTTGCCACACCCGCACCTGCTCATCGAGATCCAGGCGGTCGCGTACCTGCCGCCGGGGTGACCGTCGAGCGGTGACACCGCGTCGCTTCCCCGGCCGGATCGGCCATGTTCCTTCCGTCCTTTGCTCTGCACCCGCCACCGCACCACGGATCTGAGCTGCGGCGGAGCCGGAGTGGGCGGCGTCTCACTGTCGACATCCAGGCGATGGATCGTGAGACGCCCGGCGGCGGGGGACAGTGGCAGCCGCTGTACGGCTGGAAGCTTGTCCGGATGACCCTGTCTGATCTCAGGGAGTACCGGCTGAGTGAGACGGCCGCGTACCCGCTACAGGTTCTGTCGGACGGGTTGCAACTGGCGTTCTCCGACGACCTGTACTTCCTGGACCTGGAGCCCGGTCCTGACGAGTGGTCGCTCGATGTGCTCGCGCAGGCGATCAGGAGCGGTAGTGCCCAGTATGTGATCGCCGGTCAGCTCTCCTTCGACATCCTGGACGGTCCGTTCATCTGAACTGCGGCAGCGCACGGCGGGTCCAGGTGACCCCGGCAGAGGCGCCGGCGGCGTGCAGGGTGCCGCCGGCGTCTGCCGTGGTGACGACCACTCCGGTGTCACCGTTGTCGAGTTGCTAGTTCTGGCTGGGAGTGGTCAGTGTCTGGGCGGGTTGCGCGGTGACCGTGCCGGTGCCGGCGGTGGTCAGGTCCGACACGAGCCACGGGGTGACCGAGGCCGCGCCCCCGACCGTCCAGAGGTCGGGCGTGCCGTCGCCGTCGATGTCGGCGGCACGCAGGTCGAGAGCGGCGTTGGTGTTCCAGTTCGTGGCCAGGTGGAATGCGGTGTGGTCGAGCTGGCCGGTGTCCTGGCTGAAGGTCAGCTCCGTCCACAGGTGAAGTGCGCCGGTGGTGCGGTTCCACAGGAACATGGCGGTGCCGCCACTGAGTTGGGTGGTGGTGATGGTCCAGTTGTTCCAGTCGGTGCCGCCGGTCGGCGTCAGCGCGGTGGTCCGGGTGGCGAGGAAGTAGCCGCCGGGCGTGAAGAAGTTCGGGTAGTAGGTGAGGTGGTGTCCGTTGGTCGCGTCGCCGCTGATCCCGATCAGGTCGGGGATGTCGTTGCCGAGCCGACGGCTGTCCCCGGCGTTGGCGAGCTGGAGAGGCGAGTTGCCGTACTCGTCCAGCAACTGGGCCGAGATGATGGGCTGCTGGTTGCCGCTGAGCTGGGGGTGCAGTGGCGAGCCGTCGCCGGTGCCGCGCAGGATGGTCGCACCGCCGGCCTTGGCGCCGGTCGGGTGGTAGACGAGGATGTCCTGGAAGGACCCGCCGAAGAACCGCCCGGTGGTGATCTGGCTGCCGGTGAAGTCGGCGGGGTCGTTGCCGTCGATGCCGTATCCCCGGATGCCGATGTTGGTGCTGGCCGGGTCGATGCCGGTCGCGGCGTCCCCGGTGGCGAGCCAGAGCCCGGCGGGCAGGGTGTGGGCGCCGCCGACCGTGAGCAGGTCGGCGACCCCGTCGCCGGTGAGGTCCGCGTCGGGGGCGACGGGGGCCGCGCCGGAGTTGAACGTGATGCTGGCGCTCTCCCCGGCGGAGTCACCCGGGAAGAGGCCGTAGACGGTCAGCGTGTTGGTGTACCAGGTCGGCTTGACGGAGATGGTGGCCGCGCCGTTGGCGTCGGCCGGCACCTGCACCGGCGGTCCGGCGTTGAACTGGTAGACGTACGCGTTCGGGGTGGTGCCGTCCGCCTTGGTGACGCTGAACTCGGCCGGCACGCCGATGGTGGTCGGCTCGCTGGGCGGGGTGATGACGGGGCGGGTGATGACCGTCTCGGTGGCGCTTCCGGCCCCGGTCGCCTCGACCGGCTCGCGCGGGTTGGCGGCGGCGGGTGAAGCGGCCGCCAGGACGACACCGGCTACGACGCCGACGAGCGCCGAGGACGCGACGCGCCGGGTGCGCCGGGAAGGGTGGGCTTCAGGCATGGTCAGGGGCTCCCCGTGGCTCGGCTGACGTGAGTGGCGCGAGTAGTACAGCAGCCGACCAGGGGGTCAAGGAAGATCTGAAGTAACCGAAGGTTGTCTACTTGATACCGGCTGCGATCGTTCTGTGGGGCTGCTCGCCGGGTGTGACGACGCCGGCCCGCGTGGGTAGCACGCGGCAGAGGTTGCCGCCGTACACGTCGGCTGCCTCGGCGGGGGAGAGCCCGTCCAGGCCGACCGGGTGCAGGGTCTGCGCGAACGAGACGTGGTCGAGGCTGGGGGAGAAGTCCGAACCCCAGTAGAGGCGCTGCGGACCGAAGGCGCCCAGCAGCACCTCGACGAACGGGCGGGCGCTGTCGTGCGGCCAGGCGTGCGCCGGTTCGCTGATCGCGTACAGGCCGGAGAGCTTGACCCCGACGTGCGGTAGCTCGGCCAGTCCGAGCAGAGGGGCGAGCACCGACGCGGCGGTGTCCCGGCCCGGCGGGACCGGGTGGGCACCGGGCAGGCCGAGGTGGCTGACCAGCACGGTGCAGTCGCCCAGGGCGGCCAGCGCCGGGCCGAGGTGAGCGGTCGCGGCGGGGGTGGCGTTGAGGCTGAGCACCGCGCCGACCCGGTCGAGGTCGGCGGCGGCGTCGCCCAGCCACATGCCGAAGGCCCGGCTGGCTTCCGGGTCGGCCAGGTAGGCCGAAATCCCGACGAACCCTTCGGCCCACCACCGGCGGAGGTCGCTCGGGTCGGTCGGCCCGCCCGGCGGGACGTACGCGACGGGAGCGATCCAGTCGTGGTCGGCGGCGAGTCCGGCGAGGTACGCGTTGTTGCCGACGAACTCCGGCGCGCCCTCGTACCCGACGACGAGTGCCCGGTCGATGCCGTGCGTCCGGCGCAGCGATCCGTAGACGGCCAGCTCGTCGCCGCCGGCCGGGGACCGTCCGTAGCGGCCCGGATACCCGGAGGCGAACAGGTGCAGGTGTGCGTCGGCGCGTTCCATGGCGGGACCCTAACCCACTCCGACCAGGCCATTGACGTGGGAGGACCGCTCGCTTAAGTTCTTGTCTCAATTAGGTCCGGATTATCGGCCGCAGGCGAGGAGTGGAGCCGCGTGGTGCAGGTGCACGAGGACGTTGACGATCTGGTACAGCTGCGTCGGCAGCTTCACCAGCACCCCGAGCTGCGGTTCACGGAACACCGTACGGCGGCTGCCCTGGCCGAGCGGTTGGCTCCCGTCGGCCGGGTCCGGACCGGAATTGCCGGTACCGGTCTGCTGGTCGAGATCGACGGGCGTGCCCCGGGACCCTCGGTGCTGCTTCGGGCCGATATGGACGCCTATCCTGTCCAGGACGCCAAGGAGGCCGACTACGCCTCCACCAACCCCGGGGTCTGCCACGCCTGCGGACACGACGTCCACATGACCGTCGTCTACGGTGTCGCCGCCCGGCTCGCGGCCGACCCGCCCGCCCGGGGGTCGGTCACCCTGCTCTTCCAACCGGCCGAGGAGATCCCGTTCGGCGAAGCGTCCGGCGCCGCCGCGGCACTCGCCGACGAGGCCCTGCGCGGGCGGCGCTACGACGCCGTACTCGGCCTGCACTGCTGGCCCGACCTGCCGGTGGGGACGGTCGGCGTCGACCGGGAGACGGCGATGGCCGCCAAGGACGCCTTCCGGATCGAGGTGCTCGGGCGGGCCGCGCACGCCGCCACCCCCGCCCTCGGCCGGGACGCCATCCTCGGCCTGAGCGGCATCGTCAACCTGCTGCACGCCGGGGTGGCCCGCTCCCGCAACCCGCACGAGCTGGTCGCCTTCAACATCGGCACGATCTCCGGCGGCGCGAGCCAGAGCCAGGTCGCGGCCCACGCGGAGGCCACCGGCACGCTGCGTACCCACGACGAGGCCACCCGCGAGCGGCTCAAGGAGGTCATCGAGCGGATCGCCCGGCAGCAGGCCGCCGCGCTCGACCTGGGCGTGCGGTTCACCTGGGCCAACGAGATGCCCCCGGTCCGCAACGCTGGTTCGCTGGTGCGGCTCGCGCACGTCGAGCTGCCCGGCTCCGTCGAGGTGGCCGACTTGGCCGAGCCGCCGCTGACCACGGACGACTTCGCCCTGCTCGGCGCGCTCGGCCCCAGCCTCTACGTCAAGCTGGGGGTGACCGGCGAGCGCGGCGGCGCGCCGCTGCACTCCGGCTCCTTCGACGTGGACGAGCGCTGCCTCGGGGCGGGAGTGACTGCCCTGGAGCGGCTCACCCGGGCGGTCCTCGACGGCCGGCTCGCGGAGACCGGCGACCCGGTCGCGGCGGACGGCGACCGGGCGGGGACGGACGGCGACCGGGCCACCGCCGTCGGGGCGGTCCGGGCATGAGCCGGTCGGTGGCGGTGGTCGGCGCCGGGGCGTTCGGCGTCCGGCACCTGGCCGCGTACCGGTCGCTCGGCGTGCCGGTGCGGGCGCTGGTCGAGCCGGACGCCCCGACCCGCGAGCGGGTCGCCGCCGAGTACGCGGTGCCGTACACCTACGCCTCCGTCGCCGACCTGCTCGCCGCCGGACGCCCCGACGCGGCCTCGGTCTGCGTACCCGGCCCGGCGCACCGGGCGGTCGCCGTCGACCTGCTCGACGCCGGGGTGCCCGTCCTGGTGGAGAAGCCCCTCGCCGCGACGGTCGACGACGCCGCCGCGATCGTCGTCGCCGCCGAGCGGACCGGCGTGCTCTGCCAGCCCGGCCACATCCTGCGGCACAGCGCCCCGCACCGGGCCCTGTACGAGGCGGTCCGCGCCGGCCGGCTCGGCGACGTGCTCGCCGTGTCGTCCCGCCGGGACCGGCCCCGGACGCTGAGCCGCCTCTTCCCGCGCGAACACCCCGCGCTGCTCACCGCCGTGCACGACATCGACCTGGCGCTCTGGTACGCCGGAGCGCCGGTGGTCGAGGTGCGCGCGGTGACCCGGACCCGACCCGGACCGGCCAGCCCGGTCCTGGTGTGGGCGGAGCTTCGGCACGCCAACGACGTCGTGTCGTCGATCCGCAACAGCTACCTGCTCCCTGAGCACGCCACCAACCACACCTCGGACCTGGTCGAGGTGTACGGCACCGACGGGGTCGCGCACGTCGACCTCGGCCACCCCACGCTGCTCGTCCAGGGCGAGCCGACCGAGGCGCCCGACTGGCTCCTCTCCCCGGCCGACGGCGGCGGCGCGCTCGCCGCCGAGTTGCGGCACTTCCTCGGCCAGGTCGCCGGCACCGAACCGGCGGCGGTGGTCCCGCTCGCCGACGGGTTGCACGTCGTCCGGGTCGCTGAAGCCGTGGTCGACAGCGCCACCGCCGGTGGCGCGGTCCGCCGGATCCCCCCGAGCCCCCCACACGTGACAGGAGCTTCTGCCGATGTTTCGACGTAGATTGGCCGGCGTCGTCGCCGCCGGCACGGCGGTCGCCGCGCTGCTGACCGGCTGCGGCGGCGGTGACGACGCCTCCGACGGCCCGGTCACCCTCAAGGTGCTGACCTGGGAGCCGGGTGGCACCGAGTACTGGAAGCAGGTCAAGACCAGCTTCGAGGCTGCCCACCCGGACATCAAGCTGGAGATGCAGTCCGTCCCGTTCGACAAGTACCCCGAGGTGCAGGGCCCGTACATCACCTCGCAGTCCGGGCCGGACGTGATGGCGAACAACGCCGGGCTGGAGCTGTTCGACCGGCGCGGCGCGTACGTGCCGCTCGGCGACAAGGCCGCCGAGATCAACAAGGATCTGGTCACCTACAGCGGCGCGTGCGAGGGCTTCGACACCGCCAAGCCCTGTTACGGCGTGCCCTTCTCGTACCAGGGCAACGTCCTCTACTACAACAAGGACGTCCTGCGCGCGGCCGGCCTCGACCCGGAGAAGCCCCCGGCCACCTGGGCCGACTTCAGCGCGGCCTGTGACGCGGTGACGAAGTCCGGCAAGACCTGCCTGGCGCTCGGCCTCTCCGGCACCTTCCCGGCCTACTGGGACTTCCCGGAGATCGCCCGTAACTACCTGTCCGAGGAGGACATCCGGGGCCTGCTGGCCGGCACCCTGTCGTGGAAGGACCCGAAGCTGGTGTCCGTCCTGGAGAAGCTGGCCGAGATCACCACCAAGGGCTGGACCAACAAGAACGCCCCGTCGATCACGATGCTGCCCGACGGCGCGGACATCTTCCAGCGCGGGGACGCCGCCTTCGCCGGCACGATCATCTCGGACGCGGTCAACTGGGACGCCTTCGGCAAGGCCCTCGGTGACGACAAGCTGGGCGTCACCCGCTGGCCGACGATCAACCCGGACGCCCCGCTGGCGCAGAAGTTCTCCGGCATCGAGGGCGCCGTCTACGGCGTCACCAAGTGGAGCGAGAAGAAGGAGGCCGGCCTGGAGTTCATCACCTGGCTGGCCGGCAAGGAGAACGGCGAGCTCTGGGTGAAGCACGCCAAGGGCCAGCCGCTGAACAAGAACGTCGACCCGGCGCTGCTGCCCTCGTCCCCGGCGTTCCGCAAGATCCAGGAGCTGGTGGCCGAGCCGACCCTGCACGCCGGTGTGATGCTCTCCGGCCCGGAGGCGGACGCGCTCGCCCGGGGCTGGCAGCAGGTGACCCTGGGCCAGCTCACCGTCGACAAGTGGGCCGAGCAGATGCAGCAGGCGCTGGAGCGCAGTCCCACGAAGAAGCAGGGCAAGTGACCGTACCGGTCGCAGGCGGCCGGCGTGCCGCCTGCGACCGGTGAGTCCCGGGGAAGGAACCCTGATGACCATTTCGACCGTGCCGGTCGCGAAGTCGGCGGGCGCCGACGAACCCGCCCGGCCCACCCCTGCGCCACGCGGGTCGGGCCGGGCGCGGGAGTGGTGGCTGGGGGCCGCCCTGGTGCTGCCCGCCCTGGCCCTCGTGGTCACGTTCAAGCTGGTGCCCCTGGTCCGGGGGGTGATCACCAGTCTCGAGTCGTCGGGCGGGTTCGACGGCGGGTCGTTCGCCGGGGCGGACAACTACACCCGGATGCTCGACGACCCGATGGTGCTCACCAGCTTCCGCAACGCCCTGCTGGTGGTCGCCACCCTGCCGTTCTGGGTGGTGATCCCCCTGGTCCTGGCGGTCTTCATCCACCAGCGGGCCCCGGGCTGGAAGTTCTTCCGGGCCGTCTACTTCGTCCCGTACACCATCGCGCCGATCGTGGTCGGCATCATGTTCCGGCAGATCCTCGCCCCGGACGGGCCGATCAACGCCCTGCTGCGCACGGTCGGCCTGGAGCCGCTGGCCATCGAGTGGCTCAACGGCCGGTGGAGCGCGATCTTCTCGCTGGTCGCGGTGGCGCTGTGGAGCTTCTTCGGGCTCGGGGTGATGACCTACCTGGCTGGGCTCTCCACCATCCC
Organism: Micromonospora sp. NPDC050187; assembly: GCF_044459745.1. NCBI lineage: Bacteria > Bacillati > Actinomycetota > Actinomycetes > Micromonosporales > Micromonosporaceae > Micromonospora > Micromonospora sp. NPDC050187. The sequence goes on from NZ_JBITJH010000001.1 coordinate 541,801, forward strand.
CGACGAGGTGCTGGAGGCCGCCTACCTCGACGGGGCCAACTTCTGGCGACGGCTGTTCTCGGTGGTGGTGCCGATGCTGCGTCCGACGGTGGCGTACTGGAGCGTGCTCTGCGCGTCCGGCGTGCTGATCTGGCTGTTCCCGCTGATCTACGCGTTGACCCAGGGTGGCCCCGGGGACGCCACGATGATGCCGGAGTACCTGGTCTTCCTGACGACCTTCCAGTTCCTCGACCGGGGCTACGGCTCGGCCATCGGCATCGCGCTGTTCGTCTTCGTCGCCCTGCTGTCCGTGTTCAGCGTGCGGCACATGTTCAAAGAGGGGACCCGCAAGCCGCGATGAACACACACGCCGCCCGGATCGGGCGTTACCTGTTGACCTTCGCGCTGGTGGTCGTCGCGGTCGCGGCGATCTACCCGCTGCTGTTCACCGTGGTCAGTTCCCTGAAGACGCAGACCGGCTTCGCCCGCGACCCGCTCGGCCTGCCGACCAGTGGGATCACACTGGAGAACTACCTCGAGGCGTTCCGCCGGATGGACATGCCCCGGCTGCTGCTGAACTCGCTCGTCACCACCGTGGGCGGGCTGGTGCTGTCGGTGCTGGCCGCGCTGCTGGTCGCGTACGTGGTGACCAAGCTGCGGTTCCGGGGCGGCAGGCTGGTCTTCCTGCTGATCATCATCTCGCTGACCATCCCCAGTCAGGCGATCATCTACCCGCTCTACCAGACCGTGCTGGACCTGGGCATGTCCGGCGAGTACCAGGGACTGATCCTGGCCTACGCCGCCTTCGGGCTGCCGCTGGGCACGTACCAGCTGGCCGGCTACTTCCAGCAGATCCCGGACGAGCTGATCGAGGCGGCCCGGGTGGACGGGGCCGGGCACTTCACCGTCCTGTTCCGGCTGCTCACCCCGATCGCCGCCCCGGCGCTGGCCGCGCTCGCCATCTTCAACTTCGTCTGGATGTGGAACGACCTGCTGCTGCCCCTGGTCATCATGGGTGGTTCGGACAGCAAGACCCTGATGGTCGGGGTCTCCATGCTCAGTGGGCAGTACGACGTCTCGGTGCCGCTGGTCAGCGCGGGCCTGATCGTCGCCCTGCTGCCGGTGCTCATCATCTACCTGGTCTTCCAGCGGCAACTGGTCTCCGGCGCACTCGCCGGCTCGGGCAAGTGAGCCCGGCCGACGCCAGTTTCGGCCCGGTAGCCGCCACCCCCGGTCCGGCCGACGCCGGGCCGGGGGTGCAGGTGTGCCACCTGTACCGGCTCCGACCCGGGGCGGAGGCCGAGTACGAGCGCCGGCACGCCGAGATCTGGCCGGAGATGTCGGCGCTGCTCGACGAGGCGGGAATCTACGACTACCACATCCATCGGCACGGGCTGCTGCTGATCTGCGTGCTGCGCACCCGGCACGGGTTCCGGCACGCCAGCCGGGTCACCGACGGCTCGCCGGTGCAGCGGCGGTGGACGGAGTCGTTGGCGCACCTGTTCGCCGAGATCGCCGACGCCGACGGCGAGCCGCTCTGGGCGTACCCCGTCTTCCACCACCCCGGCCACCCCCCACCCTGACCGCCCCACCCACCCCGCGCGCGTTGATCAAGAAGTCGACGTCAGCGGAACGCCGTTCTCCCGACGCGAACTTCTTGATCAACGCGACGCGACGCGACGCGCGCGGAGCGGGCGCGGGGGTGGGGTCAGACGGCGTACGCGACCGAACCGTCGGCGCGCAGCGGGATGCGGGTCAGCGGCCGGCCGGTCAGGTCCAGCGGGGTGTCGTCGGTGAGGTCGAGGGTGACGCCGAGCCCCGGCTCCTCGGGCACCGGCAGCCAGCCGCCCTGCCGGCGGACGCACGCCCGGGCGGGGCCGTCGGCGAGCTGGTCGTCGAGGGGGGAGTACTCCTGCGTCACGAAGTTCGGAATGGCCGCGTCCAGGTGCACCGAGGCCATGGTCAGCAGCGGCCCGAGGCAGTTGTGGCTGACCACGGCGGCGTGGTACGACTCGGCCAACGCGGCGATCTTGCGGGCGTGGCTGATCCCGCCGGCCAGTCCCAGGTCGGGGCGGACGTACTGGGCGCCGCCCTGGGCGAGCAACTCCTTGAACTCCCAGATGGTGTGCAGCCGTTCCCCGTTCGCCATCGGCACGCCGAGCGCCCGCCGGGCCACGGTCGCCTGGCTGCTGATGCTGTCGATCTGCACCGGGTCCTCGACCAGCAGCGGCAGGTGCCGGGCCAGCGCCGGCACCACCGCCTCCGCCTGTAACGGGGTGAGCTTGCGGTGCAGCTCGACCAGCAGGTCCACGTCGGGGCCGACGGTCTCCCGGACCGCCGCGGTGGTGGCCTCGGTGGCGGTGACCAGCCGGTGCAGCGACAGGTCGCCGTAGTCGGCGGGGAGCGGGTCGAACTTGACCGCGGTGAAGCCGTCGGCCACGGCCGCCGCCGCCTGCGCGGCCAGCGCCTCCGCTCCGGTGCCGGACAGCAGCAGGTGCAGCCGGATCCGGTCCCGCACCCGGCCGCCCAGCAGTTGCCACACCGGCACGCCGAGTCGCTTGCCGAGCAGGTCCCACAGGGCGATGTCCACCGCGGAGACGGCGGCGGTGAGCACCGAGCCCCGGAACGGACCCATCCGGTAGAGGTGGTGCCAGTGGTGCTCGATCCGGTTCGGGTCCGCGCCGAGCAGGTGCGGCCGGAACGCCTCCACCACGGCGTGCACGGCGGTGGGGTAGCCCCAGCAGGCGGACTGGCCCACGCCGACCAGACCGTCCGACGTCCGCACCTGGACGAAGTGCGCGTCGCCCCGCACCACCGACTCGACGGCGGTGATCTCCATACCTGCCCCCAAATTAGAGACCAATAACGGCCAGAAACTTGCTCTTGCACTCTTCCATAGCCTTACGCCGCTGGTCTAGGCTCCGATGCGAACGAGCCGGAATAAGGCTCTAACTAACACTGGGGGTGTGATGGGTCTGCCGGACGACTATCGGCTGATGGCCCGGATCCGCCGGTTCGAGGAGCGGCTGGCCGCCCTCAAGGACGCCGGTGAGGTCCCGGGTTCGATCCACCTGTGCAACGGGCAGGAGGCGATCCCGGTCGGTGCCGCCCGCGCCCTGCGCGACGGCGACCACGTGACCGCGACGTACCGGGGCCACGGCTGGGCGATCGCCCGGGGCGTGGACCTGGTCGGGCTCTTCGCCGAGATGATGGGGCGTGACTCGGCGCTGTGCGGCGGGCGGGCCGCCTCGCCGTACCTGACCGACCCGGGCCGCTGGTTCATCGGCGAGAACTCCATCGTGGGCGCCGGTGTGCCGGTCGCCGCCGGGGCGGCGCTGACCGCCCAGCGCACCGGCAGCGGCGCGGTCTCCGTGGTCAGCATCGGCGACGGCGCGATGAACCAGGGCAACGTGCACGAGGCGATCAACCTCGCCGCCGTGCTCGACCTGCCGTTGGTGCTGGTCGTCGAGAACAACGTCTACTCCGAGATGTCCCGGATCGAGGACATGGTGCGGATCCGCCAGCTCGCCGAGCGGGCCCCCGCCTACGGCGTGCCCGGCCGGGTGGTCGACGGCAACGACTGCGACGCCGTCGCCGAGGCGGTCACCGAGGCGGTCACCCGGGCCCGCGAGGGCGGTGGGCCGTCCATCGTGGAGGCGATGACCGAGCGGCTGGTCGGCCACTACAGCGGCGACGTGCAGCACTACCGGCCGGCCGGTGAGATCGCCGCTGCCCGGGAACGCGAGCCCCTCGCGCGGATCCGGCAGGCCGCCGACGCCGACCTGACCGCCCGGCTCGACGTCATCGACGCCGAGGTGGCCGCCGAGGTCGAGGCCGCCGTCACCGCCGCCCGCGCCGTGCCGTTCCCGGACCCGGCGACCGTCAAGGAGCACGTCCATGTCTGAGTCCCTGCGCTACATCCAGGCCGTCAACGCCGCGCTCGCCTGGGCGTTGGACAGCCGGGAGGACACCGTCTACTTCGGCGAGGACGTCGCCCTGCCCGGCGGGCCGTTCGGCGCGACCAAGGGGCTGCACAAGCGGTTCGGCTCCGCGCGGATCTTCGACACCCCGATCTCCGAGACCGGCTTCCTCGGCATGGCGCTGGGCGCGGCGATGACCGGCCTGCGGCCGATCGCCGAGATCATGTACGCGGACTTCTCCTTCGTGGCGATGGACCAGTTCGTCAACCAGATCTCCACCATCCGGTACGCCAGCAACGGCCGCTGGAAGGCCCCGCTGGTGATCCGGATGCAGCAGGGCTACTCGCCGGGCGCCTGCGCCCAGCACTCGCACTCCCCGGAGGCGTACTTCGCGCACACCCCCGGGCTGCGGATCGCGCTGCCGGCCACGCCGGACGACGCGTACCAGATGCTGCGGACGGCCGTGGTCAGCGACGACCCGGTGGTGGTCGCCGAGGCCCGGATGCTCTACCCGACGCGTGGGCCGGTGCGCACCGACGTCCCGGTCGAGCCGGTCGGCGGGGCCCGGGTGGTCCGCCCCGGCGGCGACGTCACCGTGGTCACCTGGTCCCGGATGGTGTCCGCCTCGGTGGAGGCGGCCGGCACCCTCGCCGAGGAGGGCATCGAGGCCGAGGTGATCGACCTGCGCTGGCTCAACCCGCTGGACTTCGACACCGTCGCCGCCTCGGTGGCCCGCACCGGCCGGCTGGTCGTGGCCCACGAGGCGAACCTGACCGGCGGATTCGGCGCGGAGATCGCCGCCCGCGCCGCCGCCGAGTGCTTCGCCGACCTGCGCGCCCCGGTGGCCCGGGTGGGCCTGCCGGACCTGCCGATGCCGGCCGCTCCCACCCTCCAGCAGGCCGTGGTGCCCGAGGCCGCCGACGTGGTGGCCGCGGTGCGGCGGACGGTCGGTCGATGACCAGCCCCACCCCGTCGGCCGGTCCGGATCCGTCGGCCGACTCCACCCCGTCGGCCGGTCCGGACCCGTCGGCCAGTCCCACCTCGTCGGCCGGCCTGCTGGCCGGCCGACGGGTGGTGGTCGTCGGCGGGGCCTCCGGCATCGGCCTGTCCACCGTGCGGGCCGCCGCCGAGGCGGGCGCGGCGGTCGCCGTCCTGGACGCCGACGGTGACGGCGCGGCCTCCGCCGCCGCCGACGCCCGGTCCGCCGGGGCGACCGCCTGCGCCCGTCGGGTCGACGTGACCGTCGAGGACGAGGTCGCCAGCGCCCTCGACGACGTCGCCGCCGAACTGGGCGGCATCGACGCCGTGCTGCACGTGGCCGGGGTGATGCTCGGGCAGGGGCTGGACGTGCGGGACGTCCCGGTCGAGCTGTGGGCGCGGGTGATCGCGGTCAACCTGACCGGGCCGTTCCTGGTCGCCCGGCACGCCACCCGGCACCTCACCCCCGGCTCGGGTGTGCTGGTGCTGGTCGGATCGAAGGCCGGCGTGCTCACCGGCTCGGGCTCGGTACCCTACGGCGCGAGTAAGGGAGGGTTGCACGGGCTGGCGCTCACCCTCGACCGGCAGTTGCGTCCACAGGGGATCCGGGTGCACACGCTCTGTCCCGGCGACATCGACACGCCGCTGATGCGGCGGTCGCTGGACGAGGCGCGGGCCAACGGGACCGACGGGGGACGGGTCGCGGCGATCGAGGCCGCGCTGGGCCGCCCGGAGGACGTGGCGTCGGCACTGGTGCTGCTGGCCTCGCCGGCCAGCGACGGTGTCGTCGGCACCGTCCACACCGGCTGAGCACCCCACCCGAGGGCGGCGACGACGTGGAGGCAGCACAGTGATCGGCATCATCGGTCCGGAGGACTCGATCCGGCTCGTACAGGAGGTCGCCGAGGGCGAACAGCGCTCCGCCGACCTCACCGTCCGCGCCTACACCCGGCCGGAACAGGCCCCCGAACTGGCCCGGGAACTCGACGGGCTGTGCCAGGTGATGCTCTTCACCGGGCGCATCCCGTACACGTTCGCCGCCGCGACCGGCGGGCTGCGTGCCGAGATCGACTTCGTGCCGCACGCCGGCATCGACCTCTACCGGACGCTGTCGCGGATGCTGCTGGCCACCGGCGGACGACTACCCCGGGTGAGCGTGGACACCATCGAGGCCGACGTCGTCCGGGAGACCTACCACGACATCGAGCAGGCCCCGCCGACCGAGATCCTGCCCATCGCCGACTCCTCCGGCCTGCTCTTCTCCGGCCTCGACGAGATCACCGCGTACCACCGGGAGCGTTACGAGTCGGGAGCGGTCGAAGCCTGCCTGACCTGCCTCGGGGCGGTGCACCGGGACCTGCGGGACGCCGGGGTGCCGGTCTGGCGCGTCGAGCACACCCGCGCCTCGGTCCGGGACGCGCTGCGCCGGGCCTGGCTCGCCGCCGAGGTACGCCAGTCCCGGGGCACCCAGATCGCGGTGATGATGATCGAGCTGGCCGAGCCGGCCAGCCGCCAGGGCGATCCGTACCAGGCGGAACGGGCGCGGCTGCGGCTGCGCGAGGCGCTGCTGGAGCACGCCGAACGGATGCGTGGCCGGCTGGGCACGATCGACGACCGGACGATGCTCATCACCACCACCCGGGGCACCGTGGACAGCGCCATCGCCCGCTACCGGGCCGGGCACGCCTCCCTGCTCACCCTGCGCGGCGTCGACGTCGAGCACACCGTCGGCTTCGGGGCCGGCACCACCATCGCCGCCGCCGAGGACAACGCCCGCAAGGCCCTGGCGCTGGGCCGGAGCAGCGGGGACACCCACGTGGTCTTCCCGGACGGGGAGATCTACTCCAGCCGGGAGAGCCCGGTCAAGCAGCGGCTCCGGGAGACCGCGCCGGGCATCCTGCGGGTCTCCGAGCAGCTCCGGCTCGGGCCGCTCTCCACCCGCCGGCTGCTGGAGGCGCTGCACCAGATGGACCCGAACCAGGTGACCGCGCGGGGCCTGGCCGACGCGTACGGGGTGGAGGCCCGTTCGGCCCGGCGGCTGCTCAAGGCGCTGCGGGCGGCGGGCTTCGCCGAGGAGGTCGGGCTGCACGTCAGCACCGGCGCGGGCCGGCCGCAGACCGTCTACCGGGTGGCCATGCAGCGCCTCGGCGAGGCGATCGGCGGTGGCACGTGAGGTTCGAGCCCACCTACCTGGTCACCGCCACCTTCGCCGCCGACGCCGCCACCCGGCGGGAACCGCACCGCGCCGCCCACCTCGCCCACGTGGCGTCCCTGCTGGCCGACGGCACCGCCCTGGTCGCCGGGGCCCGGGCCGACCTGGGCGCCTCCGTCCTCGTCCTGCGGGCCGCCGACGCCGACGCGGCACGCGCCCGCTGTGCACACGATCCGTACTGGCAGCACGGGGTCTGGACGGCCATCGAGGTGGTCGAGTACCTCGCCGCCACCCCGCAGTCCCTCGGGAGGTCATGATGTCGCAGTACCGCCGGATCGCCGGGGTCCGGGTGCACGGCGCCGAGAGTGCGCCGTACGCCGCCCGGCTGGTGGAGGAGGCCCTCGGCCGGGCGTCCGAGGGGGTGCCGGTCCGGTTCACCGCCGACCCGGCCCTGCCCGAGGGCGGCTACCGGATCGAGGTGCCCGAGACCGGTGAGATCCGGGTCAGCGGCGATCCCTTCGCCGGGCTGGTGTACGCCGCCCGGGAACTGGCCGACTCCGCCACCCCGGCCGGCGTACCGGTGGGCGTGCGGACCGGGTCGCCGGGCCTGCCGCTGCGCACCCTGTGGACCTGGGACCACTCCACCAACTGGGACCTGCGCCAGCTCGGCCAGCAGGAGATCGGCGCGCTCAACCCGTACGCCAAGTCGGCGGAGGCGTTCGGCGCGGACTACCGGCGGCTGGTCGACTTCTGCAGCCGGGAGCGGATCGGCGGCATCGTCGTGTACGGGCTGCTGCGCGACGCCCACGGTGGTGTCGAGGCGGCCCGCGACCTGTGCGAGTACGCCAACGAGCGCGGCGTGCGGATCGTCGCCGGGATCGGGGTCAACGCCTACGGCGGCATCTACTTCGACGGCCGGCACCGCTACAACCTCGCCACCTGGCTGCGCCAGCGCCCCGACCTCGCCGCGGAACTGCCGAAGAAGGTCGGCTTCGACATCGACGAGTTCGGCGACCTGCACTTCCCGGCCAGCGAGTACATGATGGCCGCCTGCCCGTCCCAGCCGGACAACCTGGCCTGGCACCGCGACGCCGTCGACTGGCTGCTGGACACCCTGCCGGTGGGCGGAATCAACTTCGAGACCGGCGACTACGGCAGCTGCGCGTGCGCCCGGTGCGCGGCCCGCACCGGCGGGGAGCGCACCTCGTGGTCGTACGAGGCGATGCGGTCGGTGTACCCGACGCTGCTGGACACCGCCCGCCGGACCGGCCCGGCCGGGGTGCCGCTGCGGCACCTGGTGGAGGTCTACTGGGACAACATCTTCGACCTGGACGCGCAGCAGCCCCTCGCGGACCTGCCCGACGACGTGGCGTACCAGTACTGCGTGAACCGGGGTTTCTGGTACGACAACCGGGACCGGCTCACCGCCGACCACGTCGAGCGGCTGCCGCACACCACCAACGTGCTGCGCACCCACGCCGGTTCGCAGTGGAACCGCCAGCGGCACTCCTGGGTGCCGGAGATGTACGCCGACATGGCCGCCCGCTCCGGAGCGGCCGGGCTGCGCGGGCTGACCATCTTCGCCGAGCCCTCGGCGTACCACCCCACGAACGAGGTCAGCTACCTGGCGTACGCCCGGTTCACCTGGAACCCGGAGCTGGCCTGGGCCGACTTCTGGCGCGACGACGTCGCCCCCCGGTTCGGCGGCCCGGCGGAGGCGCAGGCGTTCGCGGACGGCGCGGCCGTGCTGGACGACCCCGCCGCGACGGCGGACGCGCTCGACGCCGTCCGGTCGGACGCCCTGGCCATGGTCGCGGCCAGCGCCGGGGACGTGCAGCGCCGCTGGCTGTGGCTGGCCGAGCGGGCCGCCCGCCACGCCCACTCCGCCGCCTGACCGCTCCCGACGGTGTGGGGTGGGGTGGACTACCGGGCCACCGGCTGCGGGTGGTCCGCCTCGAAGCGGGTGCGGGTGAGGAAGGCCAGCTGGGCACGCTTGTCGGGCATGTCGATCTCGTCGTCGAAGGTGAAGCCCTCCCGCTCCAGCCGGCGCAGCGCCAGCTCGTTGCGGACGTCGGGCTCGACCACGATGCGGTGGTGCGCCGGGTCGCGGAACAGGAACCGGGCCAGCGCCGGTCCGACCGCCGTGGTCAGGCCGCGCCCGGTGCCGGGCGGCGGGGCCAGCAGCAGGTGCATGCCGATGTCGCCGGTCCGCACCTCGTACCGCTCGCCGACCGGGTCGGCTGCCGGCTCGTAGGTCTGGAACAGACCCACCGGCACGTCGTCCAGCTGGATCAGGTAGGCGTGGTGGGTGGTGAGTCCTGCGATGAACTCGTAGACCTCACGGACGTCGTCCGGGGTGAAGGAGCCCATACCCCAGTACACTGCCCGGGGCTGGGTGACCCAGCCGTGCAACAGTCCGGCGTGGAGCGCAGGGTCCACCGGTGTGAGTGACAGGGTGCCGAAGCCGGGGATCGTCTCCTCGTACATCACGTGCCTCATCTCATGGTCTTGCGGATCGTCCGGTGCGCGAAACGACGCCTCTCCCCAGAACCGATCGTTTTAGGTTAGCCTTGCCTAACTGGGCAGGACTGTACGGGAGGACCGCGTGAAACGGAACTGGGAAGCCCTGGTGCTCAAGGCCATGGGAGGCAGGGACTTCCGGCTGACCGTGCTCGAGTCCGAGTCGGTGAATGCCCACTACCAACGCCTGCTGGTCGACGGTGGCGGACTGCTGGAAGCCTGCGGCGTGCATCCGACGATGTGGGTCCGCCTGTGGTTCGACAACGACGGCAAGGCGCACCAGCGCGCGTACACCCTGGTCGACCCGGACCCGGTGACCGGCCGGTTCCACCTGGAGTTCGCCCTGCACGACGGCGTCGCCGCCCGCTGGGCCACCAGCGTCCGCCCCGGCGACACCATCGACGCGACCGTCCAGGGCACCGGGTTCGCCCTGCCCGACGACCCCGCCCCGCGCCACCTCTACCTGGTCGGCGACGCCGCCTCACTGCCGGCGGTCAACAGCCTGCTCGACCACGCCGGGGAGGTCCCCGCCACGGTCTGGCTCGAGTACGCCCACGAGAACGAGCAGGCGTTGACCCCCCGTGCGCGCGGTCACCACAAGGTGATGTGGGTGCCCCGCCAGGACGGCGGACAGTACCTGGTCGACACGGTGTGCGCGGCGATCCCGCCGGACACCGACGGGGCGTACTACTGGGTCGCCTGCGAGGCGGGCAGCAACCGGAGCATCGCCCGGCACCTCCGGCGCGGCCTCGGCGCCGGCAAGCACCAGGTCTCCTCGCTCGCCTACTGGACCGACCGGTGACCCCAGCCGTCCACTGCGGCCCGCCGGCGGACGGTGCCCGGTGACCGTCGCGCCCACCACGACCGGGCCTCCGATCCACGACGACGCCGTCGCGAGCCGGCTGCCGACCCGCTGGCTCATCCTCGGGGTGCTCAGTCTCGCCCAACTGGTCGTGGTGCTCGACAACACCGTGCTCACCGTGGCGGTGCCGGCGCTCACCCGGGACCTGAACGCCAGCACCGCCGACATCCAGTGGGTGATCAACGCGTACGCCCTGGTGCAGTCCGGCCTGCTGCTCACCGCCGGTAGCGTGGTCGACCGCTACGGCCGGCGGCGGATGCTGCTGGCCGGGCTCGTCCTGTTCGGGCTCGCCTCGCTCGCCGCCGCGGCCGCGCAGTCCAGCGGGCAGCTGATCGCCGCCCGGGCGGGCCTCGGTGTCGGTGGCGCACTCCTGGTGACCGGCACCCTGGCGGTCGCCATGCAGGTCTTCGACGCCGAGGAGCGGCCCCGGGCGATCGGCATCTGGGCGGCGGTGAGCGCGCTCGGGTTCGCCGCCGGGCCGCCCGTGGGCGGGTTCGTCCTCGCCCATTTCACCTGGCCGGCCATCTTCCTGCTGAACGTGCCGATCGCGCTGCTCTGCGTGGCCGCCGTCGCGCTGCTGGTCCCCGAGTCGCGCGGGGCCACCGGCGGACGCCTCGACCTGGTCGGGGCGGTGCTCTCCACCGCCGGGCTGACCGCGCTGGTCTACGCGGTCATCCGTGGTCCCGAGGACGGCTGGGGCTCGCCGTCGGTCCTCGGCGCGGCCCTGGCCGGCGTGGCGCTGGTCGGTCTCTTCGTCAGTTGGGAACGGCGGATCCCGCATCCCATGCTCGACATGGACCTGTTCCGGGACCGGCGGTTCGTCGGCGCGGTGGCCGGCGTCGTCCTGATCACCTTCGGCAGCGCGGGCGCCCTGTTCCTGCTGGCCCAACAGTTGCAGTTCGTCCGGGGCCACACGGCCTGGGAGGCGGGCCTGCGGATGGTGCCGTTCGCGTTGACTGTGGTCCTGCTCAACCTGGTCGGGGTCACCGCCCGGTTGATCCGGGCGCTCGGCATCCCGGCGGCCATCGCCGCCGGCATGACGTCGCTCGCCGCCGGGCTGGTGGTCGCCGCGCACGCCCCGATCGACGACTACGGCGTGCTGCTCGGCGGTCTGGTGCTGATGGGTGCCGGCTGTGCCGTGGCCAACCCCGCCATCGTGGAGGCGGTGATGAGCGCGATCCCCGTCGACCGGGCCGGTGCGGGGGCCGGTGTGGACGGCACCATGACGGAGGTCGGCACCAGCCTCGGCGTGGCCGTGCTCGGCGCGGTGATGAACGCCCGCTTCACGGCGGCGCTGCCGGTCGCCCTGGCGGGTGCCGCCTCGTTCCCCGCCGCCCTGGCCGCCGCCCGGAGCGAACCCGAACGCCAGTCGGTCGCCGAGGCGTTCTCCTCGGCCGTGGTGGTCGGTCAGACCGTCGGCGCGGCTGCGGTCCTGGTCGGCGGCCTGTTGGCCGCCCTGCTGCTGCACCGTGCGGCCCGCCGGGCGGACTGAGCCCGGGACCGGGCCCGGCCGGACGTCGCCAGCGGCTACGCGTCGACCGGGCCCGGCGGGCGTCACCACTGCTGACGCGTCGACCGGGCCCGGCCGTCGAGACCGGTCAGACGGTGACGGACCTGCTGCGGGCGCTGGTCCGGGCCGCCGTCAGTGCCGGACGGTGAACCGGACGTCCTGGCCCAGGTAGTCGATCTCGTACAGCACCCGGTACGGCGCGCCGTCCGGCACGTCGGTGGCGAGGACCACCGGCCGGGAACGCGGGCCGTGGGAGCAGGCCGTGACCGGCTCGGTGGCGACCGGATCGCTGCCGTCGGTGGGGTAGAAGACGACGAGGAAGTCCTGGCAGCGGTCCGACGGCGCGGCCACGTCCACGACGTGCGAGACGCTGATCGTGGTGCAGGTCGGGTTCTGCGGCACGGTCAGCAGCACGGTGGCCACCCGACCACCGGCGTAGAAGTCGGACTCGGGCCGCAGCGGCGCGCAGCCGTGCGTCGCCTGCCCCGGCGTCGAGCCCGGCCCTGCCTGGGCGGTGCCCGGTGCCCCCACCACGGGTGCGAGGAGGGCGATCAGACCGGTCACCGCGGCCAGCGGACGGATTCTGCGATTCATGGCCGTTTCCTTTCCGGAGAGGGTGTCTACCCGAACCGTCTCCCCGACCTGGCCGGCCGTTCTGACAGATCTACGACAGCGTCGCCGGTGGCCGGCCGCGAGGGTGAGCAGGGTGGCCACGAGAGACATGGCGTCCTCCTCGGTGCGACAGCCACGCTGCCAGGGCGGGTCAAGCCTCTGGCCCGTCCCGCAACTCGTCGGGGAGGAGGAACGTCCCGTCGGCGGCCCGGGGCAGCGGGGTCACGGCGACGACGGCGTCGAGGTTGATCGGCCCGTAGACGTGCGGGAACACCACTCCCGGTGCCACCTCGTCGTCGCGGACCGGTGCGGTCAGCCGGGCCGGGTCGATGTGCAGCAGCAGGAGCGGACCGGCGTCGGCGTAGAAGGCCTCGGCGACGCCGAGGATCTGGTCGCGCCGCGAGGCGTGGATGAAACCCTCGTCGGCCAGGGTCCGGCCCCGGGTGGAAACCCGGTAGTCCCCGGCCCCGCGGGCCCGCTGCCAGTCCGCCACCTCGGCGATGTGGAAGAGCACAGCCGGACGGTACCGAAGTTCCCGCCGTCCTGCCTGACGCCGGCTCCCGCTCGTGTCCGTCACGCTGTGTGTGGCATGTTCGGATGCTGGTGGGTTTTCACGCTGGGCGGTTCTTCGCCAGTGGGTGTCTTCCCCGGGGTTTGCCTTTGCTCTGCACCCGGATACGCGACACCGGTGGTGAACAGGGGTAATGGTGTGTCGATGCGCCCCTGTGTGGGGAGCGGCTGGTGACCGTGGGTATCTGGCGCATAGAGGGGTGCAGAGCAAAGGGCGCAGCAGGGTGTGTGGTGTGCGGTCTGGGGGGTTACCCCGGGTGAGCTGGCCGCCGTTGTCAACGACGAGACCCGCGAGGCAGAACCCGGGCGACGGAAAACCTGTTGAGGGATGGGCGCGGAACGGGGAGAAAGGGGTCGTGACTCCTGAGACGGTAGTGCGGTTGGTGGCGGAGCCGGATCGGCTGCGGGTGCTCGGCGCGGTCGCGCTCGGGGCGCTGACGCCCGATGCCGTCGTGGCGGCCTCCGGCCTCGGCGCGAAGGCGGCGCTGGTGGCGCTGCGTCGGCTGCGCGAACAGGAACTCGTGCTCGCGGATGGCGACGCCCTCCGGGTGGACTATGACCGGCTGCGCGAGCTGGCGCGGGCCACATCTCCCGCCGTCGACGCCGGCGGCGAGGTCGGGTTCCGGCCGTTCCTGCGCGGCGACCGGCTGGTCGGTCTTCCGGCGCAGCAGGGTCGCCGCCGGGACCTGCTGCGGCACGTCGCCGAACGGTCGTTCACGCCCGGCGTGGACTACCCCGAGGCGGCCGTCAACGAGCGGCTCCGCACCTGGTGCGACGGGGGAGAGATCGACCACGTGACGATCCGCCGGTACCTCGTCGACCTGCGGATCCTCTCCCGCGCGGACGGCGTCTACCGGCTCGGCCCGGAGCCGGCCGGCGAACCCGGCCGGGCGGAACGGCACGTCCGGGCGATGAGGCTGAGCTGACGCCGCCTCGGCCCGTGGTCACGCAGGGGTCAGAAGGCGTACGGCCCGAAGCGGCCCCAGGCCACCAGCACGAGCAGGGCGACCAGCACCACGTTGCGCAGGACCGGGCCGACCTCCCGGCGCAGGGCGTGCGTGACGACCGCGCCGACCATGATGACGAGCAGCCCGACGGCGGCCAGCGGTACGAGCACCGGGGCGATGTCGAGCAGGCCGGGGAGGACCAGCCCGAACGCGGCGAGCACCTCCGCCGCGCCGATGAACTTGATCAGGCCGGGCGGGAGCGGCTCCAACGCCTCCATGCCGTTGGTGAGGAGCTGATCCTTCGGGCGGGCCAGCTTGATGCCGCCGATCACCAGGAAGACGGCGGCGAGCAGACCCGCGGTGACCCACAGGGCGACGTTCATGTGCGGGCCCTCCGAGGAAGCCATTCGAGATCGTTGATCAGCACGCGGAACCGTAGCAGATCAGGTGGCCGCCGGTCGTCCGTCCACGCCGGACGGTCGACCGGTGCGTCCGGCGGGGAAGGTTACCTCCCGGGTGATGACCTGCTCGGGTCACGCCTTCTCTGCCACGGCGTTCGGGTCGGTCCGGGTCAGCAGGTCGGTGACCTGCTGACGCAGGTGCGGCCAGCCCACCGGATCGGCGGCCTGGGCCTGGGCCAGGGCGCCGGCGAGAGCCGCCCGGGGGTCGGCGAGCAACCGGTGCCGGGCGGCGGCGAGGGCATGGCCCCGGCGTAGCGCGGCCTGGGCCGCCTCCTCCGCCGCCTGCTCGTCGGAGATCTCGGCGACCAGATCCTCGATGCTGCCGCCGGTCGGCTCGTCATCGTCGTCCTCGTCGGCCCAGTACCACCCGGCCCCCGCCCGGTAGCTCTCCCGGGCCGCCGCCATCAGGTCCGCCCGGCACCGCTGTCGTTCGGTCTCCGTCAGACTCGTCGGGTCGGGCAGCGCCACGTCCGGGAGCACCTGCCGCACCGTCAGGTCGGTGGCCTGTCGGAGCAGCCGGCCCCGCCCCTCGGCGCGTCGCCGGAAGACCGTCCGGGCCGGCTCGGGCAGGCTCGGTCCACCCGCGCTCCGCGGCGACCAGTGGCGGTCGTGGATCCCGGGCAGCAGGGCGGCCAGTGTCGCGGGGCGGTCGAACCGCTCCGGGTCGACGATCAACGAGGCCGGGTGCGGTGTGTGGAACCAGTCCGCGGTCAGCCGGGCGCCGGCGACCCGTTCGAGGAAGGTCAACGCGGACGCCCAGGCGATCCCCGGGCCGAAGTCCAGTCCGTCGAGGAACGGGACGAGTACCGCCGGCAGGTCCCGGGGTGGGCCGCCCAGGACCTCGAACGCGGTGAGCACCTCGCCGTCACACGCGTAACTGAGCCGGCTGACCGCGTTGACGTTCCAGTACACGCTGGCGGCCACCGTGCCCTGGGAGAGCCGCCGCAGCACCGGCGGCCGCGCGCCGTGGAAGCCGTTCGACTCCACCAGCAGGACCCCGTCGCCGTGCCGGTCCGCCACGACGATTCGCAGCGGATCCACCCACGCCTCCTGGGCCACGTCGACCAGGGTGGCCCGCCGGTCGGGACGGAACGCGTCGTAGCGGAGCAGTGCTTCGTCGGTGTCGCCGACGGCGGCCACCGTGAGGCAGAGCGCCACGGCGGGCACGTCGGGCCGGGCGAGCAGATCGGTGTAGTGGTCGAGAGCCTGCACGCCGGCATCCTCGCGCGGACGTACGACAGTCGCGCGTGAAGGGACCCGCCCGATCCCTACGATCGACCCATGGACACGACGTGGGAGCCGACCGCTCCGGGGGTGCTGCGACTGCCGTCGGGGCGGCTGGTCCGGGGGCGGGGGCTGCGGGCCGGGCTGCCGTCCGGTCCCGCCCCGACCTTCGCCGTCTACCTGCTCGGCGCACCACCGCCTGCGGTGGACTGGGAGAGCCGATGGCTGCCCTGGCCCGACTTCCGGCTGCCCCGGGACCGGGCCGCTGTCGGGCCACTGCTGCGCGAGGCGTGGGACCGGGCGGCGACCGGGCGGGTGGAGGTGGCCTGCGGCGGCGGCCGGGGCCGCACCGGCACCGCCCTGGCCTGCCTCGCGGTCATCGACGGGGTGCCGCCGGCCGAGGCGGTGGCGTTCGTCCGGCGGCACTACCACCGCCGCGCGGTGGAGACGTTCTGGCAGAAGCGTTACGTGGCGAGTTTCCGTCCCGCCGGCAACGACGGCTGACCGTCCGGGCGCGGTCCGCGCCCGGACGACCGTCGAGCCGCCGTCGACTACCCCGACGCCGCCGACGCCGGGTCAGGAGGCCTTGTCGGCCCGTTCCGGAGTGGCTGCCGGAGCGGGCGGGACCGCCTCCGGACGACCGGCCAGCAGCGACTCGCCCGCGACGACCGCCAGGGCCACGAAGGTGACCAGCGCGCCGATGCCGAACACCCCACGCGCGCCCAGCGGCGTCAGCACCAGTCCGCCGACCGCCGCGCCGATCGCGATGCCCACGTTGAACGCCGCCGAGTTGGCCGCGAAGCCGATCTCGGTCCGGCCCGGGGCGACCACCAGGATCCGGGCCTGGGTGGCCATGAACACCGGTGCCGCCGACGCGCCGAGCAGGGCGAGCATGGCGATCACCGCGACCTTCTCGGTGGCGAACAGCCAGAGGCCGAGCAGGGCGACCGCCTGGAGCCCGATGGTCAGCACCAGCGCGCCGTTGGGGAACCGGTCGAGGATCTGGCCGACCCCGCTCACCCCGGCGATGCCGGCGAGCCCGAAGACGAAGAGCAGCACGCTCACCGTCTCGTCGGTGAAGCCGGTGACGTCGGTGAGCAGCCGGACGACGTAGGTGAACCCGGCGAACATGCCGGTCACCGAAACGGCGGTGGCCAGCAACGTGACCACGAACCGGCCGGTGTGCGGGGCGGAGCCGTACGCGCCGTGGCTGTCCTGTGGACGGCTGGTCGGCAGCAGCAGCGCGATCAGCACCAGCGCGGCGAGGGACAGGGCGGTCAGCACCAAAAACGGTGCCCGCCAGCCACCCTGCTGTCCGAGCCAGGTGCCGGCCGGCACGCCGAGCACGGTGGCCAGCGAGCCGCCGACCGACATCACCGCGATCACCCGTCCCCGTACCTCGGGTGCGAAGAGCCCCACCGCGACGGGCGCCATCACCGCCCAGAAGACGGCCTGGGCGACGGCGGTCGCGATCCGGGCGGTCAGCAGCACCCAGTAGCTGGCCGCGATGATCGAGACCAGGGTGGACACCACGAGCACCGCCAGCACGACGGTGAGCACCCACCGGCGGGGCAGGTCCCGGGTCACCTGGGCGAGCGGCAGCGAGACGACGGCCACCGTGAGGCCGTAGCCGGTGACGAGGTAACCGACCGAGGAGAACGTGACGTCCAGGTCCTCGGAGATCAGCGGGAGCAGGCCGATCGGCAGGTTCTCGGTGGTGTTGAAGGTGAAGGCGGACAGGGCGAGAGCCAGCAGTACGGTCACGCGCCGCCAGGTGGCGGAGGCCATTCGTCGGCCGTTCCTTTCCGGGCGTACGGGCGCCCTTGGTCGTCGGTGTCGGTGGTGGACAGGCAGCGGCGCAGGGCCCGGCCGAGCGCGGCCAACCCCTCGCCCCGCCAGATCGAGTAGTGGTCGCCGGGGACGACGAGTTCCGTGACGTCCGAGGCCAGGCCGTCCCAGCGCATCAGGTCGGCGGGGGAGTCGGCGGCGCGGACCACGGTGACCGGACCGTCGTACCCGCCGGTGGGCCGGTAGCGGCTCAGCGCCGTGAGGTGGGCGTCGAACAGCGCGTACCGGTGCAGCAGGAAGTCGTGGTCGAGGTCGTCCGGGAGGACACCGGCCCGGGACAGGGCGGCGAACGTCGCCTCCGGCGTGCTCCCGGCGGGCAGGCCGTCGAGCACCGCCCGGGCCGGCTCGACCGGCTGGCCCGAGGTGGCCAGCAGGTCCACCACGAACCTCGTCGTCCGCTCCGCTCCTGCGGGATGCCGCATCAGGGTCGGCACGACGCTGTCGACGAGGACCAGCGCCGGCACGCCGAACCCGTCGGCACGCAGCCGCTGCGCCAGGTGGTACGCGACCACGCCCCCCATCGACCACCCGAGCAGGGCGTACGCCCGGTCGGGCCGGACCCGGCGCAGCGTGTCCCGGTAGCCGGCCGTGAGGTCGGGCAGCGAGCCGGCCGGCGGCCGGTCGTCGTCGAAGCCGGGCGCCTCCAAAGCGAGGACGGGCTGGTCGGCGTCGAGCAGGGCGGCCAGCGGCAGGTACGGGTAGGGGGACCCGGAGATGGCCGGTACGCAGCACAGCGCGGGCCGGTGCCCGGTGGCGCGGATGGTCAGCACCGCCTCGTCGTCGGTCACCCGGCCGCCTCCCGCCTCGTCGTGCCGTCGATCCGGGCGGCGAGGTCCCGGACCGTGGCGGTGCCGTAGAGCAGGCGCAGGTTCAGCCGTACCCCGAACGTCCGGTTGATCCGGCTGACCACCCGCATGCCCTGCAACGAACTGCCGCCCAGCGCGAAGAAGTTGGCGTCCACACCGACCTCCGGCACCCCGAGCACCTCCCCGAAGATCGCCACCAGGGCGGCCTCGGTCGGGGTGGCCGCAGGGACGGCTCCGCCCCGCGCGGCGGTCGGCTCCGGGTCCGGCAGGGCGGCCCGGTCGATCTTCTGTGAGCTGGTCAGCGGGAACTCGTCGAGCACGCACCACGCGCCCGGCACCAGGTACGCGGGGAGCACCGCGTCGAGGTGGGCCCGGAGTTCCGCCGGGGTCGGCGGCGGCCCGTCGGCGCTGACGTACCCGACCAGGCGGGGCTCCCCGCGCGGGTCGGGGCGGACCACCACCGCCGCCCGGCGGACGCGCGGGTGGGTCAGCAGCGCCGACTCGACCTCGCCGGGCTCGATCCGCAACCCGCGCAGCTTGACCTGGTCGTCGAGGCGACCGAGGAACTCGAGCTCACCGGCGCCGTTCCACCGCACCAGGTCGCCGCTGCGGTAGACCCGGCCCCCGGGGCGGAACGGGTCGGGCACGAAGCGTTCTGCGGTCAGCGCGGGCTGGCCGAGGTACCCCCGGGCCACTCCGACGCCCCCGACGAGCAGCTCACCGGGGGCGCCCCGGGGGGCGAGGCGTCCGTACCGGTCCACCACGTACAGCCACCGGCCGGGGTGGGGGCGGCCGATCGGCGGCGGGCAGTGCCCCCGGACCGGCGCGCACTCGTGGTCGGTGCAGCCCACCGAGATCTCGGTCGGGCCGTACAGGTTGACCATGCGGCGGCCCGGTGCGGTCCAGGCGTCGACCAGATCCGTGGTCAGCACCTCGCCGGCGCTCAGCACGACCCGGAGGGCGGGGTGACCGGTCGGGTCGAGGCTGCCGAGCATGGTCGGGGTCAGCCCGAGGTAGGTGACCCGCTGCGCCCGCATCAGCGCCGACACCTCGTCCGGCGCGGACCCCTCCTCGGGGGAGACGAGCACCAGCGTGGCGCCGACGGTGAGCGCGGTGAGCACCTCGCCGAGGGCCAGGTCGAAGGTGAGCGAACAGAACTGGAGCATCCGGTCGGTCGGACCGAGGTCGAGCACCCGGCGGTTACGGTCGACGAAGCTGACCAGTCCGGCGTGGTCGAGCGCCACCGGCTTGGGTCGGCCGGTCGACCCGGAGGTGGTCACCACGGCGGCCAGGGTGGCCGTGGTGTGCGCCGGTAGCGGCCCCGGCGCGGGTGGCTCGGCCGCCGAGACGTCCAGGGACAGCACCTCCCGGCCCGGCAGCGGCGGCAACCGGTCGACCAGGGTGGACCGGGTAAGCACCACCGGCGGGTCGACCGCGTCGACCAGGCGGGCCAGCCGTCGGGCCGGGTGCGTGGGGTCGAGGATGGTCACCGCGGCTCCGGCCCGCAGCACGCCGAGCACGGCGACGACCAGGTCGAGGTCCCGGTCGGCGACGACGGCGACCACCCGTTCCGGACCGGCTCCGTGCCGGACCAGCCGGTGGGCCAGCGCGTCCGCCCGGCGGAGCAGACCGCCGTAGGTCAGTTCCCGTCCCCGGCAGACCGCGGCCACCGCGTCCGGGCGGGCGGCGGCGACCGCCGCGATCCGGGCGTCCAGTGGGCGTTCGTCGGTCCGGTCCGGACCGCCGTCGCCGAGTGCGAGCAGCGCGGTCCGTTCCCGGTCGGACAGCAGCGCGAGACGCGACAGCGGACGGGCCGGGTCGGCGCACCCGGCCGTCAGCAGGGTGGTGAGGTGGTCGAGCAGCGCCTCGATCCGCCACCGGTCGAACAGCTCGGTCGCGTACGTGAGGTGGACGTCGATGCGGTCGGGCGTGACGGCGAAGTCGACGGAGAGGTCGAACGGGGACCGCTCCGACGGGGGCGGGACCAGCTCGACGGTGAGGCCGGGCAGGGACAGCCCGGCCCCGCTGGTGTCCGCGCCGAGCAACTGCACGCAGACCTGGAACAGCGGGTTGCGGCCCTCGGTGCGGACCGGTCGGACCCGCTCGACCACCTTCGAGAAGGGCACCTCGTCGTGGTCGTAGAGACCGAGACTCGCCTCGGCGACCCGGTCCAGCAGCTCGTCGAAGGCGGGGTCACCGGAGAGGTCGAGGCGGAGCACCACCATGTTGACGAAGAGCCCGACCACGTCCTCCAGCTCCGCCTCGGCCCGGCCCAGCAACGGCACGCCGAGCGGCAGGTCCTCCTGGCCGGCCTCGGTGGCGAGCACCGCCGCCAGGGCCGTGGTCAACAGCATGAAGGGGGACACCTGACGGTCGCGGCAGAGCGCCGCCACCCGGCGGCACAGCGCGTCGGGCAGGGGCCGGACGACCGTCGCGCCGGGCTGCCCGGAGGCGGCCGTCCGGGGCCGGTCGGTGGGCAGGTCCACCGGCGGGACGTCGCGCAGCGTCCGCTCCCAGTGCCGCAGTCCGGACTCGAGCGTCTCCGGGGTCAGCCGGGCGCGCTGGGCCAGCACGTGCGCGGCGTACGTGCGGACGGGCGGTGGCAGTCGCGGGGCGTGGCCGGCGACCGCGGCGGCGTACCCGGCGGCCAGGTCCCGCCGGAGCACCCCGGCCGACCAGCCGTCGGTGACGATGTGGTGCAGGAGCAGCAGGAGTACGTGGTCGTCGTCGGCGAGCCGCAGCAGCAGGAAGCGGTACAGCGGGCCGACCCGCAGGTCGAACGGGGTGGTGACCTCCGCCCGGAGCGTCCGGTGCAGGGCCGCCTCCCGGTCGTCCGGGGTGTCGCCGGACACCGGGCGTACGTCGAGCCGGACCGGGGCGGGCGGGGCGATCTCCTGGTACGGCGTGCCGTCCTCGGTGCCGAACGTGGCCCGCAGCGCGTCGTGCCGGGCCACCAGGCCGGTCAGCGCGGCCCGGAGCGCGGTGAGATCCAGCGTCCCGTGCAGGCGGTAGACGAGCGGGCTGTGGTACGTGGACTCGCCGGGGCTGAGCTGGTCCACCAGCCACAACTGCTCCTGCGCGAAGGAGAGTGGCAGCCGGGTGCTCACGGCCGGTGCGGCGGCTTGCGGGAGCACGCCGCCCACCGTGGGGGCAGGGGACGTCATCGTCGGCATCCTTTCACGGGTCGACCGGTCGTGGGGGGACCTCGGAGGTGTCACCGGTGCTTTTCCGGTTTTCTCGCGTCCTGTTCGGACTGTTGCCCGCCGGTACGTCGAACATGGTCGTCCGGGCGGTGTATGCATTGACAAACCTTGCTAGATTTCCTTCGTTGTCCAACGCGGGGAGGTTGATTTCTGGTGTTCCGGGAGCCGATCGCGGAAATCGCTGAGCTGTTCCACGTCTATCAGTCCGGACTGGTTTTCCACGCGCTCTGCGCGGTGGCCAGGCTGGAGATTCCGGACCGCCTCGCGGACGGGCCCCGGCCGGTGTCCGACCTGGCGGCCGAGGTGGCCGCCGACCCGGACGCACTGCGCCGGGTGCTGCGCCTGCTCGACGGGCACGAGATCGTGACGCACCACCGCGAGACGGACCGGGTGTGGCTCACCGACCGGGGCGAGCTGCTCCGGCGGGACCATCCGATGTCCGTCTGGGCCACCTTCGCCACGCTCGGCGTCTCCGACGTGGCACACCGGCTGGTCGACACGATCCGCACCGGCCGTCCCGCCGTCCCCGGCGCGCTGGGCACCGGGTTCTGGGAGTACCTGGCGGACCGTCCCGACCAGCAGGCGGTGTTCAGCCAGGCGATGGCGGAACAGGCGCGGCTGCTCTCGCTGCCCTGCGTACCCCTGCTGGACTGGCCCGATGGCGGCACGGTGGTGGACGTGGGCGGCGGCAGCGGGGTGCTGCTGGCCGCGGTGCTCGACGCTGCCCCCGGGCTGAAGGGCATCCTGTTGGACCAGCCGCAGGTGCTGCCCCGGGCGGTGGACCGGTTCCGGGAACGCGGGCTCGCCGACCGGGCCGACGTCCGACCGCACGACCTCTTCACGCCCGTGCCGGCCGGCGACGTGTACCTGCTCTCCCGGGTCCTGCACGACTGGGACGACGACGCGGTGGTCGGGATCCTCGGCGCCCTCGCCCGGGGCGCGTCCCCGGGCGCGCGGCTGCGGATCTTCGAGGACCTGCTCCCTGGGTCGGGGCCGCTGGCGGCGACCCAGGCCTGGTCGGACGTGGTGATGATGGTGCTGTACCCGGGAGCCCGGGAACGGACCCTCGGGCAGTACCGGGAGCTGCTGGAGCGGGCGGGCTGGGTGTTCGGGCGGACCGTGGCCGGTCCGCCCGGGATGCACGTCATCGAGGCGTCCCGGAGTGCCGACGACCCTCGGTGAGCGCCGTCCCGCCCGCCGACGGGGCCGGGGTCAGCGCCAGGTCCAGGCGGCGCAGGCCGTTCAGGAAGTTCGACGGCTGACGGACCACTGCGCCGGTGACCTCGAACGCCTCGACCCGCCGGGCCAGGGTCTCCAGCAGGCAACGCAGCTCCAGCCGGGCGAGGGCCGCACCGATGCAGTAGTGCGGCCCGCCGCCGAACCCGAGGTGGGGGTTGGGCCACCGGTCGACCACGAACCGCTCCGGCTCGGTGAAGACGGTGTCGTCGGCGTTGCAGGACGGGAACCACACCACCACCCGGTCCCCGGCCCGGATCGAGGCGTCGCCCAGGGTGGCGTCGACGGTGGCGGTCCGCATCGCGTGCATGGGCGGTGAGGTGTAACGGAGGATCTCCTCCACCGCCCGGTCGGTCAGCTCCGGGTCCTGCCGCAGCCGTCGCCAGACCTCCGGGTGCCGGGCGAAGGCGAGCATCGCGCCGGAGGCGGCGTGCGGGGTCGTCTCCAGCCCCCCGTTCATCAGCCCGTCGCAGTTGAGGACGATCTCCTCGTCGGTCAGCGGCCGGCCGTCCACCACCGCCTGCGCCAGCGCGCTCACCATGTCGTCGCCCGGCTCGGCCCGGCGCCGGTCGAGCAGGTCGGCGAAGTACAGGAAGACCTCGGTGTGCGCCTCGGTCCGGGCCGCCGCCGCCTCCGGGCCGCGTTCGTCGTCGTCGAAGGCCCGCAGGGTCAGCCCGACCAGGTGGTCCCAGTCGGCGGCCGGGACACCCATCATGCCGAGCAGCGCCCACGCCGGCAGCAGCGCGGTGAGTTCGCCGACCACGTCGAACGGCGTGCCCCGGTCGAGCAGTTCCGCCAGTCGCGCGTCGAGCCGGCGGAGCAGCTCGGCGCGGAGCCCGGCCAGCGCCCGGGGCGTGAACCACGCCGAGTGGGCGGTCCGCAGCCGACGGTGCGCGGGGCCGTCGGCGACCACGAGCATCTGCCCGGCGGCGGCCCGGACGGCCTGCGGACTGCTGCCCAGGCGCATGCCCAGGGTCGAGGTGAACTCGGCGGGCCGCCGGAGCAGCTCACTGCCCGCCCGGTGGCCGGTGACCGACCAGAGGCCGCCGTCGGCGGACTCCTGCCAGGCGACGGGGTGCCGGGCCCGGGCCTGCCGCCAGACCGCCAGGTGCCGGTCGGTGGTGAACAGGTGGGGATCGGTCGGGTCGAAATCCTCACCGCCGGCGGTGAACAGGGGGGTACGGGTCAGCACAGGTCCCTCCGGTCGGGGTGCGGAATTGCTGGGGGCGGTGGTGCCATAAATGGGCAGGGCGCGTCGCACGCCGCCGGTTCCCAGCTCATTCCGGAGCGTTTTCCATCACTTATTTTCTGGCACTCGATAATGTGGATTTGTGGGTTAGGCTCGGCTCATGTGACCACCCGTGAATTGTGCGGACGAGGTCGTACCGGGCTGGTGCGGAAATGCCGCCGCCCGATCCGATGGCAACGCGGGACCGGCCGGGTGCGTGTGGAACCACGTCGGTCCCTCGACGCGCGTCCGCCGGGCGTGGGGGAGGAAGCGACGATGTTCAAGGAAGCGACGTTGTACTCGCCGGTGATCCGTACGGAGAACGGCACGGTCTCCGTGGTGTTCGCCGAGGGGCACCCGGGCCGGGACGACCCGGCCTACCAGCGGCACCGCGCGCGGATCGCGAAGGCCGCCCTGGACCACGTGCCCGGCGGCCAGGTCGCCGACGTGGAGTACACCGAGGAGGAGCACGAGCTGTGGCGGATCGTCGGCGCCGAGCTGCGGCAACGGCACCAGCGGTACGCCTGCCGGGAGTTCCTCGACGGCGTGCGCCGGCTCGACCTGCCCACCGACCTGCTGCCGCAGCTCGGCGCGGCCTCGGCGCGCCTGACCGAGCTGACCGGGTTCCGGTTCCGGCCGGCGGCGGGCATCGTCGAGATGCGCGACTTCTACGGTTCGCTCGCCGACGGGCTGTTCCAGGCGACCCAGTACATCCGGCACTGCTCGATGCCCCGGTTCTCCCCGGAGCCGGACATGATCCACGAGGTGGTCGGGCACGGCAGCGCGCTGGCCAGTGACCGGCTCGCGGCGATCTACCGGCGGGTGGGGGAGGCCGCCCGGCGGCTGGAGAGCCACGAGGCGCTCTCCGTGCTCTCCCGGGTCTTCTGGTTCACCCTGGAGTACGGTCTGGTCCGCGAGGACGGCGAGGTGCGAGCCTGCGGGGCGAGCCTGCTCTCCTCGATCGGCGAGCTGGACCAGTTCCGGACGGCGGCGGAGATCCGGCCGCTGGACGCGGCGGCGATGGGGGCCCAGCGGTACCGGGTGGAGGACTACCAGCCCGTGCTGTTCTGCGCGGACTCCTTCGACCACCTGGAGGAGTTCCTCGACCGGTTCCTCGACGGGATCGTCCGGGGACAGCTCGCCGGGGTGGTCGGGTCCTGACCGGGACCGGGGCGCACTGACCGGGCCCGGCCCGGCCGCCACCCGCCGTCGCGGGACGGCCGGGCCGGTCACGGTCCTGCCCCGGCCCGTGCCGGCCGGGCGGCCGACGCGAGCACCCGCAGCAGGTTTCCGCCCAGCAGCAGCTCCCGGTCACGACGGGACACCCCGGCGAAGACCTCGGACTCGCGCACCTCGGTGAGCAGCCGGGGCAGTCCGCCGGTGAGCTGGTTCAACGGCCAGTCCGTACCAAAAATGATCTTGTGGTTGACGCCCAGCCGGAACAGCTGGTTCAACCGCTGCGGCCAGCCGGTGCCCGGCGAGCCGGCGAAGCCCCCGGTGTCGAGGTAGACGTTGCGCCGGTGCAGGGCCAGGTACGAGGTGACGTCGACGTGGCTGACCCCACCGTGACCGAGCACGAACACCAGGTCCGGGAAGTCCCGGGCCGCCTGGTCGACCAGGAGCGGGTGGGCGGGGCCGAAGCTCAGGCTGCGCCCGGTCGGTCCGGTGTGTACGAAGACCGGCATCGACCGGGCCCGGCACTCCTCGTAGTACGGGTAGAGCGCCCGGTCCGACGGTGAGTAGCCACAGGGCGGGTAGAGCTTCATCCCCTCGAAGCCGTACCGGTCCACCAGGTCGGCGAACTCCCGCGCCCCCGCCTCGCCCCGGCGCGGGTCCGCGCCGAGGTAGACCCGGAACCGGCCGGGATGCCGGGCCCGGATCTCGTGGTGGCGGCGGGCCATCCCGGCCAGGGACAGCGGGGTCGACATCACCAGCCCGAAGTCGGGGACGAGCAGCACCGCCGTGGCCACGCCCGCGGCGTCCATCTCGGCCACCAGCCGGTCGGCGTGGTGGTCCTGGTGCTGGGCCACGTACCCCTCGACCAGGGTGGACAGCGGCGGGGCGGTGGTGACCGCGCTCAGCCCCCGGTGCATCCCCGCCGCGACGTCGGTGAGGAAGGCCCGGGGGATGAAGTCGGTGGAGGCGACGTGGCAGTGGCCGTCGTGGATCATCGTCCGAGGCAGTGGTCGAGCAGGGTACGGATCGACGCGTTCGGCCCCGGCACGAAGCTGGTGAAGTCGAAGCGGAGATCGAACCGCTCCTCCAGGAACGACACGAAGGCGACCATGCCCATCGAGTCGAGCAGGCCCTTGGCCAGCAGGGGGGTGTCGGCGTCCAGGTCGACCGGGAGGTCGTCCTCGTTCCACTCCCGGACCCACTCGATGGCTTCCTTCTGCAACGCGGTGGCGTCGACGCTCACTGGTGGCCTCCCGGGGTGGTGGCGGCGACCGGGTCGCCGGCCAGGCGAAGGATGGTCTCTCCCATGATCATTCTTTGGTGGGAGCGACGGACGCCGGCGAAGACGCCGTCCGAGGTGAAGGCGGCGAGCACCGCCGGCAGGGTCGTCGACATCCGGTACGACGGCCAGCAGGTGCCGAACACGATCTTGTGGTTGATGCCGCTGCGGAACAGTCGGTTCAGGTGCGCCACCCAGCCGTCGGCGGAGAGCATCGACGGGAACTGGCTGACGTCCAGATGGACGTTGGGGCGGTGGGCGCACAGGTACGAGGCCTCCTCCACGTGGGTCACCCCGCCGTGGCCGAGGACGAAGTTCACCTGCGGGAAGTCCCGGGCCGCCTGGTCGACCAGCAGCGGCGGACCGTAGGTGAAGTCCAGCGGCGCCCAGCCCGGCCCGGTGTGGGTCAGCACCGGCAGCCCGCGCGCCGCGCAGATCTCGTAGTACGGGTAGAGCCGCCGGTCGCTGGGGGAGTAGCCGGCCGGCGGATAGAGCTTCAGACCGGCGAAGCCGTACTCGGTCACCGTCCGCTCGAAGTCCTCCGGCCCGGCCGCCCCGGCGCGCGGGTCGACCCCCCAGAACACCCGGAACCGGCCCGGGTGCCGGCGGCAGACCCGGTCGTGCAGGCGGGCCAGCTCGTCCGGCGGGGTGGCCCGGGGCGAGACGTGGGAGAAGTCGGCGGCCACCAGGAACGCCCCCGTCACCCCGGCGGCGTCCAGTTCGGCGACCAGACGGTCACCGTCGTGGTCGGAGTGGATGGCCAGCAGGCGTTCGGTGATCGCCGCCCGGTCGACGTCCTGGCCGTGCGCGGCCAGTCGGTGGTGGACGTTCGCGGCCTGCTCCTCGAGGTACTCACGGGGGATGACCCGGTCGCTGGCCAGCACCACGTGCCCGTCGACGATCATGCCGGGTCCGCCTGGGCGGGCGCGTCGACCGCGACGCGGGCCGGGCCGGCGGCGCGGGGGTCGGCCGGGTCGTCGGCCCCGACGTGGTCGGCGAACCAGTCCGCCGCCGCCGTGCGGCTGAGCTTCAGGTTGGCGGTCAGGAACCGGGGGTCGCCGCGCAGCGGCGTGGCGCTGAACACCACGGCGGTGAGGCGTTCGTGGCTCGCCAGGCCGACGTTGACCCGCTCGACGCCGTCCCGCACGGCCGTCCGCTGCTCGGGGGTGTCGACCGTCGGGGTGACGATCGCGCCGAGCCGGTGCGACCGGGTCGGCACCACGATCAGGTCGGCCACCCCGGGCACCCCGGTGAAGCGGGCCTCGATCTCGGCCGGGTGCACCTTCCGGCCGTTGCCGAGGGTGATCACGTCCTTCTTCCGGCCGACCAGGGTGAGGAAGCCGTCCGCGTCCAGCCGGCCGTAGTCGCCGGTGACGATCGTGCCGTCCGGACGGAAGGTCTCCCCGGCCACCTCCGGCGGGACGTCGAAGTAGCCGAGGCTCAGCGGGGCCGGTCGCCGGATGAGCAGCTCACCGTCGGGCCGGAACTCCACCGCGTCCGGGTCGATGAGGCGGCCGACCGTGCCGACCCGGTGCGCGTCGGCGGTGTTCCAGGCGATCATGCCGCTCTCGGTCATCCCGTACGCCTCCAGCAGCGGGACCCCGCCGGCCCAGAACGCGTCCAGGGTGGCCCGGGAGATCGGGGCCATGCCGGTGATCATGAAGCGCATCCGGCCGCCCAGGAACTCGGGCAGCGGCGTGCCGGCCGCGCTGCGCGCGTGCAGCTGCCGGGCCGCGTCGTAGAACACCGGCGGGGCGATGACGAAGGTCGGCTGCTCCTGCCGGATCGCCGCGAAGACCCGCTGGTACGGGGCGAGCACCAGGTCGGCCCCCACCCACAGACAGCAGTAGACGGAGAGCCGCTGCTGGTAGTTGGCCAGCGGCAGGAAGATCAGGTGTCGGTCGGCCGCAGTGATCCCGAAGGCGTCGACGAACCGGTTGATCACGTACTCGGTGCCGGCCCGGCTGATCCGCAACCCCTTCAGCGTGCCGGAGGTGCCCGAGGAGTAGACCAGGCTGTGCAGGTCCGGTGGGATCTCGCCGACCGGGTGCGGCCGGCGGCCGGTCGGGTGCACCCGGTCGCCGTCGACCAGCAGGGCCAGCCCGTGCCGGTCAGCGAACCCCGCGTCGACCGTGGTCTCGTCTCCGAACGCCTGGAGCACCGCCCCGCGCGCCAGCACCGCCAGGTCCCACACCACCCAGTCGATGCTGTTGCCGGCCCGGATGCCGACCACGTCGCCGGGGCGCACCCCGATGGCGCGCAGCCGGCCGACCCGCTCGTCGACGGCCTCGGCCAGCTCGGCGTGGGTCAGTTCCCGCCGCCGCCCGGCGGCGTCGATCTCCACGATCCGCGCGGTGCGCCGGTCGCGGTACCGGTCGGTCAGGTCTGCCAGGTTCATGGTCACGTCCTCGCCATCTCGTCGGCCAGTCGGGCGAGCAGGGCGTCGAGCCGGTCGCTGACGAACGGCCCGAGCTGCCCGGCCAGCAGCGGCTCGTACGGCCCGGACCCGGTGTCCCAGTCGACGCGGACCTCCACCGCGCTGCGCCGGTCGTCACCGTCGACCGGGAGGACCCGGACGGCGCGGTCCAGCCGCCGCCAGAGCCAGTCCGGGACGGCCGAGGCCGTCACCCCCTCCGGTGTGCGGGTGACCCGGTCGGCCCAGACCACCCGGTCGTGTCCGAGCGTCCCGCCGAACTCCGGCTCCAGCCCGTCGTCGGTAGCGCCGGACGGGTCCAGCGCGAACGGGTCCAGCGCGGCCACGTCCAGCGCGAACGGGTCCAGCAGGCGGGGCCGGCGGTGCAGCAGGTCGCGCAGCTCGGCACAGGGCACCGGCAGCAGCGCCGTCCGGACGACGGGCGAGCAGGGCACCGCCGGTCGCCCGGCCGGGTCGTCCTGCCGGGCGTCCACCTCGGTCAGCACCCGTTCCAGCACGTCCAGCCCGTACGCCAGGTCGGCCGGCGTGATGACCATCGGCGGCTGCACCCGCAGCACCCGGCTGTGGTAGAGCGAGTACGTCGAGGTCACGCCGTGCCGCAGCAGCAGCGCCAGCACCATTCCGCCGAGCGTCTCGTCGTGGAACTCCAGGCCGTGCATCATGCCGATGCCCCGGTGCGCGGCGAGCAACCGGGGGAAACGGGCGACCAGGGCGGGCAGCCGGTCACCGAGCGTCTCCGCGTGCGCGGCCACCGTCCGGCCGAACGACTCCTCGGTGGCGATCTCGATGGCGGCCAGTCCCACCCGGCAGCAGAGCGGGTTGCCGCCCAGGCTGGACCCGAAGGTGGACGGCAGCGCCCGCAGGCTGTCCCAGACCGCGTCGGTGCCGAGCACCGCCGACAGGGGAACCACCCCGCCGCCGAACGCCTTGCCCACGCAGACCAGGTCGGGGATGACGCCGAACCGGTCGAAGGCGAAGAAGGGACCGCAGCGGCCGAAGGCGGTCTGCATCTCGTCCAGGATCAGCAGGGCCCCCCGCTCGGTGCAGATCCGGCGCACCCCGGCCAGGTAGTCCGGGTCGGGGACGATCACGCCCCCCTCGGCCTGCACCGGCTCCAGCAGCACCGCCGCGGTGTCGCCGTCCACGGCCCGGTCGATGGCGGCCAGGTCGTTGAAGGGCACCTGCCGGAACCGCTCCAGGAACGGGCGGTACAGCGCGGCGTGCTCGGGACGGTTGGCGGCGCTCAGCGCGGCGAAGGTCTTGCCGTGGAAGCAGTCGAGGGCGCTGACGAACGTGGTCCGCCCGGTGGCGGCGCGGGCCAGCTTGAGCGCGTTGTCGATGCTCTCCCCGCCCCCGTTGGCCAGGTAGGCGTACGGGAGCCGGCCACCGGTCAGCTCGGCCAACCGGGCGGTCAGCCGGATCTGCTCCTCCTCGAAGAGGATCTTCGTGCTGTTCAGCCGGCCGGACGCCAGCTGCTCGGCGACGGCGGCCAGGATCCGCTCGTGCGAGTAACCGAACGACTGGTTGCCGTACTGGTCGAACAGGGCCAGCAGGTCCCGGCCGTCGCCGTCGGTCACATGCGCGCCGGAGCCGGGACCCTGCACCCCGCAGCCCATGACGAAGGACATCGTCGAGTAGGTCGGATGGTTGTGGGCCGCCTTCGCCTCGGCCAGCTCCTGACGACGTGTTCGCACCCTCGTCTCCTCCCGCCCGTGGTCACCGGACAATCCGTGGTCACCGGGCACTGGCGTACGCGTGGTAGTCGGCGAAGAAGTACTGCAACAGGCGACTGCGCCGCCCCTCCGGCGTGCGGGACCGGGCCACCGCGTCCGGCACGTCCAGGTAGGCCACCAGGCTCAGCGGCCCACCGGCGAACCGCTCGTCGAGGTACGGCTCGCCGAGCGGCACGAAGCCGATCTCGACGTAGAAGTCCCGGAGCCGGCCGGAGTTCTCGTCGACGAAGAAGTCCCCGACGATGTGGGTCGCGCCGAAGCGCCGGACGCTGTGCACCAGCGCCTCGCGCATCAGCCCCAGCCCGACCGAACGGCTGCGGATCCGGGGCAGGGTCATCAGGTGCCCGAACTCGACCACCCGGTTGCCCGGCCGCAGCGCGGTCAGGTCGACCACGTCCTCGCAGGGCAGCCCGGCCGCCTGGTCGGGGATGACCTTGACCGTGCCGACCGGCTCACCGCCGTCGAGCGCCAGGATGTAGTGGGCGTACGGGTCGAAGCGGTCGAAGGTCTCCTCGGTGTCGGCGGCGTCGTGCAGCCGCCCCTGGTCCTGGACGTAGACCGCCTCGCGTAGCCGCAGCACGGCCGCCCGGTCCGCCGCCGACTCGGCCAGCCGGAACACCACCCCGGTGGTGGACGGGGCGCTCACCGGCGCACCAACGTCCGGAAGAAGTCCACGTATCCGGGGTGGAAGTGGCGCAGCTGGTGTTGCACCTGCTGGTGCAGCTCGGGCAGGCGTTCGATCGGCAGGTTCGGCATCAGGTGGTGCTCGACGTGGAAGTTGTTGCCGTTGGTGAACCACGTCATCAGCCGGTTCGACCGGATCGTGCGGGTGTTGGCGAACGGGTCGCGGTCCAGGGTGGCGCAGCGGAAGTGCTCCGGCAGCTCGACCAGCGCGTGCACCGGCCCGGCGACCAGCAGCAGCGGGGCCAGCCAGCACCACACCACCAGGGCCTGGCCGAGCAGCACCGAGCCGAGGGTCGCGGCGACGAGCACGGCGAGGACGAGCCGGTGTTCGGCGCGGATCCGGCGGGAGGTGGTGGGGTTCTCCCCGGGGTGGTCCGCACCGCGCAGCGCGCGCCCGGCGTCGACCAGGAACATCCCGTAGTGGTGCAGCATGGTGAAGCGCACCGTCCAGGCCCAGGCGGTGCGTACCCGGGAGCGGGGCCGGTCGGTGCCGTACTGGTCGCCGTAGTCGAAGAACTCGCGGTTGTCCGGGGTGCCCAGGTCGCGGTGGTGCCGCAGGTGGGTCGCCCGGTATGCGGAGAACGAGATCAGCATCGGCAGTCCCAGCAGGACGCCGACCAGCCGGTTCGTCCGCGCGTGGCGGAATCCCAGCCCGTGCAGCGTCTGGTGCTGCAACTCGGCGGCGTGGGCGAACATGCAGCCCAGCACCACCACGCCCAGCACCCGCAGGGCGGTCTCCGGGCGGGTCGCCAGCACTCCGCCGGCGACGGTCAGCAGGGCCCAGAGCGCCAGCTTCGACGCGAAGGACCGGTCGTCGACCTCGGTGCGCAGATGTCGGGCGGCGCTGCGGACGTCGGCCCGGGTGGCGCGCGCGGTGGCCTCATCGGTGGGTTTCACGGGTACCCGTCTCCTCCTGCGGTCGCTCGGTGGTCGGGTGGTGCCGCCGACCCGGCGCCCGCCGGTGCCGGGCCGGTCGCGTCGTCGCCGGTGTCCAGGGCCGCGGCGAGCGCGGTGGCGAGGGCGGCCACCGGCTCCGGTGCCAGCGGGGCCGCGTCGACGTCGAGCAGCCGCTCGCGGACCCGACCCGTCACGTACTTGCCCCAGTCCGGCACGACCGGCGGGTGCCCCGCCCGGTCCGCGCGGGTGGCGAGGACCAGCGGATCCCCGACGAACCGGCCGGGCGTGAACTCGTGCGCCAGGTGGCCGAGCCGGGCGAGGGCGTCGGCCTGGTCACGGACGGCCGACTCGTCGACGCCGGTCAGCCCGCCGCCCCGTTCGTGCAGCAGAGCGGCCACGGCGGCGGCGTCCGGGGTGACCGACGCGGGTCGTGGCACGCCGTACAGGTCGAGGACGCCGAGCAGCGCCTCCCGGTCGGTCGGCGGCGGTGCCGGATGCGTCTCGTCCGGCGGGTAGCTGTCCAGCAGGGCCAGCAGCCCGACCTCCGCGCCGGCCGCCTGCAACGCGACCGCCACCTGGTACGCCAGGTAGCCGCCGGTCCCGCAGCCGAGCAGGTGGTACGGACCCTCGGGCCGGACCTCGCGGATCCGGGCCACGTATGCGTCGACCAGCTCCTGGAAACCGGTCGAGGAGGTCACGCCGCCCTGGAGGCCGTACCCGGGGAGCTCGGCGGGCAACTGGGCGACCAGGCGCAACCAGGGCCAGCTCCGGCCGTCCGGCAGCGGCAGGCAGAACAGCGGCGGTCGGTTGCCGGTGCGTCGCAGCGGCACGGCGACGACCGGACCGGTGGCGGCCACCGACGGGGGACCGATCCGGGCGGCCAGCGCGGAGACGGTCGGGTGGCGGAACAGGTCGCGCACCGACAGGCGGACGTCGAGCAGGGTCCGGGCCCGGCCCAGCAGCCGGGTGGCGGAGAGCGAGTGTCCACCGAGGTCGAAGAAGTTCTCGTTGGGGCCGACCGCCGGCACGCCCAGCAACTCGGCGAAGAGCGCGGCCAGCACCTCCTCCGCGTCGGTCCGGCCGGCCGTCCCGTCACCGGTCGCGCCGGGCCGGTCGGGCGTCGCAGCGTACGGGTCGGGCAGGGCGGCCCGGTCGAGCTTGCCGCTGGCGGTGCGGGGCAGCTCGTCGACCGGGACGACGATCCCGGGGACCAGGTGGGCGGGGAGCGCCTCGGCCAGGCCGGCCCGGATCCGGGCCGGATCGACCGCGCTGTCCGCAGCCGGCACCACGTACCCGACGAGGTGCCGGCCCCCGGTCCCGTCGTCGCGGACCGTGGCCGCGGCCCGGACCACCCCGGGCTGCCGGACCAGCGCGGCCTCGACCTCACCCAGCTCGATCCGGAAGCCACGGATCTTCACCTGGTCGTCGTCGCGTCCGACGAACACCAGTTCGCCGTCGGCGGTCCACCGGGCCAGGTCGCCGCTGCGGTACATCCGCGCCTCGCCGTCGTCGGCGGCGAACGGGTCCGGCAGGAAGCGTTCCTCGGTCAGCGCCCGGTTGCCCCGGTAGCCCAGCGACACCCCCGCGCCGCCGATGTGCAGTTCGCCGACCGTGCCGGTGGGCACCAGTCGCCGCTGCGCGTCGAGCAGGTAGACCCGGACGTTGCGCAGCGGGGTCCCGATCGGCGGGGCGGCGGCCCGGTCCGGGGTGAGCCGACCGCTCATCGCGGTCGAGACCGTCGCCTCGGTCGGCCCGTACCCGTTGATCAGCCGGCAGGCCGGCGCGAACCGTTCGACCACCGTCGGCGCGGACGCCTCGCCGACGATCGACACGGTGGTGCCGGGGGGAAGGTCCTGCGGGGACAGCACGTCGAGCACGGACGGGGCGAGGACGAGGTCGTTGACCGCGCGTTCCCGGATCAGCCGGACCAGCTCGGGACCGGGCGTCAACCGGTCGGCCGGCGCGAGGACGAGGGTGCCGCCGTTCAGCACCGACTGCGTCATCTCGCCGACGAAGGCGTCGAAGCTGGCGGAGGCGAACTGGAGGGTCCGGGTGCCCGGTCCGGAGCCCAGCCGGTCCACCATGGCCGCGGTCAGGTTGACCACGCCCCGGTGGCGCGCCACCACGCCCTTCGGCGTGCCGGTCGAGCCGGAGGTGTAGATCAGGTACGCCGGCTGCCAGGGTGAGGTGGGCAGGGTCCGTTCCCGGTCGGACAGGGGACGACCGTCGAGGGCGGCCAGTCGTCCGGCCAGCTCCGGGTCGTCGAGGAGCAGCCGCCGTACCGGCAGGTGGTCGCCGAGCGCCGAGGTCTCGCGGGACAGCAGCAGCAGACTCGGCTCCGCGTCGGCGACCATGAACGACAACCGGGCGAGCGGGTAGGCGGGGTCGAGGGAGAGGAAGGCCGCCCCGGACTTCAGCACCGCCAGCGCGGCGGTGACCAGCGTCGCGGACCGGGGCAGCGCGAACGCCACCACCTGGCCCGGACCGACGCCCCGGTCGACCAGGTGCCGGGCCAGCCGGTTGGCCCGCCGGTCCAGCTCACCGAAGCTCACCGGCGTGCCGTCGTCGTCCAGGGCGGGCGCGTCCGGGGTCCGTTCCGCCCACTGCTCGACGAGCTGGTGCACGCCGATCGACGGGATGTCCCGGACCGGGCCACGGCCCCAGTCGAGGAGGCGGTCCCGTTCCTCGGCATCGGTCAGGGGCAGGTCGTCCACGGCGGTGCCGGGCTCCGCCGACGTCGCCGCGTCCAGGAAGAAGAGGAACCGCCGCAGGTGCGCGTCGAGTTCGGCGGGCGGGTGGGCGACGGAGTCGGCGTCGAGGAGCAGTTCGGTGTCCCCGTCGGGCAGTTGGAAGAAGACGAGGGAGACGTCGTCGACGTCCGGCAGCGAGAGGGTGCGGACCGTGGCCGGGTGACCGGCGAAGTGCAGCGGGGCGGTCGAGCCCATGACGTTGACCACCGCGCCCCAGAAGGGTCGGCCCTGGCCGGTCCGGCCCAGGTCGCGTCCGAGCAGCGCGGCGGGGTAGCGGCTGTGCAGCAGGCCGGCCCGCAGTTCCGCGCCCACGCCGGTGAGGAGGTCGGCCAGGCTGGCGCCGGCCGGCATCCGGACCCGCAGCGGCATGGCGTTCGTGGTCATACCGGGCACGTCCCGCTCGGCGCGGCTCATCCGGCCGGTGACCGGGAGTCCGAGCAGGACGTCGGCGCTGCCGACCATCCGACCGACGTAGGCCGCCGCGACCCCGACCGCGAACTCCGACCAGCCGACCCCGAACCGCTCGGCGGCGGTCCGCATCCGCTCGGTCCGGGCGACGCCGAGGTGGGCCCGGCGGCGGATCACCTTCCCGCCGCGCCGGTCGTGCCGGCCGGCGAGCCGGGTCGGCTCCGGCCGGTCCGCCAGCCGCTCCAGCCAGTGCCGCCGGTCCCGTTCCAACCGGTTGGAGGCGAGGTACGCGGCCTCACCGTCACCGAGGATCCGCAGCGGCGGGGGCGGTGCCGGCGGGGCCTGACCGGTCGCCAGCGCGGTGTACGTCGCCGCGGTCCGGCGGTGCAACTGGGCGAGACTCCAGCCGTCGACCATCAGATGGTGGACCCGGCGGTAGAGCACGAAGTGCTCCGGGGCCAGCCGGATCAGCGCGGTGGTGCAGAGCCCCGTGCCGAGCCGGTCGACCGGGGCGGCCATGTCGGCGGCCATCCAGGCGTCCGCCGCCGCCTCCGGGTCCGCCTCCGCGCTGACGTCGACCAGGTGCAGCGGCGAGAAGGCGTCCGGGTCGACGTGCTGCACCGGCCCGGCGGCGGTGACCGCGAACCGTAGGCGCAGCGCGTCGCAGTCGCGTTCGACCTGGTGGTGGGCGGCGGTCATGGTGGCGGGGTCGACCGGACCGTGGATGTCGACCCGGTCGGTGATGCTCCAGGACGCTCCGGTGGGGTCCAGTGACTCGGCGTACCAGATCCCGGACTGGGCGCCCAGCAGCGGCCAGTCCGGTCTGTCGTGGTCGAACAACACTGACGCCTCCAACCGGCTCTTGTGTTCCCCCGAGTTCGCGCCGCGCAGATCCAATGAGGTAGCACGACTTTCCCGTGGCCTGCAAATACCTATTTCCTCGCGCCGTCAACTTTGATTCCACATGCTGACCCGGGTGCGCTCAAACAGCAGGTAGTGCGTTTCGAGTTGTGCGAGGCTACTGGTCGTAGTCGCGCTTCGCGAGGAAATAACTACGTGGCAACTGGCGGCTGGGCGTGGTGGGTTCGGTTGGGTTCCGGGTCGCCAGTAGGCGGGTCGGCGCGGGAGAGTGTGCACCTACCCTGCTGTCTGAGCTGCGGAGCCGGCGTGGTCGGGGTGATCCGGCCCGGCGCGGTCGCTGCGATAGCTGTCGATGGGCTCCAGTGGTGCGCCGAGGTGCACAGGTGTCGGTGAGAATGGACAGATTTTTGTGTAGAAATTCACCGCAAGCGATCTCGTGGAGTGCTTTGAGATGCGTATACTCGTCAAGTCATGGGGATGAACGGGGATGGCGTAAAGGGTTTTGCCGAAGAGTTCCGAATGCTCGAACCGCATCTTGACGAGCGGCAGCGCCGGTTGGTGCTGGCCGCTCGGGCCCGGTCACTCGGGCGGGGTGGGATCAGCCGGATCGCCCTCGCCGCCGGGGTGCATCCGAGCACCGTCTCGAAGGGAATCGAGGAGCTCGAGTCCCCGGGGGCGCGCCCTCCACGCGTGCGGCGTCCCGGCGGGGGGCGCAAGCGGCTCACCGAGACCGATCCCGGCCTGATGACCGACCTGCTCGGACTGATGGAACCCCGTCACCAGCCACGTCCGGTGCTCCAGTGGACCACCCGCTCCACCCGGCGGCTCGCCGAGGAGCTGGCCGGCCTGGGGCACCGTGTGTCGGCCTGGTCGGTGAGCCGGCTGCTGCGGGAGGCCGGCTTCCGGCTGTCGACCAGCTCCCGTCCGCTGCTCGCCGGCCAGCAACTCGACCGGGACGCCCAGTTCCACCGGGTCAACGAGCACGTGCAACGGTGCATCCTCGCCGGGCAGCCGGTGATCGTGCTCAGCCTGCGTCGTCGCCAACAGGCGGGGATGGCCGGCGGCGCCGGGCCGGAGTCCCCCGCCGCCGGGGTGGGTGACGCGGGCACGTCCGGCCCTGCGGACGAGGGCGACTGGACCGACCAGCCCGTCGACCGGGACACCTGGGCGGTGGCGCTGGCCACCGTCTCCGGCTGGTGGGCGGAGTCCGGCCAACAGGCCCGCCACCTGCTGATCGTCGCGGACTCCGCCGGACCGGGCGGCAGGTCCTGGCGGTCCGGGCTGACCCGCTTCGCCACCCGGATCGGGGTCACGATCACCGTGTGCCACCTGCCCTCGAACACGATGCGCTGGAACCGGGGAGAGGACCGGGTCCGCTCGAACGTCCTGCTCCGGCTGCCCGGTTCCGTACCGAGCCGGCACGAGGTGGAGATGCGGGTGATCGCCGAGTCGCGGGACGTGGGCGGAGGGGCTCCGATCCCCGCGCCCCCCGGTCCGAGTTCGTGGAACTACCTGGTGACTCCCTGACGCCGTCGTCGACCGGGCTGCGCGGGCGGAGGGGCTCCGCGGTCTCGGTTGGCCTCCCCGCCATCCGCATCGACCGGGCTGCGCGGGCGGACGGGTTCCCGGTCGTGCCGTGGTCGCGGACGGGCGGAGCTGGCCGTCGGCGGCTAGGCTTCCGGCCGTGGCGGGACTGTTGAGGGGTATGGCGGCACGGGTCGGTCGGGTCGCCCGGGGCGGTGGCTCCCCGGCGCACGTTCCCGCCCAGGTCGCCCGGGGGCGTCAGACGGCGGCCCTCCGTCGCCGCCAGCTCGTCTACGCGCCCGAACTGGACGGTCGGGCCGACCCGGGTGAGATCGTCTGGACCTGGGTGGCGTACGAGGACGACCCCCGTCAGGGCAAGGACCGGCCGGTGCTGGTGGTCGGTCGGGAGAGCCGGACCCTCTTCGGGCTCATGCTCTCCAGCCAGAGCGACCGCGACGGCCAGCGGCACTGGTTCCCCCTCGGCCCGGGTGGGTGGGACCGGGACGACCGGCCGAGCTGGGTCCGCCTCGACCGGGTGCTCACCATGCGGGAGGACGGGATCCGCCGGGAGGGCGCGGTGCTGGACCGGGCCCGGTTCGACCGGGTCGCCGGGGTGTTGCGGGCGGAGTACGGCTGGAGGTGAGCCCGCCCTGATCCGACCCGGCCGGGATTCGCGCCCCGGACGGTGGGACGCGATTCACCGGCCAGCTCCGCAGCGCCACCACGAGGGTCAGGACAGCGGGTGGGCGATGCCCCGGGCGTGGTCGGTGACCGCCGCGCCGACCACCCGGGCCTCGATCGGCAGCACCTCCAGGCAGCGACGGACGGCGGCGGCCATCAGCGCGTTGGGCACCCGCATGGAGAGCGTGCAGTGCGGCACCCAGCGTCCCGGCTGGTAGTGCTCGGAGAGGCCGACGCCGGCCCGGGTGAGCCGGGCGTGCACCTCGGCGTGGTGGGCGAGCAGCTCCGGCGTCGGTGTCGGGCCGAGCCAGAGCACCCGTCCGACGAACTGCCCGGCGTACTGGAACGACAGCCGCAGCGGCGCGGCCACCGTCAGCCCGGCGAGTGCCCCGGCGACCTGCTCCGGGTCCAGGCGGGGCGCCACCGCCAGCGACACGTGCGGGCGGTGGCGTTGGTCGAGCAGGTACCGGAGGCTCTGCACCCCGTCGCCCTCCAACGCCTCCCAGAGCACCCGGATCCGCCGGGTGGCGTCGGTGTCGAGATACAGCTCCAGCGCGGCGACCACCGGCCCACCCTAGGGCCCGCGCTCAGGGCACGATCACCGCCCGTCCCGCCACCTTCCCCGCCTGGAGCCGACGGTAGACGTCGACCGCCTCGTCCAGCCCGAACGTGGTGGTCTTCGGCCGGACCAGCCCCCGGGCACCGAGGTCGAGCACCTCGACCAGCTCCGGTCGGCTGCCCCAGTAGGTGGTCTGGATGCTCACCTCGTACGGCACCGAGAAGTAGGAGACCGGCAGGGTGCCGCCACCGATGCCGACGATGGTCAGGTCGCCGACGGTACGGGCGCTGGCCGCGCCCATCCTGAGGGTCGCGTCGACCCCGACGAAGTCGAGCACCACGTCCGCGCCCCGACCGGCGGGCGTGGCCGCCCGGATCTCGGCCACCGCCTCCTCGCCCGAGCGCAGGGTCAGGTCGGCCCCGCACTCGCGGGCCAGGGCGAGCGCCTCGTCCTTGGTGTCCACCGCGATCACCCTCGCCGCGGTGGTGGCCTTGAGGATCTGCACCCCCACGTGGCCGAGACCGCCCACCCCGATCACCACGGCGGTGCTGCCGGGCGGCAGCTTGCCCCAGGAACGGCGGACCGCGTGGTACGGGGTGAGGCCGGCGTCGGTCAGCGGCGCGGCCAGCACCGGGTCCAGCCCCTCGGGCAGCGGGACGACGTGCCGGGCGGCCGGCACGAGCAGGTACTCGGCCATGCCCCCGTCCAGCCCCAGGCCGCCGCCCCCGCCGGGCACCGGCGCACCGGCCGGGTTCTCGCAGTACGTGTCGATACCCAACTGGCAGCGTGCGCAGGTGCCGCAGCCCCACGGGCCGTAGACCGCGACCGGCTGTCCCACCTCCAGCCCGGTGACGCCGGGCCCGAGGGCGTGCACCCATCCCGCGTTCTCGTGCCCGAGGGTGAACGGCGGGTTCCACGGCACCGCCCCCGCCTCGAAGTCGTGCATCAGGTGCAGGTCGGAGTGGCAGGCACCGGCCGCCCCGACCCTGATCACCACCTGCCCCGGCCCGGGGGTCGGCTCGTCCACCTCGACGAGTTCCGGCTCGCTCTTCCAGTCCGGCAGTCGCAGCGCGCGCATCGTCGTCGCCCTTCGTCGTGATCCTGTCTCCTCCGCCACGCGGCGGAGCCGGGCCGGAGACCGTCACCGGCCGTCCGACCGTCGAGCCGACGCCGCGCCGTCCGGGCAGGCCGCCCCGTCGGCCCCGTCTACCCGGCTGGGCCGGGATCTCACCCGGCACGGGTGACGCCTCGTCACCCGTACCGGTGCGACCGTGCGGGCATGGAGGCGTGGCGGGAGGCCGGCGACATGACCGGGCCGGCGGCGGAGTACCTGGCGCACGGCGTCGCCGGCCGGCACACCGACCTGCCCGAGACGA
This sequence comes from Micromonospora sp. NPDC050187, assembly GCF_044459745.1. Lineage (NCBI taxonomy): Bacteria > Bacillati > Actinomycetota > Actinomycetes > Micromonosporales > Micromonosporaceae > Micromonospora > Micromonospora sp. NPDC050187. Next base: position 582,219 of record NZ_JBITJH010000001.1, read on the forward strand.
CGGCCGGGACGGTGCGCCTGGACGTCAGCGGGAACGGCTCGACCGAACACTGGCACCTGACCATCGACCAGCAGACCGTCCGGGTGACCCGGTCGGCGGAGGAGGCGGAGCTGGTGGTCCGGGCCGACCGGGAGGTCTTCGACCAGCTCGCCACCGGTCGCACCCACATCGTCGGCGCGCTGCTGCGCAACGACGTGACGGCCCGGGGACGTCTGCCGTTGCTGACGGTGCTGCGCCGGATCCTCCCCGGCCCGCCCGGCGCCCGGCACCCCCGCGACGTGGCCCGACAGGAGGGGCGGTGATGAGGGAGGAACGCGTCCACGTCATGACCGGCAACTCCTTCGCGGTCAGCGACACCGAGGGCGACATGGAGTGCGACCCGCGTACCCCGACGGGTCTCTTCTCCTTCGACACCCGGTTCCTGTCCCGGTGGGTGCTCACCATCGACGGCAGGCGGTTCAACGCGCTGTCCCGGAACGACATGACGCACTTCGAGACCCGGTTCCTCCTCGTGCCCGGCGCCGCCAGCCACTACGTCGACGCGGACGTCTCGGTGCTGCGGCACCGCTCGCTCGACCAGAGCTTCAACGAGCGGATCACCGTACTGAACCACTCCGCCGAGCCGGCCGCCTTCGTCGTCCGGCTGGACATCGGGACCGACTTCGCCGACATCGGCGAGATCACCGCGCCGAAGCGGCGGTCGATCCAGGCCACCGTCCGGCCGGAGCAGCGGGAGCTGCGCCTGCGGTACGCCCGGCAGCGCTTCTGCCGGGAGACCGTGGTGACCACCACCCACCCGGCCGAGATCGACGAGACCGGGATGACCTTCCGGATCGTGGTGGAGCCGCACGGGGCGTGGGCCACCGACCTGCGCGTCCTCATGTTCCTGAGCACGGAGGTCGGGCGGGACCTGCGCTCCGACCTGGAGTCACACCGTCGGCACCTCCGTGAGGACATGCGGGCGGACCTGCGCGGATTCCTGGACCGGGCGCCTGAGCTGGTCGCCGAGAGCGAGACGCTGGGTACGGCGTACCGGCGCAGCCTGCTCGACCTGGCCGCCCTGCGGTACACCCCGCTGGCGTACACCGAGCCGCTGCCCGTGGCGGGGATGCCCTGGTCGATGACCCTCTACGGGCGGGACGCCCTGGTCACCGCCTTCCAGACGCTGCCGTACGTGCCGGAGTTCGCCCCGGCCGTGCTGCGCATGCTGGCGTTCGACCAGGGCAGCCGGCTCGACGACCGGTACGACGAGGAGCCGGGCAAGATCCTCGCCGGGGTCCGGTACGGCGAGCGCGGCGCCTTCGGCGAGGACCCGACCACGGTCTACTACGGCGCGGCAGACACCACCCCGCTGTTCGTGATCCTCCTCGACGAGTACGAGCGCTGGTCCGGCGACGCCGACCTGGTGCGCGAGCTGCGCCACCCGGCCCGGATGGCGCTCGACTGGATCGACGAGTACGGCGACTCGCTCGGCGACGGCTACGTGCGCTACCAGCGCCGCAACACCCGTGACGGCCTGGTCAACCAGTGCTGGAAGAACTCCGACGACGCGATCGTGGGCCGGGACGGCCGGGAACCCGGCTTCCCCCGGGCCACCTGCGAGCTCCAGGGGTACGCCTACGACGCGAAGCTGCGGGGTGCGCGGTTGGCCCGTGACTTCTGGGACGATCCGGCCTACGCCGACCGGCTCGAACACGAGGCGGCGCAGCTGCGGCAGCGGTTCGACCGGGACTTCTGGCTGGCGCACCGGGGGGCGTACGCCCTCGCCCTCGGCCCGGACGGAGAACCGGTCGACGCGATCGCCTCCAACCTCGGACACCTGCTCTGGAGCGGCATCGTCGACGCCGGGCGGGCGGACGAGGTGGCCGGGCACCTGGTCGGCCCCGAACTCTTCAGCGGCTGGGGTGTACGCACCCTGGGCTCCGGGCAACGGCGCTACAACCCGGTCGGGTCCCATCTCGGCGCGGTGTGGCCGTTCGACACCGCGCTCGCCGTGGCGGGTCTGCGCCGTTACGGTCTCCACCGGGAGGCGGCCCGGGTCGCCCGGGGCATCATCGACATGGCGGCGCACTTCGCCGGCCGGCTCCCCGAGCTGGTCGCCGGGTACGACCGGCAGATGACCCGTTACCCCGTCCCGTTGCCCGCCGGCGGCTCTCCGCAGTCGTGGTCGGCGGGGGCCACGCTGATGGTGCTGAGCGCCATCCTCGGGCTGGCTCCGTGCGGCGGCAACCTCCTGGTGGACCCGGCGCTGCCCGAGGGGCTCGGCCGGGTCGAACTGCTCGACATTCCGGGGCGCTGGGGACATGCGGACGCGTACGGGCGGGACCGGGCGGCGGGGCGGAGCGGTCCGTCACGCTGATCCCTCACCTCCGGGACGTCCCGGCCGTTTCCGTCGTGCCGGTCGGGGCCGGCGCTGCCGCACGCTGCGCCGGGGCGGTCGACGCCGGCGGCCGTGCGCGGCGGGCAAGGACCCGGTCCACCCCGACGAAGGCCAGGCCGAGCAGCCAGAACGCCACGGCGAAACCCACCGCGCTCACCGTCACACCGGCGTAGCCGAGCTGGCCGGCGTCCACGAACGGGTACGGGTAGGAGTCCACCAGCGCCCCTCTGACCAGCGCGAACGCCAGGTACGCCAGCGGGAAGGCGAGCCACCAGGTCGCGTACCGGGGGCGTAGCCGGCCCCGGCGGTCGAAGAGCGCCCAGTCGGCCACCGCGAGCAACGGGACCACGGTGTGCAGGAACTGGTTACCGGTCGCGTCGGCGAGGGAGCGGTCCGGCTGCGCCATCGCGAACGGGCTGGCCGAATTGGCCAGGACCAGGTGGTAGACCACCCCGGTGATGGTGATGTAGAGGGTGACCGCGCCCCTGAGTGCCGACGGCGGGTCGGGCCGCCCCCGCCAGGCCCGCGCGACGGCGTACCCGGCGAGTAGTCCGACCGCGAGGTTGCTCTGGATGGTGAAGTACGGCAGCAGGCCGGTCACGGTGGCCGGGCCGGCGGCGGTCAGCACGATCCCGGCCAGCACGCTGAGGACGACCAGCAGTCGGAGGACCACCGCCGCCGGTCCACGCCGCAGAGTCATCAGCGCACGTTAACAGCCTCTGCCGGGCCCGTCACCGGCCAGCGGGGCCTCCGCCCGGCTCGGTGGGCTCCGGCAGTGCGCCCACCGGCTCCGACGGGTCGGCGGTCGGCTCCGACGGGTCGGCGGTGGTTCCGGGCCGGCCCGGGACGTCGCCCACCGGCGGGGTCGGCACCGCCGGCTGCCCGGTCGGCCTCGCCGGGTTCACCGACGGCACCGCCGGCTGCCCGGTCGGCCTCGCCGGTGGAGGCGCCGGCCGGTCGGGCCCGGCGGACGGCCCGGCGGACGGGGCGCCGGCCGAGGGCCCCGGCGTCCGCCGGCCGCCCAGCACCGTCTCGCACCAGGCGTCGACTTCGTCCCGCCCACCGGCGGCGCGGAGCAGCGGGGCGAAAGCCGGGTCCCGCAGCGCCCGCTCCGGGTCGATGGCGCGCGCGTCCCGCCAGGACCGGCACGACGGGACCAGCTCCGGTGCCCGTGGCCCGCCGCCGGGCGGCCCGTGGGTGGGCGCCGTCCGCACCGGCTCCGGGATGCCGCCGGATGGCCCGTCCACCGGCGTGGTCGTTGCCGGTGGCACCGGACGCAGCGGTTCGGGCATCGCCCCCTGTACGGTGGCGAGGGCCATGCCACCGGTCGCGGCAATGGCGAGCGCGGCGATGGTCTTCGCCGGCAGCAGGCGGGCCAGGGCGCCCTGGCGGACCGGGCGCGGCGACGGTCGTCGGGCGGGTGTCCGGCGGGCGGTGTGGAACGCCCGCACCGCCCGGTGTTCACCGCGCAGTTCCTCCGGCAGGGGGGCGGCGCGGACCGCGTCGAGCAGCCGGACGAGATCGTCGGGGACCTGTCGGCGGTCGACGGCGGTACCGTCGAGGAGGCGCTCGACGGTCTCCCGGTCGATCCGGTGTTGGTGATGTGAGGTCATCTCGTGTCCATCAGCGCCGGGGATCCCTCCGACGTCACACTGGTGGCCGGGGCCGGCGGGATGGCCGACCGGAGGATCATCCTCCCGGTCCCCGGGGACCAACCCGGGATCATCCCTCGGGTCACCGGCAGAACGGACGGATCGACACCTCAAGGTCCAACCGGGACGGTACCCGTCGACAGATGGATGGATGAGGCGTCACGGTCAGCGACAGGAGAACATGAACGCATGAAGGTGCTCTTCCTCGGTGGTCCCTGGCACAACGAACGTCACGAGGTGACGCCCGCCAGGGCGTCCGCCGCTCTGCGGTCGCTCCCGCTCAGCTTCACCGTTCCGCTCCCGACGGAGCGGAACATTGAAGCTGCGGGAGGCCCTCCGCCCTCCCGAGCCGGTGGTCACGTCACGTACACCCGTCGCTACGCCCGCGCCGGCGGTGAGCGCCTGCCCGTCTACGTCGCGCCGAACTACCAGGGCCCGCCCCGCGCCTGACCCACGCCTCGTCCTGCCCCCCCGGGCCCGGGTGCCCGGGGTCTCCTCCTCACCGAACAGCGCGAGTCGGACGTTGGCGGGGCGGGCGGTCAGGCCATGGTCCGCTGCCCGTCGAGCGCCTCCCGGATGATGTCGGCGTGCCCGGCGTGCTGGGCCGTCTCGGCGATGACGTGCAGCAACACCCGACGCACCGACCAACGGGCACCCGGGGGGAACCAGGGGGCCGACGGCAACGGATGGGTGACGTCGAGGTCGAGGGTGGTCACCAGCTCGTCGGTGCGCCGCGCGACGTCGGCGTACCGGTCGAGAAGGCCGGTCAGGGTCTCCCCGTCGGACATGCGGAAGTGTTCCACCCAGGTCTCCGGGTCGGCGTGCATCGCGGCGGGGCCCTCGATGACGAAGCGCAGCCACCGCTCCTCGACCCCGGCGACGTGCTTGACCAGGCCGCCCAGGCACAGCTCGCTGACCGTGGTGCGCCGGGCGGCCTGCTCGTCGGTGAGCCCGCGCACCGTGTGTCGGAGGAAACCGCGGTGCAGGGCCAGCGACTCGAGCAGGTCGGCACGCTCGCCGGTCGTCGAAAGGTCGGTAACGGTCACGTGGGGGTGTCCTTTCACGTCGTCCGATCGGGACACACGCTAGGGGCACCCTCCGACATTTCGCGGGCGCGCGCGTACCGCCGGGGGCCGCCACCGGTTGCCGAATCCGGACACCGGGGGTGAACTGGTGACATGGGTGTGATCAGGGTGGGTACGTCGTCCTGGGCCGACCAGATGCTGCTGCGCTCCGGCTGGTACCCCCGTACGGCCCGGACCCCTGCGGCTCGGCTCGGCCACTACGCCGGCCGGTTCGGTCTGGTCGAGGTGGACACCTCCTACTACGCCGTGCCGACGCCGGAGACCGCCGAGGGCTGGGCGGCGGCCACCCCGGACGGGTTCACCTTCGACGTCAAGGCGTTCAGCCTGTTCACCGGGCACCCGACACCGGTTTCCGTGCTGCCCCGGGACCTGCGTCCGGCCGGTACCCGCCGCCGGGTCCAGCGCCGCGACCTGCCCACCGAGACGTACGACGAACTGTGGGCGAGGTTCCACGCCGCGTTGACCCCGCTCGCCGGGACCGACCGGCTGGGGGCGGTGCTGTTGCAGTTCCCGCCGTGGTTCGCCCACGGCGAGGCGGCGAGACGGCGGATCGTCGAACTCGCCGGGCGCTGCCGGCCCCACCGGGTCGCCGTCGAGCTGCGCCACCACTCCTGGTTCGCCGAGCCGACCGTGCTGGACACCCTCGACCTGCTCCGCGACCACGACCTGACCTTCGTCTGCGTCGACATGCCCCAGGGGTTCGCCTCGTCGGTGCCGCCCATCCTGACCGTCACCGCCGGGCTGGCGATGGTCCGGTTCCACGGGCACAGCGCCGCCTGGGAGAGCGGCGACAAGCAGGAGCGGTTCCGTTACGCGTACGCCGAGGACGAACTCGCACGCTGGGCGGAGCTGCTGACCGAGCTGGCCGGGCAGGCCGACGAGCTGCACGTGCTGATGAACAACTGCTGTGGCGACCAGGCCCAGCGGGACGCCGCCCGGCTGGCCGACCTGCTGGGGGTGCCGGCGGGCTGGGCTGCCTGCAGGGGACCCCTGCTCGGCAAAATGCGGTAACAGGGGACCCCTGCTACCACCTCACCCGCACCCGCACCCGCACCCGCGACCAGGCACCCGGGACCACCGCAGGCGGGGCGCCTCAGGTGGGGCGGCGCACCTCGACGAGGATGCCGCTGCGCGGTCGGGTCGGGATCCGGTTCAGCGGGATGGTCAGGTCCTGGTCGGGCAGGGCGTGGTCGAGTCGGGCCAGCTTCACCGCGAGCGCCCGCAGCAGGGCGACCGTGATCGCCTCGCCCGGGCAGCGGTGGCCCGCCGCCGGGTCGCCGCCGCCCTGCGGCAGCAGCTCGTACGGGTCGATCTCCCGACCCAGGAAACGCTCCGGAGTGAACCGGTACGGATCAGGCCAGAACCGGGCGTCGTGGTGCTGGCCGTAGATGTCGAGCAGCACCATCGCCCCGGCCGGGACGTGCTCGCCGCCCCACTCCAGGTCCCGTACCGCCTTACCGCCGACGAACGGGGCGAACGGGTAGAACCGGCGCACCTCGTGGGCGAACGCCTCGGTGAACGCCGGGTCGTCGGCGCGCAGCCGGTCGCGGTGTTCGGGCCACCGGTGCAGCGCGTGCGCGGCGAACGCCACGAACCAGCTCACCGCCACCGTCGGGCGGATGATGTTGAGCAGCTCCACGGCGGCGGTGCGCGGGTCCAGCTCGGTGCCGTCGGCGTCCCGGTGCCGGGCCACCGCCGCCATGGCCGAGTCGGCCGGCTCCGCCTCGTCCCGGCGTACCCGGTCGACCAGGTCGGCCAGCCACGCCTCGCGCCGGGCCCGAACCCGGCGGGCCCGCCAGTGCCGTGGCCCGGCGGTGCCGAAGCCGTCCACCAGCGCGACCAGGTCCCCGGCCAATGCGGGCACCTCGGCCGGTGTGACCGGCACCCCGGTCCAGTCGCAGACCGCCCGGGTGAGCACCCGCGCCGTCTCGTCGAAGAGCACCACGGGGGAGCGGTCGGCCCAGTCGGGCACCGCCTCGTCCCAGGCCGCTGCGGCCCGGGCGACCAGGTCGTCGACGCCGCCGCCGGTCAGCAGCGCCAGGAACATCGCCTTGCGGACCCGGTGCGCCGTGCCGTCGAGGGTGTGCACCGCCCCGTGGCCGAAGAGGGTGCTGCGGATCGGCTCGGGCAGCGCGCCGTGCCGCTGGACGTGCCGCTCGTCGTAGAAGAACCGGGCCGCCTCCGGTCCGCGCAGCGCCACCGCCGGCCGGCCGAGCAACCGCATCGGCACGGCGTCCGCGTGGGCGCGTCGCCGCCGGTTCGGCAGCCAGGCGTACCCCTCGAACGCGAGGGGGAGGGTGTTGTCCAGGCGGAGACCACGGTGTGCCGACATGCCATCCTCCTGCCCGGTCGTCCGGACGGGGAAACCGGCTCTCAGCCGCCCGGTGACCAGGTCTCCGGATGCATGCCGGTCGCCTCCTCCAACGCGTTGTCCGGCAGGTCGCCGCCGGCGCGGTCGTCGGGGAAGGTACGGCGGGACGGTGCCGGGTCCGGGGGCGCTCCCGGACCGGCCTCGACATGGCGGCCCGACTCGACCGGGCCGAACCCGTGCCGGCCGGCAGGTCGGGTCACCCGCGCGGGTTCGCCCGCGCGCCGCTCGCCCCGTCGTCCCGGCGGTACGCCGGCCACCTCGCTGCCCTCGTCCATCGGCGAGTCCTCGCCGACTCCCCACGGCAGTTCGCCCTCGTACTCGCCGGTGCTGCCCCACGGTCCCGGCCGCTGGGGTCCGCGTCCCTCGGTGTCCCGCTCCTTCATGATCACCTCGCTGGTCGGCTGCGTCTGCCGAGGTGGAATCCCCGTCGGAAGCGTCCGCATGCCCGCCCGCACCGGGTGCGCCGGACCGTTACCGGTCGCCGGGGCCGGGTAACCGCACCGGAGGTCAGCAGCGACCGGTCGCCGGCCGTACGCCGGGTGGCCGCGAGGACGGGAGTCGACATGAACCGCAGCGTCCAGGCCCATCTGCACGGCGGACCGCTCGACGGGACGGTGTGCCCGGCTCCGGTGGAGGCCGACGGGCGGCCCGCCGAGCGGATCGAGTTCGACCACCGGGGGGACGGCGGGATCTGGTACGTCGAGTACCGGCGCACCCGCGACACCGACCAGGGCTGGCACTTCGAGGCGACCGGCAACCAGGAGCGCGCCGACGAGGAGTGATCCGGCAGGCGTGGCCCCCCCCCCCCCCCCGGGGCCGGGGGGCCCCCCCCCCCCCCCCGGGGGGCCCCACACCGGGGGGGCGGGCGGGGGCCGGGGGCCCCCCCCAGCCCCCCACCCCACCC